>NC_007333.1:2787500-3592500 GCF_000012405.1 Thermobifida fusca YX
GTTCAGTTCCCGGACGTCCGACACTCGAGTATAGCCCGCCTCGGATGGTGCTCTGACCATCCCGCCGCGGCGGGACGCAGGGCTAGGACCGAACACCTTCCGCCCTGCCCTCTCTTCACCTTCCATTATACCCGTCTATCTGGGCAAATGCAGGTTTCTCGGGTCTTTCCCGTTGCGCACCACTACCCGTACTGGACGGGAGCAACTCCTCAGTGAAACGGACTCAGGGACCGGCGAGAAGCTGCGTCCCGCCTGCCCCTGTCTTCCCTGCCACGCACGCTCAGCCCAGCTCCCGGATCTTCTTGGCCAAAGCGCGGAACGCGACACCCCGATGGCTGATCGCGTTCTTCTCCTCCGGGCTCATCTCCGCGGTGGTCTGCGTATACCCTTCCGGCACGAAAATCGGGTCGTAGCCGAAACCGTTCTTCCCACGCGGCTCAGTGGTCAGACTGCCGCGCAGTACCCCTTCCACCACGTGCTCCTCCCCGTCGGGGAGAGCCAACGCCGCGGCACAGACAAACTCGGCCCCGCGACGCTCCGGCGGAACATCCGCAAGCTGGTCCAAGACAAGCTCGAGGTTGGCCGCATCCCGGTCACCGTGCTGCGCCCCGAACCTGCCCGACCAGCGGGCAGACAGGACACCGGGCATTCCGTTCAACGCGTCGACCCGCAGCCCTGAATCGTCCGCCACCGCAGGAAGCCCGGTGTGCTCCGCGATTGCGCGAGCCTTGAGCAGCGCGTTACCAGTGAACGTCGCTTCCGTCTCGGCCACCTCGGGAGCGTCCGGGTAGCCGTCGAGGCTGCGCACTTCGATATCCAGCCCGACCTCGCCCAAGATGGAACGCAGTTCAGGGATCTTCTTGCGGTTACGGGTGGCGAGGACAAGAGTGCTGATACGGCTCACTCTGACAGTGCCTTCTTCTGGATCTCGGTGAGTTCAGCGCACCCGGCAACAGCCAGGTCCAAAAGCGTGTCCAGCAGTTTCCGGTCGAAGGGAGCGTTCTCGGCAGTGCCCTGGATCTCGATGAACTCCCCGGTCCCGGTGACGACGACGTTCATGTCGGTCTCCGCCACCGAGTCCTCCAAGTAGTTCAAATCCAGCCGGGGCTGCCCTTGCACGATGCCGACACTGACGGCGGCGACAGAGCCGGTCAGCGGATTGGTTTTCAGGTCCAGTTGCTTGCGCAGGTAGCGGACGGCGTCGACCAGGGCCACGTAGGCGCCGGTGATAGCGGCGGTCCGAGTCCCACCGTCGGCTTGGAGCACATCGCAGTCGAGGGTGATGGTGTACTCCCCCATCGCTTTGAAGTCGACGACTGCACGCAGCGAACGTCCGATGAGGCGGGAGATCTCGTGAGTGCGGCCTCCGATCTTGCCTTTGACCGACTCACGAGCACTTCTGGTGTCAGTAGCCCGCGGCAGCATGGCGTATTCGGCGGTGACCCAGCCTTCCCCGGTGCCGCGGCGCCAGCGGGGGACGCCCTCTTCCACGGTTGCAGCACAGAGCACGCGTGTCTCACCGAACTCGATGAGCGCTGATCCTTCCGCGTGCCGGAGCCAGTTGCGGGTGATGCGCACCGGACGCAGTTGGTTTGGGGTTCGTCCATCAGGTCGAGGCATGCTGTCGAGCCTATCGGCGTGGCTCAGAGGGCAGAGCCACTTGTCCGAAATGTCACCGGGTTTCGGTGGGGTGCACCGGTTTGCGGACGATTTTCCGTCAGCTTCTTGCCGGGCTCAGCCGCCCGCGGTGATCTCGTAGACCTCCCCGGAAACGGCGAGGCTGATCGGCCCGTTGTAGGTGCTGCGCGCTTCGGCGAGGGTGCACTCGTTGTCGTTCCACGGCACCAGGTGGGTGAGCAGCAGACGGCGGGCGTTGGCCCGGGTGGCCTGCTCACCCGCTTCGCTGCCGGTCAAGTGCATGTCCTTGGGGTGTTCCCGGTGGTCGTGGAAGGAGGCTTCGCACAGGAACAAGTCAGCGTCCCGGGCCAGTTCCACGAGTTCGCTGCAGGCCCCGGTGTCCCCCGAGTAGGTGAGGACTGCACCGTTGTGCTCAAGGCGGATACCGAACGCTTCGATGGGATGGTTGACGTGGTCCACGGTTGCCGTGAACGGGCCGATACGGAAAGTACCGGGGCTGAGTTCGCGGAAGTCGAAGGTTTCCCGCATCCCGGGGTGGGGGTCCAGCCCGTACGCCTGGGCCATCCGATCGGCGACCCCGGTAGGGCCGTAGACGGGGATGCGGGGCCGGGGGCCGTCAGGGTGGTAGGTGCGGGCCACCCAGTAGGGGCACAAGTCCAAACAGTGGTCGGCGTGCAGATGCGAAAGGTAGACCGCATCGATGGTGTACATGTCCACGTGGCGCTGGAGGGTGCTCAGCGCTCCATTGCCCAGGTCGAGTAGCAGCCGGAACCCGTCAGCCTCCACGAGATAACAGGACGCGGGTCCGGCAGGTCCGGGGAAGCTCCCCGAGGAGCCGATGATGGTGAGTCGCACGTCGCACAACCTTTTCGGTGAAGACGTCTGCTGCCGCAGAGACGTCACTGTGTCACGGAGAGTTTCTCCGGGTTTTCCAGGTGGTTACGGTGTACCCCATGTACCAACACGATAGGTACGGACTGTGAGCCGTTACTTAGGCGATGTAGGCCACAGTTTTTCCTCACCGCCGGGTGCCGTCAGCGGCCGACCCGGGCTAATTGGCGGCTCTGTGCAACAAGGCGTCCCCTGGCATCCCATAGGTCGACGTTCTCATCGAACCAGCCGTCGCTGACCAGGGCGCAGGTGGAGCGGAAGGCCAGCGGCCCCGGTTCGGGGATTGCACGCAGGTGCCAGGTGAGTTCGACGGTGGGCGCCCAGCTCCAGTCCACCAGGAGACTGACGATGGGCGGCAGCGCGTCCACGGCGAGCGGGAGGAATGCCAGCGGGTCTTTCGCGGAGCCGCCGTCCCGTGCACTCAGGTCGACATATCCGCACAGTTCAGGGGTGGTTACGGTACGTTCCCGCGCGAGTGCCGCGTAGCTGTCCGGGCTGAAGTCCACGTCGACCCGGGCGAGGAATCCGTCGTCAGGCAGGTGGCTCTGCCGGGGGTCGACTCTTCGGCACTGGTGCTGGGGAGGGATAGCGGGCTGAGGGGCTGCGTAGCGTGGTTCGGCGTGCGGATCGAGCGTGGCAGTGGCGAGCGTGCCGGTGAGGATCGTCCGCCCTTCTTGGAAGAGGGTGGTCTGGACGGTGGTGACGGTCCGCCCGCGTTTGAGCACCCGGGTCTCGATCTCGGCCGGTCCACTGCTAGCGGGACGGTGAAAGTGGTAAGAGGAGGAGACCGCGTGCAGGTGGTCGGATTCGGCGAGTGCGGACCGTTGCAGCACCGTCATGAGGTAGCCGCCGTTCATTGCGGTCCCGATGAGGTATCCGGGATCGAGTTCGACGGCATATCGATTCTCACCGACGCGAACGACCTCGGTCGCGGAGTCGAAGCGGGTCATGGGGACCATTGAATCGAACGCCGTCTTTCCGCGAACGGGCAGGGGGCGGGTTGCTGTCCTACCGGTGCGTGCGCCTTGCGCGCAGGGTGCACCGGTAGGACGGTTCAGGCCCAGAGCTGGCCTTCGAGCCGCTGCGCAGCCTCTTCCAGCGTGCCTTCGTAGGCGCCGGTGGACAGGTACTTCCAGCCTGCGTCAGCGACGACGAATGCGATATCGGCACGCTGCCCTGCTTTGACGGCCTTCTGTGCCACGCCGAGGGCGGCGTGCAGGACCCCTCCGGTGGAGATGCCCGCGAAGATCCCCTCTTTGTCGAGGAGCTCCCGGGTGCGGCGCAGTGCCGCGTCGGAGGGGACAGAGTAGCGGCTGCTGAGGATCGTCTCGTCGTAAAGCTCGGGCACGAACCCTTCGTCAAGGTTCCGCAGACCGTAGACGAGCTCCCCGTAGCGGGGTTCAGCGGCCACGATCTGGACGTCCGGACGGTGCTCCCGCAGGTAGCGGCCGACCCCCATGAGGGTTCCGGTCGTGCCCAGTCCAGCGACGAAGTGGGTGATCTCCGGCAGGTCGGCGAGGAGTTCCGGGCCGGTCGTCTCGTAGTGGGCCCGGGCATTCGCCGGGTTGCCGTACTGGTAGAGCATCACCCAGTCGGGGTTCTCGGCGGCCATCCGTTTGGCGACGCGCACCGCCTCGTTGGAGCCGCCTTCCGCCGGGGAGTAGTAGATCTCGGCGCCCCACATGCGCAGGAGTTGGCTGCGTTCCGCGGAAGTGTTCTCCGGCATGACGCAGACCATCTTGTAACCGCGCAGCCGGGCGACCATCGCCAAGGAAATCCCCGTGTTCCCCGAGGTCGGCTCCAGAATGGTGCACCCCGGAGTGAGCAGGCCGTCCTTTTCTGCCTGCTCGATCATGTAGAACGCCGCGCGGTCCTTGATCGACCCGGTCGGGTTACGGTCCTCCAGTTTGGCCCAGAGCCGCACTTCGGGGGAGGGCGACAGATTAGGCAGCCCGACCAGGGGGGTACCGCCGAGCGAATCCAGAAGCGAATCGAACCTCATGACGCTCAGCGCATACCGCCGGCGACGGCCGGCAGAACCGTCACCGTGTCACCGTCGTTGACCGGAGTGTCAAGCCCGCCGAGGAAACGAACGTCTTCATCGTTGAGGTAGACGTTGATGAAGCGGCGCAGTTGTCCGTTCTCGACGAGGCGCTCACCGATACCGGGGTGGTTCTTGTCCAGGTTGGTGATGAGTTCGGCGAGAGTGCTCCCCTCGCCCTCAACCACCTTGGCTCCACCGGTGAGATTGCGCAGGATGGTCGGGATGCGGACCTCGATGGCCATGGATGTGTCTCCGTCTAGAAGTCTGTGGACGCGGATGGCGGATGCGCGGCGCTCCGCCAGATAGGTTCAACACGCGCGGCGCCCCGGTGATTCCAGGCTGCGTGTCTTCTCACCTTTGCTAGTCGATGATCTCGACTGGCTCCTCGGTGACGACCCCGTCGACGATCCGGTAGGAGCGGAACTCGACGGTCTCGGGATCCCGGGTTGAGACCAGGACGTAGTGGGCGTTCGGCTCGGAAGCGTAACTGATGTCGGTTCGTGACGGGTACGCCTCGGTGGAGGTGTGGGAGTGGTAGATCACCACGGGCTCTTCTCCCCGCTCCTCCATCTCCCGCCACACCTTGAGCTGTTCGAGTGAGTCGAAACGGTAGAACGTGGGGGAGCGTTCGGCGTTGATCATCTCGATGAATCGTTCGGGCCGGTCGCTGCCCTCGGGACCGGCCACAATGCCGCAGGCCTCGTCTGGGTGGTCTCGTCGGGCATGGGCGACGATCTTGTCGTAGATCGAGCGATCAATCCTCAGCATGGCTTTCAGCCTAGCCGAGCCCCACTTTTTCCCTACCCGACAGGTGGGGTGTCCTGGTCGCGGAGGGCGGTCGTGCAGGAGGTGCGGCCCGCGGCGCGCGCCGCCTGGAGCGGGCAGGTCCCGGTCACTCCTCCTGCCACACCGCGCGGACCAGGGAGTCCTGGACATAGGTGAACCATTCGTAGACGTGCATGGCAGCGGCGAGCGACTCGTCGCGGACGGCCGCAGCGCGAAGCGCGTCGGCGTCCTCCTCTGTCTCTATGCCTAGCCGGACCCCCAGGTACAGCCGCACATCGGTGAGGGTTTGGAGCCAGGCTTGCACGTCCTCTGCGTCGAGCACGATCTCGCCGCCCCACTCGGGGATCGCGGAGGCCACGCGACGGGCGTTCTCCCGCTTGTGTCGGCGCAGGTCGCTCTCGGTGTAGCGCCGGAAGTCCGCGGCCGCCTCGGCGTCGTCGGTGTAGGCGTCGGGGAAGAGGCGGGCCAGTGCCGGGTCTTCGGGTTGAGTGGCGGAGCTGCTGATGCCCACGAGAGCGGCGAGCTCGTCCTGCTGCTCGGGTTCTTCCACGACGCGCAGCAGAAAGTCGGCCATGGAGCGAAGGAGCTGGGCCTCGTCCGGGCCGATCGTGATCCGTGCCCCGCCGTGCGGCGCGGAGCGAATTTTGGCGGTCATGAACGGTTGGCCTCCGCGGTCACAGTTGCCTCCAGTCGGTCACTTGTCCTGCTGGAGCGTCGCCCAGAGCCCGTACTGGTGCAGGATGGTGACGTAGCGCTCCATCTCCTCACGGGTACCGCTGGAGACGACCGCCTTCCCTTTGTAGTGCACGTCTTCCATGAGCTTCTGCGCCTTGGCCTTGGGGTATCCGAAGACTTTCTGGAAGACGTAGGTAACGTAGCTCATCAGGTTGACGGGGTCGTTCCAGACGATGGTGACCCATGGCAGGTCCGGTCGGATGTCCTCGCCGATCCGCGGTTCGTCGAGTTCGACCGGCATAGCGGTCACGGTTGCCTCACCTCTCTTTAACTCTCTTGTTCGTCGCCGGCGACGTGTCGCACCTCAAACCTCCTCCCATTGTGGGAAGAGACCGCAGTGTCCGGGGACACCTCACCGGTTTTCTTCCTCATAGTCACAAACTAGGGTGGAATACCATGACTGAACGCTGGAGCAGTGCGCTTCTCACCGACCACTACGAACTGACCATGGTGCAGGCCGCGCTGCACAGCGGCGCAGCGCACCGGCGGTGTGTTTTCGAAATGTTCGCGCGTCGACTACCGGAAACGCGCCGTTACGGTGTGGTCGCGGGGACCGGACGGTTCCTCGATGCGCTCGAACACTTCCGTTTCACCCCCGAGGTCTTGGAGTTCCTCGAGCGGAACGGGATCGTCAACAGCTCTACCCTGTCGTTCCTCGCCGACTACCGGTTCTCCGGAAACATCTGGGGTTATGCCGAAGGGGACTGCTTCTTCCCCGGCTCCCCCATCCTGGTGGTGGAAGGCACCTTCGCTGAATGCGTGGTGCTGGAGACGCTGGCCCTGTCGATCTACAACCACGACTGTGCGATCGCTTCTGCGGCCTCGCGAATGGTCAACGCCGCGCACGGGCGCCCGCTGATCGAAATGGGTTCCCGCCGCACTCACGAGGAAGCCGCGGTGGCCGCAGCCCGGGCCGCCTACCTGGCGGGGTTCAACGCCACCTCCAACCTGGAAGCCGGGCGCCGCTACGGGATTCCCACCACTGGGACGAGCGCGCACGCGTTCACCCTGCTGCACGACAGCGAGCGCCACGCGTTCACTGCCCAGCTCGAATCGCTGGGGACGGGAACCACGCTGCTGGTGGACACCTACGAGGTGATGCGCGCGGTGCACACCGCCGTGGAACTGGCTGGTCCGGACTTGGGCGGGGTGCGGCTGGACTCCGGTGACCTGGAAGAACTGGCGGTGAAGGTGCGCGCGCTGCTCAACGAGAAGGGGGCCGCGAAGACCCGCATCATCGTCACCGGCGACCTCGACGAGTACTCCATCCAAGCCTTGGCGATCGCCCCGGTCGACGGCTACGGGGTGGGCACCGCACTGGTCACCGGGTCGGGGGTGCCGACCGCGTCCCTGGTGTACAAGCTTGTGGCGCGCGCCCAGAGCGACGACCCGGACGCGCCGCTGTCGCCGGTGGCCAAACGTTCCGTGGGTAAACCCAGTAAGGGAGGGCGCAAGTGGGCGGTGCGCCGCTACGACGACAACGGGGTGGCGACGTCGGAGCGGGTCTTCGTGCATGAACCGGAGCTGACTCCGTTGGAGCGGCCTCTGCTGGTTCCGCTGGTGCGCAACGGCGAGGTCGTGGGGCGTGAGCCGCTTCAGGAAGCCCGGGAGCGGCACGTCCGCTGCGTCGCGGAACTTCCGGCGCCCGCGCGCCAAATGTCGCGGGGCGAACCCGCGATCCCCACCGTCTTCGAGCAGCGCCCAGCGCTCTGAGGTGCTTGTTTCCCGCTCAGCTGGTCCGGCGCACGAGGAAGGAAGATCTGCGATGGCGAAAGCACTGATCGTCGTTGACGTACAGAACGACTTCTGTGAAGGCGGCAGTCTGGCCGTGTCCGGTGGTGCCGGCGTGGCCACGGCTATCTCCGACTACCTGGCCAAGCAGGGCAGCCAGTACGCCCACATCGTGGCTACCCGGGACCGCCACATCGACCCGGGGGACCACTTCTCCGACAACCCCGACTTTGTGGACTCGTGGCCGCCGCACTGCGTGGCGGGCACCCCGGGGGCGGAGTTCCACCCCAACCTGGTCACCGGACCGATCGAGGCGGTGTTCGACAAAGGCGCCTACGAGGCCGCGTACAGCGGTTTCGAGGGGAAGACCGCGGATGGCGTGTCTTTGGAGGAGTGGCTGCGGCAGCACGGGATCACCGAAGTGGACGTGGTGGGTATTGCCACCGACCACTGTGTGCGGGCTACTGCCTTGGACGCGGTCCGGGCCGGGTTCCAGGCGCGAGTGCTGCTGGGAATGACCGCAGGGGTGTCCCGCGCAACCACGGAGAAGGCTCTGCGGGAGCTGGCTGAGGCAGACGTGGCCCTGGAAGGTGAGCCGGTGGTGGCCGCCTAAGCGCACAGGTGTCGCAGCGCCTTCCGGCAGAGCGCTTGCCGCAGGGCTAGTCTTCCTCGCTTCTGGAAGCGAACTCGCCGTCGGCGAGGATGGCGTCGATGTCCTCGATCCCGTATTCGTCGACGATGAGGATCTGGGATTCGGGCAGGAACCAGCTCCGCTGGGTGTAGTAGAGCAGTTCCGGGTCCCTGCCGTCAGGGTTGCCGCAGGGCGTCAGGTATTCCCGGTAGAGGGCGCTGCGGTCGCCGACCGGGGCGAGTTCCTCGACGAGAGGGGACTGTCCCGGGAAAGACGCGGGATCAGCCTCGTACGCGTCGATTCCGGGGATGCAGGGCAAGGGATTCTGGGACGGGGCGAACAACCCCGCATCGGGTTCTTCGGTGATCGGCTCATACACTGCGCCTCCATAGGTGATGCCTCCCGGACCGAGGATTCGGATGTGGGGGCATTCCACGAGAGCAGCAGGCCATTCCCAGTGATTCCAGTCAACCTCGGCACAGCCGGGGTTGCCGGGGGGATGGGCAGCGATCCAGTCGTCCACGATTTCCCTGCCCTCATGGTCGGGGCCGAACCCGACGAATTCGATGTCCTCGATGACGTGGACGGTCCAGTCTTCGGGGAACCACAGCGTCAAGTTGCGGAAGCGAACCTCTTGTCCTTCTTTTTCGTCTTCCTCCGGGGATGGTGCCAGGGCAGCAGTCGCGCTCGGTTCGGGGTCGGTGAAGGGCAGCAGCGGCTGGTCGGTGACAGCGCGTCCGACAAGCCATCCTCCAGCCACCGCTGCAGCGGTGGCTCCGGCAGCGACGGTGAGCATTGCTTTACCGCTCAGCCCGGTTCCGGCGGCGGTGACGGTTGCGCTTTTCGTGAGTGTTCCCGCGCCAGCGCCCCAGGATGCTCCTCCCCCGGCGGCGCTTGCCGTGCCGACGAGCTTCCCGCTGCCCGCTGCTGCGCCGCCGCCCGCGGTTCCTTGGGTGGCGAGGGCCGCAGCCCCACCGGCGGCGACGCCCACCCCGCCTGCCGCTGTCCCGAGCGCCATCCACAGTTCGGGGCGGTGCCCGGCCGCGTCGAACCCGGTCCACACCCGGTGCAGCAGGGCGCGCAGCCGCTTCCGGTGGATGGCAGCGGCGTCTTCGCCGGGTTCCTCGATGGCGTCCGCCGCGACCGTGTCCAGAGCCAGCACGGTGTGGAACGCTTCTACCGCGGTGGGCCGCGCCTCGGGGTCGGTCGACAGGGCGCGGGCCACGAGTTCCATGAGCTCTTCAGGGACTCCGGTCAGGTCGCAGTCGCCGGCGCGCACCCGCTCTAAGAGCTCCGCGGAAGTTCCCGTGCCGAACGGCGAGCGTCCAGTGGCCGCGAACACGATGAGGCCGCCCCAGGCGAACATGTCGGCCGCCGGGGTGCCTGGCTGCCGGTCGAGACGTTCCGGGGCAGCCCATCCCGGTGTGCCATACACGTTCTTGTCTGTGGTGTCGCCGATGGCCCGGGCGATCCCGAAGTCGAGCACTTTCGGCCCGTCCGGGGCCAGCATGATGTTGCCGGGTTTGACGTCGAGGTGTACCACGCCAGCCGCGTGGATCGCTGCCAGTGCTTCGGCCGTGCCCGCGGCGAACGCCCGCAGCGCTGCCTCGTCCAGCGGACCGAATTCGCGCACATGCTGCTGCAGGGTGCGCCCCGGCACGAACTCGGTGGCCAGCCACGGCTCTGGGGCGTTCGGGTCGGCGCCGAGGAACCGGGGCGTGCATTCGGCGTCGATGCGGGACACCAGTTCGGCTTCCCGGGCGAACAGTTCCCGGTATTCCGGCCGGCGGACGTGCTCGGCGTGGATCACCTTGACTGCCACGCAGCGGTGCTCCGCGTCCAAGGCTCCGTAGACTGCGCCCATTCCTCCCGAGCCCAATCGGCCTATGACACGGAACGGGCCGATCGTCACCGGGTCTGTGGGCAGCAGCGGCGCGAGTTCCGGGGGCAGCGGGGGAGGTGCGGCGTCGGGCTGGGGCGGCATCACCACTCCAGGAGACAGACGATGAGAAACCGGGACTTTCCTATCGTCTCCGCTTCCTCTGCTCTTCTGAGGCTGGTGGCCGTTTCCGGCCAAACGGCAGCCGCTGCCCTGGTAAAGGAGCTTGGTAGAGGAAAGGGCCTTCGTGGTGAAGGCCCGTGATGCTGCTTCGGGTGTGGAAGCTAGTCGATGCCGATTGCGGCGCGCACTTGGGCGAGGACACGTTGGGCGCGTTCGCGGGCACGGCGGGCGCCTTCGGCCAGCACGTCGTCGAGTTCACTGCCGGAGGCCATGAGCTCCTCGTAGCGTTCCCGCATCGGGGCGATCTCGGTGTTGATCGCTTCGAAGAGGTCGTTCTTCAACTCTCCCCAGCCCATGCCTCCCGCTTCGAGGCGTTTGCGGGTCTCGGCGATCTGCTCGGCGTCAGCGAAGTGGGTGAGCAGTTGGAAGACGACAGAGGAGTCCGGGTCTTTGGGCGCCTCCACCGGGGTGCTGTCGGTGGGGATGCGGCGGATGAGCTTCTTCAGCTTGTTCTCGGGCAGGAACAGCGGAATGTGGTTGTCGTAGGACTTGCTCATCTTGCGCCCGTCGATGCCGGGCAGCACGCTCGCGTCCCCTTCGGGGAAGACTCCTTGGGGGATGCGGAAGGTGTAGCCGTCCCCGAACAGGTGGTTGAAAGACCCTGCGATGTCAGCGGCGTATTCGACGTGCTGGGCCTGGTCGCGGCCGACCGGGACCAGGTCGGTCTCCATGATGAGGATGTCGACAGCCATGAGGATGGGGTAGTTGTACAGCCCCATGTTGATGCCGGCGTCCAGGTCGGTGACTCCGGCGGCGGCGTTGCGGTCGCGCGCGGCCTTGTAGGCGTGGGCGCGGTTCATCAGGCCTTTGCCGGTGACGCAGGAGAGGATCCAGGTCAGTTCGAACGTCTCGGGAATGTCGGATTGCCGGTAGAGGACCGTGCGTTCCGGGTCGAGACCGCAGGCCAGCCAGGTGGCGGCGACCGACCGGATGTTGTGCCTCATCGCCTCGGGGTCGCGGACGGTGGTGAGCGCGTGGTAGTCGGCGATGAAGTAGAACGCGTCGTACTCGCGCGCGGCCTCGAGGGCGGGTTTGATCGCGCCGAGGTAGTTGCCCAAGTGGGGTTCACCAGTGGGTTTGACACCCGTGAGGTAGGTCTTGGTCGCTGCCATGCCAAAAGCTTATCGGCGTGCCGGGTTTGCCGGTTCCCCTCCGTGGCCGGGTGAGTCCGTTTCCGGGCACGGGCAGGCTCGGGGCGCGGCGGTCCGCTGCTGGTGGCCCGGCAGCTACGGGGAGGGGGTGTGTTCTGTAGCCGGTAAGGCGGCAGTGTCCGGGCCGGGGGGCGGTGCGGTCCGGTTTTTCCGGAAGAGCCGGGACAGGGCGCGGGTGATTCGGGCGAGGAGGTGGAGGATTGCCACGATCCAGCCGGAGAGCAGCCACATGGCGAGGAATCCGGCGAGGAGCGCCCCCGTGCCCAAGAGTCCCCACGGCCAGGTTTTCACGGTGGTTTCGAATTCCACGGGTTCGTCCATGCCTGCGATCTCGCCGCGGACCGTGTACGTGCCGATCACCGGGGCAGGCAGGTCGACGGGGAATTCGTAGACGGCTTCGTGGCCTGGTTCGAGTTCGCGGATCCGGGGCGGGTAGACGAGGGTGGTTGCTCGGGTGCCGCGGCCCACGGCGACGGAGACGACGGGGTCGGTGACCGGTTCGACTCCGATGTTGGTTACGGTGAGCTGGGCGGTGCGTTGGACGGGGAGCCCGAACCATGCCTCCCAGTCGTGCCACCACGGGCCGTCTTCGGTGAGGATCCGGAATTTGGTGACGTCGAGCAGGCGGGTTGCTCTGCCGGGGTTGCGTTCGTCGATGCGGCGCTGGCGTTCCTCGGTGGTGAGCACGGGGACGCCTTCGATGGGGAATTCGGCGGTGGCCCGGTGCTGCCCGGTGAGGTCCAGGGCTTCAACAACGCAGGGGCATCCCACTGGCGGTTCGGTGATGGTGAGCAGGCCACGGCCTTCGCCGTTCTCGTTGATGGCCACGGTGATCGCGTCGGTGACCGCGCAGTCGCTGGAGTCGATGTATTCCCCGCCGCCGCAGACGCGGACGGTGACCACGCCTTGGGGCCAGCCGTAGAGGCGGACGGGCACGGTGTCGCCGATGCGGGCCGATGCCGCGTCAAGGGTGAACCCCGGGTCGGCGGGTTGCGCGGCCGCTGGGGTGGTGGCGCACAGCAGGAACGCGACGGCAAGGAGCAGCATCCGACGGAGTCGGGTCATGAGCGGGGCTCCTCGGGTTCGGTCTGCTCGTTGGCGGATCCGCCCTGGTGTGCGGCGGAGTCGGGCTGTTGCTCCGGGGAGTCGGTGGTGGGGTCGGCCGGTGCCTCGGCGGCAGTGGTCTGCGGTGCTCCCTGGTGGGCGGCGTCCTGTTTGCGGGCTTCGGCGACCGCGGCGGCCACTGCGGCTTGGAAGCGGCGCTTGGCGTGGCGGCGCCGCCAGATCAGCACGGCGGTGAGCAGGATCGCAGCGAGGACCGGGAGCCACGGGATGGCGATGACGGAGTCGCCGCGGGTGACCGGGTGCAGGTCGGGGGTCTGTGCGGACTGCGGTGCCGCTTGCGGGGTGAGGGTGACTTCGCCGTTGATCCAGAACAGCGGATAGATGTCCGGGATGGTGTGCGTGTATTCGTACACGGTTCCCGGCAGCATTTCGGGAACGTCTTTGTGGACCGGGTCGCCGAGTCCGACCCCGAAGGGGCCTGCGGCGCCGGCTTCTCCGGAAGCGGTCAGCCGCAGGTTTCCGGCGTTGCGCACCTGGTAGGTGATGGTGACTTCCCCGGTGGCGAAAGGGTTCCACCACGGGGGTGCCTGGTAGTCGGTGCGGATCGCGTCGATGTGCAGGGAGGGGCGGACGGGTCCGTCGACCCGCAGGTAGACGCGGGCGGCGATGCGCCGGTCGACGCGGACGAGCTGTCCTTGCGCGTTGAGGGCGTCGTGGGAGACGGAGGCGATGACCCCGGCGGCGTGGTCGCCCGGCTCGGCGTTGTCGGGGACGGTGATGGTGAACGGGATGACCCGGGTTTCGCCTCCTTTGACCTCGACGGTCTGGTCTTCCCGGGGGATTTCGATCCAGGTGCCGGCGAGGGCGGGTTCTTCGTCGGCGGGCAGGAGAGCGAAGGAGCCGTCGGGGGTGTTGAACGCGTCCGTCCCGTAGACGGAGAAGGTCATCGGCTCTTCGCCGTAGTTGGTGATGGCTACCCAGTCTTCAATGGTCTGGCCGGGTTTGACGTCGTGGACGAAGTAGCTGCGGCCGAGTTCGCCGTTTTCGTTGGAGGGGGCCACCGACCAGCGGAAGTCTTGTTCAGCGCGTGCTGCCGGGGAGGGCGCGCTGTTGTTGTCAGGGCTCGGGTCGGCGAGTGCCGGGGCCGGTGTGGTCAGGGCGTACAGCAGGAGGCCGACCACGCCGAGGCGCGCGATCCGGGATGAGCGGATAGCTGACACAGTTCTGCTCTCCAGGGGACGGGGTGATGTGTCCGACGGTGGGTCGGCCAGGGCGTCTGGGCTAGCTGAGGGTGAGGGTGAGGGTGCCCGCGTACTCTCCGGGTGGAGTGTCCGCGGGAATGCCGAGCTCCAGTCGGGCTTGGCAGGCGAATACTCCGGTGCTGGCGCCTGCTGCTCCTGCGCATAGGGTACGGGGCACCGCGAGGCCGTCACCGGGGCGGACTGCTGCTCCGGGACGGACGGTGGAGCTGTCCGGGCTGTCGAGGACGGTGGCGGTGGGTGCCCAGCCGAGCAGGTGGGCGTCGATGCTACCTCCCGCGCTGCCTTCCAGGTCGCTGACCTGGCCGACCAGGCTCCATCCTGCGTTGGTGCCGCGCAGGTCGACGACGGTGGCGGGGGCCAGGGTCCCGGTGGCGGTCTGGTGGAAGCTGTCCGCGCTCATCCGGGGAGCGGAGAGGTGGACGGGGCCTTCGGGGAGGGTCATCACGAGGACGCCGGGGGGCAGGTCGGCGTGGTCTGCCGCGGGCGCTTCCAGGTGCAGTGGGGCGGGGTCTTCGGGTTCAGGGGTGGCTGCAGGCTCCGTGCTGTCGTGCACCGCGGTGGCAGGCTCTGCAACTGGTGCTGGGGGTTCCGGTGACGGGACCGGCGTGTTCGCTGTCTCTTCCGGGGGTTGCCAGGGTTCGCGGTCGGGGGCAGGCCCGGTGTGGAGGGTGAGGGTGATCTCCGGGGCACCGTCGGCGCTGTCGGTGCGGTTGAGGAGCAGCACGGTGCCGTCACCGGTGATGAGGAAGACGCCCCGTTCGTCGCTCCGCACCGCGACCACGTCGAGGTTGTCGGGCAGGAGGTGGATGTCGACGGTGACGGCGGGTGCGGTGTCGGATCCGTCCTCCTGGTCTGCTGGCGGTTCTTCGGTGGTGTCGGGTTCGCGGTAGCTGGCCAGCAGGGTGTGCTCGTCTTCGGTGGTGTGCACGGTGTAGAGCGTGCTGTCGGGGGCCACGACCAGGAAGTCGGCGGGGGCTGCGACGGGGGTGTGGGCGACCAGGTCGTAGTCGTCCTCGCCGAGGTCTCCGGGGCGGGGGTCGGGGTGGGCGAGGAGTGCTGGGTGGTGGAGGCGGAGGAGTTCCTGGGTGGGAGCCTCGGCGTGTGCTCCGCTGCTGTCTCCCGTGGTGTTCTGTTCCTGGTCCGGCGGTTCCGTGCCGGGAAGGTCGCGGAGCAGGTAGGCGTCGCCGGTGAGCGGGTGGAATGCGTAGTGGGGGTGGTGGGGGTCAGCGAGCGGGGTGGCGAGCGCTGCAGGGCTGCCGCCGAGGGTGAGGAGGACGGCGGCGGCTGCGGCGCTGGAATGCAACCGTGCTTTGCGGGGGAAGAGGATGGGGAGCATCGCTACAACCATGGGATGGGGTGCGGGACAGGGTCCCGTCCCGCACCCGCCGGGATGGTTAGCTGAGGGTCAGGGTCAGCACTGCCGCGTAGTCACCGGGGACCGTGTCGGCAGGGATGCCCAGGGTCAGTTGGGCGTCAGCGGTGAAGGTTCCGGCTGAGGAGCCCGGGGCGGCCGAGGCCAGGGTGCGGGCGATGCCCAGGCCTTGTCCGGGCTGGACGGGGCTGCCGGCGGTCACCGTGCCGGGCGTGCCGACACCGGTGTTCACGGCTGCGGCGCTGGGCGTCCAGCCGAGGTTCTCCGCGCCGATGGTTCCCACGTCACCGGTGAAGTCGCTGACCTGGCCGACGAGGTTCCAGCCGGCGTTGGTGCCGCGCAGGTCGGAGACGGTGGCGGTATTGAGCGCACCGGTGGCGGTCTGGTAGGTGCCGTCGCCGTTCGGTGCGGACTGGGTGAGCTGGACCGTGTCCCCGGCGACCGACAGGATCAGCGGTCCGGCGGCCACGTCGGCGAGGATCTGCTGCTGGGCGCTGCTGCCGCCGTTGGCTGGAGGCTGGTTGCCGCCGCCGTTGCTGCCGCCGACAGTGGCGGTGAAGGAGATCGGGTCGAGTTCGGCTCCCGGCGAGTAGAAGCCCGCGAAGGCGGGGCTGCCCTCCTCGGTGAGGGTGGCCGGGGTAGAGCCGAGGCTCAGCGTGGTGCCGCTGAGGGTGGGCTGGCCGCCGCTGAGGTCGAGGTCAGCCAGGTTGACGTCGGGGTAGCTGACCATCTGCGGGTCGCTGGGGGAGCTGCTGGCCATGTCGGCGTAGAGCTCGCCCTTGCCGTTGGTGATCTCCAGGCGAAGGTCGTCGATGCGGACCCGGAGGACGCCGCCGTGACCCTCGTAGGCGACGGAGCCGCCGAACTGGATGACGGTGTCTCCGGTGGCGGTGTCGTAGCTTCCGGAGACGATGGGGAAGGAGTAGGTGCCGTCAGGGTTTTCGGTCACGCCGCCCGACAGCTCGGTGCTGCCGTGGGCGATGGGGCTCTTGATGTAGTTGCGGAAGGAGAGTTTGACGCCCCAGTCGCCGCTACCGCCGGTGACCGGGAGGGTCGTGGTGGCGGAGGCGGGCAGAATGCTTGCCGCCGCTGCGAGACCTGCGGTCACCAGGACCGTGGCGGCCCGGCGAATACCCAGGTTCATGTGGACTCCTTGTGTGTTGCTCGGTCCGTGGCGAGGACCAGAGGGGGGAAGGTGTGGTTGGGCCGTGGCGACCTCTTCACCCGGCCACACCCGAAGAGAAAGCAAGGTAAAGCTAACCTAACTCTCTTTTTCTGGCAATCGTGGATAAATGTGGGCAAAGTCCCCTTCTTTCCACTCCACAAACACAAAAAAGAGCAGAAAGAATGCGGGCTGTAGCCAGCAGATCCCAGGGAAAACCGCCGCGGCAGATTGCCAATTAAAGTGAGGCTAACCTCACCAATTCTGGACTTAGGTATACCTCAGCTCTTCTGGGCAACGCGAGCAGCCCGACCAGAATTACGTCCTTTTTGTTACTTTTTCTGACCTCTACCGAGCCGTTCGATCACTTTTCGTGCACCGGCGCGGGGCCGCGGGACAAGAGTCACTCCGCCCCGACAGCCCACGCCCGCAGCTTTGCAATGCGCTGCCGCAGTTGCTCCGCGGTTGCCTGCGCCACCGGGGGCCCGCCGCACACTCGACGCAACGTCGTGTGGATCGTGGCGTGCGGTTGGCCAGTGCGATGGTGCCAGGCCCCCACCAGGCTGTTGAGCTCCCGACGCAGCTCGGCGAGCACCTCGTGTTCGGGCCGCTCCCGCTGCTGCGGTTCACTCCGTGCGGTCCGCGCCCGCTCCTGGCGGCGCTTCCGCAGCAGCACCGCCACCTGGTCGGGTTCCAGCAGCCCTGGCAGGCCGAGGAAATCCTCCTCGTCAGGTTCGCCGCCGCCGATCTCGCCGCCGTCGTAGAGCGCCCGGTCGAACTCGGCTTCCGACTCCATGGTCTCGAACGGCAGCTCATCCCCGGCGTCGGGAGTGTCCCGCTTCTTGCGAGCCTCGTTGATGAGCTCCTGCTCCGGGACGAACCCGTCGTCCTCCCGGATCGGCTTGTCCAAGACGTGGTCGCGTTCCCGCTCCATCTCACTGGCGTACTCCAGCAGGACCGGGATGGAGGGGAGAAACACCGAAGCGATCTCACCGCGGCGGCGCACCCGCACGAAACGTCCCACCGCCTGGGCGAAGAACAGCGGCGTGCTCGTGGACGTGGCGTAGACGCCGACCATCAGCCGGGGGACGTCAACCCCTTCCGACACCATCTTCACCGCCACCATCCACCGGTCGTCCGACTCGGCGAACTGGGAGATCTTCCTGCTGGCGGTGGGGTCGTCCGACAGCACCACGGTGGCGCCGCGACCGGTGATCTGCCGCAGGATGCGCGCATAGGCGCGGGCGTTCTCGTGGTCGCTGGCGATCACCAGGCCCCCCGCGTCCGGGGTGTGCTTGCGCACCTCGGTGAGCCGCCGGTCAGCCGCGGCCAGCACTCGCTTGATCCAGTCGCCTTTCGGGTCCAGGGCCGCCCGCCACGCCTGGGAGAGCGCGTCCTGGGTCAGCTCCTCCCCGAGCCGGGCCGCCAGCTCCTCCCCCGCCCTGGTCCGCCACCGCATCTCCCCCGAATAGGCCAGGAAGATGACCGGGCGCACCACACCGTCGGCCAGCGCAGGCCCATAACCGTAGTTGTAGTCCCAGGAGCAGCGGCGCACCCCGGTGTGGTCCTGCACATAGCTGACGAACGGGATCGGGTTGGTGTCGGAGCGGAACGGGGTGCCAGTCAGGCAGAGCCGACGGGTCGCGGGGTCGAACGCCTCGCGGATGGCCTCCCCCCACGACAGCGAGTCGCCCGCGTGGTGGATCTCGTCGAAGATCACCAGGGTGCGCCGCGCCTCAGTGCGGTTGCGATGCAGTGCCGGATGCGCCGCGACCTGCGCATAGGTGACGGCCGCGCCGATGAAGTGCTTGCCGAGCGCTCCCTGGCTGTTCTTGAAGTCCGGGTCGAGGGGGATGTTGAACCGCGCCGCGGCCTCAGCCCACTGCTTCTTCAGGTGCTCGGTGGGGCACACCACGGTGATCGAACGGACCACGTGCCGGGCGAGCAGTTCGCTCGCCAGAGTCAAAGCGAACGTGGTCTTTCCCGCCCCGGGAGTCGCCACCGCCAGAAAGTCCCGCGGCTCGCGCCGGAAGTACTCCTCGAACGCCTCTCGCTGCCAGTGACGCAGTCCGCGCAACCGGTCATCGGTGCTGGTCGTCTGAAGCAGAGTCATCGTGCGCATCCCCTGATCATCACGGCTCGAGGGTATCGGTGGTGTTCGCCCTCGACAGCACTGTGGAGGCCGAGCCCGGCTCGACCTCCACCCCAGGCACCTGGAAACAGGCGGCGCCTACCCGTCCGTGTCCGGCTCGGGTGTCATCCCGTAGACCGATTCATCCCCCTCGACGGTCACGTCGTTGAACGGCAGATAGGGGTCGGCCCACGGAAAGACGACATACCACAGCAGCGCCGCCGCGCCCGCGATGAGCGCGAGGCACACCACGAGCTTGACCACCCAGGGTCCGGGAATGAGCCGCCAGATCAGACCGTACACGTGGCTCACCCCTCCTCGTTCTCAGGCGCCATGTGCGCGATGTTGTCGGGCATGCCCCGTTCCTTGGGGCGGGTGTCAACGAGTTCGGCGTGGACGATCAGCCGATGCGAGTTCTGCAGCTTGGGGTGGCAGGTGGTGAGGGTGAGATAGGCCTTCTCGGGTTCCTCCGTGGACTCCGGGTTGAACGGGTCTGGAGCGATCACCTCGATCGCGTTGGGCAGCACAACCTTGCTCTCCACTACCTGGTAGGTGTAGAAGTTCTCGGCGTCCTCCAGGACCAGTTCGTCGCCTTCCTCCAACTTGTCGAGGTCCCAGAAGACCGCGGCGACCCGGTGCCCGGCGACCGCGTAGTTGCCGGGCTGTCCGGCACGGGCCGCGGGCACCATTCCCTCCGGGGTCCAGGATTCGGGATACCAGCCCGGACCGTACTTGATGTCTTCCGGGCCGACCCCGCTGACCACGACCCAGTTCTGGTCGGTCTTAGGGATGTAGAGCCGGCTGTTGGCTGATCCGGGCAGCGGTTCAGAGTCGGGCCCCTGCTCCCACACCTCGGCGATGGCCTGCTCCAGCCGCTCCTGCTCGGCATCGGTCTGGAACTGCTTGCCCCAGATCTGGAAGGCCGCGAAGAACAGCATGATCAGGCCTGCCGTGAACAGGAGTTCACCGATGGTGCGGAAGATGACGCGCACAACATCGCCGATAGTGACGCGGCTGCGCGGAGCGGGAGCTCTCCTCCGACCCCTGCCGGAACGGCGGCGCCGGTCACTAGGGGGGCGTCGGGAAGTGGAAACCATGTGTCCTAACCCGTCGGGGTCGCTCCGCGCGGCAAAGGGTCATCGGACCGGCAGGACCAGCGGAACCCCGGTGCGCGGATGCGACACGATCTCGACTTCGTATGAGTAGACGTCGCTGAGAAGCTTCGCGGTGAAGACCTCAGCAGGAGGCCCGTATGCCGCGATCTGTCCTTGGGAGAGTATCGCGACTTGGTCCGCGTAGGCGGCTGCCAACGCTAAATCGTGGAGAACAACCACGATCGCATCACCCTGCGCGGCCCGTTGGCGGGCGATGCGCAGCACCGACTCCTGGTGGCGGATGTCGAGCGCGGCCGTGGGCTCGTCCCACAGCATGATCTGGGTCTGCTGGGCCAGGACCCGAGCGAGCATCACCCGGGCCTTCTCCCCGCCGGACAGGGACGGGAACTTGCGGGCGGCGAGCGCGGTGACCTCGGTGGCCGCCATCGCGTCCGCGACGACGCGGTCGTCGTCGACGTCGACGTCGACCGCGGCCCACGGGGCCCGCCCCATGTGCACGACGTCGACCACGTCGAACGGGAAGCTGACCGTGAAGCTCTGCGGCAGGACTGCGCGGCGCAGCGCGAGTTCGGCCGGACTCCACGCGGCCAGGGGGCGGTCCAGGACAGTGACTTCGCCTCTGTCAGGGGGAGTATCCCCGGTGAGGATGGACAGCAGGGTGCTCTTGCCTGCCCCGTTCGGACCGACCAGGGCCAGCACTTCCCCGGTGCGCACGTCGAGGCTCACGTCGTCCAGCACGGTCCGCGCGCCATAGGACTTGCTGAGGTGCCGGGCACCCAGCACCACGGTGCCGCTCGTCACCCGCTGCGGCGGGGTGAGGCGCCGCAGGCCCGAGCCGTGCACGACCGCGCGCATCGTCTGCCGGATGCGTTTCATGCCCAACCTCCCTGTCTGGCGCGGGTCCGGTACAGCAGCCAGAAGAAGAACGGGCCGCCGACCAGTGCGGTGATGATGCCCAAAGGCACCTCCTGGGGGGCGGCAGCGACCCGGGCGACCAGGTCCGCGGCGACGAGGACGAGGGCGCCGCCCAGCACGCTCGCTGGGAGCAGTACGCGGTGCCCCGGCCCGGCGATCATCCGCACCATGTGGGGCACGACCAGGCCGACGAAGCTGATGATCCCGGCGAACGCCACGGCAGACGAGGTGAGCATCGCGATGACGACGATCAGCGCCTGGCGCATCCGCTCTACGTCGACGCCCAGGTGGCGGGCCGGGCTTTCGCCGAGGGAGAGCAAGTCGAGGCGGCGGGCGAAGAACGGTGCCGCGATGATCCCCGCCACGGCCAGCGGCAGCGCGGCGGCCACTTTGAACCAGGTGGCCGCGGCCAAGCTGCCCATCTGCCAGTTGGTGATCGACCGCAGTTCCGCGTCTTCGGAGAAGTAGGTGGCGGCGCCGATGAGCGCCCCGGCGACCGCGTTGACCGCGATCCCGGTGAGCAGCAGGGTGACGACCTCGGTGCGTCCCCCCGAGCGGGACAGCACGTAGACGAGCACGGTGGTGACCATCCCGCTGAGGAAGGACGCGACGATGACCGTCCAGTACCCCAGCGCGGAAGCGCCGAGCGCGATGATGAGGACCGCGCCCACGGTGGCGCCTGAGGAGACCCCGATGACGCCGGGCTCGGCGAGCGGGTTGCCGAAGATGCCCTGCATCATGGCCCCGGCGAGCGCCAGGGAAGAACCGACGATCATGGCGAGGACGACGCGGGGGAAGCGGACGTTCCACAGCACCTCGTCGGCGAGCGGGTCGGCGGCCTCACCCCAGTCGAGGCCCAGGCCGCGGAAGACCGATCCGGCGACTTCGAGCGGGGGAATGTGGTAGGCGCCGATGCCCGCGGCGACGAGGGCCACGGCGCCGAGGGCGATGGCGAGGACGGTCAGCAGGACGGTGCCGCGCAGCACGGTGGCGCGGCGGACCTGGGTGCTGTCGGGGCGGGAAGCGGGGAGCGGGTCCGCCTGCTTGGCGGCGAGGGTCATTGGGCCTCCCCTTCGTGCATGGCGATGAGGTCCTCGGCCATGGCTTTGAGCACCTGCGGGGTGCGGGGCCCGAAGCCGAGCAGGAGGCCGTCTTCGTAGGCGAGGACGCGCCGCTCCTTGCCCGCGGGGGTCTGGGAGATGCCGGGGATCTTCAGCAGACCGTCGATTCCGCCGACCGACTTCAGTCCTCCGGTCATGACGAGCAGGATGTCGGGCTGGGCGTCGATGAGGGCTTCGCTGGTGATCGGGGTGAACGCCCGGTCCAGGCCGATCGCGGTGCCCGCGTCTTCGAGGCCGAGTTCGGCAACGAGCGCGTCGGCGCCTGATCCGGGGCCGCCCAGCAGGTAGACGCCGGCGCTGCCGCGCAGGTAGAGGAAGGCGACGCGGGAGCCGCGGAGGGACTCCGGCAGGCTGTCCCGGACTTCAGCCATCTGGTCTTGGACCCGTTGGACGAGCTGTTCTCCCCGCTCCGGAACACCCAGCATTTCGGCGACTTCGGTGATGCGGGTGTACATCCCGTCCAGGGACCACACTTCGTCGAGGATGACCAGGGTCACCCCGCTGTCGCGCAACTGCTCGATCGCTTCGTAGGGGCCGGTCCAGGTGTCCGCGATGACCAGCGTGGGGTTCAACGAGAGCACGCCTTCGACGGAGATGTCGTGCCCTTGGGTGACCACGGGCAGGTCTTCGGCTTCCGCGAAGGTGGCGGTGGAGTCCCGGCCTATGACGTTGTCGCCCAGGCCCAGGGTGTAGATGATCTCGGCGACACCGCCGTTGAGCGGCAGGATCCGGCTGACGTCGGTGACTTCGACCTGCTCGTAGGTGAGCGGGGTGTCGGCGGTGCGGTTCGCCACCGGGACGACCGAGTCCACGGTGACAGGGAGCGAAGGGTGTGCTTCGCCTTCCAGGGGTTGCAGTCGGTTTTCTTCGAGTGACGGTATGGAGTCGTCGTCGCTGGCGGGTGCCGAGCAGGCCGTGAGCGCGGCGAGGAGGGTGAGCAGGAGCACCGCGCTGTGTTTCAGGATCCGGCGCATCCGGTGTTGGGGAGAGGGGTGAGATGGCATGGGAGTCCCATCGACTGGAAGGGCCGCGGGTCGATGAATGCGCTGGTCGTCACCGTGAGCGTGATAATGACGACCTGTCGTCACAATCTTGACAACCCCGTGCCCTGGTGGTGCACTATCAGAGCCGATCAGGACTTTTAGGTTAGCCTAAGCATATTGACGCGCCCCCGGTGCCCTCGATCCTCCGCACCGTAGGGTCACGTTTCGTCAGGAACGGAGAACCCGCCCCCATGTTCACCATCGTCAGGAGATTTCTGAGCGCTGCCGCCCTTGTCGGCCTGGTGGCGCCGCTCGCGGTCCTGACCGGCTCTGCTGCCTGGGCCGTCCCCGCTGCCCCGAGCGGCGGGCCGAGTTTGACGGTCTCGAAAACCTCGGGGCTCAACCCCGACGGCGAGCAGGTCACTGTGACCGGGAGGGGATACGACACCTCCAAGGGCATCTACGTCTCCTTCTGCGACATCTCCAACGCCAACGCCACCACCCCGCCCGGCCCCTGCATCGGCGGCGTCGACATGAGCGGGGAGAGCGGCTCCTCCGTGTGGATCTCGTCCAACCCTCCCCCCTACGGTCAGGGGCTCGCCCAGCCCTACGAGGGTGAAGGCAAGAACGGGTCGTTCACCGTCCAGCTGACTGTCAAGGCCAAGGACGAGTTCACCGACTGCCTGGCGGAAGGCGTGCAGTGCGCCGTCGTGACCCGCAACGACCACACGCGTTCCTCGGACCGCAGCCAGGACGTGTTCGTCCCGGTGACCTTCGCCGGCCAGGACGACACCGGCAGCGGCTCAGGCTCCGGCGACGGCGCCGGTGACGGGCAGACCGTCGGTACGACGAACAACGGCGGCACCCCGGCCGCGGGCGGAGGCGGAACGAGCAGCGGCGGTAAGGACGGCACCCTGCCGACCACCGGAATCGACTTCGCCCCGTTCGTCCTCGGTGCGCTCGCGGTGACCGGGGCGGGAGTGGCCGCGCTCCTCCGCGCCCGACGCCTGCGCCTGGAAGGCGGCAACAGCTCCCGGTAGCCGGACCCGCTGGTCCGCATCCCGCACCCCACCGGTATCGGGGCATACGCATGAGGCCCGCACACGCGGGCCTCATGGGTCTTTCTTCAGTGATGGAACGCTGCTCTGCGGGCGCCCCGCTGCCACCTCAGGACAGCATCTCGTCGTAGATCTTCTGGCACTCGGGGCAGACCGGGAACTTCTTCGGGTCCCGGTTGGGCACCCACACTTTGCCGCACAGCGCAATCACCGGCATGCCGGTCACCGCGCTCTCGGTAATCTTGTCCTTCTGCACGTAGTGGGCGAACCGCTCGCGGTCGCCGCCGTCGTGCGAGATATCCGGGCGAGTCTCGCTTTCCGGAATGACCTTGGTCATCACGTCCATGGTCATCGTGTCCTCACACCTCCTCGGTCTCTGTCCACGGTATCGGGTGCGCGGCCGATCAGTTCAGTGTCGGGTCGTGGGGGAAGGTGGCCACGAAAGCGAGCTCCCCGCCCTGGCGCCGCAGCACCCGCGACCACAGTCCCCGGGGATCGGCGCAGAACACGTCATCAACGGTCGCTGGGAGAACATACCAGGCTCCCTGGTCAATCTCGGCTCGGAGCTGACCGGCGCTCCACCCCGCGTATCCGGCGAAAACCCGCATCTGGCGCAGCGCGTCAGCGACGAGCTGCGGCGGGGTGTCCAAATCCACCGTGCCCAACCCGTTCGGCCACGTCTTCGCGTCCATCGCGTCCAGCGACTTCCACCCGAGGGGACGCTGCCCGTCGTCCGGTACCGCCAAGGCCAGACCAGCATCCTGACCGACCGGGCCTCCCGCGAACATCACCGCCGGTTGGCTGACGTGCTCCCCCCACTCCGCGAGAACCTCGCCCACCCCTAGTTCGGAAGGACGGTTGAGGATCACCCCGAGCGTCCCCTCATCCGGGGTGTCGTCGATCACAAAAACCACGGAGCGGTAGAAGTTCGGGTCCTCCAGGAGCGGAGTGGCAACGAGCAGCGCCCCGGTCAGACTCAGCCGATCCATGTGTGCTTCCATACCCGGCCCCGTTCGCTACCTCACGCACTGTTGGGCACTGTCTGCTCAACAATGCCCTGATTCGTGCAGTTGTGCTCTAGTTCTCGTGTCTTTCCACGCCGCCCTCCCGGAGCGCTACTTCGCGGACCGCTTCCGCCACCCGCTGCGCCAGTCCCGGGTGGAAGACGCTGGGGATGATGTAGTGCGGGCTCAATTCTTCTTCGGTGACCACCGCAGCGAGCGCACTCGCGGCAGCCAGCATCATGTCCGGGGTCACCCGGTGGCTCTGCGCGTCCAGCAGGCCGCGGAAGAACCCGGGGAAGACCAGCACGTTGTTGATCTGGTTGGGGTAGTCGCTGCGCCCGGTAGCGACGACGGCGGCGTGCAGGGCAGCGATCTCCGGGTCCACCTCCGGCTCCGGGTTGGCTAGCGCGAAGATGATCGCGTCCTCGTTCATCTCCGCGATCTCCTCCCCGGAGAGCAGGTTGGGCGCCGACACCCCGATGAAGACGTCGGCTCCGCGCACCGCGCCCGCCAGGTCGCCCGCATAGCCGTCCGGGTTGGTGTGCTCGGCGATCCACCGCAGGTTGGCGTCGAGGTCGCCCCGCCCCTGGTGGACAGCGCCGTGGACGTCGCAGACGACCACGTCTTTCGCTCCGGCGTGGAGCAGCAGTTTGAGGATCGCGGTCCCTGCCGCACCAGCGCCCGACATCGCGATGCGCACACTGCCGAGCTCCTTGCCGACCACGCGCAGCGCGTTCTTGAGCGCGGCCAGCACCACGATCGCGGTGCCGTGCTGGTCGTCGTGGAACACCGGGATGTCCAGCAGCTCCCGCAGCCGGGCCTCTACTTCAAAGCAGCGGGGAGCAGAAATATCTTCCAGGTTGATACCGCCGAACCCCGGAGCGATGAGCTGCACGGCGCGCACGATCTCATCGGTGTCCTGGGTGTCCAAAGCGATCGGCCAGGCATCGATGTCGGCGAACCGTTTGAATAGGGCTGCTTTGCCTTCCATGACCGGCAGTGCCGCTTCGGGGCCGATATTGCCCAGGCCGAGCACCGCTGAACCGTCGGTGACCACGGCCACGCTGTTGCGTTTGACGGTGAGGCGTCGGGCATCCTCCGGGTTGGCCGCGATTGCCGCGGAGACCCGGGCCACCCCGGGGGTGTAGGCCATGGAGAGCTCGTCGCGGTTGCGCAGCGGCACCTTCGACCGCATCTCGATCTTGCCGCCCAGGTGCATGAGGAACGTGCGGTCGCTGACCTTGTGGACGGTGACGCCCTCGACCGCGTCCAAGGCTTCGACGATCGCCTGGGCGTGGTTGGTGTCGCGGGCCGCGCAGGTGACGTCGATACGCAGCCGCTCGCGCCCAGAGGAGTTCACGTCGAGCGCGGTGACGGCACCGCCCACACGTTCCACGGCATTGGTGAGGCTGCTCACAGCGCTAGCGCGTCCGTCGATCTCCAGACGGACCGTGATCGAATACGAGACGCTGGGAAGGCTGGCCACGGGAAACTCCTCGTTGTGTCTCAGGGTCGACCGTGCGGACAGGTCGCTACCAGGGGGGATCGGCCCGTGCGGAGGGCTGCAGCGACCACTGGCCGAGGCGGGAGGCGAGCACGCGGGACGGAGGACTGGCGTGGGATCCGGATGAGCGTGGTGCGGGCGCCGGATCAGACAGGAGTGTCCGTTCGGCCTCGGTGTGCTTCCGCGCGCTCTCGTGCCAGACGTTCGATGATATCGACACACGTCGAGTGCGCGATCACCGTCGTGTCCAAGACCACCTGGTAGTGCTTGGGGTCAGCAGGGTCGGTCCGATAGAAGCGCCGGACATAGGCGCTGCGCGCCCGGTCGTTGGCGTCGAGGTCGCGCAGTGTAGGGGGACGCCACGGTCCGGGGTCCGCTTCTCCCCGGTGGAGTGCTTCGAACCGTGCCGCCTCGCGCAGTGCGACCGCTTGCCGGAGCCGCCGCTCCCTGGGCCCGTCGAGCCGGACGTGGAGCGCAGTGGGATGGTCGGCGAGGACCAGCGCTCCGGCCCGGCCGAGAATCACCCCGCCGCTCTGCCCGACCGCCGTGATCACCCGTTCCGTGTGCGCCACGAACTCCTGGTCGTAGAGGACTTTGCCTTCGGCGGTGGTGGGACCCAGCAGGACCGGGTCAACGCCGCTGAAGGTGACACTGGGGAACCGTGCCGCGCTGACCAGGAGCCGTTCCAGGCCGACCGGGGCGCGGTCGTCGTATTCGAGAGCCTCCGCCAGGGGACAACCCAGCCGTTCCGCGACCTCCTCAGGGATCGCCCGGTCCAGGAAAGGGACACCCAGCCGTTCCGCTACCGCGGGTCCGATCACACTTCCCGCGGCACCGTAGGTCGCGGAGATCGTCACCACGGGAGCCATCGCAGACCGCCTTCCATTGGATTTATGGGGTTTTTACCCCGTGGAAGGCTGCTTAGCCGGGGACCGTAGCACCGGTCCCCGGAATCCGGGCCGGGCGTGGTTTAAAAGAGCGCGGACGTCAGATTGCGCCGCGCCTTGGCAACCCTCGGGTCTCCTGCCGGAAGCATCTCGAACAGGCCGAGCAGGTGCTTGCGCGCCCGGTCCCGATCGTCGTCACTGGTCCGGCGGACGGTTGCCACCAGCCGGTCGAAAGCGTCCTCGACGTTTCCGGCGTACATGTCGAGGTCGGCGACCGCGCACTGGGCTGCCACGTCAGTGGGATTGTCGGCCGCCTGCTGGCGGACCTTTTTGACGTCGAGGTCACGCACCCGGGCCAGCAGTCGCACCTGGGCGAGGCCCATCGTGTAGTCCGCGTTGCGCGGGTCTTTTTCCAACGCCTCGGTGTAGGCGGCCTCTGCCGCGGCGAAGTCGCCGCGCTGCACTGCCTCAGCGGCCTTCGCCTGCACAGGGTTGTGCTTGGGCTGCTGCTCTGCGGGCTGGGCTGGGCCGACACCGGTGAAGTTCTGCGGCAGCACCCCCTGTTGCCGCAACGCGGAAAAGACTTGGGTGAGCAGGTCACGCGCCTGGTTCTCGTTGATCGCCCCCACCGCGATCGGCTGAATCTGGCCGCCCAGGGCGAGGTAGAGTGCGGGCACCGCCTGGGCACGCAGGGCCTGGGTCAACTGCGGGCTGACCCCGGTGTCGATCTTCGCCAGCAGCCACTGCCCCTGGGATTCGGCAACCAGTTTGTCCAGCGCCTGCTCGGTCTGTTTGGACTCTCCTGACCACCCCGCCAGGAGCACCAGCACAACAGGAACCTGGAGGGACCGTTCCAGGACCTCGCGCTGGAAGTTCTCCTCGGTGACGTCCACGGCGTAAGGATTGGTGTTCCCCGCCTCCGCCGCGGCCTGTCGTTGAGCCTCACGTTCAAGGGCCGCTTTGCGCGCGCCGAGATCGACCGCGCCGTACGTGGAGAATTCCGAAGGCTGCATACCTCCATCCTGCCGTATCCGTGCCGACCGCGGTGAATCTCGCCCCCGTTACCGGTGCGTGCCGTACCTAACTTTCAGCGCGGAAGTCTCCGTAGTTCACCCGCAGTTTCCGGAAAACGGTGTAGATCTCCCACAGCTCTTCGTCGCTGTAGCAGCCCAGGCCGAACTCCATGTCGAGCAGGTCGCGGGTGGCCCGTTCCACGACCTCGCGGCCGGCGTCGGTGATCTCGGCGAGAGTGCCGCGCCCGTCGCGGGGATTGGGTCGGCGCCGGACGAACCCCTGGCGCTCCAGGCGGTCGATGGTGTTGGTGACACTGGTGGGATGCACCATGAGCCGCTCGCCGATCTTGCCGAGCGGCAGCGCGCCAGTGGAGCTGAACGTGAGAAGAACCAGCGCTTCGTAGCGGGCGAAGGTCAGTTCGTACGGCTTCAGCACAGCATCAAGCTGTCCGAGGAGAAGCTGCTGTGCTCGCATGATCGAGGTCACAGCCGCCATGGCTGGGGACTTCCCCCAGCGGGCAGCCCAGTTGTCGTGTGCGCGCTCGATCGGGTCGAACGGGAGGTTCAGCGGGTTTCCCACACGGGACACTCTAGCGACCCCCGTGCTGCGCCCTGGCAGGGGTGCTGCGAGGCCGCTGCCCGGAAGCGCGGGGCAGTCCGGGCAGCGGCAGGAGCCGTCAGGAGGCGGGCACCGACAGCAGGAGGGCGTCGCCCTGCCCGCCGCCGCCGCACAGGCCTGCGGCACCCAGTCCACCGCCGCGGCGGCGCAGCTCGTGGACGAGGTGCAGCACGATCCGTGCCCCCGACATGCCGACCGGGTGGCCTAGCGCGATCGCTCCGCCGTTGACGTTGACGATGTCCTCGCTGACGCCCAGCTCGCGCATGGACTGGATGGCCACGCTGGCGAACGCCTCGTTGATCTCGACGAGGTCGAGGTCAGCGACATCCCGTCCCGCTTTGGCCAGCGCGTGCTTGATCGCGTTCGCCGGCTGGCAGTGCAGGGAGTTGTCCGGGCCTGCGACGTTGCCGTGCGCCTGGATCTCCGCGAGGATCTCGCATCCCAGCTCTTCTGCTTTCGTCCGGCTCATCACCACGACCGCGCACGCGCCATCGGAGATCTGGGAGGAGGATCCAGCGGTGATCGTGCCGTCCGGGTCGAACGCGGGGCGCAGCCGGGCCAGGGCTTCCACAGTGGTGTCGGGGCGCACCCCTTCGTCGGTGTCGACGATCGTGGGGTCGCCTTTCCGCCGCGGTACTTCGACGGGGACGATCTCGTCTTTGAACAGTCCCGCTTCGATAGCGGCGGCGGCCCGCTGGTGGGAGCGCGCCGCGAACGCGTCCTGCTCTTCCCGGGTCATGCCGTGGCGGGCGTTGTACCGCTCCGTGGACAGGCCCATGGACACGTGGTCGAAAGCGTCGGTCAGGGCGTCGTGGGCGGTGGCGTCGAGGACCTCGATGGAGCCGTACTTGTAGCCGTGGCGGGCTTTGGGGAGGACGTGCGGGGCATTCGTCATGGATTCCATTCCGCCGGCCACGACCACGTCGAATTCCCCGGCGGTAATGAGCTGATCAGCCAAGGCGATCGCGTCGAGGCCGGAGAGGCAGACTTTGTTGATGGTGAGCGAAGGCACGCTCATGGGGATTCCGGCTTTGACGGAGGCCTGCCGTGAGGGGATCTGCCCCTGGCCGGCCTGCAGGACCTGGCCCATGATGACGTAGTCCACCTGGTCACCGGAGATCCCTGCCCGCTGCAGGGCAGCTTTGATCGCTATCGCCCCCAGGTCCACGGCGGCGAAACCGGAGAGTGCTCCGAGGAGCTTTCCGATGGGGGTGCGTGCGCCGCCGACAATGACCGATCCAGGCATGTGTCCCAGCCCTCCTTGTTCCGTCCCTCACCTGGTCTGTCACGATACAGACAGCCGCGCCCAACGGGCTGAGGGAGGTAGGACGTTGTTCACTCGCATCGACCACATCGGTATCGCCTGCCGGAATCTCGACGAAGCCATCCGCTTCTACCGGGAGACCTACGGCTTTGAGGTGACCCACGAGGAGGTCAACGAAGAGCAGGGGGTCCGGGAGGCGATGCTGCGGATCAACGGGACGGACGACGGCGGGGCGAGCTACCTGCAGCTCCTGGAGCCGATCTGCGACGACTCTCCGGTCGCGAAGTTCCTGGAGCGCCACGGGGAGGGCGTGCACCACATCGCGTTCGGCACCGCGGACGTGGCGGAGGCCGCTGCGACGGTCCGGGAACGCGGTGTCCGTGTACTCTACGAAACTCCGCGCAACGGCTCGATGGGATCGTTGATCACTTTCTTGCACCCGAAAGACTGTGGCGGGGTGCTCACTGAATTGGTTCAGGCGCGGACGGACGGTGCTCCGTCGGCAGAGTAACCGGCGGTGAAAAACAGCCACCCGGTTCCGCGAGAACAATCACCCTCCGGAACTGGGTGGATACTCAAGCATGCACGGAGTGACCAAAAACTTCGGTTCTCTCCCAAACCACCTCCCGTGAGCGTCATGACTTGATAAAGTCTCCTAGCCGCCTTTTCATCGTCGGCGGGTGCTGTTCCAACCCAGGCGGTCCATGTCTTCGTTTTCTGGTGGGCACAAAACGCCAGTTCGTTAGACAATCAACACAATCCCATAGCATTGCGGTGAACTCACCGCACTATCCGCTGTCGCGGAGTAGGCTCCGGTCCGGAGAGCTATCTTCGCGCCAGGCAGCGCAGACACGGCTCCAGCCGAACGCTGCGACGTTCGCCTCGCCGAAACGAAGACATCCGTCCGTAATGTAGCCGTCTCGTCACCTGTTCAGGATTCCGCCACATGTCGTCCGATATTGACGCCCAGCTCAGTAATTTTTTCGATGAAAACAACCCGGAGACGGAGTTCGACATTGTCCTGCGCGGCTACGACCGTACCCAGGTCAACGAGTATCTCGCTCAACTCCGTCAGGAAGGCCGCCAGGCCCGTGAAGAGGCTGAGAAGCTTCGCAAGGAGCTAGCTGAAGCGAAGCGCCAGCTCCAGGAGCAGGAGCGGCCCACCTATTCCGGTCTCGGTGCCCGCATCGAGCAGTTGCTGCGTCTGGCCGAGGAGCAGGCCACGGAGCTCGTGCAGGACGCTCGGGCCAAGGCTAACGACATCAAGGTGGCCGCCAAGGTGGAGGCCGCTGAGATGCGCGCCGCGGCCGAGAACGAAGCCACCGAGCTGCGTACCACCGCGCAGCGCGAAGCCGACGAGCTGCGTCAGTCCGCCGAGCGGGAGGCGGAAGAGATCCGCACCTCTGCGCAGCGCGAAGCCGACGAGCTGACCGCCGCCACGGAGCGCGAAGTCCAGAAGAAGCGCGCCGCCGTGGACCACGAGATCGCGGAGAAGCGCGCCACCTTCGAGGGTGAGATCGCCAAGCTGCGCACCACGACCGAGCGGGAGTGCGCCCAGGCCCGTGCCGCTGCCAAGCGGGAGCGGGACGAGATGATCCAGGCCGCGAAGCGCCAGGCCGACGAGATGCGGTCGCAGGCGCAGCGGGCCCTGGAGGAGAGCGAAGCCCGGCGCGCCCAGGAAGAAGCCGAGTTCGAGATCCAGCTTGCTGCCCGCCGGGAGGAAGCCGAGCGGCAGGACGCCGAGCGGCTGGCCGCTGCACAGGCCGCCACGCAGAAGCTGGTCGCCGAGGCTGAAGAGCGGGCCGCGAGCGCCGAGCAGCGGGCCGCCAAGGCCAGCGCGCAGGCCGAGCAGACCCGCCGCGATGCGGAGCAGCACGCCAAGCAGGTGGTGGCCAACGCGAAGAAGCAGGCCGAGCAGATTACCTCGGAGGCCAAGTCCAAGGCCCAGCACATGGTCAGCGACGCCAAGGCCGAGGCCGAGCGGATTCTGACCAAGGCCCGCCAGGAGGTCGACGAGCTGACCCGCCAGCGCGACAGCATCCAGTCGCACCTGCAGCAGCTGCGGCAGCTGCTGGGTGGCGGCGGTGGCGCCTTCCCCGCTCCTGCTCCCCCCGCCCCGGAGCCCGCAGCGATCGAGTCGAACAACGGCCAGGAGTCCGGTCAGAAGCAACCGGTTGCTGCGTCGAGCAGCAAGGGCAGCGCCGAGGACGAGGACTGGTGGCAGGAGTAGTCTTCGCGGGTAGCGCGAGCAGCCTGCAGTAGTTGGGGCCCGGTCCGCTGGACCGGGCCCTGACGTTTGTGCGGTGTCGACCCCCGGATGCGGCGCGGTCCGTGGCTAAAGCAGGGTGTCTTTCTCGTAGGGGCCGTCCCATTCGGTGGGCAGGGGGTACGCCTGGGGGGCGACCCGTTTGACGATCTCGTTGAGCACAATGCGCACGTACGGCTCCCCCACCCACAGGTGCCTGGCGTTGGGGACGCCGATCACCTCGGCGTGCGGCACGCGGGCGAAGCGCTTACGCGCCTCGTCGGGGCGCAGGTAGTCGTCGTATTCCGGGACAAGCGCGACCAGGGGACGGCCGAACTCCGCCCAGGCGTCCAAGTCGGCGTCGGTAGCGCGGTGCAGGGGCGGGGACAGCAGGATCGCTCCTTGCACGGCGGGGTCGTGCCCCCATTTGAGGGCGAGTTCGGTGCCGAACGACCAGCCCACCAGCCAAGGTTCGGGCAGGTCTTCGAACTCGGTGAATTCGATGGCCGCGGCAACGTCGTAGCGTTCGGCCTCCCCGTCGCCGAACTCTCCTTCACTAGTGCCGTGCCGGGAGGTGGTGCCTCGAGTGTTGAACCGCAGTACCGCGATGTCGGCGAGGGCGGGCAGCCGGTAGGACGCTTTGCGGATCACGTGACTGTCCATCATCCCCTCGGCGGTGGGGAGGGGGTGAAGGAAGATGATGGTCGCTACCGGGTCGTTGTCCTGGGGAAGGGCGAGTTCGCCGACGAGCGCCAGCCCGTCCGCGGTGTGCAGGGTGATGGGGCGCCGCCGGGCGGGGAGCACGGTGCTCGCACGGATCTCCATAGTTCCTCACCAGTGGGTGTGCCTGGAGTCTAAAGTCCTGGATAGTGCCGGGAGTAGCGGACTGTCCGGTGGGTGCGCCGCTCCCAGCAGGAACTGTGCCAGTGTCGGCGGTCCTCCCCGTCACCGAACGCAGCCCACGCCACCACGTGCGGCATGCCCGGCGGTATCTGCTGGGCGCAGCCCGGGCAGCGGTAGGTCTTGACCGCGGCTGAGCCGCTGATCCGGCGGACCGCCCACTCCCCGTCAGGGCCGCTCTCGTATCGCTCTCCGCCGGTGATGCGGTTGATCAGTGCGGACTCGTCGTCGCGGGTCCGGTCGTTCTTTTTTCTGCGACGGGGTCTGTTACGGCGCGGACTCACATGTGACAGCTTAAGAGGTCCGGCGTGGGCAGGAGCGGCGGGACGGCCGGGCAAAGCCCGGCTGTGGTCGCCGAGGGCTTTCCCGCGGGCCGTCCCGGGGTGCGGCCGGTCAGGACCGGAGCGTGTCCTTCCCTTGCTTGGCCAGCATGGTGAGCAGCGGAGCGGTGTCATCGGTGAAGAGTCCTGCCGCGGCCAGCTCCGCCAAGGTCTCGGTGACGTTCTTCACGCCGCGTTCGTCGAGCATGGCGGCGAGACCCTTGGGGTAGCCGCAGCCCAGCCGCATCGCGGTGTCCACGTCGTCGGCGGTAGCGTACCCGTCGCCGATCATGCGGGCCGCGTCGTTGAGGTGCGGGACCAGCAGGAGGTCGGCGAGGCTGATCTGCCCTGGGCCGTCACCGACGAGCTGGGCCAGCGGTGCGGTCGGCTCCGGTTCCGCGGGGTTGTCGGCGCCGGAGTAGTCGTAGAATCCGCGTCCGCTCTTGCGGCCGAGCAGGCCCGCGGCCACCATGCGGCGCAGCAGCGGGGCCGCCGCGTAGCGGGGGCGGCGGAATTCGTCCCACAGGACGTCCATGACGTCGAGGAGCACGTCCAGGCCGACGAGATCCATCAAGGTGAGCGGCCCCATGGGGAATCCTGCCGCGCTGGTGATGGCGGCGTCGATCTGCTCCCGGGTGGCCAGGCCCTGCTCATAGACGGCGACGGCGTGGTTGAGGTACGGCACGAGCAGCGCGTTGGCCACAAACCCGGCCCGGTCGCCGACCGCTACCGGGGTCTTGCCCAGCCGGGTGACGACCTGGGTCGCTGTCTCGCGCACGTGGGGTTCGGTGACGACCGTGGTGACGATTTCGACGAGCCGCATCACCGGTGCAGGGTTGAAGAAGTGCAGCCCGATGACTTTTCCTGGGCGGCTGGTGAGTGCGGCGATTTCGGTGACGGACAGCGAGGACGTGTTGGTCGCCAGGATCGCGGCGGGCGGCAGGATGCGGTCCAGGTCTGCAAAGACAGAGCGTTTGATGTCGAGGCGCTCCGGGACTGCCTCCACAGCGAGGTGCGCGTCGGCGAGGTCGTCGCGGGATGTGGTGAATGTGACGCGTCCGAGGATGGCGCGTTGCTCGTCTTCAGTGAGTTTGCCTTTGGCGACGGCTTTGGCCAGGGATTTCTCCAGGTGTGTCCGGCCGCGTTCCAGGGCGGCGTCGTCGATTTCGACCCCGGTGACGGTGAAGCCCGCACGGGCGAACACTTCGACGATGCCGGCGCCCATCGTGCCGAGCCCGACCACTCCAACCTTGTTGATTTCCTCCACCATGGCCACCACCCTAGACGGGGCGGTTTCCGCTGTTCGCCGGGCCTCCCCGGTTCACGGGAGGCCCGGGTACCGATGCGGGGCGCGGCTCAGCAGTCGACCAGTTCCGGCGACTGGTTGAGGAGTTGGGCACGGGGCGTGATGAAGTCCTGGTAGGCGGTTTCCGCGTCGGGGCGGAACAGGGCGACTTTGTGGCAGTTCTGGAAGGCCAGGCGCAGTCCGAAGTGCCGTTGGACGGCGCCGCGCATCGCGTCGCTGGCGAGCAGCCGCAGGAGTTGCCCGCGTTCTTTTTCGCCTGGCGGCGGGACTTCGTTGGCCGCGTAGTCGAGGCGGTCGGTGGCGATCTGCTCGGCGAGCCGGGTGATGACGTCCCAGGCGTAGGGGAGTGACTCCCGGATGCAGGCGATGAACTCGTCGTCGGTGACCGGGCCGCGGCGGGCCTTGTCGAGGAGTTCGGGTGAGACCGTGAGCGACATGGTGTCCCCTTTCTGACAGGTCCGGGGGTGGTGCTGCGGCGGAGCGTCCTGCTCTGCTCACGTTCCGCTCCCCCAGTGCGACGTTAGGTCTCGTTTCTCCGAGCGTCATGCGGCAGCGGAGTGAGACCTTGCTTACCGTAATTGAAAATGGTTTTCATTATCAACCCGGTTGGGGCATCCCGCGCCACTCGATCCCGCAGAACCGGTAGCGTGCTCTTCGTGCGTCTCGTTATCGCCCGTTGCAGTGTTGACTACGTCGGCAGGCTCACCGCCCACCTGCCTATGGCGCCCCGCCTGATCCTCATAAAGGCAGACGGGTCGGTGTCCATCCACGCCGACGACCGCGCTTACAAACCCCTGAACTGGATGAACCCCCCGTGCACCCTGCGGGAGCAGCCCGGCGAGGACGGCAACCCCACCGTGTGGACGGTCACCCACGCCAAGTCGGGGGAGAAGCTCGTGCTGACCATCGAGGAGATCCTCCACGACAGCACCCACGAGCTCGGCGTAGACCCCGGCCTGCAGAAAGACGGAGTCGAGGCCCACCTCCAAGAACTCCTCGCCGAACACATCACGACCCTCGGCGAGGGCTACACCCTGATCCGCCGCGAATACCCCACCGCGATCGGGCCAGTGGACATCCTGTGCCGCGACGGCAACGGCACGACCGTCGCGGTGGAGATCAAACGGCGCGGCGAGATCGACGGGGTCGAACAGTTGACCCGCTACCTCGAACTCCTCAACCGCGACCCTACGCTCCGCCCGGTGCGCGGCATCTTCGCCGCCCAGGAAATCCGGCCTCAGGCCCGGGTCCTCGCCGCTGACCGTGGCATCACCTGTGTCACCCTGGACTACGACGCGCTCCGCGGGATCGAACCCGACGAGATGCGGCTGTTCTAGCCGCGACCGTCTCCGGGCGGTCCCGCTGGGCCGCCCGGAGAACCCGGGGGAAAATCAGGGCGTTCCCTGAGCGGAACACGGATCCGCCCCGTCCAGCGGGGAACTAAGCTCTCCGCTATGAGCGACTCTTCCCTGCCCGACCGAGGTGACCTTCGCGCCTCTGACGCCGACCGCGACCGGGCCGCGGCGCGGCTGCGCGAGGCACTGGCTGAAGGGCGGCTTACCCCCGACGAGCACTCCGAACGGCTCGATGCGGTCTACCGCGCCAAAACGCTCGGCGACCTCGCCCCGCTCCTCCGCGACCTGCCGGAGACCTCCGAGTCGCCCGACCTCTCCTTCCGCTCGCCTCGCCCGGTCTACGGACGGGAGCGTGTCGTCACCACCAACCCGGACGGCATCTTCTCCTTCGCACTCATGGGGGCGGCGGAACGGAGCGGTCAGTGGACTGTTGCCCGCACCTACCAGGCGCTGGCAGTGATGGGTGGAGTCGAACTGGACCTGCGGGAAGCCCGGTTCACCTCCCCGCACACCACGATCGTCGCCAACGCACTCATGGGCGCGGTCCAGATCATCGTCCCCGACGACATCGAAGTCCGGGTCAACGGTGTAGGGATCATGGGGGCCTACGAAGCCAAAGGCGGTGCCCCCGCCAGCGTCCTGGAACCGGGAGCCCCGGTGGTGCGGATCGTCGGGGTAGCGCTGATGGGCGCCGTCGAAGTAGTCCGCAAACGCCGCAAACACCAGAAAAAGGAAAAAGGCTCTGACCGCGACGACTGAACAGCCCTTTCCTGCTTCCGCCAAGGTCTGACACCGCAGCCGCCCCGTCGTGACCGCAGGCGGCTGCGGACAGCCTCGCACCGCCGCGCCCCGCACGCGGATCCGCCCTCTCCGGCACCCAGTCCGCTTCCCGTCGGGATTCGACAGCGCGACCAGCGCTTTTCTACGCGACACCGGAATGCCCCTTGCTCACCGTCCTCATTCAGTGACAAGCTGCATCCGTCACTGCTTACTTTCTGCGCCTATCCCACCACCCCGGGGATAGGCGCCCGTCAGGAGGATGAGCGTGTCTACACCACCCAGCCCCCCTGTGCACAGACGCACCAGATCGCGCCTGTCCCTCATCGCCGCCGCTACCACGCTCGCGGCGCTGAGCCTCTGCCCTCCCGCCGCTGCATTCCCGATCCCTGTCGCCGACGCGGAACTGCCTGACCTGGTCACGGTCGACGCCATCCGCACCCACCTGCAGAACCTGGAGACCATCGCCGCCTACAACGGCGGAAACCGGGCCACCGGCACCCCCGGCTACGACGTGACTGCACAGTACGTCACCGACCAGCTACGCCGCGCCGGTTACACGGTCACCCGCGACCACTACTCGTTTAAGCAGTGGGTGGAGCACAGCGACCCGGTCCTCACCCAGACCGCACCCCAACACCGGGAGTTCACCCCCGGCGACGACTTCCTGAGCATGGCCTACTCGGGTGCTGGAGACGTGACCGCGCCCGCCGTCCCCGTGGATGCCACCGGAGCCGACAGCGGCTGCGAGGACGCGGACTTCGCCGACTTCCCCGCCGGAGCGATCGCCATCCTCAAACGAGGGACCTGCACCTTCGAAGAGAAGGCGGCCCGCGCCGCCGACGCCGGAGCCGTCGGTGCGGTGATCTTCAACCACGGGGACACCCCCAACGACACCGGCCCCATCAACGGGACGGTGAGCAACCCCGCCGCGATCCCGGTTGTCGGCGCCTCCACCGAGGTCGGTGAAGCACTCCTCGCCGCAGGGGACGGCCTCGAACTGCACCTCAAAGTCGACGCGAGCGTGGAGGAGGCCCACTCCTACAACCTCATCGCGGAAACCCGGGGCGGCGACCGGAACAACGTGGTGGTGGTCGGCGCCCACCTCGACAGCGTGGCCGAAGGGCCGGGAACGAACGACAACGGCAGCGGGGTCGCCACGGTCCTGGAAATCGCCAAACAGTTGAACCGGCTCGGCACCCCCCGCAACAAGGTGCGCTTCGCCTTCTGGGGCAGCGAAGAATCCGGGCTCATCGGCTCCACCTCGTATGTGGAGCGGCTCTCCGAGAAAGAACGCGAACGGATCGCGCTCTACCTGAACTTCGACATGCTGGGGTCCAGCAACTATGCCCGGCTCATCTACGACGGCCGCAATGAACTGCCCGGCTCTGTCCCTGCACCCTCAGGGTCAGCGGCGATCCAGAAAGTGTTCGAAGACTACTTCACCGCCCGCGGCCTGGCCGCAGAGCCCACCGAGTTCAGCGGTCGCTCCGACTACCGGGCGTTCATGCTGGCCGGAATCCCGTCCGGTGGCTTGTTCAGCGGCGCGGACGGCACCAAGACCGCGGAACAGGCTGCCCGCTACGGCGGTACCGCTGGGGAGCAGTTCGACCCCTACTACCACACTGCCGACGACACCCTCGCCCACATCAACTGGGCGAGCATCGACGAACTCTCCGACGGCGCCGCCTACGCGGTCGAAGTCTTCGCCGACAGCACCCTGCCGGTGAACGGAGTGGCGCCGCTGCGTGCCCGGACCCTGGCCGAGCCCTCCTTCGACCGCTGCGGCGACCGGTGGGAGCGCTGACCCGCACCTCCCCCACTGGCTGAACACCACCCGGGGCCTGCCACGGCGGGCCCCGGGCCGTATCCGTTCCAGACAGGAACGACCGGGGCGGCCGGTGTCCACTCGTCCCCGCGCCGCCGTGCCGGAAAGCCTGGTGGCTAGGGTGAGTCCATGAAAGAACGCGATATCGACACGCCGGTAGTGCTGTCGAAGATCTACACCCGCACCGGTGACGACGGCACCACCGCGCTGGGTGACAGGAGCCGGGTCCGTAAAACCGACGCACGGCTCGTCGCCTACGCCGATGTAGAGGAAGCCAACGCGGCGATCGGGGTCGCGCTCGCGCTCGGGGACGTCCCCGACGAGGTGCGCACGGTGCTGATGCGCATCCAAAACGAACTGTTCGACCTGGGCGCGGACCTCGCCACCCCGGTCGTGCCCAACCCGGAACACCCCCCGCTGCGGGTGGATGCCTCCTATGTGGCCCGGTTGGAAGCGGACTGCGACCGGTTCAACGCGGACCTCCCCACGCTGCGCAGTTTCGTGCTCCCCGGCGGTTCCCCCGCCGCGGCACTGCTGCACACCGCCCGCGTCGTCACCCGCCGCGCGGAACGGTCCGCGTGGTCGGCGATCGAAACCCACGGGGACTCCGTCAACCCGCTGACCGCCACCTATCTCAACCGGCTCTCCGACCTGCTGTTCATCCTGTGCCGGGTGGTGAACCAAGGCAACGATGTGCTGTGGCGGCCGGGCGGCGACCGCCGCTGACCACCGCACGTTCGTGGCGGTGGCCGAACTCGGCCACCGCCACGAACAAGCACGGCTTACTCGTCGTCGCTGTCCCGCCAGAGGACTCCCGGCGGCAACGATTCCAACCAGGACAGGAAACCCGTCAGGGCGGCGTCGCTCATCGCCAGTTCATAGACCGGCTCCTTGGGGTCGGAGCCGTCCGAGGCGGTCCAGCCCACTTCGACGATCACCAGGTCGTCGGTCAGTTCCCGCAGCTCCTCCCGTTCCGGGGTGCGACGCCCCAGAACGACGAGACCGCGGCGCGGCAGCTCGACTGCCGGCCGCGGCCACAGGGAGAAGATGCGATACCAACGCAGCTCGTCAGTCCCGTACCGGCCGCATCCGATCCGCCACGGGCGGCGTTGGCCGTGCACGGGACGGAGATAGCACTCCACCGCTCCGCCACCGCGTTCCAGGGCGTACCGCCGCACGATGATCGCGACGAGCGCCAGCAGAGCGAGGGCGAGCAGCGAGAAGAACGACCATTCGGCGATGTCGAACCACGTTCCGATGTTCAGCTGCTCCCCCAAGAGTCACCCCGCATACGCGGGAAGCCCCGTCTCATGTCCGCGCTGGTGCCACCGCTGGACCGGTTAGGCGGCCTCCTCAGCCTTGGCGGCCCGCAGCCGGCCCCGCGCCCGAGCGACACGCGCCCGCATCTCGGCGTCGCCGAGTGCCTCGCGCTCAGCGCTCTTCAGCGCGGCACGGGCCCGCTCCACGTCGATCTCCTCGGCCAGCTCGGCGATCTCCGCGAGAATCGAGACCCGGTCGCTCAGCGTCACAGACATGAAGCCGCCGTGAACCGCGGCACGTACTTCACCGGACTCGCGGGCCCCCAGGACCCGCACGACCGACCCGGGCGCGAGCAGCGCCAGCACTGGAACGTGCCCCGGCTGGATACCGATCTCGCCTTCGACCGTCTTGGCGATCACCATGTCGCCCTCGCCCGCCCACAGTTCCCGTTCGGGCGTGACGAGCTCAACAAAGAGCTTCTTCGACACTGCCATCTCTCCTCAGCCCGAGGGCCGCTCCACCGGGGAGGAGCAGCAGTCCGCCGCTCCTCCCCGTGCTCGCTAGCTCTGCAGCTTCTTCGCCTTCTCGACGGCCATCTCGATGTTGCCGACGTTCAGGAACGCCTGCTCGGGGAGGTGGTCGTACTCACCGTCGCAGATCGCCTTGAAGGAGGCGATGGTCTCCTCCAGCGGCACGAACACGCCCGGGGTACCGGTGAACTTCTCAGCGACGAACATGTTCTGCGACAGGAAGCGCTCCAGCCGCCGCGCCCGGTGGACGATGATCTTGTCCTCTTCGGACAGCTCGTCGATACCGAGGATGGCGATCTGGTCCTGCAGGTCGTGGTTGCGCTGCAGGATCTCCTTGACGCGCTGCGCCACCTCGTAGTGCTCCTGGCCCACGTACTGCGGGTCGAGGATGCGGGAGGTGGAGGTCAGCGGGTCCACCGCCGGGTAGATACCCTTCTGCGAGATCGGGCGGGAGAGCTCGGTCGTCGCGTCCAGGTGGGCGAAGGTAGTCGCCGGAGCCGGGTCGGTGTAGTCGTCCGCGGGCACGTAGATCGCCTGCATCGAGGTAATCGAGTGGCCGCGGGTCGAGGTAATCCGCTCCTGCAGCAGACCCATCTCGTCAGCGAGGTTCGGCTGGTAACCCACCGCCGAGGGCATACGGCCCAGCAGGGTGGAGACCTCCGAACCCGCCTGCGTGAAGCGGAAGATGTTGTCGATGAACAGAAGCACGTCCTGCTTCTGCACGTCGCGGAAGTACTCCGCCATGGTCAGCGCGGACAGCGCGACCCGCAGACGGGTACCCGGGGGCTCGTCCATCTGCCCGAAGACGAGGGCGGTGTCCGGGAGGACGCCCATCTCCTGCATCTCCAGGAAGAGGTCGGTGCCCTCACGGGTACGCTCGCCCACCCCGGCGAACACGGAGACACCACCGAAGTTGCGGGCGATACGGGTGATCATCTCCTGGATGAGCACCGTCTTGCCGACACCCGCACCACCGAAGAGGCCGATCTTACCGCCGCGCACGTACGGGGTGAGCAGGTCGATGACCTTGATACCGGTGACCAGCATCTCGGTCTTCGCCTCGAGCTGGTCGAAGGCCGGGGCCGGCCGGTGGATCGGCCAGTACTCCTTGACCTGCAGTTCCGACTTCGGGATGTCCTGCGGCTCACCCAGGGCGTTGAACACGTGCCCTTTGACGCCGTCGCCCACCGGAACCCTGATCGGCGCACCGGTGTCGCGCACCTCAGCGCCGCGGACCAGGCCGTCCTGCGGGTTGAGGCTGATGGCGCGGACCAGGTTGTCTCCCAGGTGCTGGGCGACTTCGAGCGTGATGGTCCGGGTCTCCCCGCCGAGGGTGACTTCGGTCTTCAGAGCGTTGTAGATCGGAGGCAGGGAGCCGACGGGAAACTCCACGTCGACGACCGGGCCGATGACCCGGGCGATGCGGCCGGTCACCGTTGTGGGTGCGGCCGTCCCTTCAGCAGTCGCAGTCACTTCTCTTACTCACTCCCCGCGCTGGCAGCAGCAAGTGCGTCGGCGCCGCCGACAATCTCGCTGATCTCGTTGGTGATCTCCGCCTGGCGGGCCTGGTTGGCCTGGCGGGTCAGGGTCTTGACAAGCTCCTCGGCGTTGTCGGTGGCCGCCTTCATCGCGGCGCGGCGCGACGCGTGCTGGGATGCGGCCGACTCGAGGAGGGCGAAGTAGATCCGGTTGGTCACGTACTTCGGAAGCAGCTGGTCCAGCACTTCCTCAGCCCCAGGCTCGAACTCGTAGAGGGGCAGCGGCCCCTGCTCGGCTTCGAGCACCTTGGAGTCGACCTCTTCCACCTCCAGCGGCAGGATCCGGGAAGCCCGGGCCCGCTGGTTGATCATGGAGATGAACTCGGTCGACACGATGTGGATCTCGTCGACGCCGCCCTCCGCGGTCTCCTGGATGAACTTCTCCATCAGGGCCGAGGAGATCTCCATGGCGTGCATGTAGGAGGGGCGCTCAGTGAAGCCCTCCCAGGAGTCCGCCAGGGGACGCTCGCGGAACTTGTAGAAGCCGATGCCCTTGCGCCCCACCATGTAGGTGAGCACCTCTTTGCCCTGCTCGTTGAGGAGCGCAGTGAGGCGTTCGGCTTCCTTGATGGCGTTGGCCGTGTAGGCGCCAGCAAGGCCCTTGTCACTGGTGATGACCAGGACGGCGGCCCGAGTGGGGTTCTCCGCCTCGGTCAGCAGCGGGTGGTCGCTGACCCGAGCGGCCACCGCGGACACCGCCCTGGTGATCTCCCGTGCGTAGGGGGCAGCCGCCTCGGCCGCACGCTGCGCCTTGGTAATGCGCGTTGCGGCGATCAGTTCCATCGCACGGGTGATCTTCGCCATCGACTTCGTCGAGCGGATCCTCCGGCGATAGACACGAAGCTGTGCACCCATGGGCTACTTCCCGCTGGTCTTAGCGACCTTGATGGTCTCCTGGCCGACCTCGGACTCGTCCAGCGCCTCGGCAGGCGCCTCGGTGCCGAGGATGGTGCCGTCGCTGGTCTGGAAGGTCTTCTTGAACTCCTTGATCGCGTCAGTGAGCGCCTCAGCGGTGTCGTCCCCGAAGTCCTCCGTCTCCCGGATAACGTCGAGGATCTTGCTGTGCTCACGGCGCAGGTAGGCGAGGAACTCCGACTCGAAGCGCCGGATGTCCTCGACCGGAACGTCGTCCAAGTGCCCGGTGGTACCAGCCCAGATGGAGACGACCTCCTCCTCCATCGGGAAGGGGGAGTACTGGCCCTGCTTGAGCAGCTCCATGAGGCGGGCACCCCGCTCCAGCTGCGCCTTGGAGGCCGCGTCCAGGTCCGAACCGAAGGCGGCGAACGCCTCCAGGTCGCGGTACTGGGCCAGACCCACGCGCAGGGAGCCGACCACCTTCTTCATGGCCTTGGTCTGCGCGGCGCCACCGACACGGGACACCGAGATACCGACGTTGATCGCCGGCCGCTGTCCCTGGTTGAACAGGTCGGACTCCAGGAAGACCTGACCGTCGGTAATGGAGATGACGTTGGTCGGAATGTAGGCCGACACGTCGTTGGCCTTGGTCTCGATGATCGGCAGACCCGTCAGCGAGCCGGCGCCCATCTCGTCGGAGAGCTTCGCGCAGCGCTCCAGCAGCCGCGAGTGCAGGTAGAAGACGTCACCGGGGTAGGCCTCACGGCCCGGCGGGCGGCGCAGCAGCAGCGAGACCGCGCGGTAGGCCTCGGCCTGCTTGGTCAGGTCGTCGAAGACGATGAGGACGTGCTTGCCCTGGTACATCCAGTGCTGGCCGATGGCCGAGCCGGTGTAGGGCGCGATGTACTTGAAGCCCGCGGGGTCGGAGGCGGGCGAGGCCACGATGGTGGTGTACTCCATCGCTCCGGCCTCTTCCAGCGCGGCGCGCACACCGGCGATGGTGGAGCCCTTCTGGCCCACCGCGACGTAGATGCAGCGCACCTGCTTGTTGGGGTCGCCCGACTCCCAGTTGGCCTTCTGGTTGATGATCGTGTCGATGCAGACCGCGGTCTTTCCGGTCTGCCGGTCACCAATGATCAACTGGCGCTGGCCGCGACCGATCGGGGTCAGGGCGTCGATCGCCTTGATACCGGTCTGCAGCGGCTCGTGAACCGGCTTGCGCTGCATGACCGTGGCAGCCTGGAGTTCGAGCTCGCGACGCTCGGTCGTCTCGATTTCGCCCTTGCCGTCGATCGGCCGGCCCAGGGGGTCGACTACTCGGCCCAGGTAGGCGTCGCCTACCGGGACGGACAAGACCTGTCCGGTCCGCCGCACTGTCTGGCCTTCTGCGATGTTGGTGAAGTCACCGAGGACGACGACACCGATCTCGCCGATCTCCAGGTTCTGCGCAATGCCCTGGGTGCCGTCCTCGAACTCCAGCAGCTCGTTCGCCATCGCAGAGGGAAGGCCACTGACGCGGGCGATGCCGTCACCGGAGTAGGTGACGGTTCCGATCTCCTCGCGTGCGGCGGCGTCAGGCTCGTACGACTGGACGAAGCGCTGCAGCGCGTCCCGGATCTCCTCCGGTCGGATCGTCAGCTCCGCCATCTCACGTATGTCCTTGCTCTCGTTGGCGCCGCAGGTGCGGCGCCGTGCGTCTTGCGTTCGTGCGTCGTCGCGTCAGCCGGCCAGGCGTCGCCGAACTTCGGCGATACGCCCCGCGATGGTGCCGTCGATGACCTCGTCGCCCACGCGGATGGAGAGTCCACCCACGATCTCCGGCGTGATCTCGATGTTCAGGTGGATGTCCCGCCCGTAGATTCGGGTGAGCGCGGCCTGCAGTCGAGACTGCTGTGCTTCGCTCAGCGGAACCGCGGCCCGTACCACGGCGATGTAGTGCTTGGCCCGCTCGGCCACCAGCTGACTGAAATGCTCGAGACCCTGTTCCAGGGTACGTCCTCGAGGCCGGGTGACAGCCTCGGTGACCAAGGTCAGCGTCGCTGTGCTGACCTTGCCCGAGAGCAGGTTCTCCACCAGGGTGCGCTTGTGCTCGATAGAGGCGCCGTCCGTGGTCAGCGCGGCGCGGAGTTCGGGCTGACCCGCGACGATCCGGCCAAACCGGAACAGCTCGTCCTCGACGCCCTCGAGTTCGCGGGCGCTGGCGTGCTCAGCGACCGTCGCCAGTACAGCGGCCTGTTCGACCGCGTCGACCAGGTCGCGCGGCCGGGACCACTGCGCCCGGACGACGTCGCTGACCACGAGGAGGGTTGCCGGGGACACCTTCGTCTCGAGAAGGCTGTTGACCAGCTCGGACTTGCTGTCCGGGGAGCCGGCGGGGTCCGCCAGCCAGCGGCGCAGGGAGTGCTCCTGGTCCAGCAGGGCCACGACCTCGAAGAGCTCGTGGCCCAACGTGGCTGTGTTGGCGGACGGCAGGATGTCGTCGAGGCGCCGGATCACCTCAGTCAAAGAGGTACGGCTGACACCTTGCATCAACGCACCTCTGCCTGCTGATTAGCCCCGCTTTCCAGTTCAGCGAGGAACCGGTCGATGACCCGGCTCTGCGCGGCGGGGTCAGAGAGGGTTTCTCCGACGATCCGAGCTGCCAGGTCCGCGGAGAGCGCCCCGATCTCGGCCCGCAACTGCGCCATGGCCTGCTGCCGGTCGGCCTCGATCTGAGCGTGAGCCGCCTCGATGATGCGTCGCGCCTCGGCCTGGGCCTCCTCGCGCGCCTCAGCGATGATGGCGGCGCTCTGCTCGCTGGCCTTCTGCAGCTCGGCCGCGTAGGACCGGTGTGCTTCCTCCAGCTTCTCCTGGAACTGCTGACGCAGCTCCTCGGCTTCCGCCTCTGCCTTCTTCGCCCGTTCGATGCCGCCTTCAATGGCGTCGGCGCGCTCGTCGAGCATCTTCGTGACCCGCGGCACCGCGTAGCGGTACACCAGTGCGAAGATCACGGCGAAGGCGATGAGGCCGAAGACGAGTTCGTCGATGTGAATGCGTAGAACGTTCTCTTCGGCGGCCAGGCCCAACATGGTCAGCGCCCCTTCACGCTTGGTTGCCTACTTCCTTCGCCGGTTCGCTTTAGCCAAGGGCGAAAGCGAGAACGAAGCCCAGCAGGGCGAGCGCCTCGATCAGGGCGAAGCCGATGTAAATGTTGGTCTGCAGCGGACCACGGGCCTCGGGCTGGCGGGCGATGGCCTGCATGCCCAGACCGAAGACGATACCCACACCGATACCGGCACCGATGACGCTGATGCCGTAACCGATGACGTTCAGGCTGCCTTCCATTTCTTCTCCTTGTTGAGGATCGTGACCACAGGGCCAGATGGGTTGTCGTGTCCTCCGGGCGGAGGCACGAAAACTGTCGAGTCAGGGATCCGGACCGCTCCCACCGGTCCTAGTGCGCTTCCTGAGCCTGGCCGATGTAGAGGGCGGCCAGCAGGGTGAACACAAAGGCCTGCAGGAACATGATCACCAGCTCGAAAGCGGTGAAGATGATGAACGCGAGCAGCGCCGATCCCGAGAACAGCACCGAGATCGTGCCGTAGAGCGGTCCTGCCGACGGGTTGAACATGTACCAGCCGCCCGCAGCGAACGTCGCCAGCAGGAGGTGACCGGCGAACATCGTCGCAAACAGTCGGATGGCGTGCGTCGCGGGGCGGATGATGAAGTTCGAGAGGATCTCAATGGGTACCAGCAACGGAAGGATCCACGCCGGCGCTCCTGAGGGGACCACGGCGCTCTTGAAGTAGCGGCCGAAGCCGTGGGTGCGGATACCCACTGCGATGAAGGTGATGTAGACGACCGCGGCAAGGCCGACCGGGTAGGACAGGTTACTGGTGACCGGCAACTGCAGGAAGGGAATGAGCCCCATGATGTTCATCGCGAAGATGAACAGGAAGAGGGAGACCAGCAGCGGCAGGTACCGGTCGCCCTTCACTCCGATCATGGGCCGCGAGATCTGGTCCCGGATGAAGAGGACGACGATCTCGAAGATGCTCTGCTTCCGGCTGGGGACGATGGCCAGCTTGCGCGTGGTCCACCACAGGAAGAACGCCACTAGGGCCGTGGCGACGACGAGCAGCACCGCGTACTTGGTGATGCCGCTCGTGTAGGGAAGCGCCTCGCTGTAGTCGCCCCAGGACCAGGGGGAGGGAAAGAAGATCCCGACGGAGGGGGCCTCAAAGCCGGGTCCTCCCGGCGTGAACAGACCACCACCGCCCTCGGCAGCGAGGTTGAGCGTGTCAGCACTCACGGCGAACCCTTCCGTCGTGAATCAAGAGGTTCTGTTCAGTCTTGAGCGGACCGGTAATGGCGGTCAGCACGGGTTCTTCCGCCCGTTGCGGTCGGTTCCGTGAACGGAGGGTGAACCCGGTGGAGTGGATCGTTATTTGGAACGAGCGTGAAGCCTGACGAAAACCATGTACAACGCCAGCCCCAGGCCGAGCAGGATACCGATGGGCAGGAAGAGCGCATCGTGATCCGTTAATCGGTCCAGCAGCCACCCCGCCCCGCCCCACACGACCATGCCGGATATGAGCAGGGAGACGATGGTGACTCCGTCGACCGAGGTCTCGGAGGGTTCCGGGGAGCTTTCGTCCGGTTTCCGCGGCTCGCTCATCCCGTCGCTCCGGAACATAGCAGGTTGTCGTGGTCATCCGCACAACAGGGGGCGAGTACTGGGATCCGTGCCGTGCCACACGCATCACGTGCTCTCATGCCGGGACTCCAGGCCGGAGGCGACGCTCGGCTCCGGATCGACGTGCAAGGTCTTGGATGTGGCCAGCACCCGGACGTGACCACCCAGCCAGGCGATCACGCACAGCAGCGAAGTCACGGCGAAGGCGGTGGTATCGATCCAGGCAGGGTCGATGGTGCGCAGCGCCAGGAGTGCCGCCGCCAGGATCAGCGCCTTGATCAGGAAGGCGCCCAGAGTGGCCGGCATGAACAGGTTCGGGTCGCGGCGGCTGAGCCGGGCCACCGCCCATCCCGAAACCCCGAAGAAGGCAAGGACCAGTAGCAGCGCACAGAGTGCGCCGAGCACACCAACCGTGCCTGAGAACACGAGGAAGGCAGCGGTGCTGCCGCCTCCGACCACCAGGGTGGGAATCGCGGCGCCGCGGAGAACCTTGGCGTCGTGTTCCAGCATGCGTGAACTCCGGTGTTGGCTGTGGGTGCTTGCTCGTGAAAGCTATCACAAGGTTTCACCACGCTTTTCCATGGGCACCTTGAGATGCCGCCCGCCGTTGCCGGAAACACTCGCGACACGACACTCTGCTCTCGAAAACCGGGCTCCTTCTCCCAGCCCTTTCCTCCAGGGTTCAATCCCGGTTCACGGCCCCTTACCGGACGCCCCGCTGGTCAAGTGCAGTGCGTCACTTTTTTTCGGCGGAGTTGCTGCCGTCCGTGGCGGTCGCAAGGCGGGTTTTGGCGCGCAGCAGAGCCCGCCGACGCAGCCGCGGCAGTGTGATGAGCCCCACCGCACAAATTGCTACCAATGTGGTAACGCTCAGGACAATCGCGGGGGCGTCGAAGATCGACAGCGATACGGCGGCAAACGAGATGATCGCCGCCCACAGGTACATCAGCAGCACGGCGCGGGCATGCGAGTGGCCGAGCTCCAGCAACCGGTGGTGCAGGTGCTTCTTGTCCGGGGCGAACGGAGACTTGCCGGCCAGGGTGCGCCGCACCACCGCGAGCACCAGGTCGGCCAGGGGAAGGGCGAGGGCCAGCAGCGGCAGCAGGATCGGCAGGAAGGACACGAGGCCGCTGGAGTCGAAGTGGACGACCGCGTTGGCCTGGAATTCGCCGGTCACAGTGATGGTGATTGACGCCAGCAGCAGGCCGATCAGCATCGACCCGGTGTCGCCCATGAACACGCGCGCGGGGTTGAAGTTGTGGATGAGGAACCCCGTGCAGACCCCCACCAGGATGATCGCGATCATGGCGGGATAGGACTGGCGGTCGAACCCCTGGTCGACCGCGACCACGTAGTAGTAGGTGAAGAAGGCCGCGGCCGCGATCGCGACAATGCCCGAGGCCAAGCCGTCGAGGCCGTCAGCGAAGTTGATCGCGTTGATCGTGACCACGATCAGCAGCACGGACAGGAGGGTGCCCAGCTCCGGTCCGAGGACCAGCGTGGTCCCGGGCAACGGCAGCCACAGCAGCTGGACCCCTTGGGAGACGAGGATGCCCGCGGCCACGATCTGGCCGGCGAGTTTCGGCACCGGGGCCATCCCCCACCGGTCGTCGATGATTCCGATCACGACGATCAACGCGCCCGCCACCAGCAGGCCGCGCCACCACGTCTGGTCGAAGAACACTTCACGCAGGTGGGGCAGTTGCGCTGAGATCAGCAGTGCGGCAGCGAAACCGCCGTACATGGCGAGACCGCCCATGCGCGGAATGGGCTCGGTGTGCACGTCCCGGTCGCGGATCGGCGGGACTGCTCCGAAAGCGATTGCGGCACTGCGGACGAGTGGGGTCAGCAGGTGGGTGACCGCCACAGCGATAACGAAGGTGAGCGCGTACTCACGCACGGCGTTGCGGGGCCTTCCGTGGACCGGCCGTGCCCTCCCAGCGGCACGGCACGTGTTCTGTGAGGGGTGACATTGACGCTAGCATCGACCGGCCGCAGCGCGGACTGCTGTTCGGCATGGCCCCGTCCCTTCGGTCAGGGCGCGTCCGAGTCGTCCTTCTGTGCCGGGGGAATCCCGCTGTCTCCCTCGTCTGAGGCGCTGGTCGCCTCCGGTTCCGCGGTGCGGGGGGTTTCGCGGTTCGAGGTCTTGGGCTCCCGTTCGGGGCGCTTCAGTTCAGCGATGACTGTGCCGCACACGGAACGCAGCTGCTCGAGAGTGATCGCTCCGGAGCGGAGGACGCGCGGGACCGCGTAGGTGAGGTCGACGATCGTGGACGGCGGGGTGCTGGTGCAGGGGCCGGCGTCGAGGTAGACACTGACCGCATCGCCGAACTGCGTTTCGGCTTCCTCGACCGTGGTCGCTGCCGGCTTGCCGGTGACGTTCGCACCGCTCACAGCCATGGGGCCGACCTCTTTGAGGAGTTCCAGCGCCACCGGGTGCATGGGCATGCGGACCGCCACGGTTCCCTTGGTGTCCCCCAGGTCCCACGACAGGCTGGGGGTGGCCGCGCACACGAGTGTGAGCGGGCCCGGCCAGAACTCCTCGATCAGGTCTTGGCCGTATTTGCCGAGGTCGTCGATGAGCGCCTGCGCTGCGCGGACCGTGCCGACCAGAACTGCCGGGGGATGCTCCCGGCCGCGCTGCTTGGCGTTGCGGAGCGCGGTCACGGCCGCCGGGTTGAACGCGTCTGCGCCCACCCCGTACACGGTGTCGGTGGGCAGGACAACCAGTTCCCCCCGACGCACTGTGGAGGCCGCATCCGCGATCCCGGCCTTGCGCTGTTCGTCGTCCGCGCAGTCGTACCTGCGGCTCACACCCTCACCTCAGTCTGTCCAGGGTTGTCGATGCGGTTGACTCAGTCCACGGCACGGCGAGCGACCACGAACCGGTCCCGGTGGGCGAGGTCTTTCCGGTTGCGCACCTCGCACCAGCCGAGTTCTTCAGGGAACAGCGGCGGGATGTCGATGCCCTGTCCGTCGCCGTGCTCGATAGCGATGTATCCGCCGGGGCGCAGCAGGCGGCGGCCGACCGCTTCCAACTGGCGGATCATGTCGAGCCCGTCCGGGCCTGCCCACAGCGCGATGGCGGGATCGTAGTCGCGGACTTCCGGGGGGATCTCGTCGGCGCTGTCCAGCGGCACATACGGGGGGTTGGTGATGACCAGGTCCACCCGGCCGTGGTATTCGGGCAGGCAGGTGCGCATATCGGCGTGGTGGGCGGTGATCCGCTCCCCCAGTCCGCTGCGGGCGATGTTGCGTTTCGCCCAGGACAGCGCTGTCGCGTCCACTTCCACCGCGTGGACTCGGGAGCGGGGCACCTCTTGGGCGATGGAGATCGCGATCGCGCCCGACCCGGTGCCCAGGTCCACGACCAGGGGATCGGCGACGTCCATGGCCCGCAGGGTGTCAATCGCCCAGGAGACCATCATCTCGGTCTCGGGACGGGGGATGAAAACGCCGGGGCCTACTTCCAACTCGAGATAGCGGAAGTAGGCGCGGCCGGTGATGTGCTGCAAGGGTTCCCGTGCCGCCCTGCGGGCTACACACTCCCAGTAGCGGGCGTCGAAGTCGCTGTCCGCGACCGTGTGCAACTCTCCTCGACGGACGCCGTGCACGAACGCCGCGAGTTCCTCGGCGTCCGCCCGGGGCGAGGCAACCCCGGCTTCCGCGAGCCGAAGCGTCGCCCGCGCGACCTCGTCGAGCAGGAGGTTCACTGCTGAGCGGCCTCCAACCGCTCCTTGGTGTCGGCGTCGACGAGCGCCTGGATCACGCCGTCCAACTCCCCGTCGAGCACCTGGTCGAGGTTGTACGCCTTGTAGCCCACCCGGTGGTCGGAGATGCGGTTCTCCGGGAAGTTGTAGGTGCGCACCCGCTCGGAGCGGTCCACGGTGCGGACCTGGCTGCGCCGTTCCGCGGCGGCCTCTGCTTCGGCCGCGGCCTGCGCTTCGGCCAGCAGGCGGGCCCGCAGCACCCGAAGCGCCTGCTCTTTGTTCTGCAACTGGCTCTTCTCGTTCTGGCAGGACACCACGATCCCCGTGGGCAGGTGGGTGATCCGCACCGCGGAGTCGGTGGTGTTCACGCTCTGCCCGCCGGGGCCCGAGGAACGGTAGACATCGATGCGCAGATCGCTCTCGTTGATCTCCACCTCGATCTCTTCAGCCTCGGGCAGCACCAGCACGCCAACGGCCGAGGTGTGGATCCGTCCTTGCGACTCGGTGACGGGGACCCGCTGGACGCGGTGGACTCCGCCTTCGAACTTGAGCCGGTGCCACACGCCTTGCCCGGGTTCCACCGTGCCGCGGTTCTTGATCGCGATGGTGATGTCCTTGTAGCCGCCCAGGTCGGAGTGGGTGGCGCTGATGATCTCGGTCTTCCAGCCCTGACGCTCGGCGTACCGCAGGTACATCCGCACCAGGTCGCTGGCGAACAGCGCGGACTCCTCACCGCCCTCTCCCGCCTTGACCTCCAGGATGACGTCTTTGTCGTCGTTGGGGTCGCGGGGGATGAGCAGGGTGCGGAGCCGTTGAACCAGTTCTTCGCGCTGGGCGGCAAGCTGCTTCGCCTCGTCAGCGAAGCTCGGGTCCTCGGCGGCCAGCTCCTGGGCGGTCTCGATGTCGCTTTCGACCCGGTTCAGTTCCCGGTAGGTGGCGACGATGGGGGTGAGCTGGGAGTAGCGCTTGGCCAGGGTGCGTGCCTGAGCCTGGTCGGCGTGCACTGCTGGGTCGGCGAGCTGCTGCTCCAGCTCGTAGTACTCGCCGAGTAGGTCGTCCAGCTTCACTTCTTTTCCATCCCCCACAAGGGTCGGATCGGACTGGCAGTCGCTGCGGTGGTGCGCCCCGGGACACGGGACGCACCGCCACGGACGCTACTTGCGCTTCCCGAAACGCTTCTCGAAGCGGGCGACCCGACCGCCGGTGTCCAGGATCTTCTGCTTCCCCGTGTAGAAGGGGTGGCAGGAGGAGCAGATCTCAGCCCGGATCACTCCATTGGGCGCTGTGCTCCGGGTGACAAAGCTGTTGCCGCACGTGCAGGTCACCTGCGTGACGTGGTAATCGGGGTGAATACCGGGTTTCATGGTGGTTCTCCTCGCTAGTGGCGGTCGCCGGACGCACGCAGCCGTCACCGTTTCACTGCTGAGGCATGCGTGCGCGAACCGGTACCGCGGCGGTCGTCGTACCAGTCTGCCAGACCGTGGAACCGTGGTCGTCCGGATCGTATTCCCGTGCATAGTCGACGGGCAGGACGATGAGCACACGTCACCGCCGAACGATGCTCGGACTCACCCGTTCCGCCGGTGCAGGCCTGCACCGGCGGAACGCTAGTCGTTCGGCCCGATCGTGGTCTTCTGGACCTGCAACAGGAATTCAGCGTTGCTCTTGGTCTTCTTGAGTTTACTCAGGACCAGTTCCAACGCCTGCTGCGTGTCCAGGGCGTGCAGCACCCGGCGGAGCTTCCAGATGATGTTGAGCTCCTCGGGCGACAGCAGGATCTCCTCCTTGCGCGTGCTGGACGCTTCGATGTCCACCGCGGGGAAGAGCCGCTTGTCGGCGAGGCTCCGGCTGAGCTTGAGCTCCATGTTGCCGGTGCCCTTGAACTCCTCGAAGATCACCTCGTCCATCCGCGAACCGGTCTCGACCAGCGCGGTAGCCAGGATCGTCAAGGAGCCGCCGTTCTCGATGTTGCGGGCGGCGCCGAAGAACCGCTTCGGCGGGTAGAGCGCGGTGGAGTCGACACCACCGGACAGGATGCGCCCGCTCGCCGGTGCGGAGAGGTTGTAGGCGCGTCCCAGCCGGGTGATGGAGTCGAGCAGCACCACGACGTCCAGTCCCATTTCGACCAGACGCTTCGCCCGTTCGATAGCGAGCTCGGCAACGGTCGTGTGGTCTTCGGCGGGACGGTCGAAGGTCGAGTGGATGACCTCGCCCTTGACCGTGCGCTGCATGTCGGTGACCTCCTCAGGCCGCTCGTCGACGAGGACGACCATGAGGTGGCACTCGGGGTTGTTCTGGGTGATCGCGTTGGCGATCGCCTGCAGCACCGTCGTCTTACCCGCCTTGGGCGGGGAGACGATGAGGCCGCGCTGCCCCTTGCCGATGGGCGAGATGAGGTCGATGATCCGCGTGGTGAGGATGTGCGGCTCGGTTTCGAGGCGCAGCCGCTCCTGCGGGTACAGCGGGACCAGCTTGGAGAACTCGGGCCGGTTGCGCGCCCGCTCGGGCGGCATGCCGTTCACGCTGTCCAGCCGGACCAGCGCGTTGAACTTCTCCCGACGCTCGCCTTCGCGCGGCTGGCGCACCGCTCCGGTGATGGCGTCACCCTTGCGCAGGCCGTACTTGCGGACCTGGGCCAGCGAAACGTAGACGTCGTTGGGACCGGGCAGGTAGCCGGTGGTCCGCACGAACGCGTAGTTGTCGAGGATGTCCAGGATGCCCGCGACCGGCAGGAGGACGTCGTCCTCGCTGATCACCGGCTCTTGGTCAGCACGCTCCCGGTTGCGGCGGTCACGGCGGTCACGGCGGCGTCCCCGGCGGCGGGACCCTCCGCTGTACTCCTCGTCGTCGCTGTCGCTCTTGGTGCCGTTCTGCTGCTGGGAGGCCTGCTGGTCGCTGCCTCCGTCGCGGTTACGGCTGCGACGGCGCCGCTCCCTGGTGCCGTTCTGGCCGTTCTGGGCGGGCTGTGCGGTTGTGGTCTTCTCAGTTTCTGCGGGAGCCGACGCCGTGGCGTCCTCCTTGGCGCTCTCAGTGGTGTCGCTGCTCTCGGCCGCCGGGGTCTCCGCGGTTTCTTCACCGCTGCGGCGGCGGGAACGGCGACGGGTCCGTTCCGGCTTTTCAGCCGACTCTGTTGCAGTTTTCTCGGTGGTCTTGTCCGCCTTTTCTGCCGCCGGTTCGGTGGCGGGATCCTCAGTCGTGGCGGCGGACTCCTTCTTTTTCGCGGCTGTGGTGCTCGCGGTTTCGGCGGTCTTCGCCGTTGTGGTCTCGGGCGCGCTGACCGGCCCACCCTGCTTGGCTTCGATCGCAGCGATGATCTCGCTCTTGCGCATCCGGCCGGTGCCCGTGATTCCGAGGTCGGACGCCAGACGCTGCAGCTCCGTGAGCTTCAGCGCGGCCAGCCCGGTACCTCCGGAGCGGCTACGGGACCGCGTTGACGCGCTCTTGCCAGCGGGGGGCGCGGCGTCGCCGACGTCCACTTTGGACGAGGTCGTGTCCTGCGTACCGACCGCCGCGTCCTGGTGGAGTTCGGTGGTGTCGCTCACTAAGGGTCCTTCCCAAGGAGCGGGCTGGTGCCGTCATGACGAAGTGATCGGCCAGCCCGGTGGTGCGAACCGGCTAGGGCCGGGTCAGGCGTGCCCAGTGTGGCTGCCGGAACCGCTACTGGACAACGAGTTTTACCCGATCGCGGCAGGCGCTGGACACATCCAGGCACTGGGACGATGGGCTGCATGAAACTGCCCTCGGGCCATCCTGTTGTTTCTGTGCCAGGAAACTAGGGACTTCAATGGAGTGGGCAGAGCCACGGACACGCCGCGGATTCGACACAGTGGCAACCGTGTGAAGCGCTTGCGGAACGGGAACCGCTTGCGCGGTTGACGCGGAAAACACTGCGGCGGATAAGCACAGGCCCCGTGGCGGGGCACCTGGTGCTTCACCTACCCTAACATCACCGGAGCCCACAGCTATTCCTCGGCACAAGTCTATGAACGGGGAGAAGTGACACGTACCCCTACCAGATCAATCGCTAAGGGGCGTATGTGCCATTCAGTACCCGCTCGCCGCCGGATTGAATCAACTATGGCGCTGTTCTTTTGTGGAGATTCGCCGTGGGGATCGCCCGCGGCACCGTGGTAGAGCACTAAGACGGTAGGTCCGGCTCCGGAGATCACCGCCGCCAGGCCGTCGCCGCGCAGGGATTCGACCAGCGCAGCGCTTTCCGGCATGGCTTCGGCCCGATACGACTGGTGCAGCCGGTCCTCGGTCGCCTCGAACAGCAGCTCGGGGCATTCGCGGACGGCCGCGACGAGCAGGGCCGCGCGTCCCGCGGAGAACGCGGCGTCGGAGTGCGGCACCGTCTCAGGCAGCAGCCCCCGGGCCCGCTGGGTGGACAGGCTCCGACGGGGCACGCAGACGATCGGCAGCACCCCGGGTGCGGGAGCTGCCGTCCAGGCACGCCAGGTCTTGGCACCGTGCCAGGAGATGGTGAACCCGCCATAGACACACGGGGCCACGTTGTCCGGGTGGCCTTCGATATCGGCCGCGGTCTGGAACACCCAGTCCCGGTCGAGCCGGCCGCCGCCGACCAGGGCCGCGGTCGCGGCCACGCCCGCCACGATCGCCGAGGCGGACGACCCCAGTCCTCGGCCGTGCGGGATGGCGTTGCGGCAGCGCAGGTCGACACCGGGCATGGTCTGACCGACGGCATCGAATGCGGCGCGCATGGCGCGTACCACCAGATGCGACTCGTCGAGAGGAACGCTGTCCGCTCCTTCCCCCTCGACAGCCACCGTAACATTGCGGTCCTCGCGGACGCGGACTTCGACCTCGTCGGACAGGTCCAATGCGAGTCCAAGAGAGTCGAATCCCGGTCCGAGGTTCGCGCTCGTAGCAGGGGTACGCACAGTAACCGCGGTGCGCTGCGGCTGAGGCATTCAGTGGCTCCGAATGAGGAGGGTCTGGGCTAGGCCAGGCCGAGCGCCGCCGCAGCGGCCTGGGCATCGACAGGAATCGTGGTGGCAGAGGAGGCGCCGGCCAGAGCCCAGTCGGGGTCTTTGAGGCCGTTGCCGGTGACCGTGCAGACGACGCGGCTGCCCCGCTCGATCTGCCCGGCTTCCACTGCCTGCAGTAGGCCCGCCACACTGGCCGCGGAGGCCAGTTCCACGAAAACCCCTTCCTGGCCGGCAAGCAGCCGGTAGGCGGCGAGAATCTGCCGGTCGGTGACCGCATCGATGCGACCGCCGGACTCGTCGCGGGCCTTTTCCGCAAACCGCCAGGAAGCAGGGTTGCCGATCCGGATGGCAGTAGCAATAGTACGCGGCTGGGTCACCGGTGCGCCATCGACGATCGGTGAGGCCCCGCTGGCTTGGAAGCCGAACATGCGCGGCAGGCGGGTGGCCAGTCCGTCTGAGTGGTACTCCTGGTAGCCCATCCAGTAGGCGGTGATGTTGCCCGCGTTGCCCACCGGCAGGCAGTGGACGTCGGGAGCGTCGCCGAGGGCGTCCACGATCTCGAACGAGGCGGTCTTCTGGCCCTGGAGGCGGAACGGGTTGACCGAGTTGACCAGCGCCACCGGGTAGTCGGTGGAGAGCTGGCGGGCCAGTTCCAGACAGTCGTCGAAGTTGCCGTCGACTTGGAGCAGGCGGGCGCCGTGGACGAGGGCTTGCGCCAGTTTGCCCATGGCGATCTTGCCCCGGGGCACGAGGACCGCGCAGGTCATCCCGGCGCGTACCGCGTAGGCGGCGGCGCTGGCGCTGGTGTTCCCCGTGGACGCGCAGATGACCGCTTTGGCTCCTTCCTCAGCGGCTTTGGAGATGGCCATGGTCATCCCGCGGTCTTTGAAGGAGCCCGTGGGATTGAGCCCTTCAACCTTGAGGTAGACCTCGCATCCGGTCAGTTCCGAAACCCGCGTGGCGGGAACCAGCGGTGTACCCCCCTCAAGCAGGGTGACGACCGGGGTGTTCGCCGTGACGGGAAGGCGATCGCGATATTCCTCGACGATTCCTCGCCACGCCCGTGCCATGCTCATGACAGGGCCCTTTCGAATGGTGGACTGGTTGGACGACCGGACGCCGTCGCCGCGCCCGGATGGGATGCTCCAGTGGGGCGACCACGCGTGAGCTCGTAGTCTGCCCCTGATTCTAGAGCCCTTCGGAACGCGGCACTTCCGCGGCATCTGCCCCTTGGGGCTGCTGCGGCGGCCGCCGCGGGAGGCGAGGGACGGGTCCGGGCGCTGCTCATCGTTCGTTGTCGAAGGTTTCGACCCGCATCACGCTGGCGACCGCGCGGACGTCCTCGTGGTTGCGCAGTTGCTCCACGGTCCGGGCCAGGGCGGCATCCGGCGCGGTGTGGCTGACCAGGACGAGCTGGGCGTCGTCCCCGCGGCCTTCCTGGCGGACGTGCTTGATCGACACGCCGTTGGCCGCGAAGACTTTGGCGACCCCGGCGAGCACGCCGGGCCGGTCGGCAACGTCCAGCGCCACGTGGTAGCTGGTGATGGTCTCCCCCATGGGGTGGACGGGCAGTTTCGCGTCGGCCCGGCCGTCGGCCACGAAAGTGCGGGCCAGGCGGTTCCGTGCCACCGCGACCAGGTCGCCGAGGACTGCGCTGGCGGTGGGGACGCCTCCCGCGCCCGCGCCGTAGAACATGAGCTGCCCGGCGGACTCGGCTTCCACGAACACCGCGTTGTAGGCGCCTTTGACGCTGGCGAGCGGGTGTTCGCGGGGCAGCATCACCGGGTGGACGCGCACGCCGATGCTGGAGCCGTCGTCGGAGCGCTGGCAGATCGCGAGGAGTTTCACCACGCAGCCCATGGCCTTGGCGCTGGCGATGTCGGCCGCGGAGACCTCGGTGATGCCTTCGCGGTGCACATCGGCAGCGGTCACCGGTGTGTGGAAGGCGAGCCGGGCCAGGATCGCGGCTTTAGCGGCGGCGTCGAAGCCCTCCACGTCGGCGGTCGGGTCGGCTTCGGCGTATCCCAGGGCCTGGGCTTCCTCCAGTGACTCGGTGAAGCCGGCGCCCAGGCTGTCCATCCGGTCCAGGATGTAGTTGGTGGTGCCGTTGACGATGCCCAAGACCCGGTTGACGCGGTCCCCGGCCAGGGAGTCACGCAGCGGCCGCAGCAGCGGGATGGCCCCGGCGACGCTGGCCTCGTAGTACACGTCAACTCCCGCTTCCCGGGCAGCGGCGTGGATGGTCGCGCCGTCCTCGGCGAGCAGCGCCTTGTTGGCGGTCACCACAGACTTGCCCTTCTGGATCGCGGCCAGGATGAGCGACCGGGCGGGCTCGATGCCGCCGATGACCTCCACCACGAGGTCGATGTCGTCTCTGGTCACAAGACCCATGGCGTCGGTGGTGAGGAGGTCGGGGTCCACGCCCGTCCCCCGGGCGCGGTCCAGGCGGCGCACCGCGATGCCTCCGATCTCCAGGGGCGTTCCGATGCGCTCCGCAAGTTCACGCGACTGCTCGTTGAGCAGCCGGACCACCTGAGAACCCACAACGCCGCAACCCAGCAGCGCCACCTTCAGTGCCATGAGGGGGTGACTCCCGTTTCGTCGTTCATTGTCCGTATCCAGAACCTCGTCGTGGTGGCCAGAGCGTCGTCGGCCACTGCTCAGCCTACGTCCAGCCGCAACAGGTCTTCTTCGGTTTCCCGTCGCACCAGGACGCGGGCGTTCTTCTCGCGGACCGCGACCACGGCAGGCCGGGGCACGTGGTTGTAGTTGCTGGCCATGGAGTAGCAGTAGGCGCCGGTGGCGGCCACTGCTACCAGGTCGCCGGGACGCAGGTCGGCAGGGAGGTAGAGGTCGCGCACGACGATGTCGCCGCTCTCGCAGTGCTTGCCGACCAGGCGGGACAGCATCGGCTCGGCGTCGCTGTGCCGCGAGGCCAGCACACAGGTGTACTCCGCACCGTACAGCGCGGTGCGGATGTTGTCGCTCATACCGCCGTCGACACTGACATAGGTGCGGATCCCCTCCACGTCCTTGACCGTGCCGACCTCGTAGAGGGTGATGCCCGCCGGTCCGGCGATGGCGCGGCCGGGTTCGACCGCGATCCGCGGCACCGGCAGGTTCTGGGCGGCGCATTCGTGTTCGACGATCGACCGCAGGCTGTCCGCGATGCTCTTGGGGTCCAGCGGGTCGTCGTCGGGGAGGTAAGCGATCCCCAGCCCGCCCCCGAGGTCGAGTTCGGGGAGGGAGATCCCGTGTTCAGCGTAGATCTGGGTGAGGAAGGTGCTGAGACGGCGCGCGGCGACTTCGAAGCCTGCGGTGTCGAAGATCTGCGATCCGATGTGGGAGTGGAGCCCGACGAGGCGCAGGTGCGGGGAGGTGAGCAGGCGGCGCACCGCCTCGGCAGCCGCCCCGTTGCTGAGGGACAGCCCGAACTTCTGGTCGTCGTGGGCGGTGGCGACGAACTCGTGGGTGTGTGCCTCCACGCCGGTGGTGACACGGATCAGCACTTCGGGGACACGGCCTCGCTCCGCGGCGATCCGCTCCAGCCGGTCGATCTCGTCGAAGGAGTCGATGATGATCCGTCCGACGCCGACTTCGACGGCCCGGGCCAGTTCGGCCGCGGACTTGTTGTTGCCGTGCATGCCGATCCGCTCGGGCGGGAACCCCGCGGCCAGGGCGACAGCGAGCTCGCCGCCGGTGCACACGTCGAGTTTGAGCCCTTCCTCGGCCACCCAGCGGGCCACCGCCTTGGTGAGCAGGGCCTTGCCCGCGTAGTAGACGTCGGCGTCCTCGAAGGCGAGACGGTAGTCGCGGGCGCGGGCCCGGAAGTCTGCTTCGTCGATGACGTAGAGCGGGGTGCCGAATTTCCGGGCGAGTTCGGTGACGCCGACACCGCCGATGGTGATCTCGCCGTCGACTCGGGTGGCTGTGCTCGGCCAGACGCGGGGGTGGAGCTCGAGGAGGTCCGCCGGAGGGCTGGGTGGGTGTTCCTCAGGCAGCACGTCCGCGTGGCGCGGTCCGGCGGGATGGGCGTAACGGCTCATGGATAAGACTCTCGGCTGGGTTGTGCTAGGGGCGGAGATGTGGTCGCGCGCCGGCCCGTACTGATCGCGGCGCGGTTGACGAGCGTCTACAGCCTTGTGGGCGCGGACACACCGATGAGGAGGAGTCCCGCGCGTAGGACACCGGCGGCGGCTGCACAGAGGTCGAGCCGGGCTGCCACGGTTGTGGTGTGGGTGTCGGCCGTGCCCTCGTGTCCGGGCAGGACACTGTGGGACTCCCACCACTCATGGTAGGCAGCGGCAAGGGACTCAAGGTAACGCACCAGGATATGAGGTTGGTGACGCCGGGCTGCAGCGCGGAGCGCAGCCGGGCCGTCGAAAAGCGTACCGAGGAGGGCCTCGGCTGCGGGAGTGGTGAGGGCCGCTACTTCGTCGGCGGTGTGGCGGCGGCGGGTGCCGAGCCGCCGCAGCCCGAGCTGGGCCGCCCAGTGGTGGACCGCGGTGTGCGCGTGGGCGTGGGCGTAGCGCAGAGCGAAAGCCGGGTTGGCGGCGGTGGCGCGGGCCCAGGCGCCCGGCGCGTGCGGGCTGGGGCGCGCGGGCAGGTCGGGGCCGGTGGTTTCCTGCGGCCGCACCTGGTCGGCGGCGCTCCGGCAGGCGGCGACGCGGGCGGCAGCCTCTCCGATCACCGTGAGCAGTTGGGCGGCCTCGGTTGCGGTGTTGTCCTGGGGCACGTCGCGCCAGTCCGCTGGGGGTTGCCGGGTGAGGGCGGCCGCGGCAGCGGGCGCGGTCGCGGGGTCGGCGGCCGCAGCGATCCGGCGGCGCGCATCAGCACGGGCCCAGTCCCGTAGCTGTCCGGAGTCGCGGGCGTGGGCCAGGTCGGAGAGGGCCCAGCCGTCGGGGGGCGGCCCGGGTTGGTGTGCCACGCCCGGGACGGCCAGGTCGAGCAGAAAGGCCGCGGGCGCGTCGGCGACGAGTTGAGCGAGCGCGGCCCGCATGCTCGGCACGGGGGTGACGGCAACGAATCCGGGTCCGGTGACCTGGACGTCGGTGAGGTGCGGCTGGTTGCGGAGCACCGCGGTGATGTCGGCTGCCAGGTCGCGGGCAGCCCGGCCGAGGCGTCCGGCGAGCCGCGACGGCAGGGGGGAGAGGTACTGTCCGGGCTGGTCGGTCGACCGTCGGAGGGGGGCGTCGGGAAGGTGGGCCGCGGGGATTCCCGTGGCTTCTGTACAGGCGTGGCGGATGAGGTCGCTGAGATAGCGGGGGGTCGCCGCAGCGAACGACAGTGCTGTCATGGCCATGTGGGCTCCGGTGCAGGGCCGGATGTGTGGGGTGCCGGGCAGGACGGCGAAGGTGTCTCTGCCACGGTCCGCTTCTGGCATGCGTGGTGTGATGAGTGCCACTACACGGTGGCGGACCGGGAGGTCTGCGCCTGGTTCGGCAGCCTAGTGCCCCGGGAGGACGGGCAGCTGGATTGGGTGTTGCAGTGTCCTCGGAACCGCGGTGGTCCGGTGTCTTTGCTCTGGTGTGACCTGTGGCTCTGTCCCGCTTCTCGCTTTGCGGTGCGGCTCGCGGGGCGCGCCGAGCGGTGCCCGGTGTGGGGGTTGTGGGCGTGACCGCAGCGCTCGGGGGTGGCTGCGGGCGGCAACAATGATCGTGCAACCTACTCAGCGGCCCTGCTACAGTTGAGGAAGCAGAGCGCCCCCTTAGCTCAGGGGATAGAGCAACGGCCTCCGGAGCCGTGTGCGCAGGTTCGAATCCTGCAGGGGGCACCCAGAAGACAGCAAACCCCGGCGGCTTTCAGTCCCGGGGTTGTGTTGTTGACAGGCTTTTCGGTGCTGTTTCGGGCTTACTTGCGAGCGTACCGCCGCGTCTTTTTCCGCTCTCTGCGCGGACTCTTCTTCGTGGGACAGCCATAAGGTGCGTGCGGTGCCCCGCGGGCCGTTCCCCTGCCGAGTGGGCCAGCACACATGTCACCAGGGTGCTCCCGGTGTCTTCGGGCAGCGAGGCGAGGCTGTCTGCCTGCGCAGGCGGCGGGCACGGCCTGTTCTTCGCCTTCTCTCCTCCCCTTTGTCTCAGACAGGTGATCCGCCCGCCGCATCCGCACGGGTGCGGCGGGCGGATTTTTCTTTGCCGGGGCTCACCGCGGCCCGGGCTACAGCGGCACCCCGTCCCACAGGGCGCGGGTGGCGGGGTACGGGTCCGTGACCATCTCCGAGACGGGGTGGTCGAAGCGCATGACCGACCGGGTTTCGGGGTTCCATGCGGGCCAGCCCGGGTCGCCGGAGGTAGCGAAACGCACCCAGGCGTTGTGGACGGTCTCGGCGAGCTCTTCCGGGGGGTTGGTGCCGACGAGGGAGGCGGCCCGGTCCAGGGTGCGGAACACGAAGGGGAGCTCGACCGCGTGGCAGGCACCCAGGATTCCGTCGAGCTGCGGAGTGCGCCAGGCGAATTCGTAGCCGAAGGTGCGGGCGGGCGCGTCGACGCGGGATTCGGCGATGCGGAGGGCGGGGATGCGGAACACCTGGTCGGTGATGATCGAGGCGAGGATGTCGCCGGGTTCTTCGCCGCGTCCTTCCGCGGTGTAGGCCTTGGCGGCGTCCGCGTCCAGCCCGGACTTGGCGAGGTGGGTGGTCACGTAGTCGCCGGTGATGAAGGGCAGCAGCCCGGTGGGGGCGAGGAACAGCCGGTATTCGTCGGTGGTGGTGCCGAACAGCAGGTCGACGTCGTGTCCGGCGCCGCCGGCGATGGCCTCCGCGGGGCGCTGGGAGAGGAGTTCTCCGTCGATGACGGGGGCAAAGGGCAACAGGACACTGCCGCCGGCGATCCGTTCCCCCCACACTGCAGGGTCGGGGGCTCCCTGGATTTCTTGGGCGACCTGTTGTTGGACGTCGAGGAGCTGGGCGACGGGGACGTGGGCGAGGGCTGCCGCGGTGGGTTCGACCCCCAGCCGGTGGGCGATCACTGCGGCGATGGTGGTGGCATCTTCGGCTGCCACTGCCATGTTGCCTGCGCCTGACTGGAGGATGGCACGGCGGAACAGGCCGCGGGCTCGCGGGGTGGCCATGAGGGTGCACACGCTCATGGCGCCCGCGGATTCCCCGAACACGGTGACATTGCCGGGGTCGCCGCCGAAGCGGGCGATGTTGTCGCGCACCCATTCCAGGGCAGCGATCTGGTCAAGCAGGCCCCGGTTGGAAGGAGCGTCAGGCAGGTCGGCGAAGCCGATGATGCCGAGCCGGTAGTTGAAGCTCACAAAGACGACGCCGTCGCGGGCGAAAGCGGCGCCGTCGTAGACGGGTTCTGAGCCGGAGCCGTTGGTGAACGCCCCGCCGTGGATCCACACCATGACCGGCAGGCCGACGGCGTTGGGGTCCGGGGTCCACACGTTGAGCGTGAGGTAGTCGTCCCCCGGGATGAACCGTTCGATGAGCAGCGCGCCGATGGCTTCGGGGTAGGGCGGGCGGGGCGCGGTGGCGCTGAATTCGGTGGCGTCCCGTACCCCGTCCCAGGGGCGGGGCGGGCGGGGTGCGGTAAAGCGGTGGGCGCCGACAGGCGGCTCAGCGTAGGGAATTCCGCGGAAGACCGCGATCCCGTTCTCTTTGCTTCCTCGCACGTCGCCCGAGCCGGTTCTGATCACGATCTCCACGCATTTACCCCTTTCTTTACCGACTAGTCGGTTTCTTCCTAGTAATGCGGGATGAGTGATGTCAAGGGGCACACGTGAAGATTTCTCATTCGCCACCCATTTTCCGTTTTTAGGCAGCGTGTCAGGCTACTTGCGTCGCCCTCACCGCCCAGCCGCACAAACACAGCCACCTGGCCGAATTACCGCAAACCGATTCCGACCGTCCGCGGAATCGTCCGTTTGCGCACCGCATTACCGGCGCGTCGGCACCGCCGCGCGCCTCACCGCTGCTTGTCCATCCCCCACGCCGCTACCGCTGCGTCACCGTCGCGACCTTCCGCCCGCGGGCCGTCCCGTCCCACTGATCCGGCCCTCGGAAAGCTCATTCCCAACCAAAACCACCCAAACGGCGTAAGTGGGGCGCCGACCCGCGGCGCCCCCGCCACGGACTGTGAAAGAGGGGCTCATGCGAATCAGGCAGGCCAGCCGCCGCGGTGTTGGAGCGAACAACGAAGACCGGCTCGGCAGCGGAGCTGACTGGGCGTTCGTCTTGGACGGAGCCACCGCCCCCGCCGGAGTGGACAGCGGCTGCATCCACGATGTGTGCTGGCTCGTCGACCGGCTAGCGGAAGCGCTCAGCGTCACCCTCAACACCCCGATGCCGCTGACCGACGCGCTCGCCGTCGCAATCGAACGGGTCTGCTATGCCCACGGCGGCCAGTGCGACCTGAACAACCCAGACAGCCCGTCGGCGACCGTGGCCCTGGCTCGGCGCTGCGACGACGGCTTCGACTACCTGGTGCTGGCGGACACCGCGGTGGTATTCGCCCAGGGCGACGGAACAGTCCAGGCAGTCAGCGACGACCGGGTAGACCGCCTGCCGGGAGGCCGCCCCTACAGCAGGCAGCTCGTCCGGGAATCCCGCAACGCCCCCGGAGGGTTCTGGGTCGCCAGCACGGTCCCCGAAGCCGCCTATGAGGCGCTGACCGGGACCGTGCGCGGCAACGAGTTCGCGCTGATGTCCGACGGCTGCTCTCGCCTAGTGGACTACTACGGGTATAGCTGGGCAGACGTCTGGAACCACCTCCGGGCCTACGGCCCGCACTCCCTGGTCGACTGGGTGCGTCGCGAGGAACGCCGCCACGGTGTGAAACTCGGCAAACTCCACGACGACGCCACCGTGCTGCACGCGGTCTTCGCCCCCGACCAGGCCCGCAGGCTGGCCCGAGCCTCCCATTGACTGCCCTACCCGGGGCGGGGCACCGGTGTGTCAGTCCTGCTGCAGGACTGACACACCGGTCGTCCAGATCGTTTCGGCCCCGTGCGGCACGGGACGTCGATCACGGATGGGGAGGGAGGACTGCAGTCGGACTCCGGCGGTCCGCAGCACGGGAATACGGCTGGTCGCACCATGAGGCTGGGGATGGCCACGGCGCTAGGGACCGTCAGCCGAAGCACTTTCCAAGGTCTCGCTCTTCTCCTCGTCCCGACTGATGGCCTAGTTCGGGCGGTGCTGAGCGGTACGAACCGGACGGGGAAAGTCGCTGCGGGCTCAGGCTGCGCAGAGCTCCATTGCCACTTTGAACGCCACGGTGTCCGCGCGTCCACGGTTCGCCAGTGCGGTAGCGAAGATGGGGGCGAAGGCGACACACCACCGGAACAACCGCTGGTGGGGAACGCCGATACCAGCGGCGAGGACCATGCAGCGTTCCTCGATCTCGGCGAGGGACTCGGTCTGCCACACCGCCCAATCGATCGCGTCATAAGCGGGGTCCCCCAGGCAGCCGCGGGGGTCGATGGCGACCAGTCCGCGTCTCACTCCCCCGTCGAGAATGTTGCCCGGGTGGAGCTCCCCGTGGAGCGGCACCGCGTTCTCCTCCTCCCACGCCAGGGTGCGGGCCAGCGCGTGGCCGTGGTGCATGAACGGGGCGGGGACGAGGTCGGCGGCCGGGCCCTCGACCCGAGCGCGCTCCCACAGGTCGAACAGGAAGTTGACTCGGCTGATCAGCGGGTGCAGTTCCTGTCGTTGGGCGTCGCTGAGCGGAATGGAGTGCAGCTCGGTGATGAGGGAGCTGATCTGTTCCATCGGGGGGACCGTGCCGAGCTCGGCAATAGTGAACCCCGGTTCGATCGCTTCCAAGAGGATTCCGCCGCGTTCCGTGTCCACCGCATAGACCTTCGGCACCCGGTCGGTGGACGCCCACAAGGCAAGGACGCGCCCCTCGGCACCGATCAGCGCTGGATCAGGGCTGATCTTGAGGATCGCTGGGGTCCCGTCGGCGCGGCGGCACCGGAAGACGACCGATGTCTGTCCGTGCGGTCCGCGTCCTTCCACCGTGCAGCCCCACTCGTCCATGAGCTCGGTGACAAGGCGGGGAAGCCCGTCCAGCCAGTGCAGCGCCCCGGCCCCGAAACGTCGCACCAAGCGCTCTTGTTGTTTGTCATCGATGGGCTGCGTAACGACATTATTCATGGGAACCACCCTCAGAAGATCGGTTTCCTCTATCCGTGCTTCCCCCTTACGCCCCTGTCACTCCTCTTTCCTCTGTATTCTGCGGCGCACTGCGTCCGCATGCCGGGAGGGGCGTGTGTTTCTGATCGGTTCCGCGGGGAAAAGCAGTCCCCGGTCAGTGGACTCGGGGCCGGATCGGGTAACCGGTTGTTTTCTCTACGCAAGGAGAACGTCGAGGCGACGGCTTCCCAAACAGAGAGCCACCGCGTCGATACTGAACTGTCAAGGATTTGTCGGCTGGCTTCATCCCGGGTATTAGCGGCGCTTGGCAGCCGAATCCGCGGCGCTCTCTCACCGAATCGGGGTATTCCGCCTCGGCTCTCCGTTCCATAGCGCCCCAGAGGGCTCGCGGATCGCCGTGTCCCGCCGCCGGTTGCGGAGCTTGGATACCGTCTCACTCCTCCGCGCTGCCGCGGGATTTTCCTTTCTTTGCGGCGCCGCCCAGCCGCGGCCCGGATTCTTTCGGCGTATTCACAGCGGGAAGGAGCACCCGTCTTACGACGTGTTTCGCCAGCCGCGGCCCGTGCGGGGCCGGGAGATGCAGATATGCGGATCAGCCCCCTGACTCTTCCTGCTCGGACGGTCCTGGCCGACGCCGGTGCGGTCGGCCAGGACCGTGCTGGATGGAGACTTCCGGTTCGTGGAGTTCCCCTCCAGGCTTTCCGTTCTGCTCGTCACGCTGCCAGCCGTGCGGTGGCGGCCCGGTGCTGGGCCAGCAGTGTTTCGACCACGACGGGTGAAGGGCCGAGCGGGGCGGTGACAGTGGTGGCACCGCTGTCCTGGAGTTCGGCCAGCTCTGCCCCGTCCACGAGCTGCCAGGCGGCCACAGCCACCCTCTCGTGCCCGTTGCGGCGCAGGCGAGCCACCGCGTCGGTCACGGAAGGAGCCCATTCCCGCAGGTAGCCGATCTGAACCGGGGTCTGCAGCCGACGGCTCAGCATTCGCGCCACGTCGAGGACCTGGCGGTGCTCCGTGTCGTTGGACAGCTCCAATCCGCCGTCCACAGCGAGGACGATGCCGTCCCCGGGACGCCAGTCGGCGGCGTGGAGCCGAGCGATGAGCTGCCCGACGATCGAGGGCACCGCTCCCAGCGGGGCCGTCATGCAGGCGTCGAAGCGGCCACCCAGGTCGAGCCCGGCCAGCAGTTCAGTGCTCGCGGTATCGCTGCCCGCGAGGAACGCCGGGACGACTACGAGCGGTCCCGCCGTGGACTGCACGATGTCGCGGAGTTCAGCTCGGGTGCCGAACGCCGTGCATACCGGGACCTCTCGGCGGTCGGACACCGCTTCGGCCAGGCCATGCAGGGCGTCTCGGCGCCGGGCGTCACGTGTTCCGTCCGCCACGAGAACCATAGTCGGGACCATAACCACTGCCTCCAAAAGACCCGAGAACCCTGCCTGTTAACCCCGGAGCCTAATAAGCACGGGTTTCACACGAATGAATCTGTGTTACACGTGAGCTAACAGCGCCCAATAGTCGCCCACCCGACCGAAGTCAGAACAAAGACCAAGCTGGTTGACTCCGGGAGGAACACTGGAGGATTACCCCTCCGTGGACCACTACCGGTAGCCACGCACTACAGAGGATAATCGAAGGGAATTTTCTTCTCCATATCACAACAATGTTGCGCCTATCACTTAGGATGTCGCTCTGCAGCGCATGGGCGGTGCGGACCCGCGGAGTTCTCGGGGTAGCGGATTCCGGTCAAGAGTCAGCCTTCCAGGAGATTCATTGGGGGGCGTCCGGTCCATTCGGAGGGCGCGGTGTTCAAGAAATACCCAGTTCCGAACCCGCCTTAACATAATTTCCCAAGCGGCTTCTCCCCGCCAGCAGAGCAGAATGAGAAAATTGAAAAGAACGTGTTCTAACAGGCGAATTGCGGACCGGTTCGCCGCCTGTCTGGATCGCCATGGAGGTGGCGGTGCCGCAAGGAAGCACATTCCCCAGCGCTGACGAGGAACTCATCCGTACCGATCCCCGGCTCCCCGGGCTCCGCTCGCTCCTCACCGGGGACGCGGCCGCAGCACTCCTCGACACACTGCTCCCCGAAAGCCAGGAACGACCGTCCCGCATCACCGTGGTGCGCGGCCGCTACCGCCGCGGCACCAGCTTTACCGCCACCCTGGTCCTGCACTCTGCAGACGGCCCGCAGTACGCCTTTGCCCGGGCTTTCCCCCCGGACGCCGCGGCCGAGCTCGCCGCGGAGCTCGACTATGCCCGCCGGTGGCATCCCCCCGCTGCGCGGAGTGCTGGTCTGCGCGCCCTCGCCGCCCCAAGGCTGCATGGACTCTGTTCCAGCCCCGACCTCGGCATCGTGCTGGGACCGCCCGCGGACGACCGTGCCCTGCCCGCCCTGCGGTGGCTCGTCGACGAACCGCACCGCTCGACCGGGCTTGCTGAACTGTCGCCGCGCACTCGCTCCTACCTGGCCGGACACCACTGGACCGGGCAGACCAGCGACGCTTCAGGCGCTCCACGACTCGTGCTCCATGCCCGCTCCGCTGGGGTGAACGCGGCCTGCTACCTCGGCCCGGCGCTTGCCGGAATCCCCGTGCCCGGGCTGGTCAAAGTGAGCCGGTACGGGCTGGTGGTCACCGAGTGGCTCCCCGGAACACCCGTGAACCGCCTTGCAGCATCGGCTCAGGAAGAGGCCCTGGCCCAGGCTGGTCGGCTGCTTGCCCGCCTGCATGCGGCGCCGCCACCGCGGGAACTCCCCCGCCGCGATCTGGACACCGCACTGTCCTGCGCCGCTGCAGACCTCTCCGCGCTCCTCCCCCGCCTGGCGTCCCGCGCCGCGGCCGTGGCGCAGGACGTCAGCGCCACCCTCGCCCGTACCGAGACGCCTTCGGTGTTCGTCCACGGCCGTCTGGCACCGACGCGCATCATCGTGGGCGAGCACGGTCCGGCGTTCGTGGACTTGACGGAGGCGCACCGCGGCCATCCCGCCGTCGACCTGGCCTGGTATGCCGCATCCTGTGCTGCAGCCCAGCCGCGCCCTGGCCGCCCGGTCATCCCGCCCGAACCGCTCCTAGCGGGCTACCTGGACGCGCTTCCCCCGCCGCTGGCCGCGCACGTCCACCGCGACCTGGGTGCCGTGACGGCTGCCGCGCTCCTGCACCAGGCGACCGTTCCGTTCCGCCGCGGTGCCCCCGACTGGGGCATCCGCGCGGCCGCGCTTCTCGCCGCTGCCGAAGCCGCGCTGGCGGAGCAGTGACCCGCGCGGGGCGCCGCACCGCCACCGCCGTTTGCCGAAGTGCTCTGCGGGGCATGCCGTATCAGCCGGTCTCGGATGCCGGACCACGGCCTCCCATGCGACTATGGACCTGTCCGATACACCGGAGGGCGCGGCTGCCCCGCGCACTGTGCGCTCGAGGCCGTCCCAGGGCCGCCCCGGCAGCGGCCTCCCGGCGTGTCGGCATGGCAGGACGAACCTCCACCGGGGCGGTCGCAAGCCGCGGTGGACACTCCCGCCCTTGAAGCACGAATATCGACCCTTAAACCGGGAAATGCAGGCTTTCGATACCGTCTGCGTCCCGGACGGGCGGGCGCCGCGGATACCCCCCGCCGGAGTGTGCGCACTCCGTCCGGTGTCACGGCCCGACCGGAACAACTGGACTGGAGTAGTGACTGATGGCTGTCCACCCGCTGGTACGAACCGTGGCTGAGGCGTTCCTGCGGGACGTCGACAATGAGCTCCCAGGTCTCGTGGAAGGCCTCTACCTGACCGGATCCGTGGCGTTGGGAGACTTCCGTCCACACACCAGCGACATCAACTTTGTCGTGGTCACTACAGAGCGGCTCACTGCCGCCCAGCACGACGCGCTCCGGCGGACGCATGCCCGGATCCGCAGCAGTTTTCCCCGTCCCCACTTCAACGGCATCTATGTCACCTGGGAGGACCTCGCTACCAACCCGCAGCAGTGCGGCCCGGTGGCTTCCGTCCTCGCCGGACGGCTGCGGTTGCGCGCCAGCGCCGAGGTCAACCCGGTCACCTGGCGGGTACTGGCCGAGCGTGGGATTGCCGTCCGCGGCCCGCACCCGGACCACGTGGACATCTGGGACGAACCGACCATGCTGCGGACGTGGTCGTTCGGCAACCTCGAAGAGCAGTGGCGACGGTGGCGTGCCAAAGCAGGCCGCCTCATCACCCCGCGCGGCCTGGCAGTGCTGGGTTCCCTAGTGCCCTCGTGGAGTGTGCTCAGCGTCAGCCGCCTCCACTTCACCCTGCGCACCGGGGAAGTCACCTCCAAGTCGGGGGCGGGTTTCTACGCCCTGCACGCCTTCCCGGAGCGCTGGGAGCGCATCGTCAACGAGTGCCTGCGGATCCGCCGCAACTCCACGCTGCCGTCGCTCTACCGGAGCGCGTTGGAGCGGCGCCGGGCAGCGCTCGACTACATCGAAATGGTGGTGGACGACGCGCTCTCGCTGCAGCCGGCCTGAGCCCGCGTCAGAGCGGTTCCCTCTTCTCTGCGCCTCCCTGGAAGGTCAAAAGCCCTGCGGGCAAGGCTCTACTCTGGGGGCATGACCAAGCGCCCCATCGTCCTCTTCGGGGACCCGGTGCTGTCGACACCCGCCGCCCCGATCACCACGTTCAACCGGCACACTGAGGCTCTGATCCGCGACCTGATGGACACGGTGGACGCCCCTGGCCGGGCCGGGGTCGCCGCCCCCCAGATCGGGGTGGGGCTGCGGGCGTTCAGCTACCGCGTGGACGGCCAGATCGGCTATGTCATCAACCCGGAGATCGTGGAGCTGTCCGAGGAGATCCAGGAGGACGGCAATGAAGGCTGCCTGTCCGTGCCCGGACTGTGGTATCCGACCCCGCGGGCCCGTCGGGCCGTCGTCAAAGGAGTGGACCTCCGCAACGAGCCGGTGGTCGTGGCAGGCACCGGGGTGATGGCGCGCTGCCTGCAGCATGAGACTGATCACTTGGCGGGGAAGCTCTACCTGGACCGGCTGCCTCCCGAGACGCGCCGTGCCGCTATGCGGGAGATCCGCCGTTCCCCGTGGTTCCTGGGCGCTCGGGAGACGCCGCCGTCCACCCCCTCCCTTCCGTCTGCTTTTGGCGGAAAGTTCTGATCTGTACCTCTCTTCCGATTAACGAGCGGTATCGACTAGTCAGATCACGAGAAGATCTCATAAGGTCTGCTCCAGCACCACGTGGCCCGGGTGACCCCCGCCTCACTTCTGTGGTACGGCCACAGGTCCCTCCCATGGAGCTAGTCAAGTGAGCAAATCCGTCGATCCTTCCACTGTGTCCATCCGCCGCCGCAGCGCTGTCCTCCTCTCCTCCGCTGCGGCGCTCTTCCTAGCCTTGTCCTCCTCCACGGCCCACGCTGACCCCGACGAGCCGTCCCTGGAGGAGCTGAACGAGCGCATCGCGGCGCTGGAGGAGGAGTACGACGCTGAGCTCGTCCAGTACACCAGCGCCAAGGAAGAGGTGGAGCGGGCCACCGAGGAGCTCGAAGAGATCGAAGAGAAGCTGGAGGCCGCGCGCGACGATGTGGCGCTGATCGCGGCCAGCCAGTACAAGAGCAGCGGGTTCGACCCCGTCATCGAGGTCATGGTGAGCCGCTCCCCCGACGAGGTGCTCTCCGACGTGGCTCTGATCACCCAGGTCTCCCATATCAACGGGGAGCGGGTGTCCCACCTGTCCGAGCTGAAGGAGGAGGCGGAGCAGGCCAAGGAGGAGGCCGAAGCGAAACTGGCAGAAGCCGAAGAGCTCGTTGAGGAGCTTGAAGCGCAACGCGACGAAGTGCTCGCCAAGATCGAGGAGTACGAGTCGGAACAGGTGCCGGTCACCACCGGAACCGGCAGCATTCCCGAGAGCGCCCGCGGCTGGGGCTTCGACGGTGCTACCCCGCGGATGGCGGCGATCCGAGACGAGATCATCCGGAAGTTCGGCGCCCCCTACCCGGTGGGGTGCCTGCGCCCCGGCGACCCCGGAGAGCACGGTTCGGGGCGTGCCTGCGACTTCATGATGAGCGCGGGGGGTGCGATGCCTTCTGCGGCCAACCGGGAGCTGGGCTGGCAGATCGCCGAATACGCCAAGGCCAACGCCGACCGGCTCGGGGTCATGTATGTGATCTGGGAGCAGAAGATCTGGGACTCCCGGAACCCGGGCGCCGGGTGGAAGCCGATGGCGGACCGGGGAAGCATCACCCAGAACCACTACGACCACGTGCACATCTCGTCGTGGTGACCGCGCTTTCCTCCGCGGCTCCGCCGCAGGGGTGTCCGCGGCCGCGGTTCACAGCGTGGCAGCCAGGTACAGGCTGAGCCAGGAGGCGAGGCGGTCGACGAGATCCGGTCGGACGGCCACGGCCCGTTCGGCATGCCCCATTCCCGGTTCAATCCACAGTTCCCTGGGGTCTTGTGCCGCCTCGTGGATCCGCCGAGCGTGCTCGACCGGAAAGTAGGGGTCGGCGTCGCCGTGGACGACGAGTAGTCCGGCGGGGGCTACGGCCCCGGCCAGTTCCGTCGGGTCCAGGGGGACCGGGTCCCATGGGCGGTCGAGGACCCTGACGTTGCGGGTCAGGCGGAGCAGAAGCCGGCCTGCCGGGCGGGTCACTCCGAAGGTGAGCAGCCGCATCCGCGTCGTGCCCTGGTAGAACCAGCGGCTGGGGCCGCTGACCGCCACCACGGCGTTGACGCCGCCGAAAAGGCCGGCGTGGCGGACCGCGACGGCCGCCCCCATGGAGAACCCCAGAGTCGCGATCTGGGTGTACCCCTGGGCGCGGAGATGGTCCACGGCGGTCTGCAGGTCGATGACCTCCCGGTCTCCGACAGTGGAGAATCCGGTGGAGGCGTGGTGGCCGCGGAAGTCGAAGAGCAGGACGTCCCCTACGGCCAGCAGGCGGGCGGCGATCGCTCTCGTGTGCGGGCTGCGCCATGTTCCCGTGAAACCGTTGGCGAGTACGACGGCGCTGGTCCGGGTGCGGGTGCCGCGGAGCAGCACCGAGTCGATTCGGACCCCGTCGGGGGTGGTGAGCCAGCGGCGTGCCTGCCGGGGGTGCTGGGCGTCGCGGTCGCGCACGGGATAGGTCATGGCTCCATCGTGCCGGAGGGGGCGGGGAAGGCGGGGGAAGGCACCGCGGTACGGCGTGCGGGTGTCAGAAGACCCGTCCCGGCTTGCTGCGGTCGCGGAGCGCAGCAAAACGCCACGTGTTGATCGGATGGGTGGCCAGCAGGTTCACCAGCATCACGAAGAATCCTTGGTCGGTGCGGGCCCGGTCGGCGATGGCGGCGAAGTCCACCCGGGGGTACAGGTATTTGCCTGCGGCTAGGACGCACAGACCGTGAACGCCTTCGGGGCAGAAACGGTAGGCGTGGTTGTCGGCGGTGTATTCCTGGGCCCGGCTCAGCGAGCTGCCGAGTCCGGGGATGAGGTTGGCGATGGAGATGCCGAACTGCCGCCAGAAGGAGGCGTGGCCTGCGGCGATGTGCCCGACTTCGTGTCCGATGACGAAGCGGAGTGCCGCGAGGTCCCCGTTGCGGACCCCGATTTCGAACAGGTCGCTGGTGATCGCCACATAGCGGCGGAACCCGTGCCCGGAGGCAAAGGCGTTGATCTGGCCGTGGCCGGCGACAAGGTAGGCGTCCGGGGGATGCGGCAGCCCGAAGGCGCGGGCGGCGTCGAGCACGATCTGGTGGATTTCCGGGAATTGGTGTTCGGTGATACGGACACCGTTGACGCGCTGCCGGGCGTACAACTGTCCGCGGGTGAAGAACACGAGGGCCGGGACGAGGAGCACCAGCAGCGGCTGGGTGCTGTGTTCGGTGATGGCCCGGTCAAAAGTGCCGATGACCGTGAGTGTGGTGACAGCCACACAGATCCACAGCAGACGGTTCTCCTGTGGATGGCGTAGCGACCGGTCCAGCCGTCGGCCCTCCCGGCCCCAGGGTGTCATGTGCGTCCGTCCGCTCTGCGGGGTCGCCCCCGATGGTCGACCAGGTGTGCGTGGTGGTGGCCTCGCTGGTCAGGAGGCGCACCACCCGGGGTCAGTAGCGGTACGGAGGTTCGTCTGAGTGGGGCGGGGTCTCCGGCGGGGGCGGGGCATCAACCGGCGGCCCCATGGGGGGCGGAGCGGCGAGCGGGGGACCGGAGGGCGGGCGGAAGGAAGGTGCGGGGCCGGTCTGGGGTCCCTGCGTGGGGCCTCGTGGGGGCGGGGGAGGATCGTTCAGGAGTTCCGCCATGTTGGCCCGTTGCGTGGTCTCCCCTTCATCGTCGGCGAGCAGCGCTTCCATGTCCGCGCTCTGCGTCGACTCCCCCTCATCATCGTCCGCGAGCAGCGCCTCCATGTCCGCGCTCTGCGTCGACTCCCCCTCATCGTCATCCGCGAGCAGCGCTTCCATGTCCGCGCTCTGCGTCGACTCCCCCTCATCATCGTCCGCGAGCAGCGCTTCCATGTCCGCGCTCTGCGTCGACTCCCCCTCATCATCGTCCGCGAGCAGCGCCTCCATGTCCGCGCTCTGCGTCGACTCCCCCTCATCATCGTCCGCGAGCAGCGCCTCCATGTCCGCGCTCTGCGTCGACTCCCCCTCATCATCGTCCGCGAGCAGCGCCTCCATGTCCGCGCTCTGCGTCGACTCGTCCTCCGTGATCCGGGAACTGGCGATCTGCGCCAGGCCGGAGGTGGCCCGTCCCGGTCCAGAGGTGCGGCCCAGATAGGTGAGGGCACCGATCGTGAGTGCGGCGATTCCGGCGCGCAGGGTGGCTTCGCGATCGGGGGCGAATTGGGAGGAGTGGGAGCCCGGCACTGACGCGAGTTTGTCGAAGGGGGTGGCTCCGGGGGCGGCGGACCACACGTCGTGCGGGGTGGAGCCGAGGAGCCACATGACGTATGGCACGGGTTCAGGGTCATCAGGGAGCCCGAACGCACCGAAGTCGTCGCCAACCGCGAAAGGTTCCGGCAGGTCGATCACATAGGCGTCGCCGAAGTAGGCCCGGTGGGCGGAGGACACCGCGCGGGTGTGCTGCGCGTGGTTGCGGATCAGGCTGGTCCTGCGGATCTCGGTGACCTCGGGTTCGCGGGGGGCTGCCGAGGCAGCGGCTTCGGCTTTGACTACGCGTTCGATGGCCGCGTAAATCCGGTCGGCTACCCGCTCGTTGAGGCAGCGCGTGTTGATTTCCAGGTACGCCTCGTCGGGGACGAGGTCGGCTTTGGTTCCGGCGCGCACCACTCCCGTGGTGAGGACCGCCATCTCACTGGGGTTGACTTCGCGCGCGACGATGGTCTGCAGGCGTGTGATGATGGATGCGGCGATGACCACGGGGTCGACACCGGTCTGCGGCTGGAATCCGCCGTGGCCCGGGCTGCCGAAGATCCGCACTCCCACGGTGGTGGACATGCCGAGGATGACCCCGGCCCGGTGGGCGATCATTCCGGCGGGTTGGGGGCCGACCCGCTGGGTGAGGACGATGTCGGGGCGCCCGAAGCGTTCGTAGAGACCGTCAGCGAGCATGGCCTCGGCGCCGTCCAGGGTCTCCTGGCCGGGCTGTGCGACGACCATCAGGGTGCCGCTCCAGTGTTTCCGTGAACTGGACAGCAGGTCTGCTGTCCCGACCAGGCAGGCGGTGTGCGCGTCGTGGCCGGCGGCGTGCATGATCGGCGTTTCTTGGCCGTCGGCCGTCGTCCCGCGGGCGGTACTGGCGTAGGGCAGACCGGTCTGCTCTGCGAGGGGCAGGGCGTCCATAGCGCAGCGGAGCAGCACGGTCGGTCCTTCACCGTTGCGGAGGATCCCGACGACCCCGGTACCGCCGATCCCGGTCGTGACTTCGTACCCCGCCCGGGACAGCCATTCGGCCACGGCTTGGGAGGTGCGGTGCTCCTGATGCGACAATTCAGGGTTTCGGTGCAGGTCAACGTAGAAACCCTCGACGAGGGGGAAAATCTCGTCGACGAGTCGCATGACCTCGCTGCCGTGTTCCGTGACACGTCGTGGATCGACCGCCTGCGGCACTACTTGCCACCGCCTTCGTTATGTCGGTTCGATGGAACGGACCGTGGTCGGGCCCGGCGGAACGCACGCGACCCGCAACGATTGTTGCCGCCCACGTCGGGAATCTCAACACGCTTCCCGGGCCGGCGGACGTGCGCGCTCCGGTGCTCCGCTCCTGGAGTCGAGGGGAGCCGGGTGGGGAAGACCGTGTCCCAGCAGCCCATCTCTCCAGCTTTTCTCGCCGGGCTTTCCTGAGAGTCCTCTTATCCTTCTCCCAGAATTCTCTCGGGATTACTGTCTGTCACAACAAGTGCTGTGCTGTCGAACCGCTTTCTCCCGCAGCCTCCGTTGGTGATCGTTCTCTCGGAGAGCGTGTGGTCCCAACGCCCTTCTTTCCTACGACTGCCGTACCTGCCGCAGCACGCCAGCAACGCGATTCCCGGTTGGAGAATGCGAAATTCCCCCTCGTCGCTTTGATGGTGTTCGGCCCCGCGATCGATCCGATCTGGGGAACCCCTTGGTGAACGCGGTCTCCACGCGGGTCTACGCGTTCTGCAGGCCCGCGTCCATCCTGATCAGCGGCTACCTGCCGCAGCGGTTCGACGCTTCTCCGCGGCGAGTGGAAAAACTGGTGCTCGGGCTGGCTTCCCCTACCTGATCTTCTGGGAGGGCACGTGCTTTGGGCGCTCGTGGTGGGCCCGAGATTTCCGACGGCCCACTGGAGCCGGCGTGGCCCCTGCGGTTCCTGGTGGCCCTGTCTGGCTGGCGGTTGCGTGTTCCCGCGGGGCAGCGGCTGCGGTGGCCGCTCACCACAGCGGTAGGGGTCTCTGTCGCCGTGGCTTCGCGGAGTTGGGGGACGTACTTGGCCTGGGGCGGATGCTGAGTCTGCTGCCGTTCTTCGTGCTCGCCCTGCTGCAGCCGAGGCACTTGTCCGCGCTCACGGTCGTCGTCTCGCTGGTGGCGGCCGTGCCTGCGGCGCACTACGTGGACTGTGCGTGGTTCTCCTGGCGGTCGAGCCTGGTCGACCGCGGTATCGACCCGTTGGGGCTCGGACTGCTGAGCCGGTCCGGCTGCATGCTGGCGGCTCTCGCCCTGACGCTGGCCCTTCGGCCGGGATGAGCTGGCCGACAGGGCTCTGGGATGGCGGTCAATACCGGCCCAGGGCTGGCGCTGGCCTTTGTCCTCTGCCTGCCGTGGGTCAGGGCGGTGGTGCGCCCGCTCGTCGAACCGGACGCCTCGTGGCTCTTGCGGCCGTCTGCTGCGGAGCGCTCCCGTGCGGTGGAGCGGTCCAGCGGCTCAACGGTCCGGAGAGGCCGGTGAGGGCCCTTCCGGACCAGGAAACCTGTCGGGGTCAGCTGGCGGCGGCGTTGGCCTCGGCCTCGGCAGCAGCGGTCAGCTGCCGGATGCCGGCTTCGAAGACCCGGGTGTCCAGCCACAGCTTGACCACCAGCACGGCCTCGAAGAGCATCAGCGCGGCGCCAGCGAAGACAGAGACGGGAATGATGAAGTGCGGCCACGGGGTGAACAGCGAGACGAGAGCGGTCAAAGGTGCCACGATGCACACGAACATCTCGAATTCGATCCCGCTGAACAGGTGCGGACGGACCCGGTGGCGCAGCAGCGCTTCCCGCAGGCGCTGGTAGGTGCTGAACCTCGTGAACACGGGCGCCATCGAGGAGACCACGCCCTCTTTTTTGTCGTCCTTGGGCTGCTGGTGCTGGGGGAAGACGGTCGTCTCGGTCTCAGTGCTCTCCGCGTCTTCGGCGGCCCCCGGCTCGTTCTCGCTCTGCTCAGGCTGGTCGTTCTGCTGGCCGAGCAGCGCGTTCAACCGCCGCCGCATGGTGCGCCGGGTCTTGGCGATCTGCGTGCCGTTGAGGTAGCGCAGCAGGTCGAAGAAGGTGAGCAGCGGCGCGAGCAGCAGGTAGGCGATCTCTCCGGTGTGGACCCACTGGCCGAGGAGCAGGGCCATCATGCAGGCGAAGAACCGGATGCGGTCGAAGACGAAGTCGACCCAGGCCCCGAACACCGTACCGGTGCCTTTGAGGCGCGCGATCTTGCCGTCCATGCAGTCGAGCACGAAGCTGAGGTGGAACAGCAGCGCTCCAGCCACCAGCCAGGGCCATGTCGCCTGAGTGAAGCACGCCGCCGCCCCCAAACCCAGGAGTCCGGCTCCGAAGGTGAGCTGGTTAGGGGTGATGGAGGTGTGGTTGGCAGTCCAGACGACCAGCCGTCCGGCGAGCGGATCGACCAGGAACACCGTCCACCAGGCATCACGTTTCTTGTACGTGCGCTCCTGGATTTCAGCAAGCGTGAAGGCTGTCATCGTCTTGTGTTACTCCTGTAACGGGGTGGAGAGACTCCACATCGGGTGGACGCCCCCGGAGAATGCGAGGACACGTTTTCCCGGGCGGAGTGGTGGGACGGGAGATCCGATGGTCACCGCTCTGCCGGGATGACGGTTGGCGAACCATAATCTGAAAAAAGTGAGAGGCGTGACGTGGGAACAGGGTCGCGTCTTTCACCAAGGCCGCCCAACATCGAAATCGAGGTGGACGTGCGCTTTCTCAACGACCAGGTGCCCACCCACGACCTGACCTACGGCGATGTGTTCATGGTTCCCCAACGTTCATCTGTAGGTTCCCGGATGAACGTTGACCTGACATCGCATGATGGTACAGGTACGACTATTCCTATCGTAGTGGCGAACATGACAGCGGTTGCCGGTCGCCGCATGGCCGAAACCGTGGCACGCCGCGGTGGTCTGGTCGTCCTACCCCAGGACATCCCTACCGATGTGGTAGCGGATGTGATCCAGTGGACAAAAACCCGTGATCTGGTGCACGATACGCCGATCACTCTGGCGCCGACGGAGACGGTCGGCCACGCGCTCAACCTCTTGCCTAAGCGGGCGCACAACGCGGTCATCGTCGTCGACGAGGAACGCCGTCCCATCGGTGTCGTCACCGAGGCGGACTGTGTGGGGGTGGACCGCTTCACCCAGTTGCACGAGGTGATGTCCACCGAGTTGCTCACCCTCGCCGCGGGCACCGACCCGCAGGAGGCGTTCGCCATCCTGCACGACTCCCGGCACCGCCTGGCCCCCGTGGTCGACAGCAACGGGGCTCTGGTCGGGGTGCTGACCCGCACCGGGGCGCTCCGCGCCACCCTCTACCGGCCCGCCGTGGACGCGCAAGGACGGCTGCGTGTCGCCGCCGCCGTGGGCATCAACGGCGATGTGGCGGGCCGGGCAGCGAAACTCCTGGAGGCCGGGGTGGACACCCTGGTTGTGGACACTGCGCACGGCCACCAGGAGAAGATGCTCGAGGTGCTCCGCCAGGTGCGGGCCCTGGACCCGCAGGTGCCGGTGGTGGCGGGCAACGTGGTGACCGCTGAAGGGGTGCGCGACCTCGTCGAGGCCGGCGCCGACATCGTCAAAGTCGGGGTGGGGCCGGGGGCGATGTGCACCACCCGCATGATGACGGGGGTGGGCCGTCCCCAGTTCTCCGCCGTGGTGGAGTGCGCTGCCGCCGCCCGGGAACTCGGCAAGTGGGTCTGGGCTGACGGGGGGATCCGGCACCCGCGTGACGTGGCGCTCGCGCTGGCCGCCGGGGCGAGCAATGTGATGATCGGCTCCTGGTTCGCCGGGACCTACGAGTCTCCCGGGGATGTGCTGCGGGACTCGGAGGGACGGTTGTACAAGGAGAGCTTCGGCATGGCCTCGGCCCGCGCGGTCCGGCTGCGCACCGCGGACGATTCGCCGTTCGAGCGGGCGCGTAAAGCCCTGTTCGAGGAGGGCATCTCTTCTGGGCGGATGTACCTGGACCCGGAGCGCCCCAGCGTCGAAGACCTGATCGACATGATCGTGGCGGGGGTACGCAGCGCGATGACCTACGCTGGCGCGGCGAACTTGGCGGAGTTCCACGAGCGCGCGGTGATCGGAGTCCAGAGCGTCGCCGGGTACAACGAGGGCAAGCCGGTGCTGCACGGCTGGTGACCAGGGCTGGGGTGCGGCTCCTGGGTGCTCAGGGGCTGCACCACATCACCGCCCCAAATCCGACAAACGGCACTTTCATTACAAAAATACTTTTTTGTCCTTGGTGCAACCTGTTCTGCCTACGCTGCCTCTAAAGCATCGGGGGCTTACATCTCGGGGGACACCTGCGGAGCGGCACCAAGGACGGGATTCAGTGGTCTACCAGGCTTCTTCTCCACCACGGCATCGACGGTTCCTTCCCTTTCTCATCGTCGCCGTTGTCGCGGTCCTCGTCATCGCCCTTGTGCGGTGGGTGGCGACCGGAGCGAAACTGCCCTCGCTCGCCCAGTTCGGATGCCTTGGGGACGCCATCTCCCTGACCGTGGCGTCCTCACCGGAGAAAGCCGGGGTGATGCGGCAGCTCGCCGAGGACTACAGCGGCACCCGGATCGACGAAGGCTGCGTGGAAGTCTCCATCGTCGAACAGTCTTCCGGGATGACCATGGACGCCCTCGCCGCCGGGGAATGGGACGAAGAGGAGTACGGCCCCCGCCCCGATGTGTGGTCGCCGGCAAGCTCCGGCTGGGTGGAGATCACCCGGCAGCGGGTCACCGAACAGGACCGCGCCTCACTCATCCCGGAAGAGACCCCCTCGATCGCCAACTCCCCCCTCGTCATCGCCATGCCCCGGCCGATGGCTGAAGCGCTCGGCTGGCCGGACAAGGAGCTCGGCTGGGTAGACCTGCACGACCTTGCGGACAGCGAAGCAGGATGGGGATCGGTCGGCCACCCCGAGTGGGGCGAGTTCCGCATGGGCAAGACCAACCCCAACTACTCCACGTCCGGGCTCAACGCCACCGTCGGCACCTACTTCGCGGGCACGGGTATGGCCTCCGACCTCACCGTCGACGACATCAACTCCAGCCAGACCCGCGCGTTCGTCAGCGCTGTGGAGCGCTCCATCGTCCACTACGGCGACATCACCATGACGTTCCTGGCCAACCTGCGCCGCGCCGACGCGGAAGGGCAAGGGCTCACCTACGTCTCCGCGGTGGCGGTGGAGGAGATGTCGGTGGTGCACTACAACCAGGGCAACCCCAGCGGCGACCCGGCAACCGCGGAAGACGCCGAACCGCCGAACGTGCCGCTCGTCGCGGTCTACCCCAAAGAGGGCACCCTGATGTCGGACCACCCCTACGTGGTCCTGGACTGGGCGGACGAGCCGAAGCGCGCCGCTGCGGCGGCTTTCCTGGACTACCTCCTCAGCGACGAGGCGCAGCAGGTGTTCCTGGACAACGCGTTCCGGGGGCACGACGGGCGCACCGGGGACCTGTTGACCGAGGAGAACGGGGTGCTGCCCGCAGAGCCGGTCGAGCTCTCCCTGCCGTCGGCGAACGTGCTCAACGCGATGCTGGAGAACTGGGCTGAGCTCCGCAAGCCCGCCAACGTCCTCCTCGTCATCGACACGTCCGGCTCGATGCAGGAATCGGTCCCGGGCACGGGAAGCACCCGCCTGGAGCTCGCCAAGGAGGCCGCTATCACGTCCCTCGACGAGTTCTCTGACAGCGACCGCGTGGGGCTGTGGATGTTCAGCACCGACTTGGAGGACAACGGGCAGGACTGGCGGGAGCTCGTGCCCCTCGGCCCGCTCGGCGCCTCGGTCAACGGGACACCCCGCCGGGAGGAGCTCGCGGAGCGGATCTCCAACCTGCCGCCAGGGGGCGGTACCGGCCTCTACGACACCGCGCTGGCCGCGCACACGCTCGTCGCCGAGCACAGCCGGCCGGACGCCATCAACGCGGTTGTGTTCCTCACCGACGGGAAGAACGAAGATCTCAACGGCATCAGCCTGGAGAAGCTCCTCGACAGCATCACCCCGGAACCCGGGCAGCAGGGGGTGCGGATCTTCACCATCAGCTACGGCGAGGACGCGGACCTGAAGACGATGACTCAGATCGCGGAAGCTACCAACGCCGCGGCCTACGACGCCTCCGACCCCCAGAGCATCGACGAGGTGTTCGAAGCAGTGATCTCCAACTTCTAGCGGCGGGATTCGGAGGGGAACAGAGAATGCAGCTACGGAAGTTCGCCAACCCGTGGTGCCTCCTGTGCGGCGCGGTGGCGGGCGGGCTGGCCTGGGCGGTGACCCTCCCCGTCTGGGCAGCCTTCGTGATCGCCGTGATCATCTGGTTGACCGCGGTGCTCGTGTTCGGCTTCCTGTTCCCCACCGCCCCGTCCGAGACGGAGCTGCCCGCCGACCCGGTGGCGGTCGACGCCGGCTGCGCCCGCCGCGCGCACGCGGCCGCCGCCTCCCTGCAGGACGTGGCCGCACCGTTCCTGGAAGGGCCGCTGGGGGACCGGGTTTCCCGCATCGTCTGGCGGGCCGGTGAGATCGCCGCGTCCATTGACCACCTCGTCCGCCGCAGCCAGGAGCTGTCCGCGCTGGTCCACAACCTGGCACAGCATCCGCACTCCCGGGGACGGGCACGCTATGTGGAGTCCCGCCACGCCGAGATACGGCGCCGCATGTACGCGGCGACCCGGGACTTGGAGGCCGCGGTCCCCCGATTCTTGGCTACGGCCTCCCCTGGGGCCGCTCCCGATGTGGCCGCCCTGGACCGGCTTGCTACCGATTTGGAAAACATCGGCTACGGCGTGGACATTGGTGAGAGCATGGTCACGGAGATCTTGGGGCCGGAGCCTCCGCGCACCCCGCAGGCGCCGGCGAACTGACCGCAGCCCATAGCCATCCGACCGAGCTTTCGGACCACGATCGATGGATCGCTACTACCCTCTCCTGCCTATCGGAATCGGCCTGTGCTCCCTCGTGTGGCTGGTACGGGACATCGTCGCCGCGTGGCTGCTGGGGCGACGCGGCGAGCGAGCCGAAGGCACGATCGTCGGCTATGCCGAAACCAACAGCACCTCGCGGATGATCGTGCGGTTCCGCACCGAAGAAGGGGAGGAGGTCCTGGCTCTGCACGACAACTCCTCCTGGTCGGCTGCCCGCTACGGTGATCCCGTCACCGTCTCCTACGATCCGGATAACCCGCAGCGGGCTCGAGTCGTCGCTGCCCCGTGGTTGAGCCTGTGGCCCCGCACACTTTTCCTGACCGTGGCCTCAGGCATTCTTCTGATCGGCTGTTTCCTCGGTTTCCTCACCTGGGGATAACCGCGCCGACGGCTCGGCTCTAAGATCCCACCGCAATGGCATCTCATCCGGTTCTTCGGTTTTCGTCCGGAATGATCACCATGGAGTTAGCCGAACGCGGTACGATCCTTGCTGGTTTCCTTACCCTTTGACCGCTTACGCGCTTCAGCACACCGCGCCGCCCTCTCTCGCACAGGGGGTGGCCCTCGGCTCCGGCCGTCATCGCTGTCACAGTATCCGTCGGCCTTTTCCCCATGTGTGCTCAGCGGCCCCGGTCCTCTAGGAGAGCAGTGCAGGCAGCCAAGAAGAAGCGGGCTCCCCTGATCAAGACCCGCCTCCGCAGAATTGTCCTCGCTCCGGTCTCGGCGTTGGTCGTCCTGTGGTTGATCGGTAGCGTCTACCTGGCCTACGGGACGGTGGTGCAGTACGCCTACGTCCAGGCCAACGACCGTCTCCTTCTCCCCTCGGCCCTGGCACTGACCGCGGTCATGGATGAGCGTTCGGTGACCATGGCCTACCTGGACCGCCCCCGAGAGACCCGGGAGACCCTCCTCGACGTCCGCGCAGACGTCGACCAGCGCATGGGCAATATCCTCGACGAATTCCGCGGCCTTTTGTCATTGTCCCCCGAGAAAGTCCAGAAACGCATCACCTACCTGGACGAAAAGTTCAAGGAAATCGGCGAGCTGCGTGCCCGGGTCGACCAGGGAAACATCGACCGTGAAGAGGTCGAGGAGTATTACAACGACCTGGTCATGGCGGGTGCCGACCTCTTCGACGAGCAGGCCCGGTCCGTTCCCAGCCCGGAGGTCGTCGGACCTTCGGTCAGCGCTGTCTCCATGTTCCGTGTCGTCGACGCGCTCGCCCAGGCCGACGCGAAACTCTCCCGCGGCTTCGCCACCGGCGAGTTCTCCATGGACGACCAGCACGAGTTCGTGGCGCAGGTCGGCGCATACGAATCCATGCTGGAAGCGGTCGACGACTATCTTGGCCCCGAGCCCACGAACATGCTCGCGTCCCTGCGGGACAACGAAGAGTACGTCCACCTGCACGAACTCATCCACGAGATCGCCAACCGGATGATCACCACGGAGTTCGACCCCTACACCGGGCAAGAGGTCGAAGATTTGAGCCTGCCGGTGGACGAAGCCGAATGGCGGTCCGCCTACCTGCCGGTGAAGGACGCCCTCACCGAGATCGGGGCCAGCCAGGCGACCTGGGGTGCGCAGGTGCAGCGCTCGGACGCCAACCAGTCTCTGCTCATCGCGGTGCTCGGCTCGCTCGGGGTTGCCGCGCTCACCGCGACCGTGCTGGTCTACTCCACCCGGTCGTCGCAACGGCTCGTCGACCGTCTCGTACAGTTGCGCGACCAGACCCAGGAGCTGGCGGACAAGCGCCTGCCTGCGCTGATGGACCGTTTGAAGAAGAACGAGCCGCTCGACTCCGAGGTGGAGGTCGAAGCCGAGATCCTGCCGCTGAGCGAGTCCGAGGACGAGATCGGCGAGGTGAGCCGTGCCTTCACCGCCGCCCAGCGCACGGCGGTCGAAGCCGCGGTCCGGCAGGCGCAACTGCGCCAGGGTGTCAACCGCGTGTTCCTCAACATCGCCCACCGCAGCCAGACCCTGGTCCACCGCCAGTTGCGCATCCTGGACAAGCTCGAACGCGAACAGGAGGACCCGGAGCAGCTCACCGACCTGTTCAAACTGGACCACCTCGCCACCCGGGCCCGGCGGAACGCAGAAAACCTGCTCATTCTCGGCGGCCAGAACCCTGGACGCACCTGGCACCACCCGCTGCCGCTCATCGACGTGCTGCGCGGTGCGATCTCGGAGTGCGGTGACTACTCCCGGGTCAAACGGCAGCGGATCGCCCCGGTCTCCGTGCAGGGCAACGCGGTCGCTGACGTCATCCACCTCGTCGCCGAGCTGGTCGACAACGCGACCACCTTCTCCCCGCCGCACACCAAGGTCCACTTGCGCGCGGACCGGGTGCCCAACGGGGTGACGATCGAGATCGAAGACCGCGGCCTGGGCATGAAGGACGACGAGCTCGAGTCGGCCAACGCGATGCTGGCCGATCCGCCCGAGTTCGACGTGATGCGTCTCAACGAGAAGACGCGGCTGGGCCTGTTCGTGGTCTCCCACCTGGCGCGGCGGCACCACATCAAGGTGCAGTTGCGCACCTCCCCCTACGGGGGTGTACTGGCGATCGTGCTGCTGCCGGCAAACCTGATCGTCGACGAGCAGCCCTCCCCCCTCCGCGGCGCCAACACGGACGGCGGAGAGACGGGCAGCGGGCTGCCGCAGCGCGGGGTGCGCACCCCGGCCCTGCCGGCTGCGTCGCCCACCGGTGCCCCGTCCGAGGAGGCTTCCGAAAGCGACGGGGACATGCTCACCACCCCCTCGTCCTCCCAGGCGCCCGCCCAGCCGCCGAGGTTGCCCCGGCGGATTCCTGGGGTGAGCACGTTCCCTGAACTGGCCACCGAGGGCGCGGCCCGCCGCCCCACTCCTCCTGCCCCTTCCGGTTCCTCTCCGGCTGACGCGCCGCAGCGTCCGCAGCCCGCCGCCACGGAGGGCCGTCCTCCGCTGCCGCGTCGCATCCCCCAAGTGAATCTCGTCCCCCAGTTGTGCGACGACCCGACTGAAGAAACGGCTTCTTCCCCTGAGACAGGGCCATCCACCAATGACATGGAACGTCCAACGCGTCTCCGGCAGACCCTGACCGCATTCCAACAGGGCACCCGCAAAGGACGCGAGGACGGTAAGAAGCTGCTGAACGACACCGAGAAGGATGCACAGTGACCGACAACGCACCCCGTGATCTGGACTGGCTGCTCGACGAACTCGTGGAGCGCGCGGTCGGTGCCCAGCACGCGATCGTGCTGTCCGCCGACGGGCTTCCCATCGGGAAGTCCAAGGACATCACCACGGAGGACGCCGAACACCTCTCCGCGATCGCCTCAGCATTCCAGAGCCTTGCGCAAGGCACCGGACGCCAGTTCAAGGGCGGCCGAGTGCTGCAGACCGTCGTGGAGATGGAGCACGCCTACCTGTTCGTCACCGGGGCGGGCAGCGGCGCCTGCCTGGCAGTGCTCGCTGGGGAAGGGTCCGATGTGGGGCTCATCGCCTACGAGATGAACGTCCTGGTGGAACAGGTCGGCCGGTTCCTGGAGTCCTCCCCCCGAAGCACCGCAGAGTCACCAGCCCACGGTCAGACGACCGCGGCCTCCACGCGATAGCGGAGAGCAACCATGTCCGATCGGCGCACGCCGGACAAGGCTTCCGACGGTCCCGGCTCTCCGGTCAGGCCTTACGTGATGACTGAGGGCCGTGAGGCAACCAACACGGTCCAACTGGACATGATCAGTGTGGTCATCTCGGCCCGCGGCGAGGTGGACGAGCTGTCCTTGGAGCCGGAACAGCTTGCCATCCTCGACCTTTGCCAGCGCCCCTTATCAGTGGCAGAGGTCGCGGCACGCCTCGACATCCCGGTGGCCGTGGTCAAAGTGCTGATGGGAGACCTGATCGCGCGCGGCTACATGCTGGCCCGCGCCCCGTACACGATCCAGCACCCGGTGGTCGGCCGGGACGTCCTTCAGGCGGTACTCGATGGCATCCAACGACTCTGATCGCGGTCCAACACTGCTCCCCGCGGCGCTCAAGGTTCTCATCGCGGGCGGGTTCGGCGCGGGGAAGACCACGATGGTCGGCTCGATTAGTGAGATCACCCCGCTGAGCACCGAGGAGGTGATGACCGAGGCCAGTCTGGGGGTGGACGACCTGTCCGGCGTGGAGAACAAGACGACCACCACGGTGGCGCTGGACTTCGGTCGGATCACCATCAGCCCTGAGCTGGTGTTGTACCTGTTCGGTACCCCGGGTCAGGAGCGGTTCTGGTTTATGTGGAACGAGCTGGCTGCCGGGGCGCTGGGTGCGGTGGTGCTTGCCGACACCCGGCGGTTGGAGACGTGTTTTCCCTCGGTGGACTTCTTCGAACGGCGCGGTATCCCGTTTGTGGTCGCGGTGAACTGCTTCGACGGGGCCGCCGTATACCAGCCGGAGGAGGTCCGCGACGCCCTGAGCCTCGATCCGCAGATCCCCGTGCTGCTGTGTGACGCGCGGGTGCGCGAGTCGTGCAAAGAAGTGCTGATCACGCTGATCCAGCACCTCCAGTCCAGGGCGGCCAGCACGGTGTGATGCTTGGTGGTCGCTGATCGCATCAGCGGCCACCCGCACCCCATCCGTTGCTTTTTTCACATTTTGAGCTGGTTCATACAAGTTTTTTAGGGGTATGAAGAAGGGTTGATGTGCCGCGGGGCTTTGGAACAGCCCCCGGAGACGGTACACAACCGCCCTGGAGACACCCCCCGTGAAACGCTTCGACTGGTATACCGAGATCCACCGGCTTGACGCCGAAGCCGACTGCCGTCGGATCACGGAAATCCTCACCACGCACGAGTTTCCTTGGGACATCGAGCAGGCGTTGAGCCTGGCCCTCTACCGCACCTACGCCGTACCGAGCATCGGGCAACTGCTCGCAGAGACCCGAGAATTCCTCGACCGCACCCAGCGCCGCTCCGACGACACCGCCCTCATCCTCACCGAGATCATGCGGCACGGTTTCGAACCGGGACGGGGGCGCGATGCGCTGCGGCGCATGAACCAGATGCACCGCTCCTACGACATCAGCAACGACGACTACCTCTACGTGCTCAGCACTTTCGTCGTCATGCCGGTGCGCTGGATCAACGACCTGGGCTACGGCTGGCGTCGGCTCACCGAGCACGAGATCACCGCCAACACCAACTACTACCGGCTGCTCGGCAAGCACATGGGGATCAAAGAGATCCCTGAAACCTACGACGAGTTCTACGAGCTGTTCGACTCCTACGAGATCGCCCACTTCGGGTACAGCGAAGGAGGCCGGGCTGTCTCCGATGCCACGCTGCGGCTGATGGTCGATACCGTCCCCCGCTGGCAGCAGCCGGTCTTCCGGAAGTTCACCATGGCTCTGCTGGACGACCGGCTCATCCAAGCGTTCCGCTACGACCCGCCGTCACGGTTCTGGCGCACCGCCGCGCACCTGGCGATGTGGCTGCGGGCCAAGATCGTCCGGTTCATGCCCCCGCGGGTGGAGCCCTACCGCATCGAGAACAACCCGAAGATCAAGAGCTACCCCAACGGCTACGATCCGCGGCGGATCGGCACGTTCCCCAAGGGATGCCCGGTGCCGCACGACATGGTCACCATTGAGATCCCCGAGACGGGTGCCCGCATCCCCGCTCCCGGGCAGGAACTGGCCCCGCAGGGGCAGGACGCGCGCGCATAGTCTGAACCTTATGGCCGGAAGCGGTCGGGCGGCAGACGGCGGTCTTGTGCGACTCTGGTAGGGATGTCCCCAATAGGAAGAGAGCCTATGGTGACCTTTTCTCCCGAACGAGCTGCGGCATCCACCCGTGCAGGAGAGGGCTGCCGCAGACGGAGTCTGCTGCCGGGCTGCCGCCCCGCGTCCTCCAGGGATCGAGCACCGACACCTCAATAGCGTGACTGCTGCTGTGGGGCCTAAGCTGAACCGCGTGAGTGAACAGGTCGTTCCCCCATCCTCCGACAGTCCCCCTCCCCCCGACCGGACCGAGGTGGGTGTAGGTCCGTGGGAAGGTCCCTGGCCCGAAGGCGATCACTACGACCCGGAACTGCTCAAAAACGGCGACCGCCGGAACGTGGTGGACCGGTACCGCTACTGGCGGCGGGAAGCGATCGTCGCTGACCTCGACCGCCGGCGCCACCCATTCCATGTGGCCATCGAAAACTGGGAGCACGACTTCAACATCGGGTCCGTGGTCCGCACCGCGAACGCTTTCGCTGCCCGTGCCGTCCACATTGTGGGGCGCCGCCGCTGGAACCGGCGCGGCGCGATGGTGACCGACCGCTACCAGCACATCCACCACCACCCCGACACGGCTTCCCTGGTGGCATGGGCGGAAGCCCACGACCTTCCGCTGATCGGGATCGACAACCTTCCAGGCTCGGTCCCGTTGGAGACCTATCCCCTGCCCCGCGAATGCGTTCTCGTCTTCGGCCAGGAGGGACCCGGCCTGTCGGAAGAAGTCCGCAAAGTCTGCGTTTCGGTGCTCTCCATCGCCCAGTTCGGCTCCACACGGTCCATCAACGCTGGTGCGGCCGCTGCGGTGGCCATGCACGCTTGGATCCGCGCCCATGTGTTCCACCAGTCCGTGTGACATCCCATCCCCGCGCGGTACTTGACGGCCCCGTGCCGCTGCTCGCCGCGTTCCCTGACGAGGAGAGAGGAGGCCGCGTTCTCTCCCTGGCTTGACGGCCTGGGGCACCACACCGCGCACACCATGATGAGCAGAGTCGCATCGGCCCGCTGGCCGGGTGGATTTCGGTCGTACCAGCGGCACGCGCTGGAAGCGTTGGATGCCCGTTGGGCGTCGGGGGAACGGCGTGCGTGGGTGGTGCTGCCTCCCGGAGCGGGCAAGACTCTCGTCGGATTGGAAGCGGCGCGGCGGCTTGGCCACCGCACGGTGGTGTTCGTCCCCAACACCGCGGTCCAAAACCAGTGGCTCGCCCTGTGGCGGAAGTTCGACCGCCCCGACGGGTGTACTGCGGGAACCCGGCGCTCCCTCGACCACGACGTCACCGTGCTGACCTACCAGTCGCTAGCCGTGTTCGACCCGGATGCGGAGACCGACGAAGAGGGAAATGAACTGCCTCCCCTGGGTCGGCTGCACGGCAACGGCAGCGCCCTGCTCGAAGCCCTGCGTGCGGCGGGGCCGGTCACCGTCATCCTCGACGAGTGCCACCACCTCCTGCAGATGTGGGGGCGGCTGCTCGCCGACGTGCTGCGGGAACTCCCGAACGCCCACGTCCTCGGCCTCACCGGCACCCCGTGGGAGACCCTAACGGACAGTGAGGCCGTACTGGTTCGGCGCATGTTCGGCGCCCCGATCCGCGGGGCTTCCATTCCCGCCCTGGTCCGCGACGGCTACCTCGCCCCCTTCGCGGAACTCGTCTGGATCACCGAACCCACACCCGCCGAACAGGACTACATCGCCGAGCAAGGACTGCGGTTCACGGAACTCTGCACCGACCTGTTCTCCCCCGGTTTTGCCAGCACCGACTTCGTGACCTGGCTGCGCCGCAGGTTCTGCGAGCGTGTCACCGACACGGGGGAGCAGGCGAGCTGGGCGCAACTGGCCGCGCAGGAACCGGAACTCACCGACGCAGCCCTGCGTCTGCACCATGCCGGGCTGTTCATGCTGCCGCCCGGCGCCCGTCTCCTGGAGCGGCACCGCAGCGCCCCCACGGCTGACGACTGGATGGTGCTGATCAGCGACTACGTCCTCAACTGTCTGGCCCCCCACCAGGGCAAAGAGCTCGTCGCCCCGGAGCGGGCCGCCGACGACCGGGACACGCAAGCGTGGGAGCGGATTCGCACCGCGCTGCGGGCGATCGGATACACACTGACCCGGCACGGCATCCGCGGCGGCCGTTCCCCCGTGGACCGGGTGCTGGCTCGGAGCTCCGCGAAATCGCAGAGCACTGTGCAGATCATCGCAGCTGAGTCCGCGTTCTTGGGTTCGCGGCTGCGGGCCCTGGTGCTGTGCGACCACGAACGGGCCAGTGTGCGCCCTTCACCGCGGTTGCGCGACGTGCTCGACGACCAAGCTGGGTCGGCGTGGCTGCAGTTGGAGCTGTTGGCCACAGACGAGCGCACCAGCGCCCTGCATCCCATGCTGGTGACCAACCGCACCGTGGCCGCGGCCCCGGACACCGCGGACGATTTCATCGCGTTCGTCAAGGAGCGCCGCCCCGCCCTCAACTTGACCTGTGTGGATACGGGGTCCCGCGGCTCCCTGGTGCGGATCGAAGGCCGCTGGACGTCCCGGACCTGGGCCCGACTGGTCACCGAATACTTCGAAGAGGGCCGCTGCCAAGTCCTAGTGGGCACGCTCGGACTGCTCGGCGAAGGCTGGGACACTCCCCGGGTCAACACGATCGTGGACTTGACGACCGCCACCACCCCCACCTCGGTGGTTCAAGGGCGCGGCCGTGCGCTGCGCCTTGACCCGGAGTGGCCGGAGAAGACCGCGCACACCTGGACAGTGGTGTGTGTCAGCGACACCCACCCCAAGGGGAGCGCGGACTGGGAGCGGTTCGTCCGCAAGCACGAAGGCTACCTGGGAGCGGCTGCTGACGGGGAAGTGATGAGCGGGGTCGCGCACGTCGACCCGGCGCTCTCCCCGTATGCGCCGCCGCCGGTGGACCAGTTCGCGGACATCAACGAGCGGATGCTGCGGCGCGCCGAAGACCGAGAGGATACCCGGGAGCGGTGGCGGATCGGCTCCCCCTACACGGACGAACTGCTGGCCACGGTCCGGGTCCGGCCGCAGCAGTATCGGGGAGTGCTGGCGCCCCGCCCGGCAGGCCAGTCCCCGCAACCGCCGCCCGCCGTGCCGGGCCGGGCGGGGGTGGACACTGCTGAACAGTTGGCGGTGTCCCCGCTGTGGAAGATCGTGCTGTCTGTTCCCGTGGTCGCGGCCGCGGTCCTGCTGGTGGTGACCGCGTTCGGCCTTCCGCCGTCGGCCGGCCTGGCCGTGGCAGGGGCGGTGGCCGGCGGGGTCTGCGCCTACCGGCTGCTGGCCCGGCGGCCGCGGATCCGGCGGGCCGCCCAGCTTTTCGAGATCGCTTCTGGGGAGCCTGACATTCTCCGGTTCGGTTACGCCATTGCGGATGCGATGCATGCGGCGGGGTATTCCCCGGTGGGCGCGGAAGGCCTGCGGTTGGACATCGACACGGACGGCACGTTCCGGCTCACGTTCACCGGCGCCGGGCCTGCCGAAGCCAAAGCCTTCAGCACGGCCTTGGACGAGGTGATCTCACCGCTGGTAGGCCAGCCCCGCTACATCATCAACCGCTACCGGATCGAGCCTCCCGCCGATGCAGCGCAGGCCCAGCGGATGGGGATGGACTGGCTGCTCGGCAAAGCCCCGGAGAACCCCGCGGTGTTCCACGCGGTGCCGGCACTGCTGGGCCGCGACCGGCGGGGAGTGGAAGCGTTTGCGCGGGCGTGGAACCGGTGGCTGTCCGCCGGGGAGCCCATCTACACCGCGAGCCCGGCGGGGTCCCGGCTGCTGCACACCTACTACGCCACGGACCCGTACCCGTCGGAGACAGAGTCCCGGTTCACCTGGCTGTGAGCTTCCCAGTCGAAGGAGCGGGTCCGCTGCCTTCATGCGGGCGGGCCCGTCCTTCCCCAGGGGAGGGCGGGCCCGCTGTCTGAAGCCGAAGAAAGCCTGTTACAGCTTTCCGGAGGCCAGCGCACTCAACAGGTCGTTGTTGAGCTGGGAGATCGTGTCCAACGGGATGCCCTTCGGGCAGACCGCTGCACATTCGCCGATGTTGGTGCAGCCGCCGAAGCCTTCCTCGTCGTGCTGGTTGACCATCTTCACCACGCGGGAGGCCCGCTCGGGCTGTCCCTGCGGGAGCATGCCCAGGTGGGTGATCTTGGCTGCGGTGAACAGCATCGCCGAGGCGTTGGGGCAGGCCGCCACGCAAGCGCCGCAGCCGATGCAGGTGGCGGCGTCGAACGCGCGGTCCGCGTCAGCCTTGGGCACCGGGACGGAGTGCGCGTCCGGGGCCGTGCCGGTGGGCGCGCTGATGTAACCGCCCGCCTGGATGATGCGGTCGAACGCGCTCCGGTCGACCACCAGGTCCTTGATCACCGGGAACGCCTTGGCCCGCCACGGCTCGACCTCGATGACGTCGCCGTCCTTGAAACTGCGCATGTGCAGCTGGCAGGTGGTCGTCACTTCGGGGCCGTGGGCGACACCGTTGATCACCACGCCGCACGCGCCGCAGATGCCTTCCCGGCAGTCGTGGTCGAACGCGATCGGGTCCTCGCCCTGGAGCGTGAGCTTCTCGTTGAGGACGTCGAGCATCTCCAGGAAGGACATGTTCTCGTTGACGTCATCGAGCTCGTAGGTGACCATCCGGCCTTCGTCGTCCCTGCTCTTCTGACGCCACACACGCAGGGTGATTCTCACTTGTAGCTCCGCTGCTTCATCTCGACGTACTCGTATTCCAGGGCTTCCTTGTGCAGCACGGGCGGTTCACCCACGCCGGTGAACTCCCACGCTGCGACATAGGCGAACTCGTCGTCATGACGCAGCGCCTCGCCGTCTTCGGTCTGGCTTTCGGCGCGGAAGTGGCCACCGCAGGACTCGCGGCGGTGCAGCGCGTCGATGCACATCAGTTCCGCCAGTTCCATGAAGTCGGCGACTCGGTGAGCCCGCTCCAGGGTCTGGTTGAGTTCTTCGTTGACGCCGGTGACCTTGACGTCACGCCAGAACTCGTCCCGCAGCTCGCGGATGAGCGTGATCGCCTTGCGCAGCCCTTCCTCCGTGCGCTCCATACCGCAGTAGTCCCACATGATCTTGCCGAGCTCGCGGTGGAAGGAGTCCACGGTGCGGCTGCCGTTGATGGACAGCAGCTTCTCGAGGCGGGCGCGCACGCCCTCGACTGCCTCCTTGACCTCCGGGTGGTTCTCGTCGATCTTCTCGAAGGGTCCGTCGGCCAGGTAGTCGTTGATGGTGTTGGGCAGCACGAAGTAGCCGTCGGCCAGGCCCTGCATGAGCGCGCTGGCGCCCAGCCGGTTGGCGCCGTGATCGGAGAAGTTGGCCTCACCGATCACGAACAGGCCGGGGATGGTGCTCTGCAGGTCGTAGTCGACCCACAGTCCGCCCATGGTGTAGTGCACCGCCGGGTAGATCCGCATGGGGACCTCGTACGGGTTCTCCCCGGTGATGCGCTCGTACATGTCGAACAGGTTGCCGTACTTGGCTTCGACCGCGTCGCGCCCCATCCGCTTGATGGCGTCAGCGAAGTCCAGGTAGACGCCCAGGCCGCCGGGGCCGACCCCGCGTCCTTCGTCGCAGACCCGCTTGGCGGCCCGCGAAGCGATGTCGCGCGGCACCAGGTTGCCGAAGGCCGGGTACATGCGCTCCAGGTAGTAGTCGCGCTCCTCTTCGGGGATGTCCCGCGGGTCGCGCGTGTCACCCTTCTTCTTCGGCACCCAGATCCGGCCGTCGTTGCGGAGCGACTCGCTCATCAGGGTCAGCTTGGACTGGTAGGTGCCGCTGACCGGGATGCACGTCGGGTGGATCTGCGTGAAGCAGGGGTTGGCGAAGAACGCGCCCTTGCGGTGGGCCCGCCAGATCGCCGTGACGTTGCTGCCCATCGCGTTGGTGGACAGGAAGAACACGTTGCCGTAGCCACCGGTGGCGAGGACGACCGCGTCCGCGAAGTGGGTCTCGATCTCACCGGTGACCATGTCGCGCACGATGATGCCGCGCGCCCGGCCGTCGACGACGATGAGGTCCAGCATCTCGTGGCGGGTGTACATCTCCACCGTGCCCGCCGCGACCTGCCGTTCCAGCGCCTGGTAGGCACCGAGCAGCAGCTGCTGCCCCGTCTGGCCGCGGGCGTAGAAGGTGCGGGAGACCTGCACACCGCCGAAGGAGCGGTTGTCGAGCAGACCGCCGTATTCGCGGGCGAAAGGCACGCCCTGGGCCACGCACTGGTCGATGATCTCGACGCTGACCTGGGCCAGCCGGTAGACGTTGGATTCGCGGGCCCGGTAGTCGCCGCCTTTGACGGTGTCGTAGAACAGCCGGTAGATGCTGTCCCCGTCGTTGCGGTAGTTCTTCGCCGCGTTGATGCCGCCCTGCGCGGCAATGCTGTGCGCGCGCCGCGGGCTGTCCTGGTAGCAGAACGACTTGATGTTGTACCCGGCCTCGCCCAGGGTGGCCGCCGCGGAGGCGCCAGCCAGACCGGTACCCACGATGATGATCGAGAGCTTGCGCCGGTTCGCTGGGTTCACCAGTCGTGCGGAGAAGCGGCGCTTGTCCCAGCGCTCCGCGATCGGCCCGTCCGGGGCCTTCTCGTCGCGGATCGGAGCGCCCTCGGTGTAAAGCTCGGTCATCTAGCCCACCAGCCCAAAGAGAACGGAGAACGGGGGAATGAGGAACCCGACCGTGATGGCCACGGCGACGGCAGTCGCAACGGCGTTGATGGCACGCTGACGCCGCGCCTTGTTCTTACCGAGGGTCTGCACTGCGCTCCACAGCCCGTGCCGCAGGTGGAAGCCGACCGCCAGCATCGAGATGAAGTAGGTCAGCACCACCCACCAGATCTGGAAGCCGTTGACGACCCGCTCGTACGGGCTGTCGGAGGCCCCACCCGGAGCAATGTGGTTGGTGGTGAGGTGGAGCAGGTGGTAGAGCACGAAAAGCGCGATGACCACGCCGCCCCAGCGCATGGTGAAGGACGCGTAGGTGCGCTGCACTCCGGTCCGGTTCTTCTTGCTGTGGTAGCGCCGTGATCCCTTGCCTGCGGTCGCCTGCCGCGCCCGGTTCCACAGGGTGAAGGCCGCGTACATGTGGATGAGGACGCTCGCCAGGAGGACGACGCGCATAATCCACAGGAAGCCGTTGGTCGGGAGCATCGGAGCGCCGAGCACTCTCAGGTGGTGGGAGTACTCGTCGAAGGCCTCCTGCCCCCCGAAGATCATCAGGTTGCCGTACATGTGCGCGATCAGGAACAGCACCAGGATCGCACCGGTGATCGCCATCGCGGCCTTGAGCGCCACCGTCGATCTGAATGCTGCCGATCGCTGCTTCGTCAGGGTACTGTTCGCCACGTTGTGAACTTTAGATCTTTCTTAACAGGTTCGTCTAAGTCATCAGAACGCTCGTGACCATAGCTTTAGGCTATGGACTATGCAGCTCCAGCAATTGGCCTACTTCCTCGCAGTGGCCGAAACCCGACATTTCACCCGGGCAGCTGAGCTTTCCCGAGTCGCGCAACCCAGTCTGAGCAAGCAGATCAAGGCCCTCGAAGAAGAACTCGGCGCGCCGCTCTTCGTGCGCGCCCGGGGAAATATCACACTCACTCCGGCGGGAGAAATCCTGCTGCCGCTCGCCCAGCGCATCCTCGCCGACGTGGAGACGGCACGCCGGGAGATCCAGGAACTCGCGGGCATGCGCCGCGGCTGGGTGCGCCTCGGCGCCACCCCGTCCCTGTGCGCTGGGCTGCTCGCCGACGCCCTCGTCCGATTCCACGAACGCTACCCGGGAATCGAACTGCACGTGGAAGAGGGCGGCTCCCGCGACCTCATCCGCGCCCTCGGCGGTGGCGAACTCGACCTCGCCCTGATCATCCTGCCCCTGCACAGCAGCGATCCGGCGTTCGTGACCGTGCCGATCCTGCGGGAGAGTCTGGTCGTCGCCAGCCCGATATCTCAGCCCCCGCCCACCAACGGCGGGGCAATGCGGATCACCGACCTGCGGGACCAGCCACTGGTGATGTTCCGGCGCGGCTACGACGTGCGGGAGACGACACTCAGCGCCTGCCGGGCCGCGGGCTTCGAACCCCGCCTGGCCGTGGAAGGCGGTGAGATGGACGCGGTGCTGCGGTTCGTCGAAGCCGGCCTGGGGCTGGCGGTCGTGCCCAGCATGGTGCTGCGGAACCGTCCCGGACTGCGCGGCACCCCGCTCGCCGAGCCGCGACTACTCCGCACCATCGCGCTCGCCCACCGCAAAGACGTCGCCCTCTCCCGGACCGCGCGGGCCTTCTGGCGGGTGCTCATGTCCTACCTCGGCACCCTCACCAAAGCCGAGCTCGGCGAAGACCTCGAAGTCATCGCCCCAACCGAGAAACTCAAGCGGATCTGAGGCGTGTGCGGTCAGAGCAGCGCACTCTGTCGCGGCGGCTCCCACTCCACCAGGGAGTCCAGGTAGCGCTGCGCCACCTGGTGGGCGGCGAACGCGCCCACCGCTCTGATCCCGGCATCGCGGAACCGGACCAGGGCTGGGGAGGCGGTCCGGGCCATCTCCGCGAACTGCGCGACCCGCTGCACGACCCGGCTGGTCCGTTGGATCCGGTCGTCGGTGTAGGAGGTCAACGCGGTCGGCAGGTAGGCGGCGGAGCCGCTAGCGCGGTGGGCGAGCACGACAGCGTCCTCCATGGCCAGGCAGACGCCCAGGTCCAGGTTGGGCGGGGCGGCGTGGGCGGCGTCCCCGACCAGCGCCACCCGGCCGCTGTGGTAGGCAGGCAGCGGATCGTCGGCCACCCAGGCGTCTGCGCGGACCACTGCCTGGGCGGGGACAGCGCGGACCAGTGCGGGAATGGGGTCGTGCCAGGAGCCGAACAGCCGCAAGAGTTCGGCCCGCTCGTCGGCGGACCGCTGACCCGCGGGTGCGGTGGCCGTGGCATAGCAGTAGGCCCGGCCGTCGGGCAGGGGCAGCACCCCGAAGGACGCGCCGCTGCCCCACGTCTCCCCTGCCGGGACGGCGTGCACCGGGGCGGGGGCGAGGAACCGCCACGTCGTGAAGCCCGCATACGTCGGTTCCGGGTGGCGGGGGAACAGCAGGGCGCGCATCCTGGAGTGGACACCGTCGGCCGCGACAACGAGGTCTGCGGCCAGGTCGCCCGCCGTGGTGCGAACATGGGCCCGCTGGTGGATGTCCCCCACGTGGAGCTCGGTCACCGTCACACCCACGTGGATCGCCCCGGCCGGCAGCCGGGCGGCGAGGAGTCGGAGCAGGGCGGAGCGGCTGACCACAGCGACCGCTGCCCCGTACCTGCGGGTCAACCGCTCCTGTTCCAGGCGCAGCAGGACACGGCCGTCGGCGCGGCGCAGTTCCACCGTAGGCGGCCAGGCTGCGGCCGCGTGGAAGGCTTCACCGACGCCGAGGGCGCGCAGTACGCGTAGCCCGTTGGGGAGGATCCCCAGGCCGGTGTCGACGGCTCCTGGAGATGTGGACGGTTCGCAGACGGTGACAGCCCATCCCCTGTCGTGGAGGGCGACCGCGGCGGTGAGCCCGCCGACACCGCCACCGATGATGACCGCGTGAGGCTGCGCCATGGAAGGTCCTTATCGTTCGCCCGACGGACATCGCCGCTCGAGCACCGGAAACCGGGAAGGCGTCGTGTGCCCCTCAGATTACGGTTGGAAACGCGAGAAAACCATGCGGTCAAGGGAATGCGACGTTTGCTGGTTTTCTTCTGTGCCGCACGGGCTGCCGCCTTCCCCGCAGCTAGGGCGTCTGCAGCCGCGCTCAGCGGCGCTTGCGGTGGGCCAGGATGCGGGCCCGCTCCTTCTGGTCGAGGATGACTTTGCGGATGCGGACCGCCTCCGGGGTGACCTCCACGCATTCGTCCTCGCGGCAGAACTCCAACGCCTCCTCCAAGGAGAGCTTGCGCGGCGGGGAGAGGCGTTCGAGCTCCTCGGCGGTGGAGGAGCGCACGTTGCTGACCTTGCGCTCCTTGGTGATGTTGACGTCGATGTCGTCGGCACGGGAGTTCTCGCCGACCACCATGCCCTCGTAGACCTCGGTGCCCGGCTCCACGAAAAGCGTGCCTCGCTCCTGCAGGCCGAACATGGCATAGGCGGTGGCTTTGCCGCTGCGGTCGGCGACCAGCGATCCAGTGGCGCGCGTGCGGAGCTCGCCGAACCACGGCGCATAACCGTCGAAGACGTGGTGGGCGATACCGGTGCCGCGCGTCTCGGTGAGGAACTCGGTGCGGAAGCCGATGAGGCCGCGCGACGGCACCGTCCAGTCCATGCGGACCCATCCGGTGCCATGGTTGGTCATGGTCTCCATGCGGCCCTTGCGGATGTTGAGGAGCTGGGTGACGGCGCCCAGGTACTCCTCGGGGATGTCCACGGTGAGGCGCTCCACAGGCTCGTGGACCTGGCCGTCGATGACCTTGGTGACGACCTGCGGTTTGCCCACGGTCAGCTCGTAGCCTTCACGGCGCATCTGCTCGACGAGGATGGCCAGCGCCAGCTCCCCGCGCCCCTGCACCTCCCACGTGTCAGGCCGGTCGGTGGGCAGGACGCGCAGGCTGACGTTGCCGACGAGTTCCCGGTCGAGACGTTCTTTGACGAGGCGGGCGGTGACCTTCGCGCCTTTGACCCGGCCCACGAGCGGCGACGTGTTCGTGCCGATCGTCATGGAGATCGCTGGCTCGTCCACGGTGATCGGCGGCAGCGGCCGGGGATCCGCCGGGTCGGCCAGGGTCTCCCCGATCATGATGTCGGGGATACCGGCGATCGCAATGATGTCGCCAGGCCCGGCTTTCTCCGCGGGCTTGCGGTCCAACGCCTCGGTCAGGAACAGTTCGGTGACTTTGACGTGCTCGATGCTGCCGTCGGTGCGGATCCAGGCGACCTGCTGGCCTTTGCGGATCTCTCCCTGGTGGACGCGGCACAGGGCGAGCCGGCCCAGGAACGGGGACGCGTCCAGGTTCGTGACGTGGGCTTGGAGGGGTGCGCCCGGGGTGTAGGCGGGGGCGGGAATCGTGTCGAGGATGGTGGTGAACAGCGGTTCCAGAGTGTCGCTGTCGGGGAGGCTGCCGTCGGCGGGGCGGGTGAGGGAGGCCCGGCCTTCGCGGGCGCACGCGTAGACGATGGGGAAGTCGATCTGCTCCTCGGTGGCGTCCAGGTCGAGGAAGAGCTCGTAGGTGTCGTCCACCACCTCGGCGATCCGGCTGTCCGGGCGGTCCACCTTGTTGATGACGAGGATCACCGGGAGCTGGGCAGCCAGGGCTTTGCGCAGCACGAACCGCGTCTGCGGGAGAGGCCCTTCGCTGGCGTCGACAAGCAGCAGCACACCGTCCACCATGGACAGCCCGCGCTCCACTTCCCCGCCGAAGTCGGCGTGGCCAGGGGTGTCGACGATGTTGATGACGATGTTCTCGCCGGCGGGCGTGGTGTAGCGGACCGCGGTGTTCTTGGCGAGGATGGTGATGCCCTTCTCGCGTTCCAGATCACCGGAGTCCATGACCCGCTCGTCGACGTCCTGGTTGGCGCGGAACGCCCCGGACTGCCAGAGCATGGCGTCCACGAGGGTGGTTTTGCCGTGGTCGACGTGCGCGACGATGGCGATGTTGCGCAGGTCGGTGCGGCGGGCCGTGTTGTGGGCGGTGGTGGCGGTAGGCATGCGAAAGTCTCGATCGTGTTGTGGGAAAACAGAGGGGGCACCGCGACTTCCGCGGCCTCCCGCCATTTTATGCGCCGCTCACCCCCTGCCGTGATGACGGGCTGGTCACACGGGGTGCGCTCTTTGGTCACTTGTCGAGCAGGGAGCTGGAGACGCTGTGCGGCGCCAAAACGTTCCGGACATCGTCGAGGAACGGTGCGTCGGTGGGCAGCCAGTCCACGTCGTCGAGGGTCTCCGGGGTCAGCCAGCGCAGCGCCAGGTGCTCCACGAGGCGGGGTTCGCCGCGAAGGAGTTCTGCGGTCCACAGGCGCAGGACCGCGCGAGGGCTGCCGGGGCGTGTAGGAAAGTCGACTTCGCGGGGCAGCCGTTCCAACGGCCGGACGTCGACATCCAGTTCTTCCCGGCACTCGCGGATCAGCGCCTCTTCCTCGCTCTCACCGGGGTCAACCTTGCCGCCGGGGAACTCCCATCCGCCCCGCATGCTCTCGGGTTCTGCACGTTGCGCGGCGAGGACTGCGTCGTCCCGGATGATCGCGGCGCCGACAACGATGAGGACTTCTCCGTCTGCCATGGGCTGACCCTACCGTTGCGGGGCAGTAGCGCGGTCCGCGTCAGCCGGTTCCGGGGTAGCGGACGCGTCGGGTCGGCGCGTGACACGGGCCATGATCGGCTGCTCCACCCAGTAGTAGGTGGCGGCCGCGAGCAGGATGGTGCCCGCGGCCACGGGGACGAGGTCGAGCGGGAAGAAACCGGTGAATGCTTCCTGGTTCGTCACGTCGCGCCACAGGTAGAGCACAACGAACTGCCACAGGAAGATGCCGTAGGAGACCCGGCCCAGGAAGCGCATGGTCCGATGCTCCAGGAAGGTGCGCAACCAGGAGGGTCGGGCAGTCGGCTCTTGGGGAAGCAGCGCGAGCGGGGCGATCAGAAAGAACGCGAAAACCATGGTGACCAGGAGTTCGGCCACCCCCGCCCAGAAGTCCTCCGCTCCGCGGAACCGGTCGCCAGTCAGCGGAGTGCATCCCAGCAGGTAGGCGGCTGCGGCAACACTCCAGCACAGTCCAGGAGAGGCTGCGAGCGTCTGGCAGAACCGGCGTACCGGTCCGGCCGCGTCACGCTCCCACCACGCCCACCGGGCCAGGACCGCAAGCGCCATACCGACAGCGAACAAGCCGAGGGCACGTGGGGGCCAGGCGTGCAGGTGGAGGCGCGGTTCCGGGAAGAACTGGATGACGAGCGCGGCCAGGCTGAGCACGGGAAGCACGGCAACCCCGGTGAGCAGGATCCGAGCCCGCCCTTCCGGATCGCTTCCGCGTGCGGCCAACATCGCCAGTCCCACGGCCAGCAGGGGAAGCAGCACGTAGAAAGCGACTTCGACGCACAGGCTCCACATCTGGCCTAGCCCGCGCGGCCCAGTGCCGGTCCACCACGGAGCAGGGTCGTAGATGAACGTCAAGGTCAGGATTTCCAGCCAGGCACGCGGTGTCCCTAAGTGTTCGCGTGACCACAGCAGGAGGGCCACCACAGCGACCAGCCAGTAGGCGGGAAGGATCCGCGCTGCCCGCCGCCGCAGGTAGCTGCGGACTGACGGGCCGGGTTCGCCGTCGATCGCCGCGTTGGCCCAGGGCCGGTAGAGCAGCAGCCCGGAAAGCGCGAAGAACAGCGGCACCGCCATATCGCCTCCGGCGAGGAGTGCGCCGCCTACCCCTGGGGCGAGCGCATCCCCCGTCTCCATAGCGACGTGGAAGAGCAACACCAGAAGCGCCGCGAGCGCCCGCATGCCTTCAAGAGCGGGCTGGTGCCCGCTGACCTGAGGAAGTGCTGTGTTGGCCGAACGGGAGAGGGCTGTGGTCACGTTTCTCTCCCAACCAGAAACAGAATCGGATTACAAAAATTCGGTCACATAGGGGTGACTCATATCACTAAGAGTCCATACGATACCCAAAACTTCATCAAACCCTCCCCAAACCCCCAGGCCCCGTCAGGAGGAGCCATGCGTCGTACCGTGGCCACCGTGGGCGTCGCCTTCGGGGTCTTCTGCCTTGTGCTTGCCCCCCTGCTGCGCTATTGGGTGGCCAGCGCATTCATGAAGACTCCGTTGGACTATTACGCGCAGACGGTCAACCGCAGCGAAGACGCGACCTACTTCAACGTCGAAGAGATGAAGGTGATCGAGGGGGCGACCGTCGAAGCGCACACCACCCTCAAGGCGGACGTGCGCGCCAGCGACGACGACATCGTCGTCTGGGACGAGTTCCGCTGGGTGAAAGACGTCGACCGCGACTTCGCCTTCCTCTCCACCACTCGGCACACCGCGCACGACCGGGTCACCGGCGAAGCGGTGGACTGCTGTGGTTCCTCGGTCAACGAGGAATCCGTCCCGCAGAGCGGCCAGGCATTCAAGTGGCCGTTCCTCGTCGAACAGCGCGACTACGAATTCTTCGACTCCACCGTCCGCGAAGCCCTGCCCATCAGGTTCGAAGGAGTCGAAGAGGTAGACGGCCACCCCGGTGTGGAGGCCTACAAGTTCGTCCAAGAGGTCGAACCGACCGTGGTCGAAACCCGCGAGCTGCCCCGCAGCCTGCTCGGCCTCGACGGGGAAGGCGACGTCACCGCCGACATCGTCTACTCCAATACCCGCACCTACTGGGTCGACCCGATCACCGGCTCCCCGCTCGACCTCCGTGAGGAGCAGCGCCGTGTCGCAGTCGTCGACGGTGAGGAACGGCTCGTCATGTTCGACGCCACGATGGACTTCACCGACGAGACCGTTGCTGAACGGGTCGCGGCTGCCGCCGACGGCGACAAGATCATCCTCATCCGCACCACCCTGCCGATCGTGCTGCTCGCAGTGGGCGCCGTGGTCCTCGTGATCGGTCTGGCGCTCTCCCTGTCCCGCACCAGAACCCCTGCCCACGCCCGCGCTTGACGTGCTGTCGACGAGCGGCCCCGCGTTCCGCCCGCACCCGGAACGCGGGACTCCCCCGTTGCGACGTCCCGGGCCACGCGCCGTGGCCTGGGGCGTCCTGCTCGTGGCCCGTCCTCGGCAGTGGATCAAGAACCTCCTCGTCGCAGCGGCACCCGCGCTCGCCGGGGCACTGGACTCTGCGGCAGCCGCGGCCGACACCCTGCTGGCCTTCCTCCTGTTCTGTGCGGCGGCGAGCGGCACCTACCTGCTCAACGACATCGCTGATGCGGAAGCCGACCGGGCCCATGCCCGCAAACGGCACCGTCCCATCGCTTCCGGCCTGGTCCCCGTCCCCCTGGCCGCGGTCCTCGGCGCGCTCCTCATCGGCTCCGCCCCGCTGGTCGCGCTGGCCGCCGCCAAGCCCCGCCTTGCCCTGGTCCTCGTCGGCTACCTTGCGCTGTCGGTGAGCTACACCTACGGGCTGAAACACCTTCCACTCTGCGACATCGCCGCAGTCGCGGGCTGCCACGTGCTGCGCGCCCTCGCCGGAGGGGCCACCACCGGTGTCCCCATCACCGGCTGGTTCCTCGCCGTCGTCTCCCTGGGGGCGCTTCTCGTCGTGGCGGGGAAACGGGAAGCGGAGCTCCGCACCCCCGCTTCCAGACGCACCCGCGCCACCCTCGCGTACTACACGACCGGTTTCCTCACCCGGCTGCGGATCGCGACCGCGAGCGCCATGGTCGCCACCTACTTCCTGTGGGCGTGGACCACTCCCACCGGCCTCGCCCAGGTGCTGACCGTAGCGAGTATCGTTCCCCTGGTCATGGCGGTATTCCGGCTCCACGCGCTCGTGGACCGCGGCATCGGAGAGGAGCCGGAGGAACTGGTGCTGCGTGACCGCCCACTGCAGCTGTGCCTCGCCGCTCTCGGGGCCCTCGTCCTGCTCGGCGTCCACGTGGGCTGAGCCTGATTCGACGGCAGGGAGGACCGGTGCACCGCCACCGCACACCGCTCACCGGCTGGGGACTCCTGCGTCCCACCGTCGCCACCGTGGTGCGCCCCCGCACCACAGACGAACTCGCCGCTGTGCTCCGCTCCGCCGCCCGCGGACGCGGCGCGGTCGCCCGCGGTCTGGGCCGCTCCTACGGTGATGCCGCGCAGAACGCGGACGGCACCGTAGTGGACTGCGCCGACCTCACCCCGGGCTTCCGGGTGGACGCGGCTGCGGGCACGGTCACTGCCTCGGCAGGCACCAGCCTGGACACGTTGCTGCGCCACCTGCTGCCCCGCGGCTTCTTCCTCCCGGTGACCCCCGGCACCCGGCAGGTCACCGTGGGGGGAGCGATCGCCGCCGACGTCCACGGCAAGAACCACCACGTCGACTCGTCGTTCGGCGCACACCTGCGCGCCCTCACCCTCGTCACCCCCGACGGCGCGGTCCGCCGCCTCGGCCCCGACCGGGACCCGGACCTGTTCTGGGCGACCGTCGGCGGCATGGGGTTGACCGGGGTGATCACCGAAGCCACGTTCACCGTGCTTCCCGTGACGACCTCGCGGATGCGAGTGGACACCGACCGCATCCCTGACCTGGAGGCGGCCCTAGCAGCAATGACCGAGCGCGACGACGACTACCGCTACTCGGTGTGCTGGCTGGACCTGTTGGCGCGCGGCCGCTTTCTGGGGCGCGGCGTGCTCACCCGCGCCCACCACGCCCACGTCGCCGACCTGCCTCCCGCGGCCCGCCGCGACCCGTTGCGCTACCGGCCCCGGCAGGGGATCCGGGTGCCGCGCGGCGTGCCCTCCCGCCTACTGACGCCGACCACCGTACGGGCCTTCAACACGGCCTACTATGCGGCAGCGCCGCGCCGCCGCCGGGACGAGCTCCAGGAGGTCACCGCGTTCTTCTACCCGTTGGACGCGCTCCGCGACTGGAACCGGCTGTACGGGTCCCGCGGCCTGGTGCAGTACCAGTTCACCGTGCCGTTCGGGCAGGAGGAGACGCTGCGGCGGATCGTCGAGCACCTGGCGAAGCACCAGGCCCCCTCGTTCCTCGCGGTCCTGAAACGCTTCGGCCCCGGCACTCCCGCTCCGCTGTCCTTCCCCCAGCCCGGGTGGACACTAGCGGTGGACCTGCCCGCCGACCTTCCTGGACTCCTCCCGCTGCTCACCCGCTTCGACGAATGGGTGCTCGCCGCGGGAGGCCGCCTCTACCTGGCCAAGGACAGCCGGGCCGCAGCGGCAACCGTGCACGCCATGTACCCGGAGCTTCCCCGGTGGCACCGGGTGCGGGACCGGGTGGACCCCGAGCGGGTGCTGGTCTCGGACCTGGCCCGCCGTTTAGAACTGTGACAGGAGGACGGAGCGAGATGCGTCGGACAGCACGTGCCGTGGAATCGGTGCTGCTGCTCGGCGGACGCAGCGAGATCGGGCTGGCCATCGTGGAACGGCTGGTCCGCGGCGGCGCCCGCCGGATCGTGCTGGCGGCCCGGCCGGGACGGCAGGCGCCGCTGGCGGAGGCGGCCGCCCGCCTCCGAGCTCAGGGCGCTGCCGACGTGCACGTCGTCGACTTCGACGCGGCCACGCCCGCCGACCATGCCGCAACCGTTGCGGAGGCGGTGCGTCTCGTCGGCGACCTCGACGTGGTGGTCGCCGCGTTCGGGGTGCTCGGCGACCAGTCGCGCCTCGTCGGCGACCCCGTGGCGGCAGCCGAGAACGTGACAGTGAACCTGACCGGTCATGTGTCGGCCGGGTTGGCGGTTGCGGCCCGGCTCCGCGAACAGGGCCACGGAACCCTGGTGGTGCTGTCGTCCGTGGCGGGGGTGCGAGTGCGGCGCGCCAACCTCGTCTACGGAGCGGCCAAGGCAGGCCTCGACGGTTTTGCCCACGCGTTGGGCGACCTGCTCGCCGAGAGCGGCGCCCGGGTCTTGGTGGTCCGTCCCGGATATGTGCGCACCCGCATGTCCGCGCACGTGCCTGAAGCGCCGCTGGCCACCACTCCGCAGCAGGTCGCGGACACGGTCGCTGCGGCGCTCCGCCGCGGCACGCGGACCGTGTGGGTTCCCCGCGCCCTCGGCGTGCTGGCGCTGGTCTTCAGGCTGCTGCCCCGTCCCGTGTGGCGCCGGTTGCCTCGTTGACCGCGCTTCCCGGTGCCTGCCCGGGCTGTGCACGGTCCTGCACCCCGCCGGTACGCGGCTGCTCCCCGGTGCTTTCCTGAGCGGGCACTGCCCTATTCAGTTTTCTCTTCCAGGTCTTCCTGCTCCCAGGGGTTGCCTTCCACCGACGGGACGAGTTCGCCGAACGTGACCCAGGTCAGGCAGACCTCATCGGGCACCTTGATCACCAGGGTCTGCCCTTTCCCGGTCAGCGGCACATACCAGGATCCCCCGTAGGGGGCAGCAGGCAGGACCGTGGTCTGGGTGACCGTGTCGAGCCCCACCGTGGTTTCGGCATCCCGGTCGGAGACGTAGCTGAGGCCCAGCACGTGGCCGGGGTGGCCGAAGGTGGAGACCTGGTGGAGTACCTGGCCGTCGAGCGTCTCCACGCATTCCCCGTCGTCAGGCGGGCCGAGGAAGACGCTGTCCGGTGCGGGCTCGGCGACCACGAGGAAACCCGCGTCGTTGAGCACCATGGGCAGGGCCGCGGGCTGGGGGTCGGCGATCCGCTCGGCGTCGTCGCCGGCGAGCGGGCTGAGCAGGAACGAGCTGAACCGGCGATGCCCGTTCCACGGCAGCACGATGTCTTCGGGAACCGGACGGGGGAACACTCCCGCTTCTTCGGGGATCGCGGCCAGGGAAGCGCGCACCGTGTCCAGGTACCAGTGGACCCGGTCCCCCGACAGGGTGTCCGCGTAGGCCGCGGTGGACACGGAAGCCGCAGCGACGAACCCGGCCGTGGCCCCCGCTGCTGTGCCGCGGAGCAGCCGTCTGGGCAGGCGGATCCGCTGCCGAACCGGGCGCTGCGCAGCGGACTCCTCCCAGCGGGGGGCGAGGAACGCCCAGGCCACGCAGAACGCGAACACGAGAGCAGCATCGGCCACGTAGCGGGGGTCGTAGCCGACGAGCTCGTGGTAGCGTCCACGCGCCACCAGCGTGGGGACAAGGTCCACGCACACCAGGTAGCCGACGAGCAGCGCCCAGGCACGCCACGCCCATCGGGGGCGGTGCAGCAGGCTCACCCCCACCATCGCCGCCAGCACCGTCCACGCTGCCGCGACGAGGGCCGGATGCGGTTGGAGCAGGCCGCCTGCCGGGGTGACCGGCCCCCACGAGAACGGACCGCCCACGGCCCCGACGGGGAAGGTCTCCAAGAGGAGCCGCCGCGCCTGTCCGAGCGCCGCCTTCAGCGCCGGCACCCCAGCACCCTCCGCATCAGCGGGACGACTCATGTAGACCACCAGGTAGCCGAGGAACAGGGCGCCCATACCGGTCCAGAACCTGGGGCGGGCGCGCAGGGCGGCTGACGGCGCCCACGTCAACGGTCCGGGGGTGTGGAACGCGACCGCCACGGCGAAGAGCAGCAGCGGCAGCAGCAGGGCTTTGACGGAGAACGCCATACCGCCCACGACCGCGGCCGCGGCCAGCCACGCGTCCCGCTCGCGTCCGTGGCGCAGGTAGCGCACCGTCCACAGCAGGGCGAGCGCTGTCGCCAGCTGGAACGGGATCGCGTTGAGCGCTGCTGACCACCAGGCCAGGACAGGCACGGTGAGGGGCGCGCACACCGCGACGGCCAACGGTGCGAGAATCGCCCAGCGCCATCCCCAGACTTCGCCGAGCAGCCGGAAGGTCGCCGCTGCGGCGGCGCCGTGCAGGGCGAGCATGGTGCCCGCAGCCAGCGTCCAGTTGTAGGGGGACAGGGCAGTCAGCACGGCGACCAGTAGCTTCGCCCCGGGCATGAAGTGGCCTTTGTGCAGGCTGGTCAGGTAGTCGAAGGTCAGCGGGGAGGCTGCCGCGTCGGCCACGAACAGGAAGTCGTCTTCGATGAAGTAGGCGTGCCGCAGAACCCAGGCGCGCAGGCCCAGGGTGAGGGCGATGAGTGCGGCACCGGCGAGCACGACACGGTGGCTCTTCTGCGGGACTTCTCGCTCCGACGGTGCGGTCGCCGGGGAGGTAGTCAGACGGCTGTCGGGGTTGACGCCGCCATCAACGGAAGTGACAGAATGAGGCACATTGCCCACTATTGCGTAGCTCACCCCGCGGGGTCCATGGTCGTACCCGGAACGCGGAAAAAACGTGAACTGTTGCCGTCCGCCGCACCGTGGCGGCTGTCAGGAGTGTTCGTGAGTCTCGACGAGATCCGGAAGGACTGGACGACGCTGGGGGCCGCCGCTCCCCTGTGGGCGGTCTGCGTCGACCCCGCCAAACGGCACGGCGGATGGGACGATGACGAGTTCCTCGCCTCGGGCCGGGCCGAGATCGACGCCGCGATGGCGCGGCTGGCCGAGCTCGGGATCGCGCACGGCCGGGAGCGGGCACTGGATTTCGGCTGCGGGGCGGGACGCTTGTCCAACGCCCTGGCCGCCTACTTCGACCGGGTAGTGGGGGTGGACATCTCCGCGCCCATGCTGGCGGAGGCCCGCCGACTGGACCGCAGCGGCGGCCGGATCGACTTCCTCCTCAACGACGCCCCCGACCTGAAGATCTTCCCTGACGCCTCCTTCGACCTGGTCTACACCGACCTGGTGCTGCAGCACCTGCCGCCGCCCCTGGCCCGCGGGTACCTCGCGGAGTTCGCCCGGGTGCTGCGGCCTGGCGGGGCCTTAGTGGCGGGGATGCCCGCCACCGAGCGCCGCACCGTGAAAGGGCTGGTGTTCCGGTATGCACCGCACCGCGTGATCCGGTTCATCCAGCGCGTCCTGCTCGGATATCCCGCGCCGATGCGCATGCACACGATGCCGCCGGAGCAGATGCGGGAGCTGCTCGCCTCCCACGGCGTCCGGGTGGTCTCCGCCGAAGAGTACGCGGGCGACGACCACGGCACCCACTGGGTCCACATGCGCTACTACGCCCGCAAGGATCCGGGGGCCGCCCTGTGACCTCTCCCGTCCCCTTCCGCGCCACGGTGGGCCGGTCGGTGCGGCTGTTCGCGGCGTTCCGCAAAGAGCAGACCGACCCGGACTTCTTCTACGGCACTCTGGCCCGGGACACGGTGGCGCAGTTGCAGCAGTACACCGAGTTGGACGGTGCGATCGTCGCCGATGTGGGCGGCGGTCCCGGCTATTTCGCGGACGCGCTCCGCGAGGCGGGGGCGCGCTGCCTGTGTGTGGACGCTGACGCGGGTGAGATGCGGCTGCGGGACGGGGTCCTGCCGAAGAACGCGGTCCTGGGCAGTGCCCTCGACTTGCCGTTGCGCACCGGTTCGGTGGACGTGTGCTTCTCCTCCAACGTGCTGGAGCATGTCCCCGACCCGATCCGCATGGCTGATGAGATGGTGCGGGTCACCCGGCCGGGCGGGATCATCTACCTGTCGTACACGCTGTGGCTCTCCCCGTGGGGCGGGCATGAGACGTCGCCGTGGCACTACTTCGGCGGCCACTACGCGGCCCGCCGGTTCACCCGCCGTCACGGTCGCCGCCCGAAGAACGACTTCGGCTCCACCTTGTTTGCGGTCTCGGCCGCGGAGATGATCCGCTGGGCGCGGCGGACCCCGCACGCCTCGGTGGTGGCGATCCTGCCCCGCTACCTGCCGTGGTGGGCGTATCCGGTGGTGCGGATCCCGGTGCTCCGCGAGTTCCTCACCTGGAACCTGCTGCTGGTGCTGCGTCGCCGCTAGTAGGCCCGCATCAGGAGCGTGTCGGCTGCCGACGTGCCGTGGGAGTGCTGCGTCAGGAGGTAGCCCGGGCTGCGCGCCGGGCCAGCAGCATCCCGGATGCGACGAGCACCGCGCCGCAGACGCCGAGGACGAGCGGCCCCCATTCCTGCACGGCCCGCAGCAGACGCACCTGGGTGTCGGCGAGGTGGCGGGCCCGGCTGACCTGGCTGGGGACCGCTTCGAGGTCCGCGTCGAGCAGCAGCCGCTCGTGGTCGCTGTCGAGGGCGCGGAGTGTTTCACGCCGCTGTTCGGCCAGGTCGACGACTTGGCCGCTGGACGGCTCCACCCAGTAGACGCGGACGGCCTCTACCCAGCGTTCGGCGCGCACCGTGCCTTTGCGGTCCAGGCCGAGTGCTGCGGCGGGCACGTCGCGGACCGATCCGGGGACCCGGGTTGGCGGGATCTCCTGCCGGTAGCGGTGGACAGTGAGCCCGTCCCGGTCCTCGATCCCGTCGAGGCGCATCACGGGTGCCGCGTGCGTCTCCGGGTCGTGGAAGGCGAACGCTGCCTCGGCCGTGCCGGGCGGCCAGAGCCCGGTCCGCGCCCCGCTGCCCGCACCGCTGGTGCCGCAGCAGTCCACGATCCGTCCGCTGGCCCGGTCAACGACGCGCTGGTATTCGAGGAAGCCGATCGCTCCTAGCGGGCCATGGGTGTCGATGGTTGTCGCCACCGCGACCAGGCCCGGTGCGCCCGGCACCGGGGTGCCCCGCGTGCTGACGGTCTGTTTGACCTCCACGTTCTCCCGGGTCTGCCAGTGCGCAGTGTCCAAGTAGGTGGCGTGGGGGTCGAGAAGGGTCCACGTGTAGTGGAATTCGGCGGGCAGCAGGGCGAGCCGGGGGGCGACGACCAGCGGGAGGAGCAGGGCAGCGGTGAGACAGAACGCGCCCAGCATCGTCGTCAGCAGTCCCGCGCCGCGCGGCGGCCTCCGCCGTACGGTGGGCTGCCGCTCCTCCCCGGTCTGGTCGACCGGCTGCGGTTCCGCCGTGTCCTCTGCTCGGGTCACGGTGCTTCCTCCGCGTTGTCGGGCTGTGGGCGGGCCGCGGCGCGGGAGGGGGCATGCTGGGCTGCCGCGGGAGAGGGGCGGCGGCGCGGGGTGGACGGCAGGGCGAGGACGATGCTCACCAGTGCGGGCAGGCACAGCAGTTGCGCGACCCAGCCGCGGAGCGGTTCCGCGAGCACGGCCGTGGCCTCGTGCAGTGGCAGGTGGGCGGCGAGCGCGCTGCCGCTCGCGGCGCAGAGCCCGGCTGCGGCAAGTGAACCGGCGACCACCCAGCTGGGGGAGACCCGCTGTCCGCGCCGCTCCAGGGCGGAGGCGGTGAAGAGTCCGGCCAGGGCGACGGCGCAGCCCGCCCACCCGGAACTCACGATCCCGGCAAGGACAGCGATGACGCCCACGACGGGCAGGGGGAGGCGGGTCGTCCCTGCTGCGGGGAGGGCTGCCCAGCGCTGGGCTGCTGCCGTGCGGGGCAGGAGCAGCAGCATGACGAGGAGTACCGCGACCAGGACAGCGCCGACGGCGAGAGCCGCGTGGTAGAGGGTGTCTGGGGCATAGGAGAGGACGATCTCCCCGGAGGTTCCTGCGGGCAGCAGCCACGCCTGCTTCCACCCGTCGACGCGCACCGGGGTGAGCTCAGTTCCGGTATCGGCGAGCCGTGCCGTCCACCCGTCGTTGAAGTTCTCGGTGACGACGAGGTAGGAGTCGACGTCGGTGTCCACGGTGACCCGGCGTTCGCTGCGGCCCCACGCTTCGACGTCTACGGCCGCGGCGCGGACCGGGGCAGCGTCTTCTTGGGCGGCCTGTTCTGCATCGCGGACGATGACCGAGTCCACGCGGTACCGCTCAGTGGGCGGCAGGGTGATCCGGTTGGCTCCTGCGGTGAGGGGCACGGTGGTGCAGCTCGTGAACTCGACGGGCCGTCCGGCCAGCTGGTCGCGCACGGTTCCGCGGCTGATCCGGGTCTCCACCGGCGTACCGTTGACGGTCACGGTCGGTCCTTGACCGCATCCGGTGGTGGCGTCCGTGTCGTCGGGGACCGAGCGGGACGGGGCGACGCCGGGGAGGACGATTTCCGCGATCTCCAGTGGCTGGTCTGCGGGCGGGTCGAAGACGATCCGCAGCTCTTTGGCACGCAGTTTCGCGAACGTGAAGTGCCCGTAGGCGTCGAGGAGTCCTTCACGGACGGTGGTGCCGGTGTCCAGTACCACGCCGATGGGCCGGGTGACGGTGTCGCCGCGGGGGAACTCCACGGTCAGCTCGGAGAGGGTCACAGTCGTGCCGAAGTCGATGTGCAGGGAGGGGCGGTTGTCGTCCGGGGAGGGGTACCAGACAGTGGCGTCGTCGCCGTCGAACGCGTTCCGGCCCAGCGCGGCAGGGTGGTCAACCGAGGTGGACGACGCGGTGACTTTCGGGTAGCCGCCCGCGCGGTTGGCGTTCTTCTCAATCCGTTCCAGGTCGACCACGGTGACCTGCCCGGTGATGACGTGGTCTTTGGCCGCGGCCTCAGCGGAAAGCGTGACACTCCGGTCGAGGCGGTAGGCGTCCTCGCCCTGGATTTCCAGGCTGGGATGGCAAGTCCACACCCGTGACCCGTGGAAGCAGCCGGGGGCGGCGCCCGCTGCCCCCGTGAACAGCAGGGTGTCGGCGTCGACGACGCCGGGCACGGTGAGAATGCGGTCGGCGCGGAGCCCGGGGATGGCGAGCGAGACAATGCCGACCCGGGTGCCGGCCCGGTATCCAGGCTCCCAGGCGAGCTCGTCGACGCGGATCCGCATCCTGCTGGTCTTCCCTTCGGGGACTACGAGTTCCTGGGTGAGGTGGAAAGGGTCGATGTCGGTTTGGGCGCTGCCGTGGTCGGTGGTGACGGTGACCGTGGCGGGGGGCGGGGTGTCCGGGAGCCGTTCGAAGGTGATGGTGGTGCCGGTCACGTCGCGGGGTTCGGTGAACGTCACTTCCAGCCATTCCCCGACCGCACCTTCGATACTGCTGGACCGCCACGAGGTGGCGGAGGACTGGTCGAGTGCCGCGTACGGGGTCCGGCCCGGGTCACGCCGGCTGGGGAAAGCAGAGGCGCGGGATTCGGCGGAGGAGGCGGTGACCGCGGCGATCCCTTCGTAGCGGATGACGGCGGTGTAGGGCTCCCAGGCGGGGTCGACGACGTCGGGAGCGGGCATGTCGCGGTCGAATTCTTCGGTGGCGGTGAGGGCGGCTGAGGTGTTGCGCCGCACATCGGGGTAGACGACTTCGACACGGCGCAGGGTGTCGGAGACGACGGTGTCGGCGGCGGCGATCTGCTCGGCTCCCGGGTCGTCGCCGACGATCACGGGGCGGTCGTCAGTGAGCAGCCCGGTGTCCGCCATGGCCAGCAGGGTTTCGGGCCCGCCGATGACGCGCAGCGCCGTATCGGCGGGGACCGTGCTGGCCAGCGGGGCGCTGTCGGTGACTTCGTAGATGTCGAGCGCCCGGTAGGGCTGGTCGTACCAGTGCGCGGCGGGCAGCGCGTCGAGGCTGCCGATGACAGGGCCAAAGGAGCGCACGTGTTCGATGCCTGGCGAGTCGGCGAGCGCCTGGTGGACTCGGGCGGGCCAGCCGCCGTTGTTCCCTTCGCGCTGCAGGTCGTTGCGGACGAGCAGGTAGCGCACTCCCATGCGGGCGAGGACCTGGGCGAGGCCCGCAGACCCTTGCCCGGTGGAGAGCCGCTGGTCGACGGCGTGGGTGAGCCGGGACACCCCCGCTGAGCCCCAGGGGATGATCTGCTGGTTGGTCCACGGGGTGTCCATGAGCGGCTGCATGGGCTCGTCCATGGGGCGGCCCCAGAGGTATTCGCCGCGCGCCGAACCGGGGACCGCCATGGTCATCCGGCCGCCGCTGTGCGCGTCGAGCCACGCGGTCGCCTCGTACCAGTAGCCGGGGATTTCGGTGAAGGAGCCGCGGGTGGCTCCGCCGACGGTGGCGAACGGGGTCAGCGTGGCGAGGACGGTCAGCGCGCACGCGCCCGCGGCCAGGCGCTGCGGGGCTTCGGGACGCTGGAGCGGGCCGCGGGCGGGGAGGCGGTGGGCGACGGCGACGGGGAGGTGCGCGAGGCCGAGGACGACAGGAAGGCGGATCAGGACGTCGAACTTGTGGATGTTGCGGAACGGGCTGAGTACCCCGTCGAGCAGGTGCTGCACGGTGGGGCCGAACAGGCCGCCCAAGTCTCCGGTGTACCCGGCGGTGATAAGGGTGATCCCGGCGAGCGCGCTCGCGCCGAGGAACAGCCGTTCCGGGTTGTTCCGGTGCACTGCTCCGGCCAGGCCCAGCCCGGCGACCAGGGTGGTGGTGAGCACGAGCCAGGGCTTGGTGGCTATTTCGCTGCCGGCGGGGAGCGCGGAGGGACCGAAGATGTACCCCAGCCAGTGGGAGGCCCCGCGCACCGTGTTGAGGAGCGAGGTGACGCTGGTGGTGGTGGCGGCGTTCTCGGTGAAGGGCATGAACGAGAACACGTAGCCGCCCATGATCAGCAGCGGGACCAGCCACCAGAAGGAGGCGAGGCCGATAGCGGCCAGCCACCAGCCGAGCAGGGTCCACGTGCGCCGCTGGCGGGCGCGGGTAGCCAGGTAGAGCAGGGGGACGGTCAGGACGGCCAGTTCGGAGGCGGCGTTGGTGCCGCCGCACAGCAGGAATGCTGCGGCGGACAGCAGGGCCGCGCGCCGCGGGTCTGCGCCGGGCCGGGTCCCGTGGATGAGGGGCAGCAGCACCCACGGCAGCAGCAGGGTCGGCTGGAGTTCCGCGGAGTTGTACGACAGCAGGGTGAGGACGCGGGGGGACAGCGCGAACGCGACCCCCGCGAGGACCTGGGTCGGCAGCGAGCCGATGCGCAGGGCGCGGGCTACGGCGACGGTGCCGGTGAACGCCGCGCACAGCAGGGCTGCCATCCACAGCCGCTGGACCACCCATTCGGGCATGCCGGCGCTGATGAGCACGGCGTGGAAGGGGCCGTTGGGGAACAGGTAGCCGTAGGCCTGGTTCTGGAGCTGCCCGAAGTACGCCGGGTCCCACAGGTACAGGGCCCGGTACAGGAAGCCCAGCGGGTTGATGGTGAGGTCGAGTTTGGTGTCGCCGACGATCCGTGTGGGGTCGAGACTGAACGCGAGGGCGCTGAGGAGCAGGCACCCGGCGAGCAGGGTGAGCCTGCGGACTATGGTCTCGTCACGGTCAGCGGCGGACGGGGTCAACGGAGCAGACCTCGCCTTTCCGGGGTGCGGTGGAGTTCTGCGGCGAGCAGGTGGGCCATGGCGCAGCCGCTGCGTTCCCAGGTGAATTGCGCGGCCCAGTCTCGGCAGGCTTGGCGGATCTCGGCGGCGCGCACCGGGTCGGCGAGTTCGCGGAGGGCGCGTTCGACCACGTCGGTAAGGGTTTCCCCGTCGCGGACCAGCCAGCCGGTTTCTCCGTGCCGCACCGAGTCGCGGAGCCCGTCCACGTCGTAGGCGACCGTGGGCACGCCGTGCGCGGCGGCTTCGATCACGGTGAGCCCCCAGCCTTCGAATTCTGAGGGGGTGACGTGCAGGGTGGCTCCGGCGAGGACCGCGTTCTTTTCCGCTTCGGGCAGGAAGCCGTGCAAGTGGACGACGTCGTGGAGGCCGTGGTGGTCGATGCGTTCCCGCAGCGGCACGCTTTCGGGGCCGCGTCCCACGATGTGGGCGCGCAGGCCGGGGTAGCGGGACCGGAGTTCGGCGACCGCGTCGACGACGCGGGTGACGCGTTTCTGGACGACGAGGCGGCCGAGGAAGACGATCGCGGGGGAGCCGAGGTCGGTGCGGGGCGGGGTGGGCGGGAGCTGCGCGCGGGCGGGGCCGCCGTTGTGCACGATGGTGATGGGGGCGCGCCACCCGAGTTTGTCGCGCATGGCGCGGCGGGAGGACTCGGAAACGGTCACGGTGGGGCAGGAAGCGTAGACGCGGCTGGCGACCCAGCTTTCGATGAACCGGCCTAGCCGGGCGAGCGGCGGGCTGAAGTAGGCGTTGAACTGCAGGTCGTGGACGTGGTGCACGATGCTGATGACGCGGGTGCGGCGGGGCAGGACGATTCGGGAGAAGAAGGGGATGCCGTTCATGCAGTCGAAGGCCGCGTGGAACCGGCGTCGCCGCACCAAGAGCCACAGCATCACCCGGAGGTAGACGGTCCAGGGGCCGCCCATCCGCCGGATGGCGATGCCGTCGCGGGTCTCGGCGCGGGCTTGACCGCGTTCCCGGCTGGTCACGAATACTACTTCGGCCCCGCAGCGGACGAGGTAGCGGCTGATCTGCCAGGCGTAGGTCTCTGCGCCTCCGGCGACGCTCTGCCACGGGTCGCGCCAGTTGATCATGGCGATGCGGACGCCGTCGAGGCGGGGTGCCGCGTCCAGGCTCTCGTCCGGTACCGAGGAGGTCCGATCGTTGGCTGTTGCCGCGGGTGCTGCCCGGTGAGGGTGGTGGGTGGGGTGGAGACCGGTGGAGGGGGTGTGTTGGGAGACCACGTGCTCTTCTACTTTCCGCGAGCGGTGACCAGGGGAAACCCAGACAGTCGACACGGAAAGCATTTATTTGAATTCGAAGAGTAATTGACTTGGGGGTTGCCGAGGGGCGGTGCCGACCGTGCCGACGGTCTGAGGGGGTGTGCGTGTGCGCTGCGTCGGGAGTGCGAGGACTGGAACGTGGTCGGCGAAGCGCTCCGGGCGCCGCGGCGACGGCATTCACCGGAGCACGCCGCGCCTACCTGTCGCCGTAGTTGTAGAGCGTCTCGTTCACCGGTTCGACGGAAGTCGCTGAGGTTGTCGCAACCGTGGTCACGGTCAGGGTCGCGACCACTGCGAGGGCCGCGCCGACGGCACACGCGACCAGGATTCTGACCACTGCGCTTCTCCTTCCTCGACGCGTCACGTCGTTGAGGATGTGCGGGTATGGAGCAAGAGTAGAATCGAATTCGGCACTTGACTAGAGCTGTACCCGCACCGTTATCGCTGCTCCGGCCCTATCTGCCGCCTCACATGCCTCATACGCTGTAGTGATGTACTAATCGGTAACTTTCAGGAGGAGGAGCAGCGGACCGTCGTGGACCGCCGTGAAACCGGTGTGCGCGAAACCGAGGCTGCTCCCCTCGGGCACATTGGTCCGGTCGACGAGCACGTAGCGCACCCCTTCCGCGGCCAGCCGCTGTGCTAGGTCCGGCGTGTCCCGCGGGAGTCCGTCGTCCCCCATCAGCGGAGCGATCCGCTGGGCACGCGGGTCCTCCCCGGCGACCACGCGGAGCTGTTCCCCGTCCCGCACCCGCAGCGCGTCGTTCCACACCACGGGACGGTCGACCATCTTGATCGCCGGGTCCAGCACCACTGTCGCTGCATCCTTTCCCGTGGGAAAACCCCGGTAGGCGCTCCACGGCAAAGACAGCAGCGCCCCCTCGTGGGGGTCCTCGTTGACCAGCCGCTGCACCGTCACCCACTCGTGGGGGTAGTCGACCGGACGCAGCGTCCCCCACGCGCCCCACGCCAGTCCGGGAAGCAGCACCACCGGGGCAAGCAGCGCGCACCCCGCGAGGAGACGCGTCGCTGCCCGGGAACCTCGCGCTGTCCCCCGCCCACCGGACTGCCCCCACCACTGCACGGCGCCAGCCAGTCCCACGGCCTGCAGCAGAGCGAGCGGTGCCAGGTAGAGGTGCCCGTCGCGCAGCGGACCGAACCCCGGCCACAGGTCGATGAGTGCGCGCAGCACCCCTCTCCCCGCTTCCACGGTGCCTGCCAGGGCGACCAGCAGGCCCGCCGCTGCGGCCGCGGTCAATCCAGCCTGGAACCCTGGCTGGGGGCCGCGCCGCAGCAGCCATCCCCACCCGGTTAGCGCCACCAGGGACAGCACCAGCCGCCCCACCGCGCCCACCGGCTCGGCGAAACCGGGGGGCACGGCCCGGGCATTCCAGATCCCGCCCAAGCTGAGCAGGGAGGCCACCGTGCCGAGCGGAGTATCGGCGCGGACCGCGAACACGTCCACCGCTGCGGGATCCGTCGTTGCGGCGCTGGCCAGGGCAGGCACCAGCCACGGCAGTGCCGCCACCGCCAGGCAGCCGAGCACCGCGGCACTGGCGGCGATTGCCCGCCGCCACGGCCGCAGTAGGGCGATGGGCAGGGCCACCAGCGCGGACAGTACCGCAGACGAGAACCCGCCGATGGCGGCCGGCACCAGCGCGGCCCCCACGCGGGGCAGGTCGCGGGGTCCGCGGTACCGGGCTGCCGCGGCCACCACCCACGGAAGTCCGGCATAGCCCAGCAGCAGCGCCCACTGCCCCAGCAGCAGCCGCTCGGCGAGGAACGGGTTCCACACGTAGGCGAGAGCTGCCGCACTGCGCGCCGCCAGCCCGGGCCCCGGCACGAGCCGGGCCGCACCGGCGGCGCCGAGGACGAACACGGTGAGCAGCAGCAGTGTCTGCACCACATCGCCGGGAAGCACCATGCCCAGGAGGGCTGCGACGGCGTCGCTGGGCACTGCCCGGGGGAAACCGTCCCCCCAGCCCAGGGCCGCAGGGGAGAGCGGGGCGTTGGGGACGAACACCATGTCGTAGCGGAGCACGTAGCCCGGTCCCAGGGCGGGTCCCAGTACCGCTGCTCCGGCGGCCAGTCCGATCCCTGCCGGCCCCCACCGGTGCAGGAAGCAGGAGAATGCTGCGCGCCGCTGGCGGGGGGACGGCCGGGCAGGGTCAGTCGCTGGCACGGTAGACGATCCGTTCCGAGAAGCCGCCGGCGAGGTAGTCCCGGTGAGCGCGGACCGCGAACTCGTGGCCTTCGTGGCCCGGGCCGAGCTCCACCTGCGTAGCGTCGTGCACGACGGCTACGGTCTCCCAACCCGTGTCAGCGCTCACTTCCGCGGAGTCGGCGGGTGCACACTGGTCGCCCGCTGCACCGGAGCATTTCAGCTGGCGGCGCCACACCGCGTAGTGCGTGGCGCCGGGAGCAGCCTCCCAGGTGAGCACCCCGGCAACGATGCGGAGCCCTTCGGGGGCGGGCGGCGGGTCGTCGTCCAGTTCCAGTTGCACGGACGCAGAGAGCGGCCCCGGATCGTCGCCTTTGAGCGCCCGCACCGCGAACTCGTAGACGGCGCCCGCGAACAGGCCGGTGACCTCGTAGGTTTCGGTCTCCTCCGCGGTTGCGGCGACCACGCCGAGACTGGTCTGCTCATCCGGATCGGGGGACACCCTGCGCTGGAACACCTCGTAATGTGTCGCCCCTTCGACGTCCTCCCAGTACACGTGGACCCCTTCAGCGGTCCGTTCTGCGCGGACGTCCTCGGGAGCGGCGGTGGGCCCCACCGTCACCTCCGGCAGGGGGCGCGGGTAGGGAGCTCCCAGGTTGAGGGGGCGGGCCAGCGCGTCCGCGAACGCGGCGGCGATCTTCAGTTCGCCGCGCGTGTTGGGGTGGACGGCGTCCCAGTTGTCGTCCGCGGGCGCGTAGTCGGCGGCCGTGCGGGCGACGACGACCGGGGAGTTCGCGGTGGTGAGCTGCTCAGCCAGGGTCGGCAGAGCAGTGTTGTAGCTGTGGATGACCGTGTTGGCCGCCCGGTCGTTCTCGGTACCCCACACCGGGGGGATCTCGCCGAGCACGATGCGGATGTCGCCTTTGGCGAGCCGGGCGGCAGCAACGATGCCGCGGGTCCGGTCGAGCACTTCGGCTGTGCTGGCACCGCGCACGATGTCGTTGACGCCGACGAGGAGGAGCAGGTAGTGCGGGTCGGCGTCGACGACTTCCCGGCCGATGCGTTCCGCGACTTCCGCCGCGGTGGCTCCCCACACGCCCGCGTGGTCGGTGTCGAAATCAGCGGCATAGCGGTGGTCGCCGGGGCGGTCGGCGACCGGGTCGAACAGGTCGTTGCGCGGTCCCACGAAGTCCACGGCGACTCCGGCATGTTCGGTGAGGTGCTCCCACAGCCAGTAGCGCCAGGTGTAGTCCCCGGTACTGCCTTGGACGCGGGAATCGCCGCACACCATGATCCGGACCGGGTCCCCGGGCGGGGACCATTCCGTGGGCGGGGCGGGTCTGGGGGGTGCGGGACCGTCCACCCGGAAACCGCCGAGGGTGGTCTGGAGGACGAGCATAGTGAAGGCCATCGCGGCCATGGTGATGGCGAGCAGGCCGGACACGGGAGGGCGTGCCCACAGCCACCGGCGGCGCCTCCCGGTCTCCTCGGCCCCTTCCGCGGGGGGCGGGGTGTCTGTCTGCTCCACAGCGGACAGCCTAGGATGTGGTGCTCACCCCGGGCTATGCCGTACGCAACTGCCGTACCAGTGGTGGGGTTGGACACCGCACCGGGCACGGGGGTCCCTGGGAGCGGCGTCCTGCTGCGACTCTGCGCCGTCCGGGTGTCCCGTGCCGCTGGACGGGGGTAGCGGGGTCTCCCCTCCCCGGGTTACCCTCGGGTAACCTGCTGGCGCTCTCCCCCCGTCCAGAAAGGTCGTCCACGTGACCGGTCTGATCGCCGCCTTGGTTTCCGCCATGGTCTACGGTGTCGGCCTGACCGTGGAGCAGCGCGCCCTACACCGGTCGGAACCCATCGGCATCCGCCGCCCGCTGCACCTGGCGCGCGTCCTGTTCGGCAACCCCCGGTGGCTCGCCGGATGCGTGCTGGCGGCACTGGGCAGCGTCGGACTCATCGTCTCCCTGGGACTTGCCCCGGTCTCCGTGGTCCAGCCGACCTTTGCCGGGGGGATCTCGCTCACCCTGCTGCTGCTGTCCCTAGCCCAGCAGCAGCGGATCAGCCGGGGAGAGCTGGCCGCCCTTGGCATCATGCCGGTCGCCCTCCTCCTGCTGGCCCTGTCCCTGGGACCGCGCGATGCCGCGGCAGGAACCGTCCCGCACCTTCCTCTCCTGCTCACGGTCAGCGGGGTCACTCTCGCGGTCTGCGCGGCAGGGGTGGCCCTTGTCGGCGGCGGCCGGGCGTCCGCGGCTCTCATGGGCGGCGCTGCCGGACTCGCGCAGGGGGTGGCGGGACTGCACGGCAAGGGAATCGGCGGTCTCCTCGCCGACCACGGGCTCTTCGCCGCACTCGTGCCGGTCCTACTCTCCCCGTTCCCCTACCTGTACGCGCTGGGGTGGGCGGTGGGTATTGCGCTCTTCCAAACTTCGATGCAGCGCTCCCGCGCCTCCATCACCGCCCCGGCGGCGAATGTGGTGGGCAACGTCTTCACGGTCGTGGCCGGCACCGTGATCTTCGCCGAGCCCTTGCCGACCGAACCGCTTCCCCTGGTGCTGCGCGCCCTGGGTTTCCTGCTCACCCTCACCGTGGTGGCACTGGTCCACCGGGCTTCCGGCGAGGCGGAAGCGGAAGCCGGTCGGCTGCGCGCCGCGGCCCAGCCGACCGGCTGAGCCCGTCTTACACGGCGACGGCCAAGGCCTGGCGGAGCGACGGAGCTGCGACTTCCGCCCACGCGTCGACCACGCTGAGCGGTTCGGCGAGTTCCGAAGTGGCCAGGACCAGGCCGGGTTCGGCCACCCACGCGCCCAGGTCGGACAGGAGGACCCGCAGGTCGCTTTCGATGTTGTAGCCGTTGCGCAGGTCGTCCACCACCGCCAGCGGCAGCGCGATGACGTGGGCGAGGCCCAGCTCCGGCAGCCGGTCGAGGAACACCTTGAGCAGCCCGGTATAGCTGCCGTGGATTTGGGGGGTGGCCACGATCAGTACGTCGGTTGCGGCGATCGTGGCGAGCGCGTCGGCGACGCCGTCCGTCGCTTCTTCAGCGAGCAGCGCCGGACCCAACGCGGCAAGGTCGATGACGTCGATGCAGGCAGGGACACCGGTGTGCGCGGCGATAGCGTCAGCGGTGTGGACAGCGGTGGCACGAAGGGCGGAACGGGTCTCGAGTGCAGCGACGAGCACAGTGAAGCGAGTCATAGTGATCTCCAGGTGACACGACGGCCTCAAGCCGCGGGACGTAGCGCGAGGGAATCGTCGAGACGGGGAAGGCGGCAGAAGAGGGTTCCCAGGCACGGCGAACACGCACGTTCCTGACCGCTGGGATCAATGGATCTGGACCGGGGGCTCGAACGCGTGCGAGGAAACCGCGAGGACAGCAGGGGACAGAAACCCCGAAAGAAAAACGCTAGCGACGACAGAGTGCGCTCGCCTGCTGTCGCAGATCGACGTGCAGACGCTGAACGAGCAGCTCACCGGCAGACATGTACACCATCATGAAACGGACTCCAGGATGGCGTCAATGCGTGATGGACAGTTTTGTCAGAGTTAGCGGGTGAGGAAGGACACAGGGGGTCGGGCAGTGCGCACATTGACTAACGCACGGATCGTCACCTCGCAGGGGTGGACCGCAGGGTGGCTGCGCGTCGACGGTCCACGTATTGCCGAGGTCGGCGCGGGAATCGCCCCCTATCCCGCAGCAGAATCCGTGGACTTGGGCGGCCGCCTCCTCGTCCCCGGCTGGGTGGACATCCACGTCCACGGCGGCGGGGGCGCTTCCTTTGACGACGGCGACCCCGAGCGCGCCCTGGCCGCCGTCGACCTGCACCGTCGGCACGGGACGACCAGCCTGGTCGCGGGACTGGTGACCGCTTCCCCCGCAGCTCTGCTGCGCCAGGTGGCCGCGCTGGCCGAACTGTGCGAGGCGGGTGAGCTCGCCGGCATCCACTTGGAAGGCCCCTACCTGGCCACACAGCGGTGCGGGGCGCACGATCCGGCCCTGCTGCGCTCCCCAGACCTCGCCGAGTTCCAGCGGATCCTCCGCGCAGGCCGCGGCCACGTCCGGATGATCACACTCGCCCCCGAGCTGCCCGGCGCGCTCGAACTGGTGCGTGCAGCTGTTTCCGAAGGCGTCGTGGCCGCGGTCGGGCACACCGACGCCGACTATGCCACGGTGTGCGCCGCGTTCGACGCGGGGGCGACGGTGGCCACCCACCTGTTCAACCAGATGCGGCCCCTCCACCACCGGGATCCCGGGCCCGTGGCCGCGGCGCTCACCGACGACCGGGTGACCGTGGAGGTCATCAACGACGGGGTCCACCTCCATCCCGCGGTGGTGCGCATGGCCTGGGCTGCGGCCGGAGCCGACCGCACCGCTTTCGTCACCGATGCCATGGCAGCGGCCGGGCTGGGCGACGGGGACTACACCTTGGGCGGGCGCCGTGTCCGGGTCGCAGACGGCACAGCCCGCCTGGCGGACACGGGGGCGATCGCGGGCAGCACGATCACTTTGGCCGATGCTGTCCGTCGGGCAGTGCGTGACCTGGGCATTCCGCTGGCCGCGGCGGTACGCGCAGCCAGCACGGTTCCCGCTGCCGCCCTGCGCCTCGCTGACGTGGGGGCTCTCCTGCCGGGACGCTACGCCGACCTCGTCGTGCTGGAGCCGGATGGGACGCTCCACGCCGTCTACCACCGGGGCCGCCCCGTCACCGGAGTTCCGGCCAGCCGGGGCCAGCGCTGAGCCTGTTCCGCTCCGCTCCCCTGCGGTTCTGCGTCCGGTACGGAGGACGGGATCGGGCGGCCTGGGCGAGGACGGGGGCGCCTGTCAGCGCGCTCTGGCCTACGGCAGGTGCCCTCGGGGTCTGCCCCGGTCCCGGCCATGCCGACTATGCCCCGGCAGTGCTCCCGCAACGGATATGTTGAGACACCCCACGGCGTGTCATCATTACGTTGCGTGACCAAAGACGGTTCGACCTTCACAATACGTGAAAGTCAACTGGAGTTTCCTCTATCTAGGAGGACACCGTCATGGTTCACCCCACACATCCCACCCGCCCCGTCACCCCGGCGGCGATACTCACCCAATCCCTGCAGCGCAAACGGCTGGCCCGCCTCGCTGAAGCAGTCTCCTCACACGGGATCTGGGCGCGCGTCATCGACGACGGCCGCCCGTTCCTTCGGGTGAGCAACCCGCAGTCCGAGTTCGCCGTGGAAGACATCACCTGCGAACGCCGGGGGCAGGGCTACGTCTTCGTGACCTCGTTCGGCATGTACCTCGGCGACTGCGACGACCGCAGCCTGCGCCCGAGTGTGGAGCGGACCGCGCGCCTGCTCGGCGTGGAACTGTCCAACTGAGGACCGCACGCACCGGACGCCATGCTCCCCAGCACACAAAAAACTGCGGCGGCCGGTGCATTTCTGCACCGGCCGCCGCAGCAGCGACGCGTGGAGGTGGCGGGAATCGAACCCGCGTCCTTCGATGCTGCAGCAGGGCTTCTCCGGGCGCAGTCTGCTCAGCGTTCTCCTCGGCCCCGGCGCTCACGCAGACAAGTCGCCGACAGGCCCAGCCACAGAGCATGTCCCAGTCAGATCCTGTGGCCTGATCTGACCGGCAAGTCTCCTCAACGATGCCGGACACTGGGTCGGAGACGCTCCCAGGCCGACAGAGTCACTCTCGATCAAGCAGCGAGAGCGAACTCAGTGCGCTTAGAGTTGGCACTTATTTTTTCGCGGTCGCATTTTTAACGAGGCTGCGTCCGCTCTCCTCGGCCCGCTTCCCCTACAACAACCATCGAAGTCGAAACCGATCACCCCCTGTGCAGTTGTCAACGGGCTTCGAGCCCGCACTCAGGACTCACGCAGCGTCCTCGTTTTCTTAGGCTACTGGTTCAACACACCAGGTGCCAACCACATTCCCGGGACGCACGCAACTGCCTCGAAAACTGGAGAAACCCCCGCGGGCGCGGACGAGATCCGTCGACGCTGCCCGCGAGGGCCGGCCGGTAGGGTCACACCGACCTCGGTGGACAGGGCCTCCCCCGAGACGAGGTCCTGTCCCAGACTGGCCGCGACCCCCCATTCGCAGACCAGTCACCTATGAAGACGCCTCAGACGGCGTCCCAGGTTGCCTCCTCAGGAGAAAATTCGGGAGAAACCCCTCAAACCACCGCCCGTCCGTCGCTGCCCGAGCACGGCACGCAGTGCAGGCTCACGGGAGACCGGGCGGGGCCGTGCGGTCGCGGCCACCGCAGCCGTCACCCCTGACGGCCCGCCGTGCCAGCGGGAGCCCGCAACCGGGTCACGCACTCCCCTCGAGCTGGGAGTCCGCCTCGGCAGCGGAAACGTAGCTGGCGGGCAGCAGCTGCAGGAACGACAGGGCAGAGTTCACCGCGAACTGGTAGGTGTGCGAGGGAGCGGCCTCCACCACCACCGCGAAAGCGACGTGGCCCCGGTAGCCGACAAACCACTGGATGGTCTTCTCCTCACCGTCGATTTCCTGGGTGACCATCCCCGTCTGGCCGTGCACCGGGTTCACGTAGTCGATGTTGAGCACGGAGGCACTGCCCTGCTCCACGGGGGCGCGCATCAGCTCGCGGAGCGGCTCCAGCACCGCGGGGTCAACCGGAATGCTGTCCACTTCCGGCTCCACCCCGTCGATCAGCCGCGGCGCGTGCCACTGCCCGCCCGCAACCGCAGCCGCCACGAGAGCCATCCCCAGCGGGCTGACCGTGATCCCGTCCGCCCCCACTGTGGCAGCGGCAACCTGCTCCTGGCCTCCCTGCACGGTGAACTCCCCGGAAAACGCGGGGACCGGCAACTGCCACGGCTGGCCGATACCGAACCGCTCCGCGCTCTCCGCCAGGTCCGCGGCGCTCAACGAGCTCGACAGCCCCACAAACGCTGTCGTGCAGCTGTAGGCGAAGTTCGTCCGCAGGTCCGGGGTCCCCAGCAGGCTGCCGCCGTTGGGGTTCGTGAAAGTCCGGCTGCCCACTTCCGCCTGCTGCTCGCAGGCCATCGTGGTGTCCAGAGTGGCTTTGCCCCCGCTCAGCAGTGCTGCGGCCGAGACGATCGTGAACGTCTCGCCCGGGTAGTACTGCCTGGTCAGCGCACCGTCGTTGGACGGCTCGTCGGGCTGTCCCGCCGCGGCGAGGATCTCCCCGGAACGCGCATCCACCGCTACCAGGTAGGCGGTGCCGTTGATCGTAGCCAGCGACGTCTCCGCCGCCTCCTGCACCGCGTGGTCGAGGGTGGTGGTCAGCGAACCGCTCTCCTCCCCCGTCCACGTCTCCAGCACCCCCGTCTCCTCGCCCGAGGAGCTGAGCGTGACGACCCGGGTCGTCGCCGTACCGGCGAGCTGCTGCTGGAAACTGCTCTGCAAGCCGTTGAGCCCCACCGTGTCCCCCGCCTGGTACGGGCCCGAAACACGGTTGGCGACCTTGTGCTCCGCGGTTCCCGCGACCTCGCCGACCACGCCCGCGGCCCGGATCGGCAGGAGAGGCATCGTCCCCTCCTCGACCTCCACGCCGGGAATCGCGGTGGCCTTCGCGAGCAGGGAGCTGGACACGTCCTGGGTGCGTTTGAGGACGAGCGGCTGGAACTCCTCCGGAGGCGCAGACCGGACCCGGTTGAGCAGCGGCTCAGGATCCTCGTCGAGCAGCTCCGCCAGGCTGTTGATCCCCTCGGTCATGTCCGCCATCGCGGCGGGACGCACCCCGAACGCGGTGACTTCGGTCTCCTCGACGAGGGGTTCGCCGTTGCGGTCGTAGATCTGGCCGCGGTCTGGGACATCGTAGGTGACCGCGAGCCGCTCCCCCTCCCCCAGCTCCGGGTGGATCACCGCAGGCGACCAGTCGATCACCCAGCCCGAGTCCGTGCGCGTCAACGGGATCGTCCCCGTGTAGCGCCACACCGGATCGCCGATACCGAGGTCGGCCTCGGCCCCGAAACCGGCCGTCGCCGTGTCCCCGTCCATCTCGATCGGGCGAAGGCTCAACCGCAGCGCCGCCAGGTCAAGCTGGTTGTGCGCTTGACGGAGCGCCTCAGCGACCTCGGCGACGTCACCGTTGGTGACCTGTGCTGCGGCCTCGTAGTCGCCTTCCTGCCAGTTCAGCAGAAAGCTACGGACGGCGACCTCAGGGCTTGGCTCCGCCGCGCAGGCCGCAGTGGCCGTGACCAGAAGGGCGCCCGTGGTCGCGGCAAGGAATCGACGGAGGCTGTTTCGGGGGGGCAACCTGCTGTCCTTTCAACGCCGCCGACGCAGAGCTCTTTCCATTTCGCGCTTAGCCTCGCGTTCGGCGATGTCGTGGCGTTTGTCGTACTCGCGCTTGCCTCGGGCCAGAGCGATCTCGACCTTGGCCCGGCCGTTCCGGAAGTAGAGCGACAGCGGGACCAGCGTGCGGCCCGCCTCGCGGGTCTTCGCGTCCAGCTTCGCGATCTCCTCCCGGTGCAACAGGAGCTTACGCGGGCGACGCGGAGCGTGGTTCGTCCACGTCCCCATCGTGTACTCGGGGATGTGCACGTTGTGCAGCCAGACCTCGCCGTTCTTGATCTGGGCGAAACCGTCGACCAGGGAGGCACGGCCGGCACGCAGCGACTTCACCTCGGTACCGGTCAGCACCAGACCGGCCTCATAGGTGTCTTCGATGTGGTAGTCGTGCCGGGCGCGCCGGTTCTGCGCGATGGTCTTCGGTCCCTGCCCCTTGTCCTGTTTTTTCTTCCGTGCCATGTGTGCTCGCTCCTCGCCAGGCTGGCCGCCTCATCAGAGCCTCAGACGCGCAGGTACCGCCGCAGCGTCAGGAAAGAGGCGATCGCACAGAGCAGCACACCCAGGATGATGGACATTCCGATAACGGAGAGCAGTGCCCCCGTGCTGAGCCGGACTCCGGAGTAGAACCAGTCCTGGATCTTGTCCAGCAGGACATACCTGGCTGCGACGATGAAGCCTGAAGCGATGATACCGCCGATGAGACCGCAGATCGCGCCCTCGAGAAGGAACGGGAGCTGGATGTAGAAGTTGGAGGCTCCCACCAGGCGCATGATTCCGGTCTCCCGGCGGCGGCTGTAGGCCGACAGGCGGATCGTGTTGCCGATCAGCAGCGCGGCAGCGGCGAGCTGGACGATAGCGAAGGTCAGTGCCGCCCACTTGAGGACGTCGAACAGTTCGAAGAACCGGTCGAGCACGTCTTTGTCGTTGGAGACCATGTCGACGCCGGCCCGGTTCCGGAAGCTCTCCTGGACCTTCTCGTACTGCGAGGGGTCGACCAGTTGGACCCGGAAGTTGTCGGGGATGTCGCCTTCCTGCGTGGCTTCGACGAGGGCCTGCTGGTTGGCGAAGCGGTTCTGGAAGTCCTCCCACGCCTGGGCCTGGTCGACGTACTCGACACTGGCGACCTCGGGCATGGATTCCAGGTCCGCTTGGATCGCGGCGCGGTCCTCATCGGTCGCGGGCCCGTTCTCGACGCAGTGGCTGCTGGGTGAGCTCTCGGTGCACAGGTAGATCGTGATCGAAATCCGCTGGTCCCAATACCCGCGCATTGCGCTGACTTGCTGGTTGATCAGCATGCCAGCACCGAAGAGGGCCAGCGAAATGGCGACCGTGGTGATGACCGCGATGGTCATCGTCAGGTTGCGCCGTAGGCCGATCCAGATCTCAGAGAGTACGAACTGTGCGCGCATGATGTGTCAAAGGTCCATCCTTGTTGGGCTCCGCGCCACTGGGTAGGCGTACCACGAGAGCCGCTGGGCGGGGTTCCGCTGAAGGCTCCACGAGCCCGGGATTCACGAAAAGCGGGACCTAGTACGCCTGGCCGTAGACGCCACGCGACTGGTCACGGATGACCTCGCCGTCCTCGAGCTCAATGACCCGCTTGCGCATCGAGTCGACGATGGCAGCGTCATGGGTGGCCATGACGACAGTAGTTCCGGTCCGGTTGATTCGGTCGAGCACCTTCATAATGCCGATCGAGGTCGCAGGGTCGATGTTCCCTGTCGGCTCGTCGGCGAGAAGGATCTGCGGACGGTTGACGAATGCCCGAGCAATCGCCACTCGCTGCTGTTCACCACCGGAGAGTTCGCTGGGCATGCGGTCGCCCTTGCCTTCGAGGCCGACCAGTTCGACGACCTCGGGGACAACCTTGCGGATGAACCGACGCGGCTTTCCGATGACCTCCAACGCGAACGCCACGTTCTCGTAGACGTTCTTGTTGGGCAGCAGCCGGAAGTCCTGGAATACGCAGCCGATGCGACGCCGCAGGTGCGGAACCTTCCAGTTCGACAGCCGTGAGAGGTCCTTACCCGCGACGTGGACCCGACCTTTGGTCGGTTTCTCCTCTTTGAGGATGAGACGGAGGAACGTGGACTTACCCGATCCCGAAGGGCCGACGAGGAAGACGAACTCCCCCTTCTGAACGTCGATGGAAACGTTGTTCAGCGCGGGACGTTTCTGGGTCGGGTAGACCTTGGTGACGTTTTCAAACTGGATCACGGGCGCATCACAAGGGTCTCGAAGTTAGGGCCCACAGCGGTGGGTCCGCTCAAGGCAGTACCGCGGCCACAGGGCCAGACGACAGTCTAGGGGGAAAGCGACCCGGAATGTCCGGGTTCACTTTGAACCGCGGAACGTGCGGCGCCGCTGTTCGCTCCCCGGCACCGACAGTGTCTTCCCTTCCCGGGCCTCACAGCGGACTCGGGAGTAACACTAGTCAGCTACCAAGAGCATAGAGGGATCGTCAAGCGGTGATAACGTTCACATATACACGACTTTCCGAGCCGCGGCGGGCGTTTCCGCGAATCCGCCGCGGCTCTGCTCGTGCACCGGCGGCACAGTTATCCCGCTTTCTTCTGCTCGTCCCTCTCCCGGCTCCGCAGCCAGCGGATCCCAGCGTTGATGAACTCGTCGATCTCTCCGTCGAGGACAGCGCTGGTGTTCCCGGTCTCCACCCCGGTGCGGATGTCTTTGACGCTCTGGTAGGGGTGGAGCACGTAGTTGCGCATCTGGGTTCCCCACGCCCGCGCGGACTCACCGCGGAGCGCGGCGAGCTCGGCCTCCTCCTCCTGGCGTTTGCGTTCCAGCAGCTTGGCCTGGAGGATCGACATCGCGGTAGCGCGGTTTTGCAACTGGGAGCGTTCGTTCTGGCAGGAGACCACGATCCCGGTCGGCAGGTGGGTGATCCGCACCGCCGAGTCGGTGGTGTTGACGCCCTGGCCGCCGGGCCCTGAAGAGCGGTACACGTCGATCCGCAGTTCGCTTTCGTCAATCTCAATGTGGTCGCTCTGCTCGACGACCGGGACCACATCGACTCCGGCGAACGAGGTCTGACGGCGGCTCTGGTTGTCGAACGGCGAGATCCGCACCAGGCGGTGCGTACCGTGCTCGCCGCGCAGCATGCCGTAGGCGTAGGGCGCCTTGACCACGAACGTCGTGGACTTGATGCCGGCTTCCTCAGCGTAGGAGGTCTCGTAGATCTCCGTCGGGTAGCCGTGGCGCTCCGCCCAGCGGAGGTACATCCGCTGCAGCATCTGCGTCCAGTCTGCCGCGTCGACCCCACCCGCCTGAGCGTTGATGCTGATCAGTGCTTCACGCTCGTCGTAGGGGCCCGATAGCAGGGTGCGCACCTCAAGATCGCTGATGTCCTTGCGCAGCGCGGCCAGCTCCCTGCGGGCCTCGGCAAGGGTTTCGGCGTCGTTCTCTGCCGCCGCGAGCTCGAAGAGCACACCGAGGTCATCGATCCGGCTGCGGATGTTCTCGACCTTGGAGACTTCCGACTCCAAAAAGGAGAGCCGCCGCGTGACCTTCTGCGCATTGGCCTGGTCGTTCCACAGCTCGGGATCGGCTGACTGCTCCCGCAGCTGCTCAATTTCCGTGCGCTTGGCGTCGAGGTCCAGTACGGCCTCGATGTTCTCCAGCGTGGATGTGAGTTCCTTGATCTGCTCTGCGGGGTCTAGTTCTGCCACACTGCCAAGTCTAAACGGCGCCCGCTGCCTTCTCGCCCACTCAGTTTTCTTCTGCCCGGGAAACGCACAGCAGCGTCACAGCCCGTGGTGGACGCGGAGCTGTTCCACTTTCCGGCACACCTCGGCGACCTCGGGGTGGTCGCGTTCGGCTTCGCCCAGCCCGCGCAGTCTGGCCACGGCAAGGACCGCATCGGAGATGCGGCCGAGCCGCAACTGGGCTTCGATCGCTGTCACGAGCGGCAGCGGCCCGTGCGACGCTTTCCAGTGGGAGAGCACGAGGGAGATGCACTCCGTGTCGTGCCCTTGGGCGGCCAGGGCGCGGGCGGCCCGCCGCAGCGGCTCGCCGTGGCGGGCTCCCCGGGTGCAGGCGGCAGTGAACAGTTCCAGGGCCGAGTCCAGTTCGCCCCGGTGCAGGGCGCGCTCGCCCAGCATCAGCGTGGCGCGCCAACTGCGCGGTGCCTGCTCGGCAAGCCACGCGTCGGCCTGCTCGGCTCCGTGCTGCCTGGCGTGGTACCGCCACCCCCACACAAGGGCTTCCCGGTGGTCGGGGTCGCAGCGCAGCGCGTTCGCCAGCGCGGTGGCGACGTCCCTGGTGCTGCCCCGGCGCTCCGCCAGCGGGACGAGGGCGAACCATGTGTCGGCGTGCCCGCCGCGGCCTTTGATGTGCCGGATGAGTTCCCGTTCGGCTTCGTCGTGCCGGCCGCAGGCGCGCAGTGCCAGCGCGTAGAGCACCATGCCCCGGTCCAGGTCGGGGTCGAGTTCCCGCACCCGCTGCGCGGCGGGCAGCACTTCGGGGCCGAACCCTTCGTGGAGTGCGCTGCGGACGAGGTCCCGGAGGCGGTCGACATCGTTCCAGACGTGGTCGACGGCTTCGAGCAGCGCGTCGACGCTCGGGCGTTCGGTGTTCGGCTGCACACCGCCATGACACCAACTCCGGGCTGGCAGCGCCAACCCCCGCAGCGTGCGGGCCGGGGCCGCTGCTGCGGTCCCGGCCCGCGTCTGCTCAGGTCAGCTCAGATACTGGAGGCCACCAGCGACCGGATCGATCGCACCGCCACCGAGAGGGTGGACAGGTCGAAGCGCTCCGTCTCCCAGATCTCCGAGAGCAGTTCGGTGGCCCGCCGCACCGCGGCGCGGTTCTGCTCAGTCCAGTGGGCGCGGAGTTCGTCCGGCCGCTCCCCGGCATGCCCGGAGCGCAGGATGATCGCGCTCAGGTCGGCTTGGGCGGCATACAGGTCGTCGCGCACCGCGGCGCGCGCCATCGTGCTCCAGCGGTCGTCGCGCGGCAGGGCGATGATCCGCTCCCGCAGCCGGGTGAGCTGCAACTGGTCGGCCAGGTCGAAGTAGACCTCCGCCACCTCGCGCAGCGACCGGCCGGTCTCCTCGGAGACGCGGATCAGGTCGAAGGTCGAGTAGGCGGGGACCATGGCGGCGACCTGTTCGGCCAGCTCCTGGGGCACGCCCTTGGCCACGAGGGCGTCCCGGCGCTCCGTGAAAGCCTGCAGGTCGCGCCCCTGCAGCATTGCGGACAGCTGCGGGACGATCTCCTGGACGCCTTTCCGGAACCGGGCGATCTCGGCGTGGAGGTCCGAGTCGAAGGAGCGGTAGCGCATCAGCCAGCGGGCCGACCGTTCGACCAGCTTGCGGGCTTCCAGCAGCATGGTCAACTGGGTGTCGACGTCGACCTGGTAGTCGAGGGCCTCGACCTTCGCCCAGAAGTCCCGCAGGCCGAAGACTTCCGTCACCAGCAGGTAGGCGCGGGCGATCTCCGGAGCGTCCGCGCCCGTCTCCTCGGCGAAACGGAAGGCGAACGTCGACCCGCACCGGTTGACCATTTCGTTGACCACCACCGTGGTGATGATCTCCCGGCGCAGCGGATGCTGGAGGATGGCGTCGCGGAAGCGCTCGCGCAGCGGTGTGGGGAAGTACTCCAGCAGCACGGAGTTCAGATAGGGGTCGTCGGGCAGGTCCGAGGCGAGGATCTCCTCGGCCAGCACGATCTTGGTGTAGGCGATCAGCGTGGCGAACTCAGGCCCGGTGAGCCCGCGCCCGGCCGACCGCCGGGCCGCGATCGCCTTGTCGTCGGGCAGGAACTCGAGCTTGCGCTGCAAGTGGCCGTCCCGCTCCAGTTTGCGCAGGTAGCGGGTGTGGACGTGCAGCATGGCGGGACTCTGCTTGCGGGCCGCAGCCAGCGCCGTGTTCTGCAGGTAGTTGGTGCGCAGCACGAGGCGGGCGACCTCGTCGGTCATGTCCATGAACAGCGCGTCGCGCTCGGCCTTGTCGAGCCGCCCGGCCCGGACCTCGCGGTCCAGCATGATCTTGATGTTCACCTCGTGGTCCGAGGTGTCCACGCCGGCGGAGTTGTCGATGAAGTCGGCGTTGACGCGGCCGCCGGCGAGCGCGAACTCGATGCGGGCCTGCTGGGTCATTCCCAGGTTGCCGCCTTCCCCGACCACTTTGCAGCGCAACTGGGAGGCGTCGACGCGGACCGGGTCGTTGGCCTTGTCCCCCACCGAGGTGTGGGATTCGGTGGACGCCTTGATGTAGGTGCCGATCCCGCCGTTCCACAGCAGGTCCACCGGGGCGGTGAGGACGCACTTGATCAGCTCGTGCGGGGTGAGGGTCGTGACGTCGTCCGCGATCCCCAGGGCCCGGCGCACCTGCGGGCTGATCGGCACGGACTTGGCGTGGCGGGAGTACACGCCGCCACCCGGGGAGATCAGCTCGGGGTTGTAGTCCGCCCAGGAGCTGCGGGGGAGTTCGAAGAGACGGCGGCGCTCCGCGTAGCTCACCGCCGGATCCGGGTCGGGGTCGAGGAAGATGTGCCGGTGGTCGAAGGCGGCGATGAGGCGGATGTGCTCGGAGCGGAGCATGCCGTTGCCGAACACGTCGCCCGACATGTCGCCGATGCCCACCACCGTGAAGTCCTCTTTCTGGACGTCCACGCCCATTTCCCGGAAGTGGTATTTGACCGACTCCCAGGCGCCGCGGGCGGTGATGCCCATGGCCTTGTGGTCGTAGCCGACCGAGCCGCCGGAGGCGAAGGCGTCGCCCAGCCAGAAGCCGCGTTCTGCGGCGACCGCGTTAGCGATGTCGGAGAAGGTCGCTGTGCCCTTGTCGGCAGCCACGACCAGGTAGGAGTCGTCTCCGTCGTAGCGGACCACGTCCTCGGGGTGGCTGACAGTCCCGTTGACGAGGTTGTCGGTGACGTCGAGCAGGCCGCCGATGAACTGCTTGTAGCAGTCCACGACTTCCGCCATGACCGCGTCGCGGTCGCCCTTGGGCAGCCGCTTGCAGACGAACCCGCCTTTGGCGCCGCTAGGCACGATGACGGAGTTCTTGACCGTCTGCGCTTTGACGAGGCCCAGGATTTCGGTGCGGTAGTCCTCGATTCGGTCCGACCAGCGCAGCCCGCCGCGCGCCACCGTGCCGAACCGCAGGTGGACTCCCTCAACGCGCGGGGAGTAGACGAACGTCTCCAGCTTAGGCCGCGGCTGCGGCATGTCGGGGATACGTCCCGGGTCCAGCTTGTAGACCAGGTAGGGCTTGGTGCCGCCGTCCTGGAAGTAGTTGGTGCGCAGGGTGGCGCCGATCGCGGCGAGGAAGAACCGCAGGATGCGGTCGGCGTCGAGGTTGTCGACCTGGTCGAGCTCTCCGAGGATCTCCTCGGTGATCCCCTCGCACAGTTCTGCGCGGCCCTCGTCCAACTGCGGGTCGAACCGCGATTCGAAGAGCCGGACCAGTAGCCGGGCGATGTGCGTGTGGGAGTTGAGCACATCGGCGATGTAGGCGGGGGTGAAGGACGTGGCGGTCTGCCGGAGGTAGGTGGCGTAGGCGCGGAGCACGGTGATCTGGCGCCAGTTCAGGCCGCCGTGCACGACCAGGGCGTTGAAGCGGTCGGATTCGAGCCGTCCCTGCCACAGCGCGACAAAAGCCTCTTCGAACAGGCCTGCCACCTGCTCTATCTCCGCGGAGTCGAGCGGGGGGTTGACGAGGCCGAAGTCGTAGATCCACGCGAATTCGCGCTTCCCGTCCCCATCTGCTTCGCGTTCGAAGCCGTAGGGCCACTCGTCGACGATCTCCAGTCCCATGTGCTCGAGCAGCGGAAGGACTTGGGAGAGCGTGATCGGGCTGCCGCTCCGGTAGACCTTGCACCGCCACTCGCCGGGCAGGACCCCTTCGGAGCGGTAGAGCCGGACTTTGATGTCGTCGGGGCCGAGCTGGTCGAGGCAGGCGATGTCGTCGACCGCGACGGAGGCCGGGACGTCGACCTTGTAGCTCTCGCTGATCGTGGCGAGGTAGGTGTCCAGCAGCTCTTGGGCGCGTTCAGGGCCGAAGCGGGCGGTCAGCTCGGCGGCGAAGTCGTCGTTCCAGGAGCGGATGACGCGGGCGACTTCGGCTTCGAGCTTGTCCTGGTCCACTCCGGCGAGTTCGGTGCCCCGCCCCGCGCGGACCACGATGTGCAGGCGGGCGAGCGGGGAGGCGCCCACCATCACGCTGTGGTCCATGTCGGCGCCGTGGAATGCCCGGGAGAGCACCTCCTGCACGGCCTGCTGCACCTTGGTGGTGTAGCGGTCGCGCGGCATGTAGATCAAGCAGGACACGTACCGGCCGTAGGGGTCGCGGCGGAGGAAGAGCCGGGTGCCGAGGCGTTCCCGGAGCCGCAGCACGCCCAAGATGACCTTCTGGACTTCCTCCACTGACATCTGGAACAGCTCTTCGCGGGGGAAGTCCGCCAGGAGTTCGATGGCTTCGCGGCCGTCGTAGCTGTCGGGGGCGAAGCCGGCGCGGCTCAGGAGTTCGTCCTGTTTCCGGGACAGGATCGGGATCTGGCTGATGGGGCTTGCCTCGGCTTCGCGGGTGTAGAGGCCGAGGAAGCGGTGTTCGCCGACGACCCGGCCCTGGTCGTCGAACTTCTTGACGCCGATGTAGTCCAGGTACTTGGGCTGGTAGACGGTGGAGCGGGAGTTGGCTTTGGTGAGGACCAGCACGTGGGGTTCGCGAGCTTTGCGCTGGCCTTCGGGGGGAAGCGGGCGGACGGTGGGCCCGTCCTGCGGGTCCATGCGCAGCAGCCCCAGGCCGGTGCCGAGGACGGCGCGCAGCCCTTCAGCCCCGCTCTCATCGGTGTCCAACTGGTATTCCCGGTAGCCCAGGAAGATGAAGTGCTGGTCGGTCAGCCAGCGCAGGAACTCCGCGCTCTCGGTGATCTCCTCTTTGGCGACCCCGCCCGCAACGAGGGCGGCAGCGGATTCGGTCACCTGGTCGGCCAGGCGGAGGGCGGTGTGCCGCATCCGCGCGCTGTCTTCGTTGACCTGCCGGACGTCGGTGAGGACCTGGGTGAGGTCGTCGGCGAGCTCCTGACGGGCGGCCTCTTCCGTGCGGCGGTCGATTTCGATGCGGATCCACGACTCTTCGCAGGGCCGGAGGGTAGCGTCCTCCGGGTCGATCTCGACGATGGCGCCGAGGGTGTCGCGTTCCACCCGGAGCTGGGGGTGGATGATCGACCGCGCGCTGATCCCGCGCTCTGCCAGGCGCATGGTCACCGAGCTGACGAGGAAGGGGGTGTCGTCGGTGACGATCTCGACGACGCTGTGGTCGGCGTCTTCCGGGCTGCGGACCCGGACCTTGGTGCGCCCTTCCGGGCGGCGGGCGCCGAGGTCCCAGTGGTCGAGAGCGTGCCGGACGAGCTGGTCGGGGTGGCGTTCGGTGAGTTCCTCGGGGTTGGCGTGCCGGTAGTACCGGTGGAGGAACCGCCGGAACCGGTCGGTGTCGACCGGCAGCGGGTGGGACTGGGACCATTGGCTGACGGCGTCGTCAAGGAGCTGCGTCCTGACGGCGTCGGGCTGCCCTGACATGTGCGATCTCACTCCTTTGTGAGTCGTCGGGGGTGGTAGGCCGCGGTGCTCGCGGTACCGCGCACTCTACTGTGACATTGTGTGACAGATGCGAGAGGAGCTCACAACCGTTTCCAGATGAGGCTCCGGGCTCACCAGCCCAGGAAGTACCCACAGAGGCGTGACCGGACTCCGTTGTCCGGTTAACTCTGTGTTGCACGTCGTACACAGGGACAGGACGTGCGCCTTCGGTCAACGGTGCGCTTCTCTCGCCAGTGACTGCCAGTCTCAGAACCTACTCGTCGTCCACCACAGAAAAACTGGACAAAATGGATAAAGCCGTCCGCTAGTGCGCTGGTGAACGGCTGATATCCACTCTCTGACAGTACCCCGAGGCGTCCCGTTCCGGGGGGAATTCCGCGGGTTCTCCTCGTCCCCGGGGTCCTCAGTCCTCACTCGTCGCGGCGCGGATCGCGGCCACCAGCGCGGCCGGATCGGTGAGGTCGTCCAGGATGTGCTCAGCACCGGCCGCCCGCAGCTGGGACTCGGTGGAGGACCCGCTGACGACGGCGATCGGCTGCACCCGGCCGATCCGGGCCGCCTCCACATCACGCACCGACTCGGTGATGTACACGGTCTGGGACTCGGGGAAGGCTCGGCCGTAGGCCTCTTCCGCCCGCATCCGGGTGAACTGGATCAGGCTGGCCTTGGGATAGTTCTCCGACCCGTAGCCGCCGATGCTCAAATCGAGGCAGCTGTCCAGTCCGAAGGCGGCGAGCTTCGCCTTGGCGTTGCTCCGGATCGTGCCGGTGACCACCGTCTGCACGGTGTCCGGCAGCCGCATGACCGCGTTGAGCGCGTCCAGCGCCCCCGGCATCATCCGGCCTCGGACGGCGAGCTGGTCGCTGTGCCGGGCGAACGCCTCCCCCAGTTCTTTGGTGAAGCGCGGCAGCAGCGTTTCATCCGTGTCGTCGACGTCGTTGCGCGCCAGGAAGTCGAAGAACAGCTCCGAATCGGTCCGCCCCGCCGTCGGCGCGAGGTACACCAACGGTACGCCGGTCACCTTCTCGAACGCCTCGGCATAGGCCGCGCGCGTCACCTGGGCGACGTCGACAAGGGTGAGGTCGATGTTCCACAACACCAGACGGCTGATGGGAAGCTCCTTTACGCAGGGAAACGGCACTGATGTTCCATACGGGCCCCATTCTGCCGCACCCTCCCGACTTCCCGCCGGGGCATTCTTCCCGTTCCCCGCTGCAGCGGGCCCGCTCAGGCGGCTGGCGCCCTGGGAGGATGGTGCCGCGCGGGGAGCCGGGGCTATGCGGTCGTGGGGTCTTCCAGGAGATAGCGCAGCTCCTGGGTGGCGTACCAGAGGAGTTCGTGCTCCTCGGTCCGCCCGGCTTTGATGTCCGGGGCCGCGGCCTCGTCGTCGATATGCGCGGAGGCGATGCGTTTGAGCGGCACCACCCCGTCGATGCGGACCTGCCCGGGCGTCTCCGCCTCCGCCACAGGGTGCACGATGCGCTCGGGCAGCTCGGCCGCGATCACGACCCGGCGGGCCGGGGCCTCGGGGTCTGCGGCGAGCATCCGCAGGGATGCGTCCGCGGCCATGCTCATCGCGGCGTATTCCAGTTCTTCCTCGTCGTCAGTGCCCACGGCGGCGCGCAGGGCGGGGGTGACGGCGTACGCGGTGTACGGCGCGTCGCGGAACCCTCCGTCCGCCAAGGCCGAGGCGAGCGTGGTGAACGTAGCGGGCAGATAGATGCGCATGTGCTTGTGTCCCCAACGTGGTGTGCGGTCCGCTGTTCCCTGTCACGGGCTGGACGAGCTGCGGTGCGGCAGGGGCCGCTCACAGCAGGGAGGCGAGGCTGATCCCGCAGGCCTCCTCGAGCTGTGCCCGCGTCTCCGCGGGGTCGCGGTGCACGATACCGGTCATCCCCAGGTCGACCGCGGCCGCGACGTTGCGCTCCACGTCATCGACGAAGACGCACTCCTCGGCTTCCAGGCCCACCAGCTCCAGGGCGTAGTGGAAGATCTCCGGTTCGGGTTTGCGCATGCCCACTTCCCCGGAGATGACCACGCCGTCGAAGGTTTCGGCGAACCGCTCCCGCGGGTAGACGTTGCCCCAGGAGTTGGAGAGCAGGCAGGTGCGTATGCCCTGGCTGCGTGCCGCGCGCAGGGCCGCGTACATCTCCTCTACCGGCTCGAATCCGGCGAACATGCGCGCGATCAGCCCTTCCGCGGGGACTGGGCCGCCGTCGACCAGCCGGAGCCGCGCGGCGAGCATCCGTTCGAACTCGGCAGGGTCCACTTCGCCGCGTTCCAGGGCGTGCACTGGGCTGCGCGCCCCCTCGTGGTAGGCAGCGTGCACCCAGGTGCGCATGACCTCCCGGTAGGCAGCGCGGTCGATCCGCTCCTGCTCCAGCCAGGCCGCAATGGTCTCCGGGAGCGGAGAGGTCAGCACTCCGCCCCAGTCGATGATGATTCCCCTGCGGTTGCGGGACATTTCGCCTCCATCTCCCCGAACTACGGGCGATGTTAGTTCCCCGAGCCGTCTTCGCTAAATCCTCGGGGCCCACCACCGCACCCCAAGGTACCGACCGGTCGGTCTAGTGCGATACTCGTGTCATGGACTTCGAACTCAGCCCCAAGGCCAAGGACTACCTGGCCAACCTCCAGGAGTTCATGGACGAACACGTCTACCCGGCGGAGCCCGTCTACCACGCCTGGCGCCAGCAGGCGGGCCCCGACAACCATGAACTCCCGCCCATCATGGAAGACCTCAAAGCCGAGGCCCGCCGCCGCGGCCTGTGGAACCTGTTCCTCCCGGACGTCAGCGGGCTCAGCGTCCTCGACTACGCTCCCCTCGCTGAGCTCAGCGGCCGCTCCAGCCTCGCCCCGCAGGCGATGAACTGCTCCGCCCCGGACACCGGGAACATGGAGGTGCTGCACATGTTCGGCACCCCCGAGCAGAAGAAGCGGTGGCTGGAACCGCTGCTGGACGGCAGGATCCGCTCGGCCTTCGCGATGACCGAGCCCGACGTCGCCTCCTCCGACGCCACCAACATCCGCACCTCGATCGTGCGCGACGGCGACGAGTACGTGATCAACGGGCGGAAATGGTGGATCAGCGGGGCGGCCGACCCGCGCTGCGAGATCTTCATCGTCATGGGGAAGACCAACCCCGACGCGGACCTACACCGGCAGCAGTCCATGATCCTGGTCCCCCGCGACACCTCCGGGGTCAAAGTGCTGCGCTCCCTGCCCGTCTTCGGCTACCAGGACCAGGAAGGCCACTGCGAAGTCGAATTCGACAACGTCCGGGTCCCCGCCGAGAACCTCATCGCGAACGAAGGCGACGGCTTCATGATCGCCCAGGCCCGCCTCGGCCCCGGCCGAGTCCACCACTGCATGCGGGCCCTCGGCAAAGCAGAGCGCGCCCTCGAACTGATGGTGCGCCGTGCCACCAGCCGGGTCGCCTTCGGCAAGCCCTTGTCCGAGCAGGGCATCGTCCAAGCACACATCGCCGAGTCGCGGCTGGAGATCGAGCAGGCGCGCCTGCTCGTCCTCAAGACCGCGTGGATGATCGACCGGTACGGGGCGAAAGCCGCACGCAACGAAATCGCCGCGATCAAAGTGGTGGCGCCCCGCGTGGCCGCGGCCGTCATCGACCGCGCCATCCAAGTCCACGGCGGCGCCGGGGTCAGCGACGTGGTGCCGCTCGCGGAAATGTACGCCGGAGCGCGCGCCATGCGCATCTTCGATGGCCCCGACGAAGTCCACCTGCGCTCGCTGGCCCGCCGCGAGATCAAACGGCACTCCTGATCGCGACCACGCCGAGGTCCCCGCCCCAGCGGGAGACCTCGGCGTCCGCGTGTCTGCGCAGGCTCAGTAGCTCAAGCCGTCCCCGAAGCCCAGTTCGGTGCCGGGGATGTCCACGGGCAGCCGGCCGGAAGGGGACACCTCCCCGGCAACCACCCGGGCCGCGGCAACGCGGGACACCTCCATCGTGGAGTAGACCGCGAGAAACGCGTCGACGTCCGGCAGCACACTGAGGTCGTAGGGGGTGCCTTGGGCGACGACCACCACCGGGGCTCCCGACGCCTGGGCGCGGGCCACCAGGCGCTGCTGCTCGGCGTCGCCGCGTGCCCCGTCCGTGCCGACCACCACCGCATCAGCACCGCTCAGGGAATCCGTCACCGTGAGCCCGAGGTCGGCCAGGGCCGCACCGATCTCCTCGGCCCCCACCCCGAGGACGTGCACCGTTGCGGTGCGCGCCAACGGCAGCACGCCGTTGGTGTTGCGAAGCAGGGTCACTGAAGCGTCCGCGACCCGCTGGGCTGCCTCGTGGTGCTCCGGCTGCGTAGCGACCTGTGCTGCCTGCTCCGCGTCAGCCGGCGCCGCGTCGAACAGGCCGCGGCGCAGTTTCAACCGCAGGATCCGCAGCACCGACTCGTCCAGACGCTCCTCGCTGATCCGCCCCTCTTCCACGGCGGACAGCACCGCAGAGTAGGCGAGGTCCACATCGGGCGGCATCAGCAACTGGTCGGCCCCGGCGAGGACCGCGCGCACCGCCACCTCGCCGTCGTCGTGTGTCTGGCGGACCCCCTCCATGTTGAGCGCGTCCGTGGTGACCACGCCGTCATAGCCGAGCTCCTCACGCAGCACCCCGGTGATGAGGTGCGGAGAAAGCGTGGCGGGCTCCTCGGCGTCACCCAGCTGCGGCATGAGCACGTGCGCGGTCATCACCATGTCGACTCCGGCGTCGACGAGCCGCTGGAACGGCGGCAGGTCGACCCGTTCCCACTCGTCGCGGCTCTTGTCGATCACGGGCAGCCCTGTGTGGCTGTCCACATCGGTGTCGCCGTGGCCGGGGAAGTGCTTAGCGACCGCCACCACCCCGCCGTCTTGGAAAGCCGCCACCTCGGCGGCGGCCAGCTCCCCGACAAGCTCCGGGTCCGAACTGAACGAGCGGATCCCGATCACCGGGTTGTCCGCGTTGACGTTGACGTCCGCTACCGGCGCGTAGTCGAGATTGATCCCCACCGCGGCCAACTGCTCCGCGGTCGCCGCTGCCAGCTCCCGGGCCAGTTCCGGGTCGCGGGCCGCGCCCAACGCCATCGCGTCGGGGAAACGGGCACCGAACGGGAGCCGCGACACCAGTCCCTGCTCCTCGTCCACCCCGAGGAACAGCGGAATCCCCGCCCCCGTGCCGGTGGCACGCTCTTGCAGCCCGTTGGACATGGCAGCCACCTGCTCGGGAGTCTCCAAGTTCTCGGGGAAGTAGATGAACCCGCCTGGGTGGTAGCGCTCGATCACCTCGGCGTTCTCCTCGGCCGTGGTGCCGGAGAGTACGGGGACCAGCAGCTGTCCCACTTTCTCTTCCAGGCTCATCTCCGCGAGCAGCGCTGCCGCCTGAGCGTCCACGTCAGCGGGGTCGGATATCTGGGTGGTGCGCTCCCCCGGGCGGGGTGCGCTCCCCCCGCCGCAGGCGGTTGTGAACAGCAGAACGGTTGCACCGGCCAGCACAGGCAGACGTCGAAACATGGGCACGCTTTCACAGACTAAGGATGACGACGCGTCGTTCTCCGGGCCGCGGTCGCGGTCGGCAGCGCCGGGACAGACCCGTCACGGCGTAGCGGCGATCTCGGCGAGACGGTCCAGCAGCTCTTCGGCCCCCTCGCCCTCCGCGGTGATCACGATCTCCTCCCCGCAGCGCACCCCCAGCGCCAGCACCGCCAGCATGCTCGTCGCCGGCACGCTCGCCCCGCTGGGACGGGCAATGCGCACCTCCCCGTCGAACTCGGAGGCCGCCGTAACGAACCGCGCCGCGGGCCGGGCATGCAGTCCCACGGGGGAAGCCACGGTGACCCGGCGTTCCGCGCGGCTCACCCTTGACCTGCCAGAGCAGTCTGGGGCGGCTCCGGATCCCGCAAAACCAACTGCGGCCAGCCCACCTGTCCCAGATGCTCCACGACGAGATGGGCGTGGGCCAGCGCCTGCGGCGGATGCGTCGTCGTGACTCCGACGACCCGCATCCCCGCGTTGCGCCCCGCCATGATCCCCGCCGGGGTGTCCTCGAACACCACGATGTGCTCGGGGCCGTAGCCGACAAGCTCGGCTCCGCTGAGATACCCCTCAGGGTGCGGTTTGCCGACCGTGACATCGTCCGCAGAGATGATCCCGCGGAACATGTCGCGGACCCCCAGCCATTCCAGGGTGCTTTCTGCCCACTGCCGCCCGGCCGAGGTCACCAACGCAAACGGCACTCCCTGGGCGTGTAGGTACTTCAGAAACGCCACGGACTCGGGCAGCTGCTCCACCGGGGGCAGGTCCGGATCCTGGCCGTAGCGCCAGCGGTCAGCGAAGATGTCCTCCACGGACTCGCCCGGGAACAGGTGGGCGAGCTCGTTGATCACGTCTTCGCCGCGCCGCCCCATGAACTTGCACAGCAGCGCCTCGTCCGGTTCGACCCCGCGGTCCTGGAGCACCCTGGCCCACACCGCCACACTCCGCGGTTCGCTGTTGATGAGAGTTCCGTCGAGGTCGAACAGGGCCGCGCGCGGCGTCGCCCACTCGCTCTCGGTTGTCCTCAAGCCCATCGGAATAGCAATTCTCCTCGTTTGACCTCTCCGCTCACCGGACGCGAAATGACGTCGCCGTCCGCGTCCAAAGCCACGATTGGCACGATCGGGGAGATTCCACTCGCTACGACCTCGGCCGGATTCCACCTGATCAGCGGCTGTCCCGCGGTGACCTCGTCGCCCTGGGCGGCAAGGAGCTCAAACCCTCGGATCAGGGGGAGCCGGACCGTGTTCATGCCCAGGTGTACCAGGACCCCCTTGCCGTCCGCACTCTGCACTACGAACGCGTGCGGGTGGAAACTGACGATCCGGCCGGTGATCGGAGCAACCGCCTCTTGCACCTCCTTGCGGGGGTCGATCGCGGTCCCCGGGCCCACCAACCCTTGGGCGAACATCGGGTCAGGAACTCTGCTGAGTCCCACAGCCACACCCGTCACGGGGGCGAGTACCGCAAGCACGCTCCTACCTCCTTCACCGACCAGGGCGTTGTCGGACGGCGGCAAGCCACCCGGACTCGCGAGGTGCCGTGGGTCACAGGCTGAGCTTAGGACGGAGTGATCGCGATGCCTAGACAGTTGGCAGAAAAACGAATGGCCGTCCTGTGCCAGCTTCCGACGGTCTGGCCCGACCCGGAGTCCGGTATGCGAACTCCGGGTCGGGCCAGACTATCCGCACATAACCGGCAGCGGTCCCAGGGACGTCCCTGGGACCGCTGCACTGTCAGCCGTCACACACGCGACTTAGGCGCGCCATGGCACTTCTTGTACTTCTTGCCGGAGCCGCAGGGGCAGGGCGCGTTGCGCGGGGTGTTCGCATAGTCCGGACCGGTGTCCTCGGTGCGTTTCTCGACACCGCCGCCCTCACTGGGACCGGAGTACTGCAGCTTCTCGGGCTGCTTCTCCTCCTTGCCCAGCGCGGGGACCACGGCCTGCGCCTTCTTCGCTACGGACTCGGCGTCCTTGTCCTGCGCGGTGTCCTTCGCGGACTCCGCAGCCTCGGCGGACGCAGCGGACTCCTCCGCTTCCTGGGCGTCCTCCGCCTTGTCCTCCGTCTTCTCGGCCTCAGGCGCCACCAGGGGAATCGCGGAGGCCGTGGCCGCCGCGGAAGCCGCAGTGATCTGGGACTCCTGCGGCTGGTTCACCCGGACCTCGACGTTGAACAGGAAGCGGATCGACTCCTCCTTGATGCCTTCGAGCATCTCCTGGAACATGTCGTAGCCTTCCCGCTGGTATTCGATCAGCGGGTTGCGCTGCGCCATGGCACGCAGGCCGATGCCCTCTTGGAGGTAGTCCATCTCGTAGAGGTGCTCCCGCCACTTGCGGTCCATGACCTGGAGGATGACCTGGCGCTCCACCTCGCGCATGGTCTCCTCGCCGATCTCGGCCTCGCGGCGGTCGTAGACCTCGTGGGCGTCCTCCCGGACCCGCTGGCTGATGATGTCCGGGGTCAGCACGCTGATGTCCCCGCCGTTCTCCTCGATGAGCTGGTCGGCGGTGAAGCTCACCGGGAAGATCTGGCTGAAGGCCGTCCACAGGTGTTCGAGGTCCCAGTCCTCCGGGTCGCCTTCGGCGGTCGCCGAGCGGACGTAGGAGTCGAGCACGTCGTCGATCATGCTCCGGACCTGCTCGCGGAGGTCAGCACCTTCCAGCACCTTGCGGCGCTCGGCGTAGATCACCTGGCGCTGCCGGTTGAGGACCTCGTCGTACTTGAGGACGTTCTTGCGGATCTCGAAGTTCTGCTGCTCGAGCTGGCCCTGCGCACTCTGGATGGCCTTGGTGACCATCTTGTGCTCGATCGGCTGGTCGTCAGGCAGGTTCAGCCGGTTCATGATCATCTGAACCCGCTCGCCGTTGAACAGCCGCATCAGGTCGTCGCCGAGCGACAGGTAGAAGCGGGACTTGCCGGGGTCGCCCTGGCGTCCGGCACGACCGCGCAACTGGTTGTCGATCCGCCGGGACTCGTGGCGTTCGGTGCCCAGCACGTACAGGCCGCCGAGCTCAACCACCTTCTGGTGCTCGGCTTCGACTTCCTTCTTGGCCCGCTCCAGCGCCTCCGGCCAGGCCTTCTCGTACTCTTCGGGGGTCTCGAGGGGGGAGAGGCCACGTTCCTGCAGCTCTTCGGCTGCAATGAAATCCGGGTTGCCGCCGAGCATGATGTCGGTACCGCGACCGGCCATGTTGGTGGCCACGGTAACCGCGCCGAGCTTGCCGGCCCGGGCCACGATGGCCGCCTCCCGGGCGTGGTTCTTGGCGTTGAGGACCTCGTGCGGGATCCCGCGCCGCTTGAGCATCTTGCTCAGCAGCTCGGACTTCTCCACGCTAGTCGTACCCACCAGCACCGGCTGGCCCCGCTCGTGGCACTCGGCGATGTCTTCGACAATCGCCTGGAACTTGGCCTCCTCGGTCTTGTAGACCAAGTCCCGCAGATCCTCGCGGATCATGGGCTTGTTGGTGGGGATGGGCACGACACCCAGGTTGTAGGTCTGCTGGAACTCTGCCGCCTCCGTGACCGCCGTACCGGTCATGCCGGCCAGCTTCTCGTAGAGCCGGAAGTAGTTCTGCAGGGTGATCTTGGCGAGAGTCTGGTTCTCTTCCTTGATCTTGACTTTCTCTTTGGCCTCAATGGCCTGGTGCATGCCCTCGTTGTAGCGGCGGCCCCGCAGGATACGGCCGGTGAACTCATCGACGATGAGCACCTCGCCGTCCTTGACGATGTAGTCCCGGTCCCTGCGGTAGAGCTCCTTGGCCTTGATGGCGTTGTGGAGGAAGCTGATCAGCGGAGTGTTGACCGACTCGTAGAGGTTGTCGATCCCCAGCCAGTCCTCGACCTTGGCCACCCCGGCCTCGGTGATGCCGACGGTGCGCTTCTTCTCGTCGACCTCGTAGTCGACGTCGCGGCGCAGCCGCGGGGCGATCTTGGCGAACTCGACGTACCAGCGCGAGTTCTGCTCTGCGGGACCACTGATGATCAGCGGGGTGCGAGCCTCATCAATCAGAATGGAGTCGACCTCGTCGACGATGGCGTAGTGGTGGCCGCGCTGCACGCAGTTGTCGAGCGACCGCGCCATGTTGTCGCGCAGGTAGTCGAAGCCGAACTCGTTGTTGGTGCCGTAGGTGATGTCCGCCTGGTAGGCCTTGCGGCGCGCTGCCGGGGACATCTCCGGGGAGATGACACCAACCTCCATGCCCAGGAACCGGTAGATGCGGCCCATGGTCTCGGCGTCGCGGCGGGCCAGGTAGTCGTTGACGGTGACCACGTGGACGCCCTTACCGGTGAGCGCGTTGAGGTAAACGGGGAGTGTCGCGGTAAGCGTCTTACCCTCACCGGTTTTCATCTCAGCGATATTGCCGAAATGCAGCGCGGCGCCGCCCATGAGCTGCACGTCGAAGTGCCGCTGCCCCAAGGTCCGCTTCGCCGCCTCGCGCACGGTGGCGAAAGCCTCGGGCAGCAGGTCGTCTAGCTCCTCACCGTCCTTAAGCCGCTGCTTGTATTCGTCGGTGAGCGCGCGCAATTCAGCGTCGCTGAGGTCGACGAAATCATCCTCGATGGAGTTGATCTGGTCCTTGAGCTTATTCAGCTTGCGCAGGATTTTGCCTTCGCCTATGCGCAGGACCCTGTCGAGTATGCCTGGCACTTCTAATGCGCTCCTCGCGATCGTGGCCCGCATCCGGAGACGGGATGCATCCATTCCCCGTAGCTCCCATCGTAGGAGAGCCTATGCCCTCCCCAGGAACATCTGCGTACCGCGAAGCGGAGGGCACGGAGCGTGACTATCTGCCACGCTGGCCGATGGGTCCGTCGTCGGTGTCGTCAGCGTCCAGGAATTTTTCCCGGATCGCGTAGACAGCGGCCTCGGTCCTCGAATGCAACTGGAGCTTCTCCAGGATGTTGCGGACGTGGTTTTTGACCGTGTTGTCCGAAATGTAGAGCCGGTCGGCGATGTCACGGTTGTTCAGCCCGCGCGCGACCAGTCGCAGCACCTCGGTTTCCCTCTCGGTCAGCCGGGGGGGTTTCGTGGGCTGGCTCCGTCGGTCTTTTCCTTTCCGGGCCAGCGCCGCGAATTCGTTGATGAGCTTAGTGGCCATCGAGGGGTTGATGAAAGACTGACCTTTGCAGACCGCACGCACCGCCTCGGGAAGCTCCACCACCGAGATCTCTTTGAGGAGGTAGCCGGTCGCACCGGCCTTGATCGCCTCGAAGAGGTCCTCCTCTTCGTCGCTCATCGTGAGCATCACGATCTTGGCGTCGGGGACAGCTTCCTTGATCCCCGCGCACGCAGCGATCCCGCTGCGTTTCGGCATCCGCACATCCAGCAGGACGACATCGGGGCGGAGTTCCTTGGCCCGGGCAACCGCTTCCTCCCCGTCCCCGGCCTCTCCCACCACCTCGATGTCAGGCTCCTCAGCCAGGACGGAGACCAGTCCTCTCCGGAAGAACTCGTGGTCATCAACGACGAGTACCTTGATGGATTCCACTCGGGTGGGGGGAGCCCCGCTCACTGTCTGTGTTCCTTCCTCCCGCGCGGTGGCGTCACACGGGTGTGGGGCGCTCTGCGAACGAGCGCTGCACCGTCGACCCACGACAGACGTGGCTGTGCTCGGTCACGGGCCCAGGGACTCTCGGGATCCCGTTGGAGCGCCGTACCCCACGGTGTGTCGTGCCGAAACCGGGGCTTCGGCACGACACACCGGACGCTATTCAGATGTAGGAAACTTTATTCCATGAGGCGCAGCACGCCATAGTTGAACCCCTTGCGCCGGTAGACCACGCTGGGCAGCCCCTGCTCCTTGTCGCGGAACAGGTAGAAGTCGTGGCCCACCAGCTCCATCTCCAGAAGGGCTTGGTCGATGGTCATGGGTTTGGCGTAGTGGAACTTCTCCCGGACCACCAGGGAACCGCCGCCCTCGGTGTCCAACTCCACGAATTCGTCGGCGAAAGCGCTGTCGACAGCGCTGCCGTCGAACTCCTCTGCCTGGTTCTCCTCGCGGTCCTCGACCACCTGCGGCGGGATGGCTGAGTCGGCCGGAAGGCCGTCGACAGGAAGCTGCGCGGTCGCGGCGGCCACGGAGACGAGCCCTCGGCTTCCCTTGTGCACCTTGCGGCGGTCAGCGAGCTTCCGCAGCCGGGCCTCGACCCGGTCCAGGGCGAGGTCCAAAGCGGTGTAGCGGTCATCTGCGGCGGCCTCGCCTCGGACCACCGGGCCGGAGGAGCGGATGGTCAGCTCCACCCTCTCGCGGTGGTTGGCGAGCCTCGGGTTGCGCTCCTTGGACACCTCCACGTCGACGCTCATCATGTCCTTGCGTTCCCACTTGCGGAGCTTGGCCAGCTTGTGCTCGACGTGCCGCCGGAACTTGTCGCTGACTCCGGTGCGTCGACCTTTGACGATGATGTCCACAAGACCCCCTTCGTCGCGTGGTCGCCTCCAGGGGCGACCAGCTATGCGGTGTGCGCCCCGTTCGCTGTTCGCGTGGGGTTGACCGGTGTCTTCCTCCTCTCCAGCCTCAGCAGCCACAGGCCTTTCTACTTGGGCGTATACCCAGCAGACCCCACGATCATCACCGGTCGTTGGTCCTGTACGCGCAAAGAGAAACTGCAGAAGCGCGGGGCAGGCCGCAGGCCGGGGACCGCGTTAGGTGATCCGGGAACCGCACGTGGACGGATGGACGGGCGCGGCAGGCGCTGCAGCGGCCTTACCGCCCCCACAAACACAAGGGGGCGCCCGTGACGGCGCGCCCCGTGTGGACAGAAAGTGTCACCCGCCCGGCCGACCTGGTCTTCGTCCCCACATCCGCCTGCTGAGGGGCTCGCGGCGCTTGTGCGCCACTACTACCCTTCTCCCTTGTCCGGAGGGCATCGGGCCCTCCCAAGAGGCAGGACTTACCTCTAAGCCGCACCGTGATCAGTCGACGAAAAGTCGCCTTACGTGGGCCGTTTCGCCTGCGGCTGGCATCGGCTTGCCGACCCGGCGTCCCCATTGAGGGCACGCCACGGTCGACGCAACCACGGACCCGGACGGGTGCCATAATGGAACGCTAACCCGAGATCGCCCGGTTGTCAGGTACCGTCTTCCAACGACTTTTCTGAATCTCCCGACACATCGCGTGCGGTGCACCACCGGGAGGCGAACGGGCCGGACCAGCTGTCGCTGTTTGCGACGGGTCCGTCACGACGTGGCAGAGGCGTTCCGCCACTACGGCCGCGCCCGCAACCCGGATCCCCGCCGCAGTGAGCGCGCGAGCCGCCTCCGCCAGCGTGGCCCCCGTGGTGAGCACGTCGTCGACCACCACGACCGCGTCCCCCACCGCGGGACTCTTGCCGGGCCACCGGGCCCGCATAGCCCCGGACAGGTTCGCCCACCGTGCGGCCGCGCCCAGCCCCACCTGGTCCCGGGTCGGGCGGCTGTACCGCAGCGGGCAGACCACCCGCGCCGCCACCCCCTGGGCGCGCAACCGCACTGCTGCGGCCGCGCCCACCGTCCGCACCGGGTCGTAGCCGCGCTTCCGCACCGCGGAGCGCCGCCCCGGCACGGGAACCAGACTGATCCGCTCGGCGGTCGGCGCTGCCGCCCGCACCGCGGCAGCCAGGCCCCGGGACAAAGGTTCCGCCAATGCCCGGTACCCGCCGTTCTTGAACGCCAGCAGGACCGCGCGACCGCGCCCCGTATACGCCCCCGCCGCCCAGACCGGTGGGCAGCCGAACCGGGCCGGGCAGCGCCACGGGCCCCGGTCGACCACTTCCCGGCACGCCGCGCACAGCGGCCCGTCCAGCCCGCCGCATCCGGCGCAGTGCTGCTCCAGCACCAGGTCGGCGAGCGCCGACACCCATTCCGTCAGCACAGAGCACAGGACCATGCCTCCACGGTGCGCCTCCGCGGTGGGATGCAGCACCCCGCACCGCCAGGCTGTGGATAAGGCCGCCGCTTAGCCTGGGTAGACGGGTTTGGTGCCCTCCACTGCCCGCCGCCACATGAGGCGGTCGCTGGACGAGGAGATCGTGTCCTCTTCAGTCCCTGACAGCAGGGGCATTCCCGGGGCCGCGGTAATGGTCTTCATGTCCGATCCGGTCACCGCGCCCGCGCTGGTGGACTCCCCGCTGCCGTTGAGCGACACCAGGTAGGCCTGGATCGCGCCGCGCTCCTTCTGCCCCAGGACCGCCAGCTGGTCGGCACCGCGCCACGACAGGTCGGTGACGGTCACCAAGTCCCGGGCCAGGGGCAGGAAGGCTTGCAGGCTCACCGTCGATTCGCCGTGGACCACGCGGCCCACCAGGACCTGGCCGCCGTCGGCGCCTCCGGTCAGAACCGCCACCCGGGTGCCGTCCCGGGAGACCCGCAGCTCAGTGACGGGAACCCCGGCGAGCTCCGGCGCGTGCACCTCGACCGGGTCCGCATCCTCGGCGAGCAGCCACAGCCGGGTCACCTGGCGCTTCTCTCCGCGGTCCGTTTCCCGGCGCTCCGTGCTCCCCACCGCGGTGTCGCCCGGCTCGGTGTCGTCCGCGAGATCCTCTTCCCGCTCCGCCTCGGCGACTTCCGCGGAAAGGTCCTCCACCACCCACAGGTTGCCGTAGCCGTCCCACGACAGCGAGGTGTAGTCGCCTCCCTGGAGCACGGTCGTATACTCGCCGTCCTCGGCGATCGGAGCGACCCGGACCGAGTCGTCGTCCGGCATGATGCCCGCCACCCGGGTCTCGTCCAGCGAGACCGCGTGCTCCTCCACCAGGATGCGTCCGTGCCCGGCCGCCCCGGGCACGAGAGCCTCCCGCTGGTCGACGTCGAGCGACCACAGTTGGCCGTCCCGCAGGAAGTAGGCGCGCGGCGAACCGGTCATTCCCGCCGGGTTCACCGAGTTCCACTCTTGGCTGCTGGCCTGCAGCACCCCGTCCTCCACTCCGGGGAGCTCCACCTCTTCGCCGTCGAGCCGCAGCGTGAACTCCTGGATCTCGGGGAGCTGTTTGAGGGTCCACACCAGTTGGGCGCCCATGCCGAAGAGCCGGCGGGGGTCGGCGGCCGCGGCCCGGTGGTCGAGGTTCACGGTGACATTGCCCGAGGAGTACTCCACGGTGGCGGTGGTCCCCGCGGGGAACGAGGTGCGCACCGCGGGCGCCAGCCAGTCCGTGGGCCCGTCCAGCAGCATCGTGACCAGCCGCTGGGAGAGCTGCTCCGTGATGTTCACCGCGGAGCTCACCGGCAGGAACACCGGGTCCGGTACCAGGGTGCTCATGTCCCGGTTGAAGTAGTACAGGTTGAGCGGGCGGTACACCCGGTCCACGTCCTGGCGGCTCAGCAGGATGGTGTCGGGCAGGTTCGCGATCCGCCACTCGCCGTCGACCTTGGTCAGGTCGAAGACGACGTCGATCGCTTCTCCCGGTGAGGCGGGCACGTACTGGCCGTCCGGGCGGATCGTGGCGTACAGCGGGGTGCGGACCCGCACCCGTGCCGCGCGCTCCTCCTCGACCGTCTCCACGTCGAAGCGGACCGCATCCATCTCCTCGTAGACGAGCACCCGGTCGCTGGGCTGCCAGACGTCGGCGCACTCCTCGGTCATGTACAGCCGGGCCGCCTCGTGGTTCTCCTCGAAACTGCCCAAGTCCTTGAGGAAGCCGCGGACCAGCGCGTTCTCTCCCCAGCCGGGCTGCGGTCCGGCGGGAAGCAGGCGAGTGAAGGTGTCCACCTGCCCCTGGGCGCCGCCCCCGCGGCCTTCGAAAGTCGGCCCCCCGGTGGGGACAGTGGCACACCCGGCAAGCAGGACAGCGAGACAGGCGGTCGAGACCGCGGCAGCAATCCGGTTCGCCTGTCCGATCACGCTTCCTCCCCCGCGCTTGTTCCTCGCCCGGTCTCCAAGTCGACCTGCTGGCCGCTCAACACCGAAAGGTTTCCCCCTAACGCCATCTCCGGCGGGACCAGCGGCAACGGGGAGCCGCGCAGCTCAGTGCCGGCCACCCGGGGAAGCGACAGCCGGAACTGGGCGCCCTTCCCCGGCCGTCCCCATGCTTGGAGCCAGCCGCCGTGCAGTTGCGCGTCCTCCTTGGCGATCGCCAGGCCGAGCCCGGTTCCCCCCGTAGTGCGGGCCCGAGCGGGATCGGCGCGCCAGAACCGGTCGAAGCACAAGTGCTCTTCGCCTTCCTTGAGGCCGACCCCGAAGTCGCGGACCGCTACCGCCACGGCGTCCCGGTCTGCGGCCGCGGTCACGATGACGTCCTTGCCTTCGCTGTGCTCGATGGCGTTGACGATGAGGTTGCGCAGGATGCGGTTGATCCGGCGGGAGTCGAACTCGGCGGTGCACGGCTCGGTAGGCAGGCGCAGGATCACCTTGATCCCGCGCTTCTCCGCGATCTGTTCGGCTTCCCGGACCGCTTGGAGCACGGAGTCGCGGATGTCGGCGCGTTCCAAAGCCAGCGTGGCGGCGCCGGCGTCGTGCCGGCTGATCTCCAGCAGGTCGTTGAGCAGTTCTTCGAAGCGCTCCAACTGGCTTTGCAGGAGCTCCACGGAGCGCCGCACCGTCGGGTCGAAGCTGTCGCGCTCTTCAAACAGCAGGTCCCCCGCCATGCGGATCGTGGTCAGCGGGGTGCGGAGCTCGTGGGAGACGTCCGAGACGAACTGGCGCTGGACCTTGGACAGCTCCTCCAGCTCCTGGATCTTCTCCTGGAGGCTGCCCGCCATGTCGTTGAACGACACCGCCAGGCGCGCCAAGTCGTCCTCCCCGCGGACTTCCATCCGCTCAGACAGGTCACCGGAGGACAGCTTCTCGGCGGAGCTGGCGGCCTGCCGGACCGGCGTGACCACTTGGCGGGTCACCACGTAGGCGATGGCGGCCAACAGCAGGACCATGACGGAAGCGACGAGCGCCAAGGTCCGCTGCACCAGGTCGAGCATCTGCTGCTCGTGGTCGAGCGGGAACAGGTAGTACAGCTCGTAGGCGCTGGACAACTGGGCGCCCACGGCCAACCCGGGTTCCCGGTTGGGGCCGCGGATGATCTCGGTGTAGCGGCCGTGCTGGGTGTCGCCGTTACTGTTCTGCACTTCCTCGCGGAGCTGTGCGGGAATGCTCGCTTCGCCGACGCCGCCGCTCGCCCGGCCCGTCATGCCGCCCACCGAGGGCAGGATCACCACGTCGTACAACCCGGTGGCACCGCTGCGTGCACTGAGCTCTTCGACGATCTCGTCGAGCTGGCGTTCCGGGTCCTGCTGTCCGCTGTCCTGGAGGATGCCCAGGGCAGCGGTCAGCCCCATGTGGTGGTCGCTGAACGCGGCCTGCTCCTTGGCCTTGAGCAGGTCCGAGCGGACCTGCTGCACCATGAAGAACCCCAGAATCGCGGTGACCAGGACCGAGGCCATCAAGGTGGTGGTGACCACCCGGAGCTGCAGGGAGCGCCGCCACCGCGAGTGCACGGCGGTGACGAGACCGCGGGCCAGCCGCTGGGTCACCACATATCCGGCGCGCAGTGCGTTGCCCATCCGCTGCCACCGTGTGAACGCGGCCTCCCCTTCCAGGGCAGGGGCGGCCGCGTTCGGACTCGGGGCTTGGACGCTGTCCGTCACCGCTTCCGTCCTCAAAAGCCGTCAGGGAGAACCGGCCTTGTATCCGACCCCCCGCACCGTGACCACGATCTCCGGGTGCTCGGGGTCCTTCTCGATCTTGGCGCGGAGCCGTTGGACGTGCACGTTGACCAGGCGGGTGTCCGCGGCGTGCCGGTATCCCCACACTTGCTCCAGGAGGACTTCGCGGGTGAAGACCTGGCGCGGCTTGCGGGCGAGCGCCACGAGCAGGTCGAACTCCAGGGGGGTGAGGTTGATGACCTGGTCGCCGCGGCGGACCGAGTGTCCGGCGACATCGATGGTGATGTCACCGATCTGCAGGATCTCGGGTGCGGGCTCCTCGGTACGGCGCAGCCGAGCCCGGATCCGGGCCACCAGTTCCTTGGGTTTGAACGGTTTGACGATGTAGTCGTCGGCACCGGACTCCAAGCCGAGCACCACGTCCACCGTGTCGCTCTTCGCGGTGAGCATCACGATGGGCACTCCGGACTCGGCGCGGATCTGGCGGCACACATCGATGCCGTCCGCACCGGGAAGCATGAGGTCCAGCAGCACCAGGTCGGGTTTGGTCTCGCGGAAGGCCTCCAGGGCTTTGTCCCCGTCGTGCACGAACGACGGCTCGAAGCCTTCGCCTCTGAGCACGATGCCCAGCATTTCGGCCAGAGCGAGGTCGTCGTCGACGACCAGCACGCGTCCCTTCATCAATTCTCCGGCGTCGGTCGACATCCCTTACTTACTTTGAGGGACGACTCCGGTCCGCCTTCTCCTTTCCGGACACTCGCAAGGGGCAGAACTTCGAAACTCTTCCAGCCGGGCCCCGTCAGCTTGACCGGCCGTCCTTGGGCTGTTGTTTGCGGTGGGACGTCCCGTCAGCATCCCGCATCAGCAGGCGATGAGCTCCGGGCCACTGTGCCCACACTGCCGCCTGTCTGCCGTTCCGTCCAGCGCGGGCCGCTGCATTCTTTGCGGAAGTCAGGACGTCAGATAACAAAAGCATACAAAACCAGCGGATGTTTGCAGGTCGGACGATACGCGGTCGGGGTCCTCGCCGCGGAATTTCCGGCAGTAGGTTGAGACTCGCATAGCGTGGGAGTGCCGTATCACGGAGGCACACCCGCCTGCACGGTTGCTACAGGAGGTTTCATGTCCGAGGAGGGTCAGCAGTGGCGTGCCCTGGGCGGGGGGTCTTCTCCCGGCCAGCCCCCCGGTCAGGACATTACCCCAGAACACGGTCCCGATGGGGGGCATCACGTTGTCCCGCCTGCTCCGGAAACCTCTTCGCCCGGTCCGTGGGCGGCTCCGGGATCCTCAACCGTGCCTGCTGCCCCGGGGGCGCCTCCTCCGCCGCAGCACGCGCCTCCGTCCGGCCCGGCTGCCCAGCACGGGTGGACACCCCCGTCCGGTCCGGCTGCCCCTCCCCTCTCCGTTCCGACCACCGCCCCGGCTGCCCCTTCCCCCGCTGTGGGGCTGCGCCCGCACTCGCTCGGGGAGCTGCTCAACGGCGGATTCAGCTACCTGCGCGACAATCCGCGGACCGTGCTCGGGCTGAGCTTCCTCGTGGTGGCGCTCACCAGCCTGCTGCCTGCCCTGGGGCTCGCTGACGTCACCGGCGCGTACGCCGACTTCTTCAGCTCGGAAATCGTCAACCCGGAGGACCTGGAACTGTCCGGGACCGCACTAGTGAGTGTCTACCTCGGCGCGCTGCTGCAGTTCCTCGGGAGTGTGCTGCTCTCCGGCCTGCTCAGCACCGTGGTCGCCGCAGCCGTGCTCGGCCGCCGGCTCTCCCTGCGGGAAACCGCCGCGGCGCTGCGCGGCAGTTGGGGCAGCCTGTGGGCACTGGTCGGCTTCTACCTGGGACTCGTGACAGCGGCGGCAATCGTGCTGGTGCTCGGGCTGCTGATCACCAGCGTGCTGCTCGTGCTCCTGCCTCCGCTGGGCTTGCTGCTCTTCCTCCTGTTCTTCGCCGGGTTCATCGCGCTGTTCGGCTGGCTCATGGTGAAGACATCGCTGGCGGTGCCCGCCGCGGTCGTGGAACGGGTGGGGCCGGGGCGCGCGCTGGCCCGCTCCTGGCAGTTGAGCACAGGCAACTTCTGGTGGATCGCCGCAGTGCTCTTCCTCGCTCTCCTGCTTTCCAGCGTGCTCTCCAACGTGCTGTCCACCCCGTTCTCGTTGGCCGCGGTACTCGTCGAAGTCCCCCTCGGCGAGTCGGCGCTGACGTCCGTGCTCGCCGCCCTGCTGTCCTTCCTCGGCCTCCTCGTGACCGGGTGCGTCAGCGAACCGTTTACCGCGGGGGTGACTGCCCTGCTCTACCTGGACGTGCGGATGCGCCGTGAAGGGTTGGACTTGCGGGTGCGGGAAGCAGTGCGGGCCGGCGCCACCCCCGGTCCTGAGCTGCTGGCAGCCACAGTTCCGGCACAGCCGGCGGGCAGGTCGTGATGGTGAGCCGCGAGGAAGGGGCGCGCCTCGCCTGGGAGGAGCTGTCCGACCCCGTCTACGACGAAGCCCGGCCGTCCCTGCTGGACCTCTTTTTCCGCTGGGTGGACCGGTTGCTGGGCGAGCTGCTCGGGGCAGCCCAGACAGCGCTGCCCGGAGGCTGGTGGACCCTGGGAGCGCTGCTCGTCGTCCTCGCCCTGCTCGTCGCTGCGCTCCTGTGGTACCTCCGCCCCGGCCGCGCTGCGCGCCGCGCCGCGGTCCTCGACTCCGCGGGCACGCTGAGCACAGACGAGCAGCGGGCCCTCGCCGACGAGCATGCGGCCCGCGGCGCCTACGCCGAAGCGATCCGGGAACGGCTCCGCGCGGTGGTCCGCGACCTGGAAGACCACGCCGTACTCACCCCGCGGCTGGGGCGTACCGCCACCGAATGGGCGGTGGAGACCTCCGCGGTCTTCCCGGACCAGCGCACCGAACTGCACCGGGTCGCGGCTTTGTTCAACGACGTCTGGTACGGCGACCGCGAAGCCACCGCCGAAGGGTACCGCCTGGTGTGCGCGTTGGATGACACCCTGCGCCGCGCCCTGCCTGCACTACCGTCGGAGTCCGTGTCATGACCGCTCCCTCCACTGCGTTCTCCCCGAGCCTGCGCGACCTGTGGCGGCGGACGCGTGGACCGCTTGCCTTCGTCCTCGCCGCCGTCGGGATCGCGGCGCTCGTGGCGGTGAGCTCCCCCACCCGGCCCGTGGGGCACCTCGACCCGGAGGCGGTCACCGGGCAAGGATCCCGGGCGCTCGCGCAGATCCTGCGGAAGCGGGGCGCTGACGTCACCGTGGCCCGCAGCGTCGACGCAGCGGCCGCCGCAGCGGGACCGGACACGGTCCTCCTCGTGGTGCGCAGCCACGAACTGCGGCCCGACGATGTCGCACGCCTCACAGACCTGCCCGGCGACCAGCTTCTGGTGCAGCCGACCCCGGACCTGCTCGAAGCAGCCGCACCCGGGGTGGAAGTGGCCGCCTCCTCCCTGCCCGCAGAACCGCTCGAACCGGACTGCTCGCTGCAGGCCGCCGTCATGGCGGGAAGCGCCGAACTCGGTGAGACGCTCTACACCGGCGGGTCCCTCGCCTGCTATCCGGGGGAGGAAGGCCATTCCCTCGTGCAGGTGGAAGAGGCGGGGCGCACGATCACCGTGCTGGGCTCCCAGCAGCCGCTGCGCAACGACTCCCTCGCTTTGGAAGGCAACGCGGCGCTGCTCCTCAACCTGCTGGCCGGGCGCGACGTGGTGTGGCTCATCCCCGCGCCCGCTGCGGCGCAGCCCACGGAACTGCACGAGCTGATCCACCCCGGATTCGTGCTGTCCCTGCCTGTGCTGGTGGCCGCGTTCGCGCTGCTGGCGTTCTGGCGCGGCCGACGGCTGGGGCCGCTGGTCGCGGAACGGCTGCCCGTCGTGGTGCGCGCCTCAGAAACCACGGAAGGACGGGCCCGCTTGTACACGTCCCGGCGTGCCCGGGACCGAGCCGCGGCCGCGCTACGATCCGGCGTGGTCGACCGGCTCCGCCCAGTGCTGGGACTCGGCCCTGATGCCGCCCCCGACACGGTAGCGGCGGCTGTCTCCGCACGCTGCGCCTCCTCCCCTCAGCAGGTGCACGCTCTGCTGTACGGCGAACCGGACGGAGCCGACCCCTTCCTCCGCTCTGACGCGGATCTGGTCCGGCTCGCCGACGAACTCGACCGACTTGAAAGAGAGGTAAGGCAGTCGTGAGCGACGTCCACCCGGGTTCCCAGGCGTCCGCCGATACGGCACGGCAGGCCCTGATCGCGTTGCGGTCCGAGGTCGCCAAAGCCGTCGTAGGCCAGGAAGAGATTGTGACCGGACTGGTCATCGCGCTCCTGTGTCGCGGTCACATCCTCTTGGAGGGCGTGCCGGGCGTAGCCAAAACGCTGCTGGTCCGGGCGGTCGCTGCCGCGCTGTCGCTGGAGTCCCGGCGGGTCCAGTTCACCCCCGACCTGATGCCGGGCGATGTGACCGGGTCCATGGTCTACGACGCGCGGACCGCGAAGTTCGAATTCCGCGAAGGCCCGGTCTTCACCAACCTGCTGCTGGCCGACGAAATCAACCGCACCCCGCCTAAAACCCAGGCGGCGCTCCTGGAAGCGATGGAAGAACGCCAGGTCAGCATGGACGGGCGGACGATGGAGCTGCCCGACCCGTTCGTGGTGGCCGCCACACAGAACCCGGTGGAATACGAGGGCACCTATCCGCTGCCGGAAGCCCAGCTCGACCGCTTCCTGTTGAAGCTGATCGTGCCGCTGCCGGAGCGGGACCAGGAAGTCGAGATGCTCTCCCGGCACGCCGCCGGTTTCGACCCCAGCGACCTGGCCGCGGCCGGGGTGCGTCCGGTGGCGGGGGCCGCCGAGCTCGCTGCTGCCCGCGCAGCAGTGCAGCAGGTCCACGTCTCCCCCCAAGTGCTCGGCTACATCGTGGACCTGTGCCGCGCTACCCGGACGTCCCCCTCGCTGCTGCTCGGCGCCTCCCCGCGCGGGGCGACCGCGCTGCTGCGCACGAGCCGGGCGTGGGCGTGGCTGTCCGGCCGCGACTATGTGACCCCCGACGATGTGAAAGCCCTAGCGAAAGCGACCCTGCGCCACCGGGTCGTGCTCCGCGCCGAAGCGGAGTTGGAGGGGGCGAGCACCGACGGGGTGCTCGACGGCGTGCTGGCGTCGGTGCCGGTCCCCCGCTGACAGCTCATCGGTCGGGCACAACCAGGAAGGGTGTTCATGGCGGTCACCGGTCGTGCGGTGTTCCTGGCGTTCGTCGGGGTGGCGGTAGCCTTCATCGCTGCCCCCGCGGGCCGCTGGGTGCCTTGGGTGGTTCTGGGACTCCTGCTCACGGTCCTGCTAGTGGATCTCGCGCTGGCCGCGAACTCCCGGAGCGTGCGGTTGACGCACGGCGGGGACACGTCGGTGCGGCTGGGAGAGCAGGCCGAGGTGTGGCTGGTGGTCGCCAACCCGGGGCGGCGTCCGCTGCGTGCCACCGTGCGCGACGCGTGGCGGCCCAGTGCCGGAGCGGCCCCGCGCACCCACGACCTGGTGGTCCCGCCGAGAGGGCAGCGGCTCGTCCGGACCGCGTTGACGCCGACCCGGCGCGGCGACCAGCACAACGCCCACGTCACCGTGCGCTCCTACGGTCCCCTGCGCTTGGCGGCACGCCAGTCCTCGCACACGGCGCCGTGGACCGTGCGGGTGCTTCCCCCGTTCCGCAGCAGGCGGCACCTGCCCAGCAAACTGTCGCAGCTTCAGGCGCTGGAAGGCCAGCACCGCACCATGGTCCGCGGCCAGGGCAGCGAGTTCGACTCGCTGCGTGAATATGTGCCCGGTGACGACGTCCGGTCGATCGACTGGCGGGCGACCGCGCGCCGGGAAACGGTGGTGGTGCGCACGTGGCGTCCAGAACGCGACCGCCGCATCCTCCTGGTGCTTGACACCAGTCGCACGTCAGCGGGACGGGTAGGCGACCTGCCGCGGCTGGAGCACGCCATGGATGCGGCACTGCTGCTGACCGCGCTCGCGGCTAAGGCCGGGGACCGGGTCGACTTCCTCGCCTACGACCGTCAGGTGCGGGCCCGAGTGCGCTCGGAGGGGCGGGGCAGCACCCTGCCGGCGATCGTCTCGGCGATGGCGCCGCTAGAGCCGGAACTGGTGGAGCTGGACGCGGCCGGCATGGTCTCCGCGATCCTGAGCGGCCCGCGCCGCGGCCGCCAGCTCGTCGTGCTGCTTACCGACCTCACCCCTGCTGTTGTGGAGACTGGCCTGCTGCCTCGGCTGTCCACGCTGACCGCCCGCCACCTCGTGCTCGTGGCGTCCGTGGCCGACCCGTATGTCACCCGGATGGCCGCGGAGCGGGGGAATGCGCAGGCCGTGTACCGGGCTGCCGCCGCGCAGCGCACCCTCGCGGAGCGCCGCCGTATCGCCGCGGAGCTGCGGCGGCGCGGCGTGGAAGTGGTGGAGGCTCCCGCAGAAGAGCTCGCTCCGGCGCTGGCTGACGCGTATCTCGCGTTGAAAGCCCAAGGGCGGTTGTAGCGGCACGTCTGCGGCAGGCCGCCCCACGGTGGGTCAGCCTGCGACCGCGACCGTCTGCGGGGCGTCTGCGATGTCGCCGGTCTCCCCTTCCTGGGCTGCGCGGCGGCCCAGAGTGAACACGTAGAGCAGGAAGCACGCTTCCGCGGCCACGCCGATCCCGATCCGCAGCCAGGTGATGTGCACCCAGCCGGTCACGAACCCTTCGATGAGGCCGGAGACGAACAGCACGACGACGAGCCCCAGCGCCACCCCCATCGCAGCGCGGGTCTCCTCGCCCACTGCCTGGACGCGGGGTCGCGGCCCCGGGGCCAGGAAAGTCCAGCCGATCCGGATCCCGACCGCGCCGGCGATGAACACCGCGGTCAGTTCCAGCAGGCCGTGCGGGAGGATGAGCCCGAAGAAGATGTCGGTTTTGCCGTGGGCGGCCATCAGACCGCCGGCCATTCCCAGGTTGAGGGAGTTGAGCAGCAGCACGTAGACGGCGGGCAGGCAGAGGAACGCGCCGAAGATGATGGACTGGGCGGCCACCCACGCATTGTTGGTCCACACCAGGGCGGCGAACGACGCCCCTGGATGCTCGACGTAGTAGTTGGCGAAGTCGTGCTCGACGTAGGCCCTGATCTCTTCGGGGGTTCCCATCGCTGTCTGGGCTTCGGGGGTGGTCGCGATCCAGACTCCCACCCCGAAAGCCACCGCGAGGTTGACCGCGGTCACGGCCAGCCACCACCAGCGCAGCCGGTACAGGGTGGCGGGAAAAACGCGGGTGAAGAACCGGGTGAAGTCGCGCCAGGATCCCGCGTGGGCTCCGGTGATCACGGCGCGGGCGCGCGCCACCAGGCCCGACAGCCATCCGGCGAGCGCCGGGTCGTGTCCCGTGGAGCGTAGCACCGACAAGTCGGTGCCGACCCGCTGGTACAGGTCGACGAGTTCGTCGATTTCCTCCCCGGTGAGGCGGCGGTGGCGGCGCACCAGGGTCTGCAGCCGCTCCCAGGCAGGACGCCGCTCGGCAATGAAGAGGTCAAGATCCACATCTCGACTCTACTTGCTGTCTGCTAGGCGGGATTTTCCATCGGTGGGGTGCTTCCGGCAGTCTGAAAGACTGGATCCAGGTTCCGGAAACGGTACGGCGTGCCCCGCGTGCGGAGGCCCGCCACAGTTCCCCGACGCGTGAGGAGAGAACGGTGTCGCACAGCGCAGGGTACGGTGGCTCGACCTCCCTGGTGACCGGGGACGCGGTTCCCCTCGACCTGCGCCCTGCCGGGTTCGCCAGCCGCGCGGTCGCATTCGGTATCGACTTCCTCGTCCAGTTTGCCGCCCTGGTCGCGAGCTTTCTGACTCTTGCGCTGCTCACCAAAGGGAACCTCGACGAGGCGCTGCCCGTCGCCATCGGGTTGACCCTGACCGTGCTGACGGTCGTGGGCTACCCGGTGGCTTTCGAAACCCTCAGCCGGGGGCGCAGCCTCGGCAAGCTCGCCCTGGGCCTGCGGGTCGTCAGTGCGGACGGCACGCCGGTGCGGTTCCGGCAGTCTCTGGCCCGAGCGCTCTCCGCGATCGTGGAGTTCTGGCTGTCGAGCGGCGTGGTCGGGCTGGCCAGCTCGCTGGTGAACCGCCAGGGCCGCCGGATCGGTGACTTCCTGGCCGGCACCATCGTGATCCAGGAACGCACCGGCCACCGGATCACCCCGGTGATCGACATGCCCCCGCCCATGGCGGACTGGGCACGCACCGCGGAGCTGTCGCGGCTCCCCGCTGACCTCGCCGCGGTGGCCTACCAGTATCTGACCCGCTACCTCGCGTTCGATCACCAGACCCGCTACGAACTGGGGATCCAGCTCGCCACCACGGTCTCCCAGTACGTGTCTCCTCCGCCGCCCCCGCAGGCCAGCCCGCCCGAGTACCTGGCCGCGGTGCTGGCAGAGCGACGGCGGCGCGAGGCGGAGCGGTTCGCCCAGATCCACGGCCCCTCTGCGGGGTGAGACGGACTCCGCCGCAGGCATGTTTCCTCCGCGGCCTGGGGGCAGTGGCCTTCGGGTGGGGGGTGAGAAGCGATGCCTTTGTGGGCGGAGGCGGGATGCTGGGGGCTGCTGGCGGGAAGCGCCCTCCTGATCGGGGCGGCCGCTGGCTGGTGGTTGCGGATTTCACCGCAGGTGATCGCGGGCACCGTGGCTTTTGGCGCGGGCGTCCTCATCTCGGCCATGGCGTTCGAACTCGTCGACAGGGCCGAGCGGTCGGTCGGGCTGCTCCCGACCGTGGTCGGTTTCGTCGCCGGGGCGGTCAGCTATGTGGCGGTCAACGCGCTCCTTGCCCGGCGGGGCGCCCAGCACCGTAAACGGTCCGGCCCTGGACAGCCGTCCGAAACCCAGGTGCAGGGCAGCGGCGCTGCTATCGTCGTCGGTTCGCTTCTCGACGGGATCCCCGAGTCGGTGGTGCTCGGACTGTCGCTGTTCGAAGGCGGCATCGGGGTGGCGGTGCTCGCCGCGATCTTCCTCTCCAACATCCCGGAAGGGCTGTCGAGCGCGGTGGGCATGCGGGAGGCCGGTCGGGGCGCAGGCTACGTCTTCGGGATGTGGGGCAGTGTGGCGGTCCTCACCGGGGTGGCTGCCCTGGCCGGAAACCTGCTGTTGGAGACCGCGTCCCCGGTCACCGTCGCCGTCATCACCGCGGTCGCTGCCGGGGCGATTCTGGCGATGATCGCTGACACGATGATCCCGGAAGCGTTCGCGCGCACCCATCTGCTCACCGGGCTCATCACCACGAGCGGGTTTCTGATCGCCTTCACGCTCACCCGGGTCGAACTGTGACTGCTTTCTCGCTGGGACACGGACGCGCCTACGCGTAGCCTGCCGGATGCGAGGCGCCAGCCGGTCCGCATGTGCTGGGCCGTACGGAAAGCGGCTGCCCTGGTCTTCCCCTTACGGCAGCGGCCCCGTGCCGCCCGCAGGGCGTTTGGGCGGTGGGCGGCCGCGGAGCCGGCGGACTCTTCCGGCGGTTCCCGGCGCCTTCGGGCATGACGTGCGGCCTGGGTCCTTCCGAGGCCAACGTCCGGACCATCGTCCGCTGCGGGCCGCGACAGTGCGTGACAGAGTGATCGTACGACACGGCACACCCTGGGAAGCGGGCGGCAGCCGATCGCCCACCCCGCCCGCTTTTCCCGTTCCGCGGTCCACCGCGTCGGTGTTGTCCACGCTCGGGGCACTGCGCTGCGTCACGCACCTACCGGGCAGGGCGAGAGTGGAGGGCCACCGCGGCCCGGTGCCACGCCACGCGATTCCCGCGGCACCGGGCCCGGGGCGGCTCAGTACCGGTAGTGGTCGGACTTGTAGGGGCCGTCGATGTCCACTCCGATGTACTCGGCCTGTTCCTTGGTGAGCCGGGTCAGCTTCACGCCGAGTGCGTCCAAGTGCAGGCGGGCGACCTTCTCGTCGAGGTGCTTGGGCAGGACGTACACGCCGGTCGGGTACTGGTCGGTCTTGGTGAACAGCTCGATCTGCGCGATGACCTGGTTAGTGAAGCTGGTGGACATCACGAAGCTGGGGTGCCCGGTGGCATTGCCCAGGTTGAGCAGGCGCCCCTCAGACAGCACGATGATGGAGTGCCCGTCCGGGAAGCGCCACTCGTGCACCTGCGGCTTGATCTCGATCTTCTCAATGCCGGGAATCGCGGCCAGCCCCGCCATGTCGATCTCGTTGTCGAAGTGGCCGATGTTGCCGACGATGGCCTGGTGCTTCATCCGGGCCATGTGCTCGGCAGTAATGACGTCCCGGTTGCCCGTCGCGGTGATGAAAATGTCGGCGGTCTCGACGACCTCGTCGAGCGTGGTCACCTGGTAGCCGTCCATAGCGGCCTGGAGCGCGCAGATCGGGTCGATCTCGGTGACGATGACGCGGGCGCCCTGGCCGCGGAGCGACTCCGCGCAGCCTTTACCGACGTCGCCGTATCCGGCCACCACCGCGACCTTGCCGCCGATGAGCACGTCAGTGGCCCGGTTGATGCCGTCGATCAGCGAGTGGCGGCAGCCGTACTTGTTGTCGAACTTGCTCTTCGTGACGGAGTCGTTGACGTTGATCGCCGGGAACAGCAGCGTGCCGGAACGCTGCATCTCGTAGAGGCGGTGCACCCCGGTCGTGGTCTCCTCGGTGACCCCCTTGATCCGGGAGGCGATCTCTGTCCACTTGCGGGGGTTTTCCGCCAAGGTCCTGCGGAGCAGTTCCAAGACGATGCGGAACTCCTCGCTGTCGGCGGTATCCGGGTCGGGGACCGCCCCCGCCTTCTCGTACTGCACCCCCTTGTGGACAAGCATGGTGGCGTCCCCGCCGTCGTCGAGGATCATGTTCGGGCCTTCGCCGTCCGGCCAGGTGAGCGCCTGTTCCGTGCACCACCAGTACTCTTCGAGCGTTTCGCCCTTCCACGCGAACACCGGCACCCCGCGCGGGTTGTCCGGGGTTCCGTCCGGACCCACCACCACGGCCGCGGCGGCGTGGTCCTGGGTGGAGAAGATGTTGCAGCTCGCCCAGCGGACTTCAGCGCCCAACTCCACCAGGGTCTCGATCAGGACCGCGGTTTGAACGGTCATGTGCAGCGAGCCCGTGATCTTCGCACCCCGAAGCGGTTTTTTCGGTCCGAATTCTGCCCGGGTGGCCATAAGCCCGGGCATCTCGTGTTCGGCGAGACGGATCTCCTTGCGACCGAACTCGGCCAGCGAGAGGTCGGCGACCTTGAAGTCGAAAGCCATGCGTCTTAACTCCAGTCCTGAAGGATGCGCTCTGAGTCTACGAGTGCGGGAAGTCGACGGGCATCGTCAACGCGACCGCGTCATGATCTCAGAAATTCTCGGCGGACCCGCCGCAGTCGTGCAGCGGGATGCCCACGAACGTCAGGTTTTCTCCCGTTCAAAGGTCATAGGTTGGCATAGATGAGGTTTTGCCGGTTCCCTGTGGGTAACGGTGTGTCATGTGAGTTCGCTGCGCGACCTTGACCCTGCTGTAGACCGCTTGCCCCCTGACGTGCGGGGCCGACTCGTCGAACTGGATCGACTCCGCGACGTGTGGACCGCCAACCAGCGGCGGCGCCCCAGCCACCAGTGGCCGGCCCACCGGGCCCGCCTGTTTCGCAGACACATCCTGGCACTGCACCGGCTGCGAGGGACTCTTCCGGTCTCCGAGCAGACCGCGGAACGGCTCGTCGTGGACGGCTTCGACAGCGACAACACGCTTGATGCCGCCCTGCGGGAGCAGCTCGCCGCGGAGGAACACACCCTCATCTCGCTCGCGGAAGCCAGCCGCACCGGGGAACGCCTGTCCAGCGCCTACCTCGACGAGGCTGCCCGCTCTCTTACCGGGCAGTCCACGCCCGGCCTGGGAGAACGCCTCGCCGCAGTCCTGGCTGATCTTGCCGCAACCCCAACCCATCCGGTGGTCCGCGCGGCACTGGGTTACCTGGCTGCCGAAGAGGCGCAGCGCGAGCTTGGCGCCGAGGAGCGGTTTCCGCGGGGCACTGACCCGCTGGCGTGGGCCGTCGCCTCCGTAGCGCTCATGCGCGCCAACCATCCGCCGCTCATCGCCGACCATCGGGCGGTCGCGATGCAGCTTCCCTGGCCGCCCGCTGCCTCATCCCCGGACCGGCACCTCCCCCTCATCGCGCTCTTCGCGGAACTGCAGATCGCTGTGCTGCGCGGGGAGCTGAGCTGGACCGTGCCGGAGCGGGACGATCCCGCCGAGTACGGGCAGGCCCTGGCCCGCACCGTCTACCGGCGGCTTTTGGAGTACCTGCGGCAGCGTGCCCCCGCGCTCTCCATGGTGCTGCGCCAGCTCGATCCGGCCAGTAGCGCGCGGGTGACCTCAGGCGACTCCACCGAACTGGGCGAGCATCGGAACCGGGTGGAGCTGGCCGCAGACCGGGCGCTCCTTGCCCGCACCCACCCGTCCTGGTGGGTCTGTCTGGAAGCCACCTGTACGAACAGCACCCTGCGGCTCCTGCTCACCGTGCAGGGGGTTGGCGCTCCCGCGACCGGGGTGCTCGCGGTGACCGCTGACGCCCTGGTGGACTCCCCTCGCGGCATCGAGGACGCGCTCGACCTGGCCCCCACCGACTGTGTGACGTTGCTCTCTTCGGACAGCGCCGATGAGCGCTGGCCGGAAGTGGCGGCGCTGACCGACGAGGCGATCTCCCGCGCCGTCGACCGTTTGACTTCGGTGATGGCCTGACCGCCGCAGCCGATCCGCCGGCTGCGGCGGGGTCAGCTCTCCGCCACCGCCATCAGCAGCAGGATCAGCAGCAGCACGATGATGGTGACGATGACGGCGGGAAGCACCCACCCCTGCGAGAGCACCGGGTCGTCTGCCTGCTGGCTCGTGGTCTGCGGCAGCGTGGGATAGTTCGGCCGCGGCGTCGTGATCGGGGGGTGGGGCGGGAGCGAAGGCATCGAACTGTGCGTCGTCACGTTCGGATGCGCCCGTCCCCCCGAGTTGGGGTTGGGTACCGGCGGGCCCGGTTGGGGGTACCGGTAGCCCGACTGCGGCCCGGTGTGCGGCGGGGTGGGCGGGGCGGGGGGCGGCTGAGGGGGGAACGGGGTCTGCGGACCGCTCTCGCTGACCTGCTGATTCGGGTAGGGCGAGACGAAGGGGGTCGGGCTGATCGCGCGCTTCTCCCCCTCCTCCACTGCCTGCGAGGTGGAGACTTTCGTCTCGTCCTCCACGTTGTGGCCGAGCAGGCGCATCAGCAACTGCTTAGCGGTGGGCCGCTTGTCCGGGTCCTTGTTCAAACAGTCGGCGACGATCTCCCGCAACGGCTCCGGCACTTCGCTGATGTCCGGGGGTGCGCTGACCACCCGGTGCACGACCGCCGGCACACTGTCCGAGCCGAAGGGGGCGTTGCCGGTGGAGGCGAACGCCATCACACAGCCCCAGGCGAAGACGTCCACCTTGTCGGTGATGTTCTTCCCCGTGATCTGCTCCGGCGCCATGTAGGACGGGGTGCCGACGATGGAGTTGGTCATCGTCGCGGTGCTGTCCGTGACCCGGGCGATACCGAAGTCGATCACCCGCGGACCGTCGGGGCCCAGCAGCACGTTGCCGGGTTTGAAGTCGCGGTGCACGATCCCCGCCTGGTGGATGGCGACCAGCGCGGTCGCGGTGGACACGGCCAGGCGTTGGAGGGCTGCCCCCTTGCGCGGCCCCTCCTTGGACACCGCTTCTTGCAGGTCCGGCCCTTCCACGTATTCGCTGACCACGTAGGGCGGGTCAGCGTCGAGGTTGGCCTCATGGATCGCAGCGGTGCAGAAGGAGGCCACTTTCTGTGCAGCACGAACCTCCTTTTCGAACCGTTTACGCAGTTCGGTGTCCTGCGACCACTGCTCGTTCAGCACCTTGATCGCGTATTTCTGGCCTTCGGAGTCGCGAGCAAGGTAGACGATTCCCTGGCCCCCGCGCCCTAGACGTCCAATCACGCTGTATTGACCGAACGTGGTGGGGTCGTTCGGCTGCAGCGATTCGGGACCGGGCATCGATCTCCTCCAGAACGGTCGTGGACGTCGTCAGCGCACGACCAGAGTATGTGTTAGGGGTTCCACGGCATAAGCCACTGCGAGATACAGAGTGGCGTAATCGATGAGAGCGATCAAACCGGCCAACCGCTCCACCGGGCTCCTGCCCTGCGCGGCAACCTCGCTCACCAGCACTTCTGCTGTTTCTGCCGTGTGTTCGGCCCGTGCGAGGTCCGCGGCTTCCTCCGGCAGGGCTTCGTCGTCGCGGAAAAGCAGGAGCCGCATCCGGATTCCCGGGGCGTCTGCCGGATCGTCGAACAGGCCGCGCGACGCTTGCAACGGCCCGGTGAGGACCGCGGGCTGCGCCCAGGCGGCTTCGGGAGGGCTGGGGAGCAGCACCGGGTAGCGGGCGTTGGCCGCGAACTGGACGGCTGCCCAACGGGCCGCGAGCGCGGTGAGAGGGGTCGCGCCCCACAGCACGGGCAGAGTGTCCGCGAACGCCAGAGCGAGTTCCTTGGCCGGGTTGTCTTCGATACCGACCGTGGGACGGCACTGGTGGGCGACCTCCTCCAGACGCTGGGCGGCGGCGTCGAGCTCAGCGTCGGTGAACGCCCGGATCCCGGCCTGCTCCACCGCGGCGAACAGGGGGACGGTGAGGGACCACAGGAGGGTCCGCGGCTCTCCGACCATGGGCAGGGCAACGAAAGGGGCACGGGCCCGCTCGGCGAGCTCCCGCAAGGGCCCGCTCCGCGGTCCTACCGCCACGAACCGGCTGCCGCGCCGTACCGCTTCTGCGGCGAGCCGCAGGGTGGTGTCCGCCTCCTGGTTGCTGCCGGTCGACACGGCGATGACGAGGTCGGGCACTCCCACCCAGCCAGGCAGTCGGCATCCGGTCACAGTGACGATCGGCACGGGGCTTCTGACCCCGACCAGGGTTTCGAGGACCGCTCCGGCGAACGCGGCGACGTCGGTGCCCGCGACGACCACGGACCGCGGTCGGCCGTCGTCAGCGAGCAGGCTGAGCCCGGAATGCGCTGCGACAGTGCGAGCCTGGCGGACCTGGGCGGCAGCCGTAGCGGTCTGCCGCAGCAGGCCTTCCGGATCGAGCGACGGGTCGGTGCCCACGTCGTCGAGCCGGTGCTCTTCGAACACGAATGCCATGCCCGTTTCCCCTCTCGACGAGCCTCCCGGTCCGGAGCACGGTGCTCCGGACCGGGGCATGCCCTACGCCAGTGCTATTCGATCTTGCGGGCCTCGTCGACGAGCAGGACGGGAATCCCGTCGCGAATGGGGTAGGCGAGACCGCTCTCGTCGCAGACGAGCTCACCGGCTTCCTCGTCCAGCCGCAGCGGAGCTTTGCTCTGCGGGCAGACCAGGATTTCCAGCAGCCATTCGTCGATCTTGGTGCTCATAGGAGCCTTCCTCCTGTTGTCGGATGCGCCAGGTGCAGCGGTCAGGCCCGGATGATCGCCAGGACCTCGTCGCGCAGCTCCGCCATGGACTCGGTGTCAGGGGCCTCCACGTTGAGCCGCAGCAGCGGCTCGGTGTTGGACGCCCGCAGGTTGAACCAGCGTTTCCCGGTGAGGTTCACGGTGAGACCGTCAAGGTGGTCCACGCTCTCCACATCCGCGCGCCCGGTGAATGCCTCCTCCACCGCTGCCATGCGTCCCGCCTGGTCGGCGACCCGGGAGTTGATCTCTCCCGAGGCCACGTACCGGGTGTATTCGGCGGTGATCTCCGACAGCGGCCGGTGGTCCGTGCCCAGCACCCGCAGCACGTGCATCGCGGCGAGCATGCCGGTGTCGGCCTTCCAGAAGTCCCGGAAGTAGTAGTGGGCCGAGTGCTCGCCGCCGAAGATCGCTCCGGTCTGGGCCATGGCGGCCTTGATGAAGGAGTGGCCGACCCGGGTACGCACCGGGACCCCGCCGTGCTCGGCCACGATCTCGGGAACCGCCCGGGAGGTGATGAGGTTGTGGATGATGGTCGCGCCCGGTTCTTGAGCGAGTTCTTGGACCGCGACCAGCGCGGTGATCGCCGAGGGCGGCACCGGCTCGCCGCGCTCGTCCACGACGAAGCAGCGGTCGGCGTCCCCGTCGAAGGCCAAGCCGATGTCGGCCCCGGTCTCGCGGACTTTCGCCTGGAGGTCGACGATATTGGCGGGGTTCATCGGGTCGGCCGGGTGGTTGGGGAAGGTGCCGTCCAGCTCGAAGTAGAGGGGGATGATCTCCAAGGGGAGGGCGTCCAGGAGCTGGTCGCCGAGGACCGCGGGCACCGTGTGTCCGCCCATTCCGTTGCCCGCGTCCACCACGACTTTGAGTGTGCGAATCCCGGAAAGGTCCACGAGCTTGCGCAGGTGCGCGGCGTAGTCGGCGAGCAGGTCCCGCTCGGTGACGGTTCCGCGAGGGCCGTCGTAGGCGGGGACGCCTTGTTCGACGAGTTCCCGGATCTCCGCCAGCCCGGTCTCCACGCCGATGGGCGCTGCCCCGGCCCGGCACATTTTGATCCCGTTGTACTGGGCAGGGTTGTGGCTGGCGGTGAACATGGCTCCGGGGATGTTGAACTTGCCCGAAGCGAAGTAGAGCAGGTCGGTCGATCCGAGGCCCGCCATGATCACGTCGCGCCCTTGGGCGTTAGCGCCCTCGGTGAACGCGGCGGCCAGCTCGGGGGATGAGGGGCGCATGTCGTGGGCGACGACGATCGTGTCGCCGTCGACGATGCGCGCAAACGCCGCCCCCACTGCCCGCGCGATATCCGCGTCGAGCGTGTCGGGGAAGACGCCCCGGATGTCGTATGCCTTAAAAATCTGACCGAGGTCACCCACAGTAGCTCCGGAGGTGTCGATAAGCGGCCGATGGTCAGTGGCACGGGCCGCTGCGGCCCGCAGGGTCCAACGTACAAGACGCCGGTTTCGCGTTAGGTGACCGAACGGTACTGTGACGGCCGTCCCACGGCGCGATCCGTGCCCGGCCTCGTGTCGTGCGGACCGCCCTCCTCGGGGGCCTCACACGTCGTAGGGGGGTCGGCGCGGAGGGCGGTCGGGCTGGTCGTCGGGGCGGACCGGTTCGGAGCGGAGCACGCGAAGGTGCCCGCGGCGGATGGTCTCGATCCCCTGCCCGGTGGGCTCGGGCCGCGGTTTTTTGACAGGCTGTCGTCCCGCTTCGCGCACCGCGTTGGCGAGCGCTTCCAGATCGTCGCTCCCCGGTCCTCCGGTCGCGGTGTCAGCGGGCAGCCGGACGATCTCCCACCCGAGTGGCGCGGTCAGCCGGTCGGCATGCATCGCACACAGGTCGTAGCAGTGCGGTTCGACGTATGCAGCGAGCGGGCCGAGCACCGCAGTGGAGTCTGCGTAGACATAGGTGAGCGTGAAGACTGCTGGCTGCCTGCACGCGGTGCGCGAACAGCGTCTGCTAACGCTCACGTAGACAGACGGTATCCCTTTCCTGACCACTCTGCCACCTTCGCCGTAGGGTGTCCCCTCTGTCGGAGCGAAATCGGACACCTTCCGGCCTCCCCAAGGCTGCGTTGCGGGGCTGTCATGTCTTAGGCTCGAAAGTGTGCGACACTTGCACCTTAACCAATCGCAGGCCGGACGTATACGACGCCGGGACCGCCGGGGCCGAGGCATTCGCGGCCCACTGACGCCTCCAGGAGTTCCCCTCACGCGCAGCAGGGCGCAGGTGTTCGACGATCTCGTTCTTGACGCGGTCGAACGCTTGGAGCGGGTGTGGGCCCGGGAACTCGCCCACGTGGAATTCCTCGTCGAAGACGTCCCTCAAGTGCCGCGCGGGGTGACCGCTGAGGACGGCATCCCTTTTTCCCGACTGGAGACGTCGAAGTCCGGTCGGGCTCGCATCATCGTCTACCGCCGCCCGGTAGAAATCCGCACCAAAGACCCCGAAGAGATGGCCCTGTTCGTCTACGACACGGTGGTTGAGGAGGTCGCCAATCTCCTCGGACTTGAACCGGAGACAGTCGACCCAGAGGCCTGAGTCAGACCTGGATCGTGGGGGTGGCCGTGGGCTACGGCCACCCCCACTGTGCGTAGCGCACCCGTCAGGGCACGATGCCGGTCATGCTGTTGACGACCGGGGGCAGCGGCACCTGGACAGGGGCAGGCAGCAGCGGCAGCACGCTGCTGGTGCCGTCCACGGTCACCATGCGCGCCGCGTGCACAGGCCCGCCTTCCACGACTTCGACGAGCCAGGCGACGGCCCCGTCCGCCCGGTCGAGGTCCGGGGCGAGGGTGCTGCCGGCTTCCACGGTGACGCGGAGCGGCTCGCCTTGCTCCCCGCGGGCCTCGACTGGGGTCAGGGTGACAGTGGCGGCTTTTTCCGGTGCTCCCAGGAGCAGTGCGTGCTCGGCGTCGTCGAACGGGGGCGGGGCGACCGCGCGGGCATCAGGCCCCGGAGTGAGCGGCTCGGTGGCCGCGGTGTAGGCGGCGCCCTCGTCAGGGTGGCGGATGGCCACGCCGACCACGACGGGGTGGTCCGCGATGACGACCAGGGTGGCGTCCCGGCGTTCCATGGGGCCTTCCAAGCTCACCCGGGTGGTGGCGGCCGGGGCCACTTCCACGTCGGTCAGTGTTTCCGCGTCCACTTCGCCGTCCGGGGTGAGCAGGCGGAGCTGTACCGTGGTGGGCTCGTCGGAGACTGCGGCGAGGATCAGCCGCCGGTTGCCGTCCCCGCCGGGGATGCCAGGGATCACATGGCTGGTGGCGGGCGCGGCAGTGGCGGGAACCCAGTCGGCGTCCCTTCCGGAGCGTTGCGCGTACAGTGCGGCCGCGACCCGGCCCGCGTTGGTGCGGACGTGGACTGCGACCGCTTCAGCGTGCTCGACGAGAGGCAGCACCGACAGTTCCACCTCCGTGTAGGGGTCGACCGTGATCCCCCGAGTCTCCAGGGAGAAGGTGGGGCCGTCAGGCGCGTAGAGGTCCACGTTGACGGTGGCCGCGGTCTCGTCGATGTTGGCCAAGTGGAGCCGCAGGTCTTTGAGTTCTGTACCGCCGGGGGCGGCGAACCAGGTGCTGGAGGACGGTTCCGCGCAGCGCGCCTCCGTGGTTCCGCTCTCCCCGGCGGTGAGGTGGGTGATCTCGGCTCCGGCAGCGAATCCGCGCTCCGCCCGGACCACGGTGCCGCTTTCGGTTTCCTCCGGTTCGTGCTGCCACGGCTCTCCCACCTCGGTGGCAGGGCGGGCCGGGCTGGCGTCGGCGGTGTTGGGGGCGGTCTCCAGGACGCCGTCGTCGGTGTCCTGGGTGCCAGGCGCGTACCCGGCGACCAGTGCGCGGATCTCCTCGCCTTGAGGGGTGGGGCACAGCCGCGTGGTGGACTCGACCGGGGCCAGTACGGGCTCGGCGTCCGCGGTGGAGGACGGCAGCGCGGCAGCGGTCAGGTGCGCTACCCCGAACAGTGCGGACAGCGCAACGACCACGAGGAACAGTAGCGCGAAGCGGTTCTCGACCAGCAGTTTCACTGGGCCCCCTCTCCTCGCTGGCGGCTGTGCCGTCGGCCGCGGCGGCCGCGGCCCGCCCGGCGGGTTCCCTCCGTGGTGCGGCGCAGTCCCCGGGGCCGGCGGGGCCGCAGCGCCGGTTGGGCTGCCTGCTCACGCAGGTCTTCCTCGGTTTTGGCGCCGGGCAGCGCCAGCGCTCCCACCACAATGAGCAGGATGGCTTGGATCACGAGCCACACCTGCCGGGCTGTGCCGGTGTAGGTGAGGACCAGCGTGCCGCCTTCGGGGGGCAGGGAGAACTCTTGCATCCCCCATTCGGTGGCCGCCCCGGCGAGCACCCGGCCGTCCAGGGTCGCCTGCCAGTCGTCTCGGGCAGGTTCTGCCAGCAGCAGACGGCGGCCTTCCGGGCCGGGGGGAATCGTGACCTGGGCGTCGAGCGGGCCGGACTGGAGCACGATCGGTTCGGCGTCGTCTTCCGGTCCGACGATGCGGAGCCGTCCCGTTTCCGCGAGCAGCCGCCACAGGGCGAATTCTTCTGTGAGTTGGAGGCGTTCCACGCCGGGCAGGGCGTCGATCGCGTCCACCAGGGTGCGGTCCACGGCGTCGCCTACCGCGGGCGCGGGGACGACAAGGTAGCGGATACCGAACTCGGCGAGGGCTGCGGCGTCGTCGCCGCCGCGGCCGGCCGCCATGGCGGCCACAACTTCCCCAAGCCGTCCGTCCACGGCAGGGTCCGGCGGGATCTGCGGCTCCCCGAGCCGGGGCGGCTGGCCGCGCAGCACGGTGTAGCTGACGACCCCGTCGTCCCGCGGGGAGATGACGAGGGTGCGCGGCTGGGTGCCGTCGGCGCTCACCGACTCCAGGAAGGGCGGGAGCGCGGGGGGAGCATCGCCGGTGAGCGGTCCTTCCACGCCACGCCACATCCACAGCCCCGCCGCCGAGAGCGGGGTGGTCAACGCCAGCAGGGCCGCGGTAGCCGCGAACAGCCGGCGGTGCCAGCCCAGCCGCCACAGGTCGCTGAAGGACTGGGAGGCAGTGGCCGCGGACAGCAGCATCGCGGTGGAGGCGAACGCCAGAGCCACACCTGGCCAGGCCGTGGAGTCCGTGGTAGCGGAGAGCGACAGCGGAAGCCTGCTGACCACGATGGCGATGAGGATGCCGAAGAGGGCAACACACCAGCCGGCGGCCACCAGCATCCGGTTGCGGCGCAGCAGCAGGGCGCACAGCGCTGCCGCGACGAAGCCCCCGGTGACCCAGAGCGGCGGGGCGCCCGGCCCGCCCGGGGAGAGGAGGAGCAGGGCTTCGGCGGGGAGCTGAGGGTTGACGATGTCGGAGCGGTTGATCCCCGCTTCCAGCAGCCACAGCCACGGGCGGCGGAAGAGTTCCACGGTCCACGGCAGCAGCAGCACCAGCGGGGTGACCAGGCTGATGGCCAGGCTGGCCTGCAAGCGGCGGCCGAGGTGCCCGAACGCGATGGCGATGAGCACCCCGGTGACCAGGGCCAGCACCCACACCAGGGGCACGAACGCCATCAGCAGGGCCAGGAGCAGGCCCAGCGCCCACGCGGCGCGGCGGGAGCGGCGCGGGTTGAGGGTGAGCACCCTGGTGACCAGCAGTCCGAGGACGGGGAAGAGCGCGTGGACGAGAGCGGTTCCGACCCGTCCTTGCGCAATCGCTCCCGTGGCCACGGGCAGCAGCGCGTACGAGGCGGCCATCCACAACTGGGCGGGGCGGTAGCGCACGACCCGGCGGGCGAGCCGGTAGGCGGTGAAGCCTGCGAGGGGCACACAGCCGAGGAGGATGCCGACAACCGCCAGCCACGGCTTGCCCAGGGCAAGGGTGGAGAGCGCGGCGAGCACAGCGAGGTAGGGCGGGGCCACAGCGTCCGAGCCGACGCCCACGTCGTGCCAGCCCGCCAGGTACATGTCCCACAGGTCGGTGGCGCTCCCCCACACGGGCGGCAGGGCGCCTCCGGCGAGCCGGTCGCCGAACAGCAGGGAGCGCCCGGCGATGAGGGCGACGACGGTGAGCGCGGTGATCGTCAGGACCGCGGGATTGGTGATCGTCCTGCGCAGCAGGCCGGTGTCGTCCTGCAGGGGGTCGTCGTCCTCGTCGGCTTGGGGGGCCACGGTCACCGCGTGGTGGCGGCCCGGCCGGTCCAAGGGGGTGGGGTCGCCGCTGAGCAGGTTGGCGACGGCTTCGGTGAACTGGCGCAGCGCTACCCCGCGCGCCATGAAGGGCCGGATCGCGCTGTAGGTCCGGCGCCGTCCCCGGCGGCGGCGGATCCGGGCCCGCACCAGCCGGAACGGCATCACAAAGAACACGGACGTGATGGCTGCCGCCTCGTCGAGGGCGTTGGCGGGCTGTTTGGCGACTAAGTAGGTGAGGACGCGCAGTGACGAAGCGAAGGAGTTGCGGAGCAGCGCGGCCAGCATCGCCCCCAGGGGCAGGTTGGCGAGCAGGACGTAGAGGGCGTTGCGCCGGTCGATGCGGCGGGGGTGGTCGCTCGTGGCGTGGATGTGGCGGCGACGGCGTGCCGCGGCTTCGGCATGGTAGGCGACGGCGTCGGTGACGATGAGGACCCGGTGCCCGGCACCGCCGACCCGCCAGCAGAAGTCGATGTCGTCGCGGAACAGCCGCAGCGAGCGGTCGAATCCGCCGAGTTCTTCCCACACGTCCCGGCGGATCAGCATGCATGCGCTGGAGACGGCGAGGACTTGCCGGGTGCCGTCGTGCTGTCCGTGGTCGACTTCCGCGTACTCCAGCCCGGTTTCGCGGCGTCCCGCGCCGTCGATGGTGACACCGGCTTCGAGGAGGAGCCTGCGGTCGAACCAGTCGCGGAGTTTAGGACCGAGGACGGCGGCCCGCGGGTTTTCGTCTGCGGTGGCGAGGAGCTGGGCGAGGGTATCCGGCTCGGGGGTGCAGTCGTCGTGGATCAGCCAGATCCACTCCACGGCTCCCTCGGTGTCGGCGAGTTGGGAACGGGACCGGGGATGGTCGAGAGCTGCCTGAATCGCTTCCCCGTACCCGGTGGTGCGGGGCAGGGTGAGGATCATCTCGGAGTTGATGTACTCGGCGAGGATGGCCCCGCTGCGATCACGGCTTCCGGTGTCGACGCCGATGATGCGCTGCACCGGCCGAGTCTGGGAGCGGATCGCTTCCAGCGTCTCCGGCAGCCAGCGGGCGCCGTCGTGGGTGACGACGACGGCGGTGACGATATGCCGGGCGAAATCGAGGGGTAACACTGCTGGTGGTCGCCTCAGGGTTTACACAATGGGCAAAAAGGTTATTGCGGTCAGTTCTCTATCGGAGGATCACGATACGCCACTCCGGCTTCCCGTGGGTCTCGGCTTCCCGCAGGCCCCCGCCCGAAGGTATGCCGTCTGCAACTCTCCGGGCGGATAACCCGTGATGGGTAAACCGGGAAAACACGATGAAGTAAAGAACTACCAAAAAGCGTGCGCCTCGGATAAAAAAACCGAGACGCACGCTGTGGTGTGCTGTGAACTAGATCGTTTCAGAAGAGAAATCGAAATCCTGTCCAGCAGCCTTCTTGAGGCGGCGCCGCTCCCGCTCGGAGAGGCCTCCCCAGATACCGAAGCGCTCGTCATGCTCTAGCGCATATTCCAGACATTCCGCCCGCACTTCGCACGAGTGGCAGACCTTCTTGGCTTCCCTGGTGGAGCCGCCCTTCTCGGGGAAGAACGCCTCAGGATCGGTCTGCGCGCACAGTGCGCGCTCCTGCCAGCTCAGGTCTTCGCCTGGGCCGTGCGCCAGCGGGATAACCTCGCTCATGCGCACCTCCTATTTACCCCCCTAGATGCACCCTCCCATTACGACCCCCGGGGAGGGTTGGAATCACACCTTAGAAATTACACGCACGGTCTCCGCTATACGTCAACCGCGCTGGCTGGTAATCCCCTGAATATCAGATAACAAACACGATTCCGAGTCTGTTCACGCGACTCCAGGGGATTACCTCGCCCTTTTCGTGGGTGTTCGGGGGTTCAGGCTCAGGACAGGTTGTTGTCCCCGTACTGCCCGGACCAGGGGTCGCCCGTCTCCGCTCCGGACTGCTGCTCAGACGAGTAGCCGCCGGAGGAGGCAGGGTAACCGCCGGTGCCGTACTGGCCCGGATCGGCATAAGGCTGGTTTCCGCCGCTCGCGCTGTCTGCGGCTCCCGGGGCCGGCTGGGACCAGCCGTGCTGGATCGCTTCCTGGGCAGCGCGTTCTTCGGCGCGCGCGCCGTCGCTCACCGCGTGGGCTCCGGTGGCGGGGTCGGAGACGGCGGGCTGGACCAGGGTCGCCTCGGAGTCGCTGGCGGAGTATCCGCCCTGCTGGTACTGCTGCTGACCATAGGCCGACTGGTCATAACCCGACACAGCCTGCTGCCCACCCGTCTGGGAGTACCCGGCAGCCTGCTGCTGCTCATACCCTTGCTGGTACTGCTGCTGACCATAGGCCGACTGGTCATAACCCGACACAGCCTGCTGCCCACCCGTCTGGGAGTACCCGGCAGCCTGCTGCTGCTCATACCCTTGCTGGTACTGCTGCTGACCATAGGCCGACTGGTCATAACCCGACACAGCCTGCTGCCCACCCGTCTGGGAGTACCCGGCAGCCTGCTGCTGCTCATACCCTTGCTGGTACTGCTGCTGACCATAGGCCGACTGGTCATAACCCGACACAGCCTGCTGCCCACCCGTCTGGGAGTACCCAGCAGCCTGCTGCTGCTCATACCCTTGCTGGTACTGCTGCTGACCATAGGCCGACTGGTCATAACCCGACACAGCCTGCTGCCCACCCGTCTGCGAGTACCCGGCAGCCTGCTGCTGCTCATACCCTTGCTGGTACTGCTGCTGACCATAGGCCGACTGGTCATAACCCGACACAGCCTGCTGGGCCTCAGCCCCTGCTCCGGTCTGGGACTGCTGCCAGGCACCTGCCTGTCCCGCGGACTGCTGGGCGCCGGTGACGTATCCGGGGGTCTGCTGCTGGTTGAAGGCTTGCTGGGTACCGCTGGGGTACGAGGAGGCGGTGGCGCGGGGCACCAGGTTGGGGTCGTTGAACGCCCGGATCAAGAAGATCCCGGCGAAAACCGCGACCGTCAGGTAGGCGCCTATGGTGAAGAAGTGCTGGAAGGCGCCGGCGAGGTTGAGGTCGCCGTAGGCCACAAAGCCCATGATGAGCGAGATGACGCCGAGGAGCGCACCGACACCCAGTTCGATGATCGCCATCATCACGATGCCGAAGGTACGCGGCGAACGGTTCGGTGCGGTCAGCACGAGCGCCACAGCGGCCAAGATCAGCGCAACGGTGCCGGGACCGATCACGCTGCCGCCGACGTCCGCGAACCGGGCCGATGTATCGGGTCCAGGCCCACCGAAGATGTGGATCAGTGCGCCGAGCAGGACTGCTGCCGTGGCGCCGAGGAGCGCCCAAGCGGCCGGCTCACGCAACCGTTGAATGGATTCGTTATTCAAGAGAGGTTCCCCTCCGCAGGCTACTTCTTGTCGCGTCGGTGGAAGCTTTACATATCCGTGGTGTGGCTTGGGAAATCAGGCGAAAGGGTCTCCACGAGGCCAAAGCCTGATCACCATTCGACATGCCGCCCGTGTCCGTGTTTCCGCCGGAGACCGGACGGACATGCGGCACCGTGGGGCGCGGCGCGCAATCCCAGACTGCCAGACTTGACCCTATGCGGATAGTCGTACTGGCTGGCGGCATCGGTGGCGCACGTTTTCTCCGCGGCCTCAAAGATGCCCTGCACCACCGTGCTGAACAGGGGGAATCCCCGTCCTCGATCACGGTCATCGGGAACACTGGAGACGACATCACTCTTTTCGGGCTCCGGGTCTGTCCCGATCTGGACACGGTGATGTACACCCTGGGGGGCGGGATCAACGAGGAGCAAGGCTGGGGACGCGCCGACGAGACGTTCACGGTGCGCGAAGAGCTCATCGCCTACGGCATGCATCCCCAATGGTTCGGGCTCGGTGACCGGGACATCGCCACCCACATCGTGCGATCGCAGATGTTGGCGGCCGGATACCCGCTCTCTGCGATCACTGAGGCGCTGTGCGACCGGTGGAAGCCGGGGGTGCGGCTGCTGCCGATGACCGACGACCAGGTAGAGACCCACGTGGTCGTAGCGGATGAGAAGGGTCGCCGCGCGATCCACTTCCAGGAGTGGTGGGTGCGGTACCGCGCCCAGATTCCCGCGGAGTCGTTCGTGAGCGTCGGCGCGGATTCCGCCAAACCCGCGCCCGGCGTCCTCTCCGCGATCGACGAAGCCGACTTCGTCCTCTTCCCGCCGTCCAACCCCGTGGTCAGTATCGGGTCTATCCTCGGCATTCCCGGAATCCGGGATGCGGTGGCCGCCAAGACCGTGGTGGGGGTCTCCCCCATCATCGGCGGGGCCCCGGTGCGGGGGATGGCGGACGCCTGTCTGCGCACGATCGGGGTGGAGACCAGCGCCCGGGCGGTGGCTGAGCACTACGGCGCCGACCTGTTGGACGGCTGGCTGGTCGACGAGGCCGATGCGGACACCGTCGTCGCGGGGGTGGAAGTGCGGGCCATGCCGCTGTACATGAGCGATCCGGAGCGCACCGCGGCGATCGCGGGCGCCGCCGTGGACCTGGCGCTGGAGCTGAAGGAACGGTCATGATCACGATCTGGGGAGTCGAGGGGATCCCCGAGGTGCAGCCCGGGGACGACCTTGCCGCGCTGATCGCGGAGCGGACGGAGCTCGCCGACGGCGACATCCTCGTCGTCACTTCCAAGGTGGTGAGCAAAGCCGAGGGGCGGATCCGCGCGATGAGCCGCGAGGAGGCCATCGACACGGAGACCGTGCGGGTCGTGGCCCGCCACGGCAGTACGCGGATCGTGCAGACCCGGCACGGTCTGGTGATGGCGGCGGCCGGGGTGGACTCCTCGAATGTGGCCCCGGGGCACGTGCTGCTGCTGCCCGAGGATCCGGACGCGTCGGCGCGGCGGATCCGCGCCGGGCTGCGGGACCGCGCAGGCGTGCAGGTCGCGGTGATCATCTCGGACACGTTCGGGCGGCCGTGGCGGATGGGCCAGACCGATATCGCGATCGGGGCCGCGGGCATCGCCGCCCTGGAGGACATGCGCGGGCAGCGCGACACCCACGGCAACGTGCTCGAAGTGACGCTGAACGCGGTTGCTGACGAGCTCGCCTCCGCCGGGGAGCTGGTGAAAGGCAAGGCCTCGGGGATCCCGGTGGCTGTGGTGCGCGGCCTAGGCCACATGGTCACCGCGGAGGACGGGGAGGGTGCGCGAGTCCTGGTACGCCCCGCCGACCAGGACCTGTTCCGCTACGGTTCCCGGGACGTCATCCACGCGCGCCGCACCATCCGCGAATTCACCGACGACCCCGTGGACCCGGAGGCGGTGCGCCGCGCGGTGGCCGCGGCCATTACCGCGCCTGCCCCGCACCACACCACGCCGTGGCGGTTCGTGCTCCTGGAGTCCGCGGACGAACGCACACGGCTGCTGGACGCGATGGCGGAAGCGTGGGTTGCGGACTTGCGGGCGGACGGGCTGTCTGAGGAGCGCATTGCGCGGCGGATCCGGCGCGGGGATGTGCTGCGTCGCGCCCCCTATCTGATCGTGCCGTGCCTCGTGGCGGAGGGCGCGCACAGTTATCCGGATGAGCGCCGCGCCTCCGCGGAGCGCGCCATGTTCCTGGTGGCCATGGGTGCGGGGGTGCAGAACCTGCTCCTGGCCTTGACGGTTGAGGGCCTGGGTTCGGCGTGGGTGTCGTCCACGATGTTCTGCCCCGACGTGGTCCGCGAAGTGTTGAAGCTTCCCGAGGACTGGCAGCCGATGGGGGCGGTCGCGGTCGGGCATCCCGCGGCGCCGCCCAAGCACCGGCCGCCGCGCGACCCGGAAGCGTTCATCGAAGTGCGGTAGCCCGCGAGAACCGGGGACGTGGCGGCCGCGCTTCCGGGGAGGCGCGGCCGCCACGGGCAGCAAGCCCGGATCAGACCACGGGCAGCCGGGTGCGGCGCAGGCTCGCGGCCACCCCGTCGTTGGCTTCGGCGATGGCGCGGCGCTCCGCGGGCACTTCCCGGTAGAGGGTGTCGCGCTGGCGCAGAGGGCGTCCGAGCGGTTCTACCATGGCGCGCATCTCGCTGATGGTTTTGAACGACCCGTTGGTGGAGCCCGCCATCCGGCTGATGGTCTCTTCCATCAGGGTGCCGCCGATGTCGTTGACGCCGCCGGCGAGGAGGCGCCGGCACTGCTCCTCAGACAGTTTCACCCACGAGCACTGGATGTTGTCGATCGCGCCGTGCAGCAGGAGACGGGCGAGGGCGTGCACGGCCCGGTTCTCCTGTTCGGTGGGCCCGGTCCGCGACAGCCCGGCCAGGTAGATGGGCGCGTTGGTGTGCACGAAGGGGAGCAGCACGAATTCGGTGAACCCGGGGCGGCCGTTCTGTTCCAGGGAGCGTTCCTGCAGCGAGCGGATGAGCCGGATGTGGGCGACCCAGTGGTGCGGGGCGTCCACGTGCCCGTACATCATCGTGGCCGTGGTGGGGATGCCGAGGTCGTGGGCGGCGGTGATGACCTCGATCCACTGGGCGGTGGGCAGTTTCCCCTTGGTGAGGACCCAGCGCACGTCGTCGTCGAGGATCTCCGCGGCAGTGCCGGGAAGGGAGTCGAGTCCGGCTTCGCGGGCCCGGAGCAGCCATTCGCGGATCGGGAGGTTGGTGCGGGACACGCCGTTCATGACCTCCATGGGGCTGAACGCGTGGATGTGCATGTCGGGGGTCCGCTCCCGGACTGCCCGGGCGATGTCGAAGTAGGCGGTTCCCGGCAGGTCGGGGTGGATCCCGCCTTGCATGCACACTTCGGTGGCCCCGGCCTCCCACGCTTCGGCGGCCCGGTCTGCGACCTGTTCGAGGGAGAGGGTGTAGGCGTCGGCGTCGGTGCGGCGCTGCGCAAAAGCGCAGAACCGGCATCCCGTGTAGCAGACGTTGGTGAAGTTGATGTTGCGGGTGACGACGAAGGTGATCTCGTCGCCCACGGTGTCGCGGCGGACCCGGTCGGCGAGGTCGGCGAGCGCTTCCAGTTCGGGGCCGTCCGCGGCGAGCAGGGCCAGGGCGTCGCGGTCGGTGATCCCGGCAGGATCGTCTTCGGCACGGCGCAGGGCGGCACGGATCTCCGGGTCGAACCGGTGGGGTGCCCGCGTGTCGCGGGCGGGTTGGGCGATGCGTGCGCGGAGTTCCGACCAGTCGCCGTAGACGGAGTCGAAGTCGCCGCGCCGGTCGCTGCTGCGGCCTGCGGTGTCGATGTCCTTGTGGAGGTTGGTCCGGCCCCCGGATTCGAGGCTGGCGGGCTCCTGCCAGGGGCGCCCAGTGATGACGGCGTCGGGGCGGGCCAGCCCGGTCTCCGGGTCGGCGAGGACAGCGACGTGGTCGTGGAGGCGCGGGTCGATCCACGGTTCGCCTTGGCGCACGTATTCGGGGTAGACGGTGAGGCGTTCCCGGAGGGTGAAGCCTGCCGCGGCAGTGCGTTCGGCGAGCAGGTCGATCTGCGGCCAGGGGCGTTCCGGGTTGACATGGTCGGGGGTGAGCGGTGAGACCCCGCCCCAGTCGTCGATGCCGGCGCGCAGCATGAGCGTGAACTCGTCACCTGTGCCCTGCTCCGGGTTCCCGTCGTCGGTGATGAGGTTGGGCGGCGCTTGGATGTGGGCTTTGGGGCCCAGCAGGATGCGGGTGACGGCGATGGTGGCGGCGAGGTCTTCGAGGTCGGCGTCGGGCCAGTCGCGCAGCGCGGTGTCCGGTTTGGCGCGGAAGTTCTGCACGATGACTTCCTGGATCGCGCCGTACTGGCGGGCGATCTTGCGGATCGCGAAGATCGAGTCGACGCGTTCCGCGAGGGTTTCGCCGATGCCGATGAGGATGCCCGTGGTGAAGGGGACCGTGGAGCGTCCCGCGTCTTCGAGGACGCGCAGCCGCACCACGGGGTCTTTGTCCGGGCTGCCGTAGTGGACTTGGCCGCGTTCCGTGAATAGCCGCCGCGCCGTGGTTTCCAGCATCATGCCCATGGACGGGGCGACCGGCTTGAGGCGTTGGAAGTCGCTCCAGGTGAGCACTCCCGGGTTGAGGTGCGGCAGCAGCCCGGTTTCTTCGAGGACGCGGATGGCCATGGCCCGCACGTAGGAGAGGGTGTCGTCGTAGCCTTGCTCGTCGAGCCAGGCGCGGGCTTGCGGCCAGCGGTCTTCCGGCCGGTCCCCGAGGGTGAACAGTGCTTCTTTGCAGCCGAGGGCCGCGCCTTGGCGGGCGATCTCGAGCACCTCGTCCGGGGACAGGTAGGGGGCGGACAGTTTCGCGGGGGCGGTGGCAAACGTGCAGTAGTGGCAGCGGTCCCGGCACAGCCGGGTCAGGGGGATGAAGACTTTGCGGCTGTAGGTGATGACGCCGGGGCGTCCAGCCGCGGCAAGCCCAGCATCGCGGATGCGGGAGGCGTGGTCGAGGAGGGCCTCCAAGTCGTCGCCGCGGGCGTGCAAGAGGATTTCCGCTTCGGTCGGGTCCAGGGTCTTGCCGTCCCTGACCCGGGCTAGTGCACGCCGCAGAGCAGCGGCCGAGGGAACCACTTCCTTCATCCCGTTTCCAGAACCACTCATGGGCGCACAATACGCCGTGGGCTTCACCGTTGAGCGCGCGGGCCCGCCGGTATGTCCCGTCTGTTTCTTCCCTTCCACCACCCCACCATATTCATGATTATTGTTAGAAGGGTAAGGGGTTACTGTTTGCGGGCGTGGCAGAGCACGATGCTGCCCTGGGTGTTCGGGTGGCGGCGGTCGCTCCACGCGACGAACGGGATGAGCGGGGCCGCAGCGTTGAACCCGACCCGGCCGCCGTAGGCGGACAGGGTGAGATAGGCGCGCTCCATGCGGCGCGACCGGAACTGGTAGCGGTAGTCCACCAGGGTGAAGCCGCACGCGCCGAGCAGGGCTTGCAAGGTCTCGTGGGTGTAGGTGCGGTGCACGTGGTAGCGGCGGCAGTGCGCGTCGAACAGGTGCGGCCATTCGGCGCGGCGGGACAGGCAGTCCGCGGACAGGACAAGGTCGCCGCCGGGTTTGAGGACTCGGGCCATTTCACGGAGGGCCGCGGGCCCGTCAGTGAAGTGCTCAAGAGCACAGACCGACATGATCTTGTCGATACTGGCGTTGGCGAACGGCAGCCGCAGGGCGTCGCCTTCGATGAGCGCCGGCGCGTGGGAGATCCGCTGGCCGCGCAGCATCTTGTGCCGGGCCAGGTCGAGGGAGACGGCTCGCGCGCCGCGGCGGCGGGCCTGCGCCGCCCAGTAGCCGTCGCCGCCCGCGACGTCGAGCACCACCTGCCCGGTCAGGTCGCGGCCCAGCCACCGCAGCAGTGTGCCTGCTTCCCGGTAGCGGCACACGTGGATCTGGTGGCCCAGGAAGGCTACGGCGTCAGCGAACACGGGCCCACCCTACTGGCCCTGTCGGACAGCCGGAAAACAGTAGTGGTGCGCCCAGGACTGCTCCCCGGGCCGACGCGGCGGCTTAGGCTGGCCGGGTGGTGAGCCGTCTCCGCGTCCAGCGACGGGTGCGCAGTGCCGTGGTGGTCGTCGTCCTCGGCTGTGCTGTGCTTGCGCTCCGCGCCCGGTGGGACGAGGCCGGGGCCGCGCTCGTCGCCCTGTCCCCGTGGACCGTGGCCGGTGCGCTCGCTGCCGCACTCGCCGGGCTGGGCACGCAGATGCTGGCGTGGCGGGCCCTGCTCGCCGACCTGGGTTCTCCCCTGCCCGTCCCGGTCGCGGCCCGGGTGATGTTCGTCGGCCAGCTCGGCAAGTACGTACCCGGGTCGGTGTGGGCGTTCCTCGCCCAAGTAGAACTCGCCCGGGACCGCGCGGTGCCGCGCTACCGGGCGGCCGCCGCCACCGTCCTGGCGATCACGGTGACATTGACCGTGAACTTGCTGGTCGCCGCGGTGCTGCTGCCGATCGCGGCCCAAGAGGCGGCACGGCGCTGGTGGTGGGTGCTGGCCGCGGCTCCGCTTCTGCTGCTCTTCACCCACCCGCGGCTGGTGACCTGGGTGTTGCACGGGGTGCTGCGCCGGATCGGCCGGGTGCGCACCGACGTGGACGCGGAACTCGACCGGGTGAGCGGGCGGGGCATGGCCGCCGCCGTGGGCTGGTCACTCCTGTCCTGGCTGCCGCTCGGGGCGCACGTGTGGCTGCTGGTGGCAGGGGTGGGCGGCGGCTGGGATTCGTGGGCTGCCGCTACCGGCGGCTACGCCCTGGCGTGGACCCTGGGCCTGCTCGTCGTGTTCGCGCCTGCCGGGCTGGGAGTCCGGGAAGCGGTCCTGGTGACCGCGTTGGCCCCGCTCCTCGACGCGGGGGCAGCGCTGGTGGTGGCCGCCCTGTCCCGGCTGGTGATGACCGTTGCCGACCTCCTGTGGGCCCTGCTCTGCCTGGCCGCGGTACGCCCCCCGGCTGCTCCGGATCCGCAATGACCCCTATCCGGCCGTGTCGGTGAGGGCCGCAAGGTACCGGTCCCAGGAGGCGTCGGTGTCGACCGGCCGGACCCCCGCCCGCAGCGCGTCCAGACGGCCGGGCGCATAGCAGTCGGCGATCGCTCGCGCCAGATCCGCGGGATCGTCGGGGCGGCACAGCAGTCCGTCCACCCCGTCGCGGACCTGGTCGGGCAGGGTGCCCACGCGGGTGGCAATCACCGGCACGCCGTGGGCGTGGGCCAGCCACACGTTCTGGGTGGCGGTGGCCGAGCGGTAGGGCAGCACCACCGCGTCACACTCAGCGAACAGGGCGGGCAGCTCCCCGGCGGGCACGTATCCTTCCCGCCACTCCACCCGGTGGGCGACGCCGAGCTGCTCGGCGAGCGCCCGCAGCTCCGCGGAACCGCCCCAGAACTCGCCCGCCACGGTCAACGCCACCTCCGGCGGCCCGGCCGCGAGCGCCCGCAGCAGCACGTCCACCCCCTTGTAGGGGCGGACGATCCCGAAGAACAGCAGGCGGTGCCGCACCCCCGGGGGCCGCGGCTGGCGCGGGCCGATGTCCGGCAGGTGCGGGGGCAGTGCCGCCATGCGCACGGGCGGGCCGCTGCCGCCCAGCAAGCGGTCGGCGAGAGCACGCTGCTGCGGCGAATGGGTGAGGACCGCGTCGACGCGGCGGAGCAGGGCCCGCATCAGTGCGGTGTCCCCGGGCCGCTGTTCGTGCGGCAGGACGTTGTGGCAGAGCGCCACCACGCGGGCTGCTGTCCCGCAGCCGGCGCGCAGGACGAGATAGGGGGGAACCTGGACGGGAGAGAAGACGGCGAGTGCGACGAGGTCGGCTTCACGGCCCGCCCTGCGGCCGACCCGGTACCAGCTGTCGGGCCGGTACCAGGCGAGGTCGCGGCGGGTGCCGGGGTAGGGCGGGCCTTCCGGTTCTGTGACGGTCTGCTGCCCCGGGTACAGCAGCGCCGGGTACTGGGCACGCCACGATTCGATGACGACCCGGTGTCCTGCAGCGGCCAGCCGGTGGGCGAGTTCGGTGGTGTGCCGGGCCCCTCCGCCCTTGTACGGGTGGGTCGGGCCCACCAGGGTGATCCGCATGGCTGCTTCCCTGTCAGGAGTCGCGGGACCGCACGATGAGATCGGCCAGCAGCCCCATTGCGGCGACGATGAGCCCGGTCATGAGCAGCATGATCGTGTTGTTGCGGATGTAGACCGGATCGGTGACCACGTCGTAGACGACCTTGAGCACGCCGGTGCCGAGCAGGAACAGGGCAGGCGGCATGAGCACCTTCAACGGGTTGAAGTACATGACCATCCGCAGCACTTGCAGCAGGTAGCGGTAGGCGTCGCGCACGGGCCGGAATTTGGAGCGCCCGGCCCGCTTGGCGTAGCTCACCGGTTCGTAGTGGATGGCGTGCTGGTTGGACAGGAAGGCCAGGGTGATGGTGGTGACGCAGGAGAACCCCGGGGGCAGCAGCCGCAGGTAGGGCAGGGACACGTCGCGGCGGAAGGCGCGCAGCCCCGAGTTCAGGTCAGGGATGTGCGAGTTCGTGAGGAGCTCGGCGAGCTTGCGGACCAGCCACTTGGCGGGGACGCGCAGGAACCGGTAGCTGCCCATCTCCTGGTCGCGGGCCCCCACCACCTGGTCGATGGTGTCGTCCTTGAGAAGGATGTCCACGAGCTCGGGGATGCGCTCATTGGGATAGGACATGTCCGCATCGGTCCACACGACGATCTCGCCGCGAGCGCGCTGGGTTCCGATGCGGCGCACAGTTCCCGCCCCGCCGTTGGTGGAGAACGCGATGACCTTCAGGTTCGGGAAGTGGAGTTCGGCGTCGCGCAGTCGGGCAAGGGTGTCGTCGGTGGAGGCGTCGTCGAACGCGAGCAGTTCATAGGAATGGCCGCTGGCGTCCATTGCCGCACAGATCCGTTCGATCTCGGCGACCACGTGGTCCTGCTCGTTATAGCAGGGCAGGACGATCGTGACGCGGGGATCGGCGTGCTGCGGGCTGGGGGCGGTCTCACTCACGGTGCGATCAGGATATCGAGGGAGTTGCCGCGGTCGCGGGGATGACCGCGATCCACAGGTCCCCGTTGAACCGCCATGCTCCCGCGGGCGGCTTCATCAGCGTGCTGGGGTCCTGCTCGGTGTGGACGTCGAACGAGTGGCGCGGGACGATCCACGGCGGCAGGTACGGGTGGAGCCGTTCGGCTCGGTCGGCGGCGAGCACCGCGTCGCGGCCGCGATCGTGGACTTCAGCGACGATCCGGTGCACGGTCTCCGGGTCGGTTTCCACCACCTGCGCTGTGGGCACCCCGCACATACCGCGGATGAGCTGCATGAACTTGGCGGCAGTGTTGGGGTCGACGATGAGCACGCTGGCCGTGTCCGGAAGCTCTGCACAGGTCTGCCGGGTGGCCGCGATCGACCCGACGTCCATGCGATAGGTCATGATCCCGGCTGCGGTAGCCGCAGTGGGCAGCAGCAGGGTAGCCGCGCCCAGCACGGCCAGGGGAGTGCCCAGCCGGCGCAGCCGGTGCGGCGCACGGTCGCGGACCCGGCGCCGGGCCCAGGCGAGGAAGAAGACCGCGAACAGGATGAACGCCGGGAGCACCAGGGTGACCAGGCGGCGGCTGGCCCACGGATGGTCGGGGGTGATGGCAGGGCGCAGCAGCGTGGTGCCGACCGTCCAGGACAGCACCATCAGCGGCAGCACCCACTGGGGAGTGGGGCGCAGCGCCATCCGGCGCACCAGGAGAGCGACGCTGAGCGTCGCCAACAGCACCGTGGCCCAGCCGACGTACCAGCCGACCCAGGTCAGGCTCATCTCCTCGTAAGTGCGGTCGGGGTCGACAGGCAGCCCTTCGATCTCCTGGACTTGCCCGATATAGATGCCGGTGGCTTCGTCGCCGTGGCCACGCTGGACGAACAGCAGCGGGCGGGCGGCAATCGCCGCCATAGCGACGACGACGAGGACCGCCCCCGCGGTAGGCAGCCAGGGAGGGCGGTCCAGGCGAGGGATGCCGCGCCGCCACAGCAGAAGCACGCCCGCGGCTGTGCCGCCCACCACGATCCCGCTGATGAACAGGAGAGGATTGAGCGAGTCCGCGAGGTAGTTCAGGTAGGGGCGGGAGTATCCGAATCCGGCCACGAACCCGTAGCCGGCCCCGACTGCCAACCCCAGCCCCAAGGGGGTGGCCTCCCGGCGCCGGGCGACAAGCAGCAGCCCCACAAACCCCACCACGGGCAGCAGGTCGCGGAGCGCATCGATGCGCACCAGCAGCCCCAGTCCCAAGCTCAGCCCCGCGGCAAGAGCGAGCGTGTGCCCTGCCGACCACCGGCCCCGGGCTCTTCTCTCCAGCGCGTCGTAGGCAAGCACGAGCCCGCCGAGCAGCATGATCTGGGCGACCGGTTCGCTGTACGTGGAGCGGCTGATCCACTGCTGGGGCAGGCACACCGCGAGGAGGAGGGCGGCCAGCGGCGCCCATCGGGCACCGACGAGCCGCGCGACGAGTCCCGCGAACGTCAGCACCGCGAGAGCACCCGTGACCGGCGGTGCCAGCACAAGTCCTTCCAGGTCCGCGGCCCAGAACCCGAGCGCGTACACCAGGGGGGCGCCGGCGAGGAACTGCGGCCAGACCACGTCGTCGACCTGGTAGTAGGCGAGGCTGTGGTAGGTGAGCGCCGGATCGTTCCCGGCGATGAGCTCCCGCTGCTGGGGGATCGGCAGGAAACCGTACTCGGCGATCCACGCGGTGTACTGGGCGTAGGAGGCGGCGTCCCGCCGGACGACGAGCTGCTCGGAGTGGTAGGCGAGCTGCACCGCGGCAAAGGCGGCGGTGACCAGGACCACTAGGAGCAGCGCCCACCACGGGGTGTCGTCAATGTCCGGGGCCAGCCGGGGCAGGAGGACGAGCGCGGCGACGAGTGCGGGTCCTCCCAGCAGCACTCCGAGGAGCGGCGTGAAGTGGCCGAGGCAGAGCAGAGGGAACGCGACCGCCAGCCAGGCGGTGGCGGCCACCACCGGAACCAGTGTGACCCGGGCGAGCAGGGTGCCGGGAGACAGGTGCATGAATGCAACAATGCCAGCTCCCCTGCGCGGCGGCTCCGGAACCGGAATCTTTCCCCGGCCAGGAACGGCCGGCGCGGGCACGGCCCCGGCATTGGCCCGCCCCGGCAGCGGTGTTCTGCTTTCCCCGACCTCCCGCAGGTACGATGTGCCCCGATTCGCCACCAAACCGAGAAAGGGCCTGCTGTTGTCAGCGCACACTCCGGGAGAGCTGTGGTGGGCGGCGAAGAGCGTCGACGCTACCCGCCCTTTCCTCACCTCCTACGACCCTGCCACTGACGTCCGGGTGGAGATGTCGTTCGCCACCTTCGACAACTGGGTGGCGAAAACAGCCAACATGCTGGTGGACGGGCTGGGCGCACTGCCCGGGGACACGGTGGCGCTCGCCCTGCCCCTGCACTGGCAGAGCCTCGCCTGGACGGTGGCGTGCTGGGTGACGGGGACGACCGTGGTGCTCGCTGAAGCAGACATCCCGGAAGCGGACGTGGTGGTGGCCGACGCGTCCCGGGTGGACGCCGCACTCGCCTCGGGGGCCCGCGAGGTGGTTGGGGCCTCCCTGCACCCGCTGGGCTTGCCGATGGACGACTGCCCGCCCGCGGCGACGGACTACACGCAGGAGGCCCGCGGGTACGGCGACGTGTTCGCTCCGCCTAAGGGTGATCCCCAGGCGGCGGCCCTGGTGCACGGCGGCCGCTCCTGGACGGGGGGTGAGCTGGCCGACAGGGGCCGGGACGCTGCGCGTCTCGGAAAGCTGACAGCCGAAGACCGAGTGGCTATCATCACTTCCGATCATGCCCCTCTTGCGGCGCTGGGGGATGATCTGTCCAAATTTTTGGGCGTACTGTCCGCGGCCTCCTCACTTGTGCTCATTCCGAGCCGTGACTCCACTACTCTGCAATCGCGGCTCGACATGGAGCGCGTGACGGCAGTCGTCGGTGATTTCCCTTCTCCTCTGCCGCCGCAGGCTTCTTACAGGTCGCTTCCCTGACCCCTATCTCCCCTCCTGGTGTTCGATGCCGAAGAGATCCTCCTCCCGACGGTCCGCAGGATCGCGTGCCCTGCAACGCAAGCTCAGCCTCGGCGGCTGGGTGGCAATAGGGGCGACGGCACTCGTCATCGCCAGTAGCCTGACCGCCTACGGCGCCTACTACGACATCTACGGCAACATCAGCCAGGAGACGGTCGACACCGACGCCTGGGATCGGCCCACCAAGGTCGAGGGCGCGATCAACATCATGATCATCGGCTCCGACGTGCGCAGCGGCGCGAACGCGGAGTACGGCGGGGAGATCGAAGGCGAACGCCCCGACACGCTACTCATCGCGCACATCTCCCCCAACCACGACGGCGCGATCCTGGTCAACCTGCCCCGCGACTCCATCGTGGACATGCCGGCGTGCGAGCCCAACGGGGATCGCCCGGGCATGGAAGCGCACCGCGGCATGCTCAACTCCGCGATGAACTACGGCGGCATCCAGTGCCAGTGGAAGGTCGTGGAGCAGCTCACCGGCATCCACATCGACCACTTCGTCAGCGTGGACTTCACCGGGTTCAAGGAGATGGTCGACGCGATCGGCGGGGTGGAGATGTGCATCCCACACCCGATCGACGACCCTAAAGCGCATCTGAAACTGGATGCGGGGCGGCAGACCCTCAACGGCGAGCAGGCACTGGGCTACATGCGTTCCCGCTACGGCCAGGGCGACGGCAGCGACCTGAGCCGTATCGACCGCCAGCAGGTGTTCCTCGGCGCCATGCTGCGGAAGGTGATGAGCGGGGAGATCATGTCGAGCCCCAGCAGCATCTACGCATTCCTCAGCTCGGTCACGGACTCCATTACCGTCGACGACCAGTTCACCGTCGACAAGATGACCGACATCGCCATCCAGATGCGCGAGGTCGACATGAGCAACATCCGGTTCGTGACCGTCCCCAACGGGGCGCACCCTGACGACGCGAACCGGGTGGCGTGGACCCAGCCTGACGCCGACCGGCTGTTCCAGGCGATCGCCAACGACACGGAGATCACCGACGAGAAGTCCGACGACGAGGAGAAGGACGAGGAGAAGGAGGACGTGCCCACCGTCGACCCCGCCGAAGTCTCGGTGGAGGTCATCAACGGCACGACCACCTCGGGCCTGGCCGGCACGGTGGGCGAGGAGCTCCAGGCACGAGGGTTCGTGGTGGCGGGCACGGGCAACCCGCAGGGGTCGGTTCCCGGGCGGACCACCGTCTTCTACGGTCCCGGTATGGAGGCGCACGCCCACACGGTCGCCGCGCAGGTGAAGAAAGCCGTCGTTGAGGAGAGCCCGTATCTGGGCTCCACCGTGCAGCTGGTGATCTCCATGGACTGGGACGGGCTGAAAGGGCAGTCCTCCGGGGATTCCAGCAACGTGCTTGACTCGCTCAACGCGAAGACCGCCGAGGCACCCGAAGACGACGCCTGCTGACCGCCTCCTGCCGGGTAGCGGTCAGGCGCGGGGAGCAGCCTCGGGTGGCTCGCCCGCCACGATCAAGCGGACCCACTGTTCGAGGATCTTCGGTAGCGCATAGCGTTCCGCGACCTCGGCACGGGCTGCGGCACGTTCCGCGTCGAACCGCTCCTCGGTGACGATGGTGTGCACCGCGTCCGCCATCTGCGCCACGTCGCCGTGGACCCAGCGCGGCGCGTAGACGGTGTCGGCGCCCGGCCACGCCCACACCACGGGGACGCTGCCTGAGGCCGCCCCTTCGGCTACCGCCCGGTGGAAGCTCTCGTCGTCACTGGTGGAGAGCACGAAGCCGACCCGGCGCAGCCATACCGCCACATCCGGGCCGTACGGGTCGAACACGACAGCGTCGGAGAGCGTCCTGGACCGTTGGATACGCCGGTAGACGTGCTCGTAGTGGGCGCGCTCCTCGGGCCGGTTCCACACCCACCAGTAATCCCAGGGCTGCCGGGTTTTGAGCGCCAGCGTGTAGCGGGGGTCGCGGGCACGCAGTGCGGCAAGGACGTCCAGCGCCCGGTCCAGCCGCTTGCGGGAGGGGATGACTCCGAGCATGCCCAGCGTGTAGCGGGCGCCGTCCAGTTTGGGCCGGGACAACTGGTCCACGTCGATGCCTTCGGGGAGCACCACCATCCGGTCGGCGGGCCAACTAGCGTGCTCTCGGGCGCGGTCCGCGTAGTGCTGGCTGACGCAGATGACCGCGTCGACTTTTTCGATGTCGAGGCGGCGCGGCCACTCCGTGGCGAGTTCGAACCGGTGGAGCCGCACCAGCAGCCGCTGCCCGGACCGTTTGTACTTGGCGTAGAACAGGGCGTGCGGGCCGCACCACTCGCAGATCACCACGTCGGCCCAGGCCGCCAGTTCCCGGCTGAGGTACTCGTCGTGGGTGTGCGGGCCTTCCCATTCGTCGAGCCGCAGCTCGATACCGGGCAGGCTCCTCAGATGCTGGATGAGCCGGTCGAGACCGCTGAGGTCGGTGCCGGCGATCGCGACTTTCAGCGGCAGGTCCGGGTTGGTTCCCCGGGGTGGCGGCGGCAGGGCTGCCTGCAGGAGGGAGCGGAGGACCTGGATTCCTTGGTCGAGGGTGAAGCGGGCGGCCGCGGCCGCGCAGCGTTCCCCTGCTGTGCGGTAGACCTCCGGCTGGCCAGCCCGTTCCACCGCGTCCGCCAGACTCTGCAGGTCCGGGGCGGCGAAGAGCGGATAGTCGGCGCCGAGCAGTCGCTCGTAGAGCGGGGTGCGGTTGACGACGACGGGAATCCCCAGCGTGCCGGGCTCCAGTGCCGTCAACGCGGGCACCAGGGCAGCGTCGATGTCCGAGCGGTGCCAGGACACGGCGAGGTGGCAGCGGGCGAGCAGGTCGAGGGCTTCTTCGTGGGAGCGGCCGCCGTGCCAGACCACGTTGGGGGTATCTTTGAGTGCTTTGGTGGCTCGTCTCACCCACTCCGGGGAGCCGTTGCGGATAGCGTCGCCGACCACGTGCAGCTCCGCGGGGATACCGCGGGAACCGAGCGCCGCGGGAAGCTGGGTGAGCGTCACCATGTTGCGGGTTTCCGCGATCGACCCGGCATAGCCGATACGCAGCGGCACGCCGGGCCGGTCTGCTCTGCGGGGTGCCGCGGTGAGCATGGGGGGAAGCAGCACGGCGCGGCCGGAGGCGGCGGGCACGGTGGATTCCACGAAGCAGCGCAGTTCTTCGCTGGCGCACAGCAGGTACCGGGAGGCCAGGGCGATCTCGGTGAGCTCGGAGACCACGCTGGGGGTCATCCGGGCCAGGGTGTGCGGTACGTCGTCCACACAGGTCCACAGTCGTCCAGCGAGTTCTTCGGCGTGGGCGGCGACCGCGGCGACGCGCTGCCCGCGGATGACGATGAGGTGGAAGCGCCGTTCCGCGTCGAGCCGGGTGATCAGTTCCACCGCCTGCTCAGGGTCGAGCCCGTGCGGACCGGGGTCGATCCGGTGCGCCCCGGTCTTGGGATGTCTTACCGTGACGTTCGGCAGCCCGGCCAAGGGGGCGGTGAGGACGTCCGTGCCCGGCTGGTTGCGGAGCAGCAGCATGGTGGCACACCCGGCTGCGGCCAGTGCCTGGGTCATGGACTGCGCCCACCGGGCGGTGGCGTCCATGGAGTCAGGGTCAGCATCGCCGTAGACGAGTGCGCGGATGTTCACGGATGTCCTTTCTGCGCCCCGGGGGTACGCCTGTGGCGTGGCACCATCCACGGTGGTGGCCTTGTCAGCGCTTCTCCGTTTGTTCCAGTGTGCCGCTTAACCGCCGGGTGTGTGCTCCGGGACAGGGCTCGAGGCTGCGGGGCCCGCGGCACTGAGAGCGAGCAGGCGCGCCCCATGCCGGCTCCACTGCTGGGGCGGCAGTCCTTTGCGGACCAGTTCGCGGCGGGCGAGGACAGGGCGTACTGCGCTGACGAAGACGTAGTCGGCTCCGGAGGCTGCCGGGTCGACGGCGGGACCGACCGCGTCCGCTCCGGAGCATTCCGCGGCGCAGAGTGCATCGGCAAGGAAGAATTCCCCCGCGGGCTGGTCCCACAGTGCCGTCCAGGGGGTGGTTGCGGCGGCGGCGAGCTGGGCCCATTCAGCCGCAGACCAGCGGTCCTCCGGAGCGGTGGCGACGGTACGCACGGGGATGCCACGGTCTTTCAACCGCTGGATCCCGGCGAATGCGGCGCGGGAATCAGGCACGACGACTTCGGCAGGCGGGTGCTGTTGGCGGAACATGTCGTCGGCGAGGGCAAGCGATTCGGTGTCGTCAAACGGGCAGGCGAGGACTGTGGTGGCCCGTCCCGCCAGCGGCTGGGTGGCGGAGCCTCCCCCCGCGGGAAGCGAGACCCGTTCCAGGAGGTCCGCCAGGACTACCGGGGTGGCCCGGGTCAGGAAGAGCGTGCGGAGGGCCAGGCGGAGCTCGGCGGGGCTGAGGGGCCCTTCAGCAACGGCTTGGATGAAGTCGGCTTCGTCGGCAGCGGTGCGCGCCGCAGTGTCCGGCAATCCGGGACCGGGGGCGGTTCCGGCGAGGAGGGCCCGGGTTCCGCAGGCGAGTGCCTGGTCGGCGAGCGTCGGCGTGTCCACGACCGCGACTGCGGCGGCGCGCAGCAGTTCCGGCAGTTCTTCCCATCGCGCGTCGGCGCGCACCCCTCCTTTGCTTTCCGCGACGAGAGGGTGGCAGTAGGGGGCAGCTCCGCTGACCCGCAGCAGGGTGGCGGCGCGATCTTCGGGGGCGGCGATCGGGTTGTAGCGGTGGAGGGGGACGCCGAGGTCGCCCTGGTGGACGTAGTCGAAGCCGAGCCCGGCCAGTGCGGGGGGTGCGGGCGCGTCGCAGACGAGGATGGTCGCCACTCCGCGGGCAGCGGCCGCGTCCAGCACCCATCGCAGGGCCCGGGTGCGGTCGACCGCGGCCGGGTCGCCCACGTGCGCCCACAGGTTTCCGGGTTGGGCGGCTGAGGCGGTGACCATGACCGCGTCGACGTCGGCGGAGTCGAAGACGATCTGGACGTCGTGCGGGCGCAGCGGGACGAGCCGCGCGTACGGTTCCACGGCCGCGCGGGCTACGGCGGAGAACACCCCAGCGATGACGACCCGCTCGTCTTTGAACGCTGGCTGCCCGGCAAGCAGCCGGGCTTCCTGGCGTTCGGTCTCATAGGAACGGACCGGTTCGGGGGACCGTACGCGCTGTTTCGGCGTGCTGCCCGCTGAGCGGCTGCTGCTGTCCCGCCACAGCCGGTACAGTTCCCGCGGCAGGTTCACCAGTCCTCGGGCGGGGCGCCGGGCAGCCCCGGCCAGGGCACGCCCCACCTGGAGCGAAGTGGATCCTTCCAGGGCAGCGAGGCGCGCCTGGGCTTCTTGGAGCTGCGCTTCCCGTTCGGCGAGCGCTTTGCGGAGTTGCTCGGTCTGGCTCTGCTCACGCCGTTTCATCGTCCGTCCTTCCGGAGCGCGGGTCGCCCGTGGGGGCCAGGTGCGCACGTCACTGTGCCACTCCTTCACCTTGGCGGACGCGGATGAACGGGTGTTGAACCGGATGACACGCTTCAGGTCGCTCCGGTAGTGCCACCGCGCCGCATCGGGCGTGGCGCACCGCCATCGTAGTGCCCGATCCGGTTACAGCCAGGAAAACCCTGTCGCCCTGCGACGGTAAGCAAATACAAACCGTAGCAGCATCTCCGTAAACAGAATCACTAAATTTGCCGATGACACCCGCGGGAGTCTTTGACTCTCAGGTAATTCATCAATCTTCGCGAAATCGTTTCCCTGCCCTACTTTCCCCCTTCTTACCGCTGGTAGAAGCGCTATCATCGATCGCACGCCGAGAGCAGCCCGCAGCCGCATACCCAGATATCGACCTTCTTATGTCTCCGGGAACAAGAATGTCCTGAACAGGCCAGAAAGATATCGGAAGGCAACGCGGTACCAATCTCGCGCGTCTAGCTACCGGGAAAATGAACACCCCGAGGGCACGTTTTCCATATGAGGGAGATCAACTGTGGGCGTCTCGACCTACACCTCTGACCTGGTGGTCGTCGGCTTGGGTTATGTCGGGCTTCCGTTGGCGCATGAAGCATGCCGGTCCGGTCTGAAGGTGACCGGCCTCGACGTGAACCAGCGCGTGGTCGACGGGCTGAACGCCGGAAAGTCGCATATCGACGACCTCTCCGAGCTGGACATCGCGGATATGCGGGCTGCCGGGTTCACCGCAACCTCGGACCCCAGCGTGCTCCGCAACGCCCAAACAATCGTGATCTGCGTCCCTACGCCTCTCTCGGAGGAGGGTTCTCCCGACCTCAGCGCGGTCACCTCCGCGGCTGAGACCATCGCGGCCCACCTGTCCCCGGGAACCCTGGTCATTCTGGAGTCCACGACCTTCCCCGGCACCACCGACGAGGTGCTCCGGCCGATTCTGGAACGCTCCGGCCTGGTCGCGGGGAAAGACTTCCACCTGGCGTTCTCCCCCGAGCGGATCGACCCGGGCAACACGCTGTTCGGCGTGGCTAACACACCGAAGGTCGTCGGCGGGTACACCGAACTCTGCGGCGAGATCGCGGCCGCCTTCTACGGCAAGTTCGTGCGCACGGTGGTGCGGGCGCGCGGCACTCGGGAAGCGGAGATGGCCAAGCTCCTGGAGAACACGTACCGGCACGTCAACATCGCCCTGGTTAACGAGATGGCGATCTTCTGCCGCGAACTGGGGGTGGACCTGTGGGACGCCATCGCCTGCGCTGCCACTAAACCCTTCGGCTTCCAGGCGTTCTACCCCGGGCCAGGGGTGGGCGGCCACTGCATCCCTATCGACCCCAACTATTTGTCGTACAAGGTCAAGACCCTGGGCTACCCCTTCCGTTTCGTGGAGCTCGCCCAGGAGATCAACTCGCGCATGCCGGACTATGTGCTGTGGCGGGTCCAGGACATGCTCAACGAGGCCGGGCTGGCGCTGTCGCGGTCGACGATCCTGCTGCTGGGGGTCACCTACAAGGCGAACATCGCTGACCAGCGGGAGTCTCCGTCCCGGGCCGTGGCAGCCAAGCTCATGCAGAAAGGCGCCACGCTGCTCTTCCACGACCCGCATGTTCCGGAGTGGCAGGTGAACGGGTCTCCGATCCCGCGCGCGGACGACCTGGAGCAGGCACTGGGTGAAGCGGACCTGACGGTGCTCCTCACCGACCACTCCGAGTACACGCCCAAGATGCTGCTGGAGCGGTGCCAGCGCCTCCTCGACACCAGGGGGGTGCTGCGCCGCGCTGACTCCGAGCTGCCCGGGGGCCGTCTCACTGCTTCGATCAGCCGCAAGGGCGTCCAAGTCCTCTGATCGCCTGTTCTCGGCTAGCTGTTTGCGCCCGGTACGGTTCCCGGTCCCGTTTTCAGAGCTTCCGCAACGGCGCGGAGCTCTGGATGCGGGACCGCAGCCGGGGGTGCGCGCCTCATCGGCGCTGGGTGAGCGGAAACACACGAAACCCCGGAATCCTTTCCTGGGAAGATAAGTTGTACGTTGCTGATCCGGCCTGCACCGCCGGACAGCCCCGTATTCGACGTACTTTCTTTCCAGGAGAGACCTTGTCCCAGATCTCCGAACCGCTGGAACTCGCCAAGGACGCCCAGGACCTCCTGTTCCGGGAGGCGCGGACCGCGAACACCTTCAGTGGCGAACCCGTCTCCGAAGAACAGGTCCGCGCGATCTACGACCTGGTGAAGTACGGTCCCACCGCGATGAACACGCAGCCGCTGCGCATCGTGCTGCTGCGTTCCCGCGAAAGCCGGGAGCGTCTCGTCCAGCACATGGCCGAGGGGAACCAGGCCAAGACCCTGTCGGCTCCGCTCACCGCCATCCTCGCCTACGACAGCGAGTTCCACGAGAAGGCCGACCGCTTCTTCCCCGACCGTGCCCAGGGCATCCGGGACATGTTCTCCAGCAGCGCTGAAGCCCGCGCGACGACCGCGAAACTCAACGCGTCCCTGCAGATCGGGTACTTCCTTATCGGAGTCCGCGCGGCCGGGCTGGCAGCGGGGCCGATGACCGGTTTCGACGCCGCCGCGATCGACGCCGAGTTCTTCCCTAACGGGCGGTACCGCACGCTCGTCGTCATGAACATCGGCAAGCCTGGCGCGGACCATCCCCAGTTCCCGCGGCTGCCCCGCCTCGACTACGAGGATGTGGTGACCGAACTCTAGGCCCGCCGCATGCACAGTGGCCCACTCCGCCGCGCGGGGTGGGCCACACCTCGTTCTACGCCGCTGCGACCGTTCAAATGATCGGCGGCCGTCCAGCGAGAGTCATCCGCCAGGCCGTGGACCATCGGATCGGCCGGCGCTCCCCCGCGTCGGTCCGCCACCCTTCCCAGAACCCGGAGAACCAGGGACGCAGTGCGCTGAGGGAACGTTCGCGCAGCACGGTCAGCGCCACCCAGACCGCCACGTAGACCACGGCCAGCGGCCAGGGCAGGTTCCGCTTGGCCAGCCACACGCGGTTGCGGGCGTTGAGCCGGTAGAAGTCGGCGTGCCGGGTCGGGGACGTCGCCGGGTGGTACATGACCGCCTCAGCGTCGTACTCGATGTGGTATCCCGCATCCAGGATGCGCCACGCCAAGTCTGTTTCCTCGTGCGCGTAGAAGAACGCGTCAGGCAGCCCGCCGCCCTGTTCGAACGCGGTGCGCCGGATCGCCGACGCCCCGCCGAGGAACGTGGTGACCCGGCTCGACCTGCCCGGGTCGCCCACTCTGAGTCGAGGCACGTGCCGCCGCTGGTCCGGGCCGCCGTCAGGGTCGGAGATCCGGAAGGACAGCGCACCGAGCGAGGGGTCTGCTGCGAACCGGTCGTGGACGTGCCGTCCCAGGTTGCGGGACCGGTACCATCCGTCGTCGTCGAGGAACAGGATGATGTCGCCGGTACTGGCCCGCACTCCCGCGTTCCGGCCAGCCGGGATTCCAACATTCTCGGGAAGCCGCACGGTGACCACCCGCTCATCCAAGTCCGGGAGGTCTGCGCCGTTCCCGACGACGACCACCTCGATGTCGACACCCTCCTGTTCGAACACGCTGGCGATGGCCCGGCGCAGCTCTGCCGGCCGATTGCCCATCGTCAGCAGCACACAGGAGAGCTTCAACTGTTGTTTACCTCCGCGCTGGGGAACGGATGGCTCCTGCCCCGGCGCGGCCCGTACTGATCCGCCGGAGGGGAGCGCGTCCTGGGAGGACCCCGTGTCCGCTCCGGATGCCTCACCCTGCCGTGTCGCGCTAGGGGAGGGGACGGAACCGCTCATCGACAACCGTTCAACACACCAAAGATGGATGACAGGACAACGGAATTCAACGGTCTCATGAACCAGGTAACGACCGTATCAACACCGGCAGGGTGAGCGGAACGCCCGCGCGTCACCGCAGCCGGCTGGAGGCCAGGATGCTCACCAGGTGCAGCACGGTCTGCAGCGCTGCCACCGCCACACAGGCAGCCATGAGCACCTGGGTGGCAGCCAGGTCGCCACGGACCGCATCCACCACTGCGGCCACCACGACCAGGAGGGAGAGCTCCACTGCCTGGATGATGCGGTGGAAACGCAGCGCAGAAGCGATCCGGCGCGCCAGGCTCAGGCTCGAGGACCGGGGATTCAGGGCTGCGGCCGGCACGTGGTCGCTCAACCCCGCCTTGGCCCGGGCCACCACCACGTTGTCGGTCTCCGCCTTGATCAGTGCGGCGCCGAGTGCCGCGGCCAGTCCGGCGACCACCCAGCCTCCGGCTGTGAACTCTCCTTGCGCCCGGATCCCTACCCCGACCAGCAGGGCGACCTCAGCGAAGTAGTGGCCGATGCGGTCCAGGTAGACACCGGTCACGCTGGTACGCCCGGTGAACCGGGCGACCTCGCCGTCAGAGCAGTCCAACAGCAGGTAGACCTGGATGAGCAGGGCCGCGAGCAGGGCCGACCACAGCCCGCCGAAGGCCACGACGACCCCGGCGAGCACACCGCAGACCACCATCAGGTAGGTGATCGGGTTCGGGGGCACCCCCAGGCGCACGAAGAACGTACTCGCATAGGGCGAGATCGCCCGCATGTAGAGGCGTCCCGCCCAATGCTCCTCGTTGACCCGCTCTTTGATTCCTTCCGGCTGGCCGCCGGCCCGCACCTCAGCGACCGAAGGTTTGGACATAGTCGCGAACGCTCCGCCTGATCTCGTCTTCGGAGAGGTTGAGGTGCTCCAAGACCGTGTAGCGTCCCGGCCGAGTGGACGGCGCGTGGACCACGGCTTTGACGAACTGCTCTTCGTCCAGCCCCACGTCCGAGGGGAGAGTCGGAAGCCGGTGGCGGAGCAGGCTGGCGCGGATGTCCTCGAGCTGCTGTTCCCCGTGGCCCAGGTAGCGGGAGCGGAGGAAGAAGGCGAACAGCGTGCCCAGCCCAGCCAGTTCTCCGTGGTTGCTGGTCCCCGGGTAGAGCTGGTCGATGGCGTGGAGGATCTCGTGGTCAGCGCCGCTAGCGGGCCGGCTCGACCCGGCCACCGACATGGCCATCCCCGACAGCACCAGGGCCTCGGCGAGCGCGGTGAGGAAGCTCTCGGATTCCACGGAGTCGCGGCGGTGCAGCACGGACTCGGCGGCCACCCGGGCGAAGGTGACGGCCATCCCGTCGACCGGTTCGTCCATCTCCTTGCCGGCCAGCTCCCAGTCGGTGATCGCGGACAGGTTGCTGAGCACGTCCCCGATCCCCGAGCGGACCAGCCGGTCAGGTGCGGAGCGGACGTAGTCCACATCCACCACGACGGCGACCGGCATGTTCACCCCGTAGGAGCTCTTGCCGCTCTCGTGCTCCAGCGAACTCACCGGGGAGGCGATGCCGTCGTGGGAGAGGTTGGTGGCGACCGCGATCATCGGGATTCCCGCCATGGTGGCGGCGAATTTAGTGACGTCGATGGTCTTGCCGCCGCCGATCCCCGCGACCGCTTCGAAAGCCTCCGTCCGCAGCTTCTTGCCGAGTTCGTTGGCGACGTCGACGGTACCTTCGTCGACCTGGAAGACCTCGCAGTGGGGAAGGTTGAGGTCCGCGACGATCCGGGCGCCCTGGCCGGGGCCGACCGCCACCGCGATCCGTCCCTCATTGGCGATCCTCCGATCCGCGAGGAGAAGTCCCAGGTCCGCGATCGCTCCCCGCCGCACGTCAATGGAGAGCGGCGAGGCCAGCATCCGGGCTAGTAGCGGCATGCGATCTCCCGAGCGCGAGCCAGATCGTCGTGATTGTCCACCTCAACCCAGTCGACCTCGCCGATCGGCGCCACAGCGATCCTCTCGCCTCGGTCGACCAGTTCCTGGTAGCCGTCCTCGTAGTAGAGCTGGGGGTCGCGTTCCCAGGTGGCACGGAGCGCGTCTGCCAGGCGGCCAGCGATGCTCCCCTCGATGAGGGTGACTCCGATGTACTCGCCTGCGGCTGTCGCGGGGTCCATCAGCTTGGTGATCCGCTGCAGGTGTCCGGAGGAGTCCAGAGCCACCTTCATCTCTTCATCAGCAAGTGTTTTCACGGTGTCTACCGCGAGGACGATCTCCGGTCCCCTGTTGGCGAGTAGTGTTTTTTCCACGCTGGCCGGGTGCACGGTGTCACCGTTGACCAGCACCACGCCCTCAGCGAAGTAGTCCCGTGCAGTCCACAGGGAGTAGGCGTTGTTCCACTCCTCAGCCTTGTCGTTGAAGACGGTGGTGATCTTGACGCCGTGGCGGCGTTCCAGTGCCTCGCGCCGCTCCTCCACCGCCTCGGAGCGGTAGCCGACGATCACCACTACGTCGGTGAGCCCCACCGAGGCCAGGTTCTGCAGGGCGATGTCCATGATGGTGGTGTCACCATCGACCGGCACCAGAGCCTTGGGCAGCGTGTCGGTGTACGGGCGCAGCCGGCGCCCTGCCCCAGCGGCAAGAATCATGCCGAGCATGTCGGCGCTTCCCTCCCTCAGTTGTCGGAGGCCACAGCGCCCCCTTGTCCTTCACGTGGTTCTACCGCCACCGCGGTCACCGGTGCCGAAAGCCAGCTTGTGGTGGTCTCCCACGCCAGCAGGACCGCCAGATAGCCCAGGAGCAGACCGTAGGTGAAGGGCAGCCATCCCAGCGCCCCTCCGGCCGCGATGAGGAGCATCCGACCGTCCCAGCCCAGCATAGCCAGCCTGGCCCACTCGGAAGGGGGAATACCGTGGCGTACCCGGCGTACGGCGGAACCGTGATGGAAGATGACTAACGCGACAAGTGCGAATACTAGGGGACCTGGTACGCCGGAACCGTAGCCCAGCGCACAGAGGTACAGGTATTCGGCTGCTCGCAGCAATGGCGGAACAATCCAGTCGAACCGCCCATTGTGCGGATGCGCGGAAGCCACTCCCGACAAGAGGAGTGCCGCCGCCGGTGCGAACAGGGTAACCCCGTTCAGATCCTCAAAACCGGTGAATAACAAGACTCCCATCACCAGGATTCCGGCGAAAGCCGGCAGAACCGGCGGAAGCGCGCCCTGGACGAGAACGCCGATGCCCGTGCTCAAATGCCCGTCGTCTCGAAGAAAACGCAGGTCAACGTGGGGAGACTGCGTCGCAGAGCTCATGGTGGGCCTTACCGGGAGTCGGATTGCGGAAGCAATGTGGCAACTGCCATAGCAGCCACGGATCCGGCGATCAACGCCCCGAAAGCCACCGATGCATGCCAAATCGTTACCGAAACGGCAATGACGAGGAAGCGCTCCGACGGGCCGAACCGGGCCACGTCGCGGAGGAGCCTCCCCGCGCGTCCGCGGGACACGGCCTGCCGCCTCCGGCGGGGTGGGGCGGCGTTCCCGGGCGCCGCGCCACGGTCCCTGGTCTTCTGGGACGCAGGGGCCGGGCGCAGCCGGACGGTTCCGGGCGGCTCAGCGGTGTCGTCCGGGTCGCGGGCCAGGCCGAGGAGCTCCGCGGTGAAGTCGGGGTCGGCCGGTTCCCGGCTGCGGTAGCTGGGGTCGATCGCTTCGATCGGCGGGGGCGCTCCCCTGGACGCGTCCCGGGGCTGAGCCTCCGGGCGGTGTGCCGCGCGGGCCTCCGCCACTGATTCGCGGACCGCGTGGGCGGTCAGTGCCCCCGCCGCCCAGAGCCAGACGTCGGTCTGGCCTGCCAGGGACGCGCCGAGCGCCAGTCCTAGGAAGAGCACGTATTCGCGTACCCGGCTGAGCATCGCGACCGCCCAGGCGTTGAGCGCATCGCAGCGGTGTTCCGCTATGCGAGAGCCGACCGCGTCGCAGTAGAGCACCAGCGCCAGCGCGAGCGTCCCGACGAGGCTGCCCATCAGGGCAGTGTCGGTGAACCACACGGCCGCCACTGCGGTGAGGACGGCCCCGGCCCGGGCCATGGCAGCCGGAGTGGTGCCTCGCCGCACCGCCCAGCGCACCACGGGCTCGGCCAGCGGCCGCATCCCGTAGGCGGTGAGTACTCCGGTCTCCGTCACTCGCCGCGCCTTTCCCACACACGTTCTGTAGGTGTCAACGGTTACCCGGCCACAGACCGCTTGGCAAGGGGCCACACGGGGCGGAACGGGACGGCTTAGGCGGCTTTGCTCTTCTTCTTCCGCTTGGCGATCTCCGCCTTGGTGTCGGCGTTGTAGGCGTCCAGGGCGGCTTTGATGTCGGTGTCCAACACCAGTTCGCCGTTCTTGATGTACAGGCCGCGGTCGCAGAAGCGTTTGAGGTCGCCTTCGTTGTGCGAGACCAGGACCATGGTGCGCTGGTTTTGCAGCATTCGCTCAATGGCGTCGTAGCATTTGTTGCGGAAGGATTTGTCCCCCACCGCGAGCACCTCGTCCACCAGCATGATGGGGTGTTCCAGTTGGGAGATGAGCGCAAATCCGAGCCGCACCTTCATGCCGCTGGAGTAATGGCGCACCGGGGTGTCGATAAACCGCGACTCGATCTCGGCGAACTCGATGATCTCGTCGAACCGCTCCTGGAGCATCTCGTTGCTCATCCCGTGCAGGGCGCCCACCAGGTAGACGTTCTCCCGCCCGGTGAGGTGGTCGTTGAACCCGGCCCGCAGCTCCAGCAGCGGAGCGACTTTTCCGCGGACAGTGACTCTGCCCTCGTCGGGGATCAGCACCCCGGCGATCAATTTGAGCAGAGTGGATTTACCCGTCCCGTTCTTGCCGACAATACCGACACACTCGCCTTTAGTGATCGTAAAGGAGACGTTGCGCAGCGCCCAGAAATCGGAGGCACCTCGGTTGGGGTCACGCCGGTTTCCGTGAATAAACATCTCCCGCAGACTGCGTTTGCGCCGGCGGTTCGTCGCAAACTTGATACCGAGCCTTTCAGCCTCGATGATCGGCTCCGCCATTACAGCTCCTTAAGGACGGCGCTCTCCAGTCGTCGGAACGTGACGTACCCAACCAACATCACCAGGATGGCTCCGCCGACCGTCGTCCACAAGACGGACGCCGGAGGCGCTTCGCTGGCGTACCACACCGCGTGGTGCATCTGGAAAATCCCTGCCAGCGGATTGTGCTGGTAGAGCCACTTGAACCAGTCGGGCAGCGCGTCAATCTCCGTGACGCGGAACAGCGGGTAGATGACGGGCGTGCTGTAGAACAGCACTCGATTCAGGATACGAACGATCCGTTCCACGTCGCGCAGCAGCACGTTGATGGAGGAGAGCAGCAGAGTCATCCCCAGCGACAGGATGAACTGCACCGCGATCGCCGGGATGACCCAGAAGAAGTTCCACCCGGTCTCGCCCCGCAGCACCACGACGAACATCAGCAGGACAGGCCAGGTGAGCAGGTACTCCACGAATTTGGTCTGCACGATGGCCAGGGGGAAGATCTCCCGGGGCACTTTCATCGTGGTGATGAGCTTGGAGTGGGTGGTGAGTGCGCGGGGCGCGTCGCTGAGCGCCGCACTGAACCACATCCACGGCAGCAGCCCTGACAGCAGGAACAGGGCGTAGCCCCCGGGCGCGTCCGGGCCGCCCGGTGCCTCGCGCGCTCCGCCAGTCGCCGCGAACACCACGCCGAAGACGAAGTAGTAGACGCAGGCCATCGCCAGCGGCTCTAACATCGACCAGGCGTAACCGAGGATCGAATTCTGGTACTTGACTTTGAGGTCACGGCGGACCAGGTGTCTGACGACTTTCCGGTGTTGCCAGACGTCCAGCGTCCTCGACGCCACCGCACCTCCTCAGGATGCAGTCGTATGGAAACGATCGCGCGATAGAGATCGCCGTGGGATTCGTAGGGGTTTGCCTGTGGCATCCGAAGTCTCCGACGGGGCCGCTAGTGCGCCACGGCGGATATTTCGAGGCCACCGTCATGACATGCCACATCTGTGGCGGGGATGCTCAGGAGTGAGCGGCGCCGCTGACGAAAGCTGGGGCACGTCCGCCGCCTCTCCGGGAGAACACCGGGACCAGATCCATGGTTGCACGACCGGTGGCCCTGTGATTCCAGGCGTCCTAAGGTTACCGGTGATACCGCCCTGCTGTCCCATTCGCGGTGAATTGTTCCTCCATTGTTGAATCGCTGCCCAGAGTGTTCCGGAACCGTGGGCTAGCCTCTCCTTGTCACGCCGCTGTGTTGCTGTCACCCCGGGAGAGGCCATGTCGCTCGATCAGCCCGCGCACCGCCGGCCGCGGGTCGCCGCTGCTGTCCTCGCCGGCGGCGTAGGGTCGCGCATGGGCAGTGCGCACCCCAAACAGCTCCTGCGGCTGGCTGGGCAGACCATCCTGGAACGCTCGGTCGCCGCCCTGTGCGCCGCCCCAGAGGTGGACGAGGTCGTCGTGGTCATGAACGCCGCCCACCTCGCGGAAGCGGAGAAGATCCTCGCCGAAGGCAGGTACGACAAGGTGTCCCGGATCGTTCCGGGAGGAGCGAGCCGTTCCGAGAGCTCTCTCGCCGCCCTGCAGGCAGTCGACGACTACGACGACAACGACCTGCTGCTCCTGCACGACGCCGCGCGTCCGCTGGTCAGCGGCCGCACGATCACTGCCTGTGTGACTGAACTTACCGAAGTCGGCGCGGTCGGCGTGGCTGTACCGTCCAGTGACACCGTGGTCCAGGTCACCTTGGACGCCTCTGGACGCGAAGTGATCGCCGCGGTCCCCGACCGCGCTGCGCTGCGTCGGATGCAGACCCCGCAGGGTTTTCGGCTCGGCGTGATCCGCCGGGCCTATGCGCGAGCGTTCGCCGAACCCGGGTTCACCGCCACGGACGACTGCGGTGTCGTCCTGCGCTACCTGCCTGAGGAACCCGTGCGTATCGTCACCGGGGAGGAGAGCAACATCAAAGTGACCCATCCCAGCGACCTTGCCGTGGCTGAAGCCCTGCTCCGCACCGGGGTGGCGCAGTGATATTCGTCCCGACCGAGGTCATCGGCCACCGCGGCTTCGGCCGCGGCACCGTTGCCGGCCTGGTGGAGAACACCCCCGAATCGTGCGCCGCGGCTGTGGCGCACGGCGCCTCCTGGGTGGAGATCGACGTGCGGCGCAGCGCCGACGACGTCCTGCTGGCGTACCACAACGCTGCCCTGCCTGACGGGCGGCTCATCGTGGACCTGCCCGCCGCGGAAGCCCGGGCCGCCGGGGTCGCCACCCTCGACGAGGTCCTGGAAGCGATCCCCTCGGACATCGGCCTGGACTTCGACGTGAAAACTGTGCTGGAGGACGCTGTCGACCCGCCTGCCCGGCGCACGGTCAGCCTGCTCGCGCCGTACCTGAAGCGGCACGCGCGCCTCCAGCGGGTCTTCGTGTGCTCCTTCGACCCCTCTGCCCTGCTCGCAGTGCAGGAACAGGTGCCCGGGGTGGCCACCGCTTGGATGCCGTTCGTCCGCAACCCCGTCGACCACGCCCTCGCCGGGGCCGTGGCCCTGGGTTGCGCCCTGGTCGCCGTCGATGCCCGATCGTTCGGCCTGGGCGGCGAACCGGAGCGCCCGGGGCGGCGCTCGATTGAGGAGACGGTTGCGACCGCGCACCGCGCCGGTCTGCAGGTGGTGTCGTGGTGCCCCGACCCGGCGGACTCGGCGCGCCTCGCCGCTGCCGGAGTGGCCGCCGTGGTCGTCGACGATGTTCCCGGCACCGTGCAGGCCCTCACCGCTACGGCCGCGTCCTCTGCATAGGACACCGGTCCTTTCCCCAGGCTGGGGAAAGGACCGTGCACTCAGTTGGCTTGGGCTTTCTGCTGGCGCCGCGCCTGCGCAGTCCGCGAGTCGGAGCCCAGGCTCGGCGGACTGGTGAGGAAGCCCGCCCCCCACGCCATGTGCATGGTGGCCAGCGCCACCGGGAGCGCGAGGCGGGAAGCCAGCGGCAGTCCGGAGCCCAGCGGAATCGAGGCGAGGAGGATCGCCGCCACATAGCCGCCGGGGATCAGCCACGCCGGCCAGAAGAAGAACCCGCCCACCAGGCCCAGGACGATCGCGGTCAACGCAACCGGCGGAGCCAGGTAGCGGAAGTTGAGGGTGCCCGGGTGCTGCCGGGCCACAACCCGGCGCCACCGCCCGTAGTGGAAGTACTGTTTGGCGAGCGCCCGGACGTTGGGGCGCGGCCGGTAGGACACCCGCATCCGCGGCTGGAACCACACGGTCCCGCCGGTCATGCGGATCCGGTAGTTCATCTCCCAGTCTTGAGCCCGCAGGAACGCCTCGTCGTAGCCTTGGACCCGCTCCAAGGCGGAGCGCCGGAACACGCCCAGGTAGACGGTGTCAGCGGGCCCGCTCTCCCCACCGGTGTGGAAGCGGGCGTTGCCCACGCCGATCTTCGACGTCATCGCGGCGGCCACCGCTTTCTCCCACGGGGTTTCCCCCTCCGCGGCCATGATGCCGCCCACGTTGTCCGCGCCGGTCTCCTCCAGCGTCTCCACCGCGATCCGCAGATAGTCGGAGGGCATCATGGCGTGGCCGTCGATGCGCGCAACGATGTCGTGGGAGGACGCAGCGATAGCCGCGTTGAGTCCGGACGGGGTACGGCCTGACGGGTTGGGCACCACCTTGACCCTCGGGTCCGCCGCAGCGAGTCCGTCAGCGATCTCCTGTGTGCGGTCGCTGGACGGCCCCACGGCCAGGACGACCTCGATTTCACCTGGATAGTCCTGTTCCAGAACGTGGCGCACGGCGGAGGCGAGGTGGCGTTCCTCGTTCAGGACAGGCATGACAACCGAAACGGCAGGCCAGCTCACGGGCATATCCACAAGATTTTCACGCGATCCGGGAAGGAATCTGGGTATGTGAGTGCGGGAATCCGCTGTCGCAACGGTACTGCATACAGCGGTGCCCGGGATCCGCTCGACGACCGTCCCATCCCGGTGGACGGGACGTGGAGGCAACACGCCGTAACCGGATTTTCCCGATCCGGAAGGGTGGTGCTGCCACTCTGGAAGAGTCGGCGGCTCGGACTGCTCCCGCGGCAGCGGCGGGCCGGATGGTTCGGGAGGACAACCGGTGAACGAGGACGGTAACGACACACCCCGCCCGTTAGGGGAAGTACCCGAGTTTCGACGGATCCGGTCGGGACCGCTCCCCCCGCATCAGAACATCCCGCCCCGTCGCCGCGCCCCCGCAGACCAGCTGCCGTGGCTGCCCAGCGCGGCCGCCCGACGGCGCCGCGCCGCACTACTGCTGTGCGGGTTCCTGTCCGCTGTGGTCCTGCTGGTGTCGGGAAGCTCATGGGCGGTCACCGGCTGGCTCTCTGACCAGTTGCACCGTTACGACGTCTTCACGGGCCTGCTGGACGAGAACCGTCCCCCGGCCTCCCAGGGCGCGTTGAACTTCCTGGTGATCGGCTCCGACGACCGCAGCGGTCTGGACTCCCGCCAACGCTCCGAACTGGGGGTGGGCAACGTCGAAGGGCGGCGCTCGGACACCATGATGCTGGTCCACCTCAACCACCAGCGGGAGCACATCACCGTGGTGGGCATCCCCCGGGACTCCTGGGTGCGGATCCCCGGCCACGGCCCTGACAAGATCAACGCCGCCTACTCCCTGGGCGGACCGCAACTGGCCGTGCAGACCGTGGAAGCGGCCACGGGGGTGCGCATCGACCACTACGTGGAGATCGACTTCACCGGGTTCGTGGAAGTGGTGGACACGCTCGGCGGGATCACCGTCTGCCTGCCCGAGGCGATCCACGACGAGAAGGCCCACCTGTCCCTCGAAGCCGGAACCCACCGCCTGCAGGGCACCCAAGCGCTGGCTTTCGCCCGCACCCGTAAAAGCCCGCACGGCGACTTGGACCGCATCGACCGGCAGCAGCAGGTGCTGGCCGCACTGCTCGACGAGGCGCTCAATGCGCAGATCCTCAGCGACCCGGCCCGGCTCGCCCAGTTCGTGGAGACCGCGCTCGGCTCGATCACGGTCGACGACACGCTGGACACCGCTGCCCTCATCCAGTTGGGCACGCAGCTGCGTTCCCTCGGCCTCGACGACGTCACGTTTACCCAGGTTCCGGTGGACCGGATCGACTTTTGGACGCCGAGCGGCGAAGTCGCGGTCACCTGGCATGAACAGCACGCCACCGAACTGTTCACCGCGATCGCTGCGGACCGGCCCATCCCCCAGCCGCAGTCCGCGGAAGACTCAGCCCTCCCCTCCCCGGACGAGGTGACCGTGGAGGTCTACAACGGCACCACCATTCCCGGGCTGGGCGCCCAGGTGCGTGTCGAACTGCTGGAGTCGGGGTTCCAGGTGCCGGAGAGCGCCGGGAACTGGCCGCAGCAGGACCTCGCCGAGACCCTGGTCCGCTACTCCCCGGAGCGCGAGGACGCCGCCACCCTGCTCGTGGAGAGCATTCCGGGGGCGCGCGCCGAAGTCGACCCGGGGCTGGGAGGCCGCGTCCAAGTGATCGCCGGCGTGAACCACACCGGGGTAGCCGTACCCGCCCACGCCGCCTCCCCGATTGCCGAGCAGCCGGTGGACGTCGGCGGCCGGGAGACCGTGCACACGCGCACCGCAGCGGAGAACGTGTGCCGGTGAACTCCGGGCCGTACGCGGTCCCGGAAACCACGGGCGGCTACCGCGCGTTGTCCCGGTGAGGCGGACAGAAGTGAGTTTCCTGCCTCCCGGTGGTAGGGAGAGAGAACACCGGTTGTTAAGGAGGGCCCGTGGTACGCCACCTGCTCGGTCTGCTCGCCGGAGTCGCGGTCACCCCGCTGCTGTGGGTCGGCGTGGCATGGGCGGGCGATCAGATCGCTCGACACGCCGCTGGACAGGAGTCCAGCGTCCCGCTGCCCACCGCCTGCGCCGTCCTGATGGGGGTCGGCCTGCTCGGCGCAGTCCTCGCTGCAACCCGGTTCTCGCCGCTTGCTGCGTTCGTCTCCGGCGGAGTGCTTCTCGGCGGCCCCCTGTGGGCGCTCCTCGACCCCGGCTCGCTGACGCAGCTCCTCCCGGCGTGGCTGGTAGGCTCCGACTCGCTGGTCCATCCGCTGGGCCCCGGGCTGCCGCTCTTGTGCACGCTCGGCACGCTGCTGTTCCTCTCCGCGCTCGTGCCGTCCCGATGGCGTTCGCGAAGCCAGCCCTGGTCCGAGGAGGTGTACCCGCCGCTTCCGCCCCCGGCCCGGGAACGCGGCCCCACGCCGACCCCGCCGCCTCCCGCAGACCCGCCTCCCGCCTCCGACCAGGCCGACGACCTGGCTACTCGGACGACTCTCCCGTTCCGCCGCGGCGAGGACGGCATCCATCCGCTGGCGGGGGATGACGACCATCACACTCGGGTGTTCGGCGACGGACGGTAAACCACGGTCCTGCCTCACCAGACGCTGTCCAATTTCTTGCAGTCTGTTGTGCTGTGCGGGAGTTCGACAGGGTTCAAGCCGACTACCGTGTTGGGATTAACCGCCCCTCGTGCACGCCAGTGAGCGGTCGTGGCGGCACGTGACCCGGAGGGGGCCCTGGGGCGGTGGAACAGCCCGCAGATAGCATTCCTAGGCCGGTCGGTGAGGAAGGACTGATTCCATTGGCGGAGAAGCAGCGCCTCAGAATCGCGGTGCTCGGCACCGGATACCTCGGAGCGACCCACGCCGCGTGCATGGCGGACCTGGGGTTCGACGTCCTCGGGCTCGACACGGACCAGAGCAAGATCGCAAGCCTCTCCTCCGGTCGGGTGCCGTTCTACGAACCGGGTCTCGAAGAGGTGCTCAACCGCAACCTGGCCGCTGGCCGGCTGCGCTTCACCACCGACTACGCCGAAGTCGCGGCCTTCGCTGACGTGCACTTCATCTGTGTCGGGACCCCGCAGCAGGCCAACTCCAACGCAGCCGACTTACGGTATGTCGACGCCGTGGTCGACACGCTGGCCCCCCTGCTGACTCGGCCCGCCGTCATCATCGGAAAGTCCACGGTGCCGGTGGGTACCGCGGCCCGCCTCGCCGCCCGGTTCCGGGCCCTCGCCCCCGCGGGTGAAGCCGTGGAACTGGGTTGGAGCCCGGAGTTCTTGCGGGAAAGCCACGGGGTGGAAGACACGCTCAACCCGAACCGGATCGTCCTCGGCACCGACTCCCCCCGGGTCGAGCAGGTGATGCGGGAAATCTGCGCCAGCCAGATCGAACGGGGCATCCCGTTCCTGGTCACCGACTTGCAGACCGCGGAACTGGTCAAAGTCTCCGCCAACGCGTTCCTCGCCACCAAGATCTCTTTCATCAACGCGATGGCCGAGGTGTGCGAAGCGGTGGGCGCGGACGTGATCCAGTTGGCCAAGGCGCTCTCCTACGACGACCGGATCGGCGGCAAGTTCCTCGGCCCTGGCCTGGGTTTCGGCGGCGGCTGCCTGCCCAAGGACATCCGCGCGTTCATGGCGCGCGCCGACGAGCTGGGAGTGGAATCGGCCCTGTCGTTCCTGCGCGAGGTCGACGCCATCAACCAGCGGCGCCGTGCCCGCACGATCGACATCGCGCGCGGCCTCATCGGCGGGAGCTTCGCCGGACGCACCGTCGGTGTGCTGGGCGCGTCCTTCAAACCGAACTCCGACGACATCCGGGACTCTCCCGCACTGGACGTGGCGGCTACGATCAACTCGCTGGGCGCCCGGGTCACGGTCTACGACCCGGAGGCTTTGGAGAACGCCAAGCGCGCCTACCCGCAGTTGAACTTCGCGCACACGATGCTGGAAGCGGTCCGGGACGCCGAAGTGGTTCTCCTCCTCACCGAGTGGGCCGAGTTCCGGGATGCCGACCCGGACGAGCTCGGCAAGGTGGTGGCTGAGAAGCGGATCGTGGACGGCCGCAACGCGCTGGACCCCGACTACTGGCGTTCCCGCGGCTGGACGTACCGGGCTCTTGGGCGCCCGTGACCGGCCCGTTGCTGTTCCGCACGAGGGGGACACGGTATGGCACAGCTCAATGATCCGGAAGCGATCCGCCGGCTGCTCGTGGACACCGAGGTGTGGGCGATTGTGGGGCTGGGCGCCAATCCGCACCGCCCCGCCTACTCGGTGGCCCGGTTCCTGCAGGAGCGCGGCAAACGGATCGTGCCGGTGCACCCCACCGCGGCAACAGTGCACGGTGAGCGGGGGTACGCCTCGCTCACCGACATTCCCTTCGACGTGGACGTGGTGGACGTGTTCCGCCGCTCCGCAGAGGCGGGCGCGGTTGCCGACGAGGCGCTCACCCGGCCTGAAGTCCAGGGCGTGTGGTTCCAGTTGGGAGTGGTGGATCCTGCCGCTGCCGACCGGGTGCTGGCCGCGGGGCGCACCATGGTGATGGACCGCTGTCCCGCGATCGAATGGCCGCGCCTGGTGGGATGAGCCCGGCCGACGAGACTGCTCGATCCAGGGCCGGGCTCGGAATGTCGCTGGGCGGGTGCTCCGGGCTCAGCGGGCGCCGAAGCCGAACGAGGAGCCTTCCGTGAGTTTGCGGCGCAGCCGCTCCCCCTTGGCTTTGGCCTGCTGGTTGAGGTCGTCCTGGAAGTCGGCCATCTTCGCGCGCAGCTCCTCGTCGTGGGCGCCGAGGATCCGCACTGCCAGCAGGCCCGCATTGCGGGCCGCGCCCACCGCCACCGTGGCCACCGGGACTCCCGCGGGCATCTGCACGATGGACAGCAGCGAGTCGAGCCCGTCGAGGTACTTCAGCGGGACCGGCACCCCGATGACCGGCAGCGGAGTGACCGAGGCGAGCATGCCCGGCAGGTGGGCTGCCCCGCCGGCCCCGGCAATGAGGACTTTCAGGCCCCGCTCCGCTGCCTGGGAGCCGTAGGCGATCATCTCGTGCGGCATCCGGTGCGCCGAGACCACGTCAACCTCGTAGGGGACACTGAACTCGTCCAGTGCCTCGGCTGCCTCTTCCATGAACGGCCAGTCGGAGTCGCTTCCCATCACGATGCCGACGGCGGGCGGGCTCTGGCTCACTGTGCGTCTCCCTTGAGGTAGGCGGCGGCAGTTCTAGCTCTCTCCAGCAGGGCTTCGGGGTCGTCCCCGACCACGGTCACGTGTCCGATCTTGCGGCCGGGCCGAACTTCTTTGCCGTAGAAGTGCACTTTCAGCTCCGGGTCCCGGGCCATGACATGAATGTAGCGGTTGAACACGTGGGGGTCGTGCCCGCCGAGCAGGTTCGCCATCACCGTGAAGGGGGCCACAGTGCGCGGCGACCCCAGGGGCAGGTCCAGGACGGCCCGCAGGTGCTGTTCGAACTGCGACGTGCAGGCGCCGTCGATCGTCCAGTGGCCGGAGTTGTGCGGCCGCATCGCCAGCTCGTTGACGACGACACCCGTGTCGGTTTCGAACAGTTCCACGGCGAGCAGCCCCACCACGTCCAACGCAGCGGCCAGTTCGATGGCGAGCTCCTGGGCGGCCACCGCCCGGTCTTCGGACAGGTGGGGGGCAGGAGCGATCACTTCGTGGCAGATTCCGCCGCGCTGCACGGTCTCCACCACCGGGTAGGCCGCGACCTGGCCGTAGGGGGAGCGGGCGACCTGGACCGCGAGTTCCCGGCGGAACGCGATCTTCTCTTCGACCAGCAGCGGGACCTGCTCGCGGGCGGCGCGCTCTACGACGGCCGCGGCCTCTGCTGCATCGCCGACTACCCACACGCCTTTGCCGTCGTAGCCGCCGCGGGCCGCTTTGAGCACCACCGGCCAGCCGGTCTGCCCGGCGAACTCGGTGACCTCGTCCAGGCTGGTGATGCCGCGCCACCGCGGGCAGGGGGCGCCGAGTTCGCTCAGCCGGGTGCGCATGACCAGCTTGTCTTGGGCGTGGTGCAGCGCTTCCGGGCCGGGGCGCAGCACGATCCCGGCGTCGTGGAGTTCCCGCAGCACCGGCTGGGGGACGTGCTCGTGGTCGAACGTCACCACGTCGCTGTCTTTGGCGAAGGCGAGCAGGTCGTCGCGGCCCCGGTCGTCGCCGAGGTGCACGTCGGCGACGACCCGCGCCGCACTGTCGGTGGGGCGGGCCGCCAGGACGCGGAAGTCCACGCCCAGCGCGATCGCCGCCTGGTGGGTCATCCGGGCGAGTTGGCCGCCTCCCACCATGCCGACGACGGGGACGGTCCGGTTAGTCTCGCTCACGGCTGCCTCACCTCTCGTTCACGGATACTGGGGGGCGGCCCCGCTTTCCACCGACGCGGGAACCCGGAAAAGTCTAGTAATCCTCTTGGTTCAGATCGGAACGGCTCGTGCGGTTGCTCTCCACGGTGTACCAGCGTTTCGCCCAACTCATCCACGAGCTGGCCAAATTCGGCGTGGTCGGCGCGGTGGCCTATGTGACGCAACTGGTCGCCACCAACGTGTTCTGGTATGCGCTGGGCCTTCCGGAACTCGTGGGGCAGGCGCTGGGCACGGTCTGCGCCACCGTGGTGGCGTTCCTCGGCAACCGGTTCTGGACGTTCCGGCACCGTTCGCACGGCCATCTGCTGTGGTCGTATGTCATGTTCTTCGGGTTGAACGCGGTGGGGTTGGGGATCCAGGTCGCCTGCCTGTGGTTCACGATCGCGGTCCTCGGGCTGGACGGCCCGCTGGCACGGAACATCGCAGGCAATGTGGTGGGGGTGGGCCTGGGCACCCTGTTCCGGTTCTGGAGCTACCGCCGGTGGGTGTTCCGCGCCCCGCACCGGGTGTCTGCCGCAGAAGCGGAGCAGGGGTAGCCCTATTCACTCAATTTTTCGTAAAAAGGTTTTTACTTACTTTCGACAAGGCCAACAACAAAAAGGATTATTTGCTCAGTAAACTTCTTTTTTCACAGAGCCGCTATCTCTAGGACCAGAGGACTGCGCGAAATAGGCAACACCTGGCGAAGACAGGAGTTGCACATTTTTAGGAAATCTCTGGTCCATCGGCGAGCGTAACCCGAAAATCTCAGCGAGAGTCTTACGATCAGTGCTATGACCTGCGTTTTGCTGGCCGAAGACGATGCTTCGATCTCTGAACCGTTGGCCCGCGCGCTCCGGCGGGAAGGATATTCAGTCGACGTCACCGTCGACGGTATGGAAACACTCGACCGTGCCCGTAGCGGCGACATCGACCTGCTCGTCTTGGACTTGGGATTGCCCGAACTGGACGGGCTCGAAGTAGCCCGGCGGCTGCGTTCCGAAGGGCACGGAACTCCGATTCTCATCCTCACCGCCCGGGCCGACGAGGTGGACACCGTCGTCGGACTGGACGCGGGGGCCGACGACTACGTCACCAAACCCTTCCGCCTGGCAGAGCTGCTGGCCCGGGTCCGGGCCCTGCTGCGCCGCGGCGGCGGCGAAGTCCCCGTCGTCCACGGGGTGCGCATCGACACGGACTCCCGCCGGGCCTGGCTCGGCGACCGCGAACTGCAACTGACCACGAAAGAGTTCGACCTGCTGCGGGTCCTGGTCCGCGAAGCGGGCAAGGTGGTCACCCGGGAGCAGATCATGCGGGAGGTATGGGACACCAACTGGTGGGGGTCCACGAAAACACTGGACATGCACATTTCCTGGCTGCGCCGGAAGCTCGGCGACGACGCCAACCAGCCCTCCTACATCACTACGGTGCGGGGGGTCGGCTTCCGGTTCGAGAAGGAGTGAGGCGCCCGCGGCGTTGACGAGGCACTATGCGCAGGAGGATGCTGTTCTCCACCCTCGTGGTGGCCATCGTCGCGGTACTACTGCTCGGGCTGCCCTTGGGGGCGCTCACCTACCAACAGGTGAACAACGCGAACATCGACCAACTCCAGCGGGAAGCCGAGATCATCGGCACCGAGGTGGACACCCAGCTCATGCGCGAGGGCCGCGTCGACGCCGCCTACTTCGCCAAGGTCTACCCCCAGCGGCATATCCAGATCACTCCTAGCGGCTCCTCCACCGTGGTGACCGGAGGCTGGGAGTACGATCCGCACGCTTCCGACGCGCCTGCAGCGCTCAACGCGACTGTGGTCTCCGCCGGCGGAGCCTCCATCTCGGTGTGGCGGGACACCCGGGGGGTGCGCGAGGAGATCATCAGCGCCTGGTTGGGGATCGCTTCCCTGTCCCTGCTGGCGATCGGCGTGGCGGTAGGACTGGCGATCTTGCAGGCGAGACGGCTCACCCTGCCGCTCGTGGACTTGGCGGCAGCCGCAGAACGGCTCGGTTCCGGATTCATCAGCCCCTGGGGGCACCGCTACGGCATTCCCGAAGCCGACGCCGTGGCTGAAGTCTTAGACCGCAGCGCCGAACGCATCGCCAGCCTGATCTCCACTGAGCGGCACTTCGCTACCGACGCCTCCCACCAGTTGCGCACTCCGCTGACCGCGCTGTCGATGCGGCTGGAAGAGATCATCGCTGAAGCAGACAAACCCGATGTGGTCTGCGAGGAGGGCGAGGCCGCGCTCGCCCAGACTGAACGGCTCGTCGACATCGTGGAAAGCCTGCTCGGACGAGCCCGCCGCACCCAGAACCCCAAACTGGAACCGGTCGCGATCGACGATGTGATCGAGCAGTTCATGGAAGAGTGGCGGCCGGTGTTCACCCAGGCCGGGCGGAAGATCCAGCTCGCCGGCCAGCCGGGGCTGACCGCGATGACCGTGCCCACCGACCTGGCCCAGATCCTGGCGACCCTCGTGGAGAACGCCTTCAAGCACGGGGCTGGCACGGTGACTGTCCGCCGCGTCGAAACCGGACAGTCCGTGCGGATCGAGGTGAGCGACGAAGGCGAAGGGATTCCGGAAGACCTCGTCCCCCGCATTTTCGAGCGTGAAGTGACGAGCGGCAACGGCACCGGACTGGGGTTGGCGCTGGCTCGGCACATCGCCGAGTCCGAAGGCGCCCGGGTGGAGTTCATCCAGTCCAAGCCGACGACGTTCGCGCTCTTCCTCCCCCCGGGCCGGGCCACTCTGGCGCGGACCACGGGGCCTGCCTGACCCGCCGCTCCCGTCTCACTCCGCTTGGGCTGCCCAGGCGGAGATCGGGGCCGCGGCGCCGTGCCCGGAGTAGACCGTGGTCTCCGGCGGCAGGGTGAAGAGGCGTCCCGCCACCGAAGTGCGGAGCGTCTCCGGGTCGTCCGGAGCATACTCTCCGCTCGCGCCGTGCCCGAGCAGGGTGTCACCGGTGAACACGGTGGCGAGCGCAGGCACATACAGGCAGACCGAGCCAGGGGTGTATCCGGGGGTGTGCCGCACCTCCAGTTCAACCGCACCGATCTGGAGGACTTCCCCGTCCAGCAGGGGCGCATCCGGTTCGCGGCGGGGGTGGCGCCGGTACCACAGCGGCAGGTCAGCCGGGTGGAGCAGAATCGGTGCGCTGGTGAGGTCTGCGAGGGTTTCCGCTGCGTTCACATGGCTTTCGTGGGCGTGCGTGCACACGACTGCCATCAGTTCGCGGTCACCGAGACCGCGGGAGATCGCCACCGGGTCGTGCGCCGGGTCGATCACGATCGCGCCGCGGTCGTCCCCGATGATCCACACGTTGGCGCTGCCTTCCCGGGTCCGGGCTTCGGGAGGCAGCACTCCCGAGGTGACGACCCCGCTGACCGTGACGGGAACTGCCGTGTCAGGACTGTCGGTCATGGGATGTACCACCGCTTTCCGTCGTCTCACGGCACCGCGCGGGCGACCTCTTCGTTCAAGGCCTTCCCGGCAGCCGTGGGAGAGTAACGCGGCGGGGTCACCCGCGTGCGGCCGCTGCCGACCCGAAACTGCGCCGCAGCGCGTAGGGCTGGAGCTGCCCCAGGCCGTGCGCGTGGCGGGCGCGCACCGCTACGACCTGGAAGCCCTCTTCGTCTTTGAGCTGGGCGGCGAGGGCCTCGTCGATGAGGACCGTGCCGGGGCGGGCGAAGGAGGTGAGCCTGCTGGCCCGGTTGACCGTGGTGCCGAACACGTCGCCGAGGAGGGCCAGCACCGGACCGTAGGCCACTCCGACCCGCACGTCCGGCACTTCGACGTGGGTTTTGACGCCGGCGGCGAGCTGCAGGGCGATGTCCGCGGCCGAGCGGGCGTCGTCGGCGACGTAGAGGATCTCGTCCCCCAGGGTTTTGACGATCCGGCCGCCGCAGGAGGCGACGATGTCGGCGGAGGTCGCTTCGAACCCCTCCACCACGTCGGCGAGGGCGACCTCGTCCAGTTCCCTGCTGAGCGTGGTGAAGGAGACCAGGTCCGCGAAACCGACGATGAGCGGAAAGTAGTGGGGGGAAGCGTCCTCGCTCTGCTGTTCTTGGACTGCCAGGCTGCGCGAGACAGCCGCCACGAGCTGGCGGCGCCACACATGCAGCAGCAGGGTCTCCATGTCGGGCAGCAGCTCTTTGGCGAGCCCCACCAGCGGTCCCAGATGCCCGTCGGTGTCGACCTCCGGTTTGTACGACAGGGTGGTGAGGATGCTGGTCTGCCATTCGGCGAGGCGGATCATCGTCTGGCCCATGGCGCGGGCGAGACGGATAGAGGCCTCTTCGGTGAGGAGACCGTCGCGGATCAGCCGGGCGGTGACCCGCATCGCCTCGACATCGCTGTCGGTGTAAGCGGGAACGTCGTCCTCGCGGGCAGCGAATCCCAGCGCCCGCCAGATCCTGGCGGCGAACTCAGGCGAGGTTCCCGCGAGTCGCACCACCTCATCACGGGTATACCGCGCCTCGCCTCCCATGAGGACGGCTTCGGTCTCCTTGGGGTCAGGACGAGACGGCATGGGTTCTCTCGTATTCGAGGTCGGGGCGGTAGGGGTGACGCCCGCTGGACATGGGTGAGCCGACACCCCTCCTAGCGAGGTGAGGCGCGCATGACTGTCGGTTTAGCCCTTCTCGGGCTTCCCCGTCAAGAAACACCTGCTTGAAGGGCTGCGGGCCGGCGGATGGGCGAAGCGGGAGGTGGTCAGGGGCCGGCGAAGCGGACGTGGACGACGTCTCCCACGGTCAGGGCGTGGTCGCGACCGCCGTCGGAGCGTACCTGGAGTCGCCCGTCCGTGTCGATCCCCATGGCCGTACCCTCCACCACGCTGTTGCCGGGGAGGTGGACGCGCACCTGTTGACCAAGAGTAGAACACACAGAACGATACTCCGCGGCCAGTCCACTGCGCTCAGCGTCCCCATCGTGCTCGACCCAGCGGGTGTAGCGGTCCGCGAACGCCTGCAGGATCGCGCAGAGCAGGAGGCCGCGGTCGACGCAGGACGCTCCGGCGAGCGCCAGCGAGGTGGCCGTGGGCACGGGGAGTTCCGCCGCGGTCTGGGTGACGTTGAGCCCTGTGCCGATCACCACGGCCGGCCCGGACGGGCCGAAGACGGCTTCGGAGAGGATGCCCGCAATTTTGCGGTCTTGGGCGAGAACGTCGTTGGGCCATTTCACCTGGGCGTCGACCGCGGCGACCCGCCGCACCCCGGCGGCGGTCGCCGCCCCCATGAGCAGGGGCAGCCACCCGTAGCGGGCGGACGGGACCGTGGGGCGCAGCAGGACCGAGAAGGTCAGTGCGGCCCGCGCCGGGGTGTGGAACGACCTGCCGAGCCGGCCGCGTCCCGCGGTCTGGTGCTCGGTGACGAGCACCGTGCCCGCGGGAGCGCCCTGCCGCGCCTGGGCGAGCAGCTCGGTGTTGGTGGATCCGAGCGACGGCACGACGTGGACGCTGGTCCACAGCGCTCCCGGCTGGACCAGGGCCTGGTGGAGCGCCTGCTGGTCCAGGGGCGGCCTGCTCAGGTCGGAGTGGAGCGAAGAAGGCATAGTCCCATTCAAGCAACGGCGAAGCCGCCTTCCCCCGCAGGGAGAGGGCGGCTTTGCCATGGAATTGCCGCAGCTCGGCGCTCACCCAGTGTTCTGGAGCCCTGCGGCCACACCGTTGACCGAGAGCAGCAGGAGCCGTTCCAGGTGGTTGCGGTCCTCCTCGGACAGCCGGTCGGCTTCCCCGGTGCGCAGGGCTTCCAGAGCACGCAGCTGCAGGTGCGAAAGGGCGTCCACGTAGGGGTTGCGCAGGTCGACCGCGCGGGACAGCACCCGGCGGTTCTCGAGGAGGCGGGTGTGCCGCGTGACTTTGAGGACCAGTTCCCGGGTGCGGTCGTATTCGGCGAGGACCTGTTCGGTGAGCTCTGGACGCCCGCCCAGCGCGAGGTAGCGCTCGGCGATCACCCGGTCGGTCTTGGCCAGGCTCATCTCGGCGTTGTCCAGCAGCGAGGCGAACAGCGGCCACTCCTTGTAGGCGGTGTGCAGCGCTTCCAGGTCGTCGACCGCGGCCAGGCCGCTGCCGAGCCCGTACCAGCCAGGCAGATTGACCCGGGTCTGGGTCCAGGCGAACACCCACGGGATAGCGCGGAGGTCGTCGAGGCCGCGGGCAGCCGAGCGGCGCGCCGGACGCGACCCCAGCCGCAGCTCACTCAGCTCCTCCAACGGGCTGACCCGGGAGAACCACTCCGCGAACCCTTCAGTGTCGACGAGGGCGCGGTAGGCGGCGTGGGCGGCTTCGGCGATGCGGTCAGCCATACCGCGGAACCGGGCGGCTGCCTCGGCGGCTCTCCGCTGCACGCTTTCGGTGGAGGCCATGAGCACGGCGTGGCCCACCTGTTCGATGTGGCGGTGGGCGATCGCCCGCTGACCGTAGCGGGCGAAGATGACTTCGCCCTGCTCGGTGACCTTGAAGCGGCCGTCCACCGATCCGGGGGCCTGGGCGAGGACGGCCCGGTTGGCGGGCCCGCCGCCGCGGCCCAGGGCACCGCCGCGGCCGTGGAACAGGGTGAGTTTGATGTCGTGCTCGCGCGCCCATTCGGCCAGCCGCGCCTGGGCGTCGTAGAGCCGCAGGGTGGCGCTGACCGGGCCGACGTCCTTGGCGGAGTCGCTGTAGCCGAGCATGACTTCCATGCGGCGGCCGGTCTGCTCGAGGCGGCGCTGGACGGCGGGCAGGCGGAGCATGCCGTCGAGGACCTGGGGGGCCGCGTCCAGGTCGGCACCGGTTTCGAAGAGCGGGATGACGTCGAGGATGGGCGCCTTGCCCGGGGGCATGGCGTGCTCGGCGAGCTCGTAGACGGCGGCGATGTCGTCAGCGGACTGGGTGAAGCTGACGATGTAGCGGCGGCATGCTTCCACGCCGAACCGCTCCTGAATCCAGGCGACGACCCGCAGGGTGGCGAGGACTTCCTCGGTACGTTCGGACAGTTCCCCGCCAGCGCGTATCTCCTTGAGTGCGGCGGCGTGGACTGCGCTGTGCTGGCGGATTTCCAGTTCCGCGAGGTGGAAGCCGAAGGTTTCGGCCTGCCAGATGAGGTTTTGGAGTTCGCCGTAGGCTTGGCGCACAGCGCCCGCGGCAGCAAGCGACTCTTGGACGGTCCGCAGGTCGGCGAGGAACGCTTCCGGGTTGGGGTAGCCGAGGTCGGCGTTGCGCAGCCGGGTGGCGCGGAGCCGTTCCGCGGCGAGCAGCAGGAGCTGGCGGTGGGGTTCGTTGGGCGAGCGCTTGATGATCTCCTGCATCAGGCGCGGGTAGGCAGCCCGGGCGCTGCTCAGCGCGGCGCGCAGTTCCGCGCTGGGCGGGGTGAGGCCGGTGTACTCGGTGTGGGTGCGGCCGATGCGTTCGCAGGCGTTTTCCAGGGCGCGCAGCACGTGCTCGGACTGGATGGTGATGGCTTCCCGCGTCACTTCGTGGGTGACGAAGGGGTTGCCGTCGCGGTCACCGCCGATCCAACTGCCGTAGCGGACGAAGGCTTTCGCCAGCGCGGGGCGCCGTCCGCAGCCTTCGGGGTCGAGCGCCCGGTCGAGGCTGCGGTAGACCTCGGGGATGACGGTGAAGATGGTCTCGTCGAAGGCGGCCATGGCGGTCCGCACTTCGTCGAGCGGGTCCATCTTCGTATAGCGGAGCTGTGATGTTCGCCACAGCAGGTCGATTTCTTCGAGGAGTCTGCGACGCGCCTCGGCTTCGGCGCCGCTTCCCGGGTGGGCCGCGTGCAGGCGTTCCAGTTGGGCACTGATGCGCTGGATCGCGGTGGAGACGGCGCGACGGCGCGCTTCGGTGGGGTGCGCGGTCAGGACCGGGTGGAATTCCATGCCCGCGATGAGTTCGCGCAGCCGCTCTGGCCCGGCGTCTTCGCGGATGGAGTGCACTGCGGCAGCCAGCGATTCGCGCTGCGGTGTGGCCGCGTCGTCGCGTTCCCGCAGGGCGCGCATACGGTGGTGCTCTTCAGCCAGGTTGACCAGGTGGAAGTAGACGGTGAAGGCACGCGCCACCTGCTTGGCGCGTTCCAGTGGCCACGAGGCGACGAGCTCGGTGATCTCTTTGCCCTCGACCGTCCCCTCGCGAGCTCCGATGACGGCGCGGCGGAGTCGTTCCACATCGTCAAGCAGGTCTTGACCGCCACTCTCGGCAAGTACGGTGCCGAGCATTTCGCCGAGCAACCGGACGTCGCGGCGAAGCTGGTCGGGCATCTCCTGGCGGGCGCTGTCGCGTGTCATGGCACAGACGATACCCAGATTGGTCTACTCCACTTGAACGTAGGGGTGTTCTTTTTATCGCGCAGCGTAGGCACCTCGAGCGATAAACATGAGAACTGTTATCATCAAAAGAAGTCCCGTGGAGACGGAATGTGCCAGGTCAAAGACCCGCGCACCGACACCACCGATGAGTAACCCGTATCTCCCCAGTTGAACGAAGAACCGGACTAATACTCTGAGGCCTTATGGCGACCCAAGCCCCTGAACCGCTGCCCGCGGACCAGATCGACATTCGCACCACCGCGGGCAAACTCGCAGACCTGCAGCGACGCCGCTACGAGGCGGTCCACGCAGGCTCCGAACGAGCCGTAGCAAAACAGCACGCCAAGGGCAAGATGACCGCCCGCGAGCGCATCGACGCCCTGCTCGACCCGGGCTCCTTCGTGGAGTTCGACGCCTTCGCGCGTCACCGGTCCACCAACTTCGGCTTGGAGAAGAACCGCCCCTACGGCGACGGCGTCGTCACCGGCTACGGCACCATCGACGGCCGACCGGTCGCCGTGTTCAGCCAGGACGTCACCGTCTTCGGCGGTTCCCTCGGCGAGGTCTACGGCGAGAAGATCGTCAAAGTCCTCGACCATGCGCTCAAAACCGGCTGCCCGGTCATCGGCATCAACGAAGGCGGCGGCGCGCGCATCCAAGAGGGCGTGGTGGCGCTGGGCCTCTACGCCGAGATTTTCAAACGCAACACCCACGCCTCCGGGGTCATCCCCCAGATCTCGCTCGTCATGGGGGCAGCAGCAGGCGGCCACGTCTACTCGCCCGCCCTCACCGACTTCATCGTCATGGTCGACCAGACCTCCCAGATGTTCATCACCGGGCCCGACGTCATCAAGACGGTCACCGGTGAAGACGTCACCATGGAGGAGCTGGGCGGCGCACGCACCCACAACACCAAGTCGGGCGTGGCCCACTACATGGCCTCCGACGAGCACGACGCCCTGGAGTACGTCAAGGCGCTGCTGTCCTACCTGCCCTCCAACAACCTGGACGAGCCGCCCGTCGAACCCGTCCAGGTGACCCTGGAGGTGACCGAGGAAGACCGGGAGCTGGACACCTTCATCCCCGACTCGGCCAACCAGCCCTACGACATGCGCCGCGTCATCGAACACATCGTGGACGACGGGGAGTTCCTGGAAGTCCACGAACTGTTCGCGCAGAACATCATCGTGGGCTTCGGCCGGGTCGAAGGCCACCCGGTAGGTGTCGTCGCCAACCAGCCGATGAACCTCGCGGGCTGCCTGGACATCGACGCCTCCGAGAAAGCCGCCCGGTTCGTCCGCACCTGCGACGCCTTCAACATCCCCGTGCTGACCCTGGTCGACGTCCCCGGCTTCCTGCCCGGAACCGACCAGGAGTTCGGCGGCATCATCCGGCGCGGCGCCAAACTGCTCTACGCCTACGCTGAGGCGACCGTCCCCCTGGTGACCATCATCACCCGCAAAGCGTTCGGCGGCGCCTACGACGTCATGGGCTCCAAGCACCTGGGTGCAGACATCAACCTGGCGTGGCCGACCGCGCAGATCGCGGTCATGGGAGCCCAGGGTGCCGTCAACATCCTGCACCGGCGTACCCTCGCCGCCGCCGACGACGTCGAAGCGACCCGCGCCCAGCTCATCGCCGAATACGAAGACACTCTGCTCAACCCGTACAGCGCGGCCGAACGGGGCTACGTCGACAGCGTCATCATGCCGTCGGAAACCCGCACGTCCGTCATCAAAGCCCTGCGTGCGCTGCGCGGCAAACGCAAGCAGCTCCCGCCCAAGAAGCACGGGAATATCCCACTCTGATGACCAGCGACCACACCCAGCCCACTCCCGCCCCCTTCCTGCGGGTCGTGCGGGGCTCCCCCACACCTGAGGAGACGGCGGCGCTCGTCGCAGTCCTCACCGCCCGCGCCCGGGCCATCCAGGCCGCCCGCAGCCGGGCCGCGGGCGCTGCCCCCCGCTCAGGCTGGCGCGACCGCGCCCGGTTGCTCGGCGTGCCGCCGCGGCCCAGCCCTGACGCCTGGCGCCGCAGCTTCCACCCGGGATAACCCGCCGGCCCCTCTGCCCGCACCCCGCTGCGGGCCTGCAGCCCGCAGACTTGCCCACGGCATCGACGCCCGATGCCCCTCCAGGAGGAATGTTCGACCGTGCGTAAAGTTCTCATCGCCAACCGAGGCGAGATCGCTGTCCGGGTGGCGCGCGCCTGCCGGGACGCAGGCCTCGGCAGCGTCGCGGTCTACGCCGAACCCGACATCGACGCGCTCCACGTCAAAGTCGCCGACGAAGCCTACGCCCTCGGCGGGCAGACCCCCGCCGACAGCTACCTCGACATCGACAAGATCCTGGCGATCGCGGCCAAGTCGGGGGCGGACGCCGTCCACCCCGGCTACGGATTTCTCGCAGAAAACGCTGACTTCGCCCAGGCCGTGATCGACGCTGGACTGACCTGGATCGGCCCTCCCCCCGAGGCGATCACCGCCCTGGGCGACAAGGTCAAGGCCCGCCACATCGCGCAAAAGGTCGGCGCGCCGCTGGTCGCGGGCACCCCGGACCCGGTGTCCGGCGTCGACGAAGTGCTGGCCTTCGCCGAGCAGCACGGCCTGCCCATCGCAATCAAAGCCGCGTTCGGCGGCGGTGGGCGCGGCCTGAAGGTCGCCCGCACCATGGAGGAGATCCCCGACCTGTACGAGTCGGCGGTACGTGAAGCAGTCACCGCATTCGGCCGCGGCGAATGCTTCGTGGAACGCTACCTGGACCGGCCGCGCCACGTGGAGACCCAGTGCCTGGCCGACGCCCACGGCAACGTGGTCGTGGTCTCCACGCGCGACTGCTCGCTCCAGCGCCGCCACCAGAAGCTGGTCGAAGAGGCCCCCGCCCCCTTCCTCACCGACGAGCAGGTGGAACTGCTGTACTCCTCCTCCAAGGCGATCCTGCGGGAGGCCGGCTACGTCGGCGCGGGCACCTGCGAGTTCCTGGTCGGCGCCGACGGCACCATCTCCTTCCTGGAAGTCAACACCCGCCTGCAAGTGGAGCACCCGGTCACCGAAGAAGTCACCGGTATCGACCTGGTGCGGGAGATGTTCCGCATCGCAGCCGGGGAAGAACTGGGCTACGACGACCCTGAGGTACGCGGCCACTCCTTCGAGTTCCGCATCAACGCCGAAGACGCCGGCCGCAACTTCATGCCCGCCCCCGGCACGATCACGTCGATGCGGCTGCCCGGCGGACCGGGCGTGCGCGTAGACACCGGCTGCGAGCCCGGTTTCACCGTGCCGCAGGCGTTCGACTCGATGGTGGCCAAGCTCATCGTCACCGGCCGGACCCGCACCGAAGCCCTGGAGCGGGCGCGGCGCGCCCTCGCCGAGTTCGAAGTCGGCGGCATGCCCACCGTGATCCCGTTCCACCAGGCGGTCGTCCGCCACCCGGCGTTCGCCCCGGCCGACCCGGAGCAGCCGTTCAGCGTGCACACCCGGTGGATCGAAACCGAATTCGACGGGGTGATCGAGCCGTTCTCGGGCGACGTGGAGCAGACCGAAGCCGCGGAACGGGAGAAGGTCACCGTCGAAGTCGACGGCAAACGGCTCGAAGTGGTCCTGCCTGCCGGCTTGGGTGCGGACCTGTCCGCTTCCGCCCCCGCGAAGAAGTCGGGCAAACGCGGCGGCTCACGGAAGAAGTCCGCGGCAGCGGTGAGCGGCGACGCCCTGGTCAGCCCGATGCAGGGCACGATCGTCAAAGTCGTGGCTTCCGACGGCCAGGAGGTTTCGGAAGGCGACACGATCGTCGTCATCGAAGCCATGAAGATGGAGCAGCCGTTGACCGCGCACAAGTCCGGTACCGTCACCGGCCTGTCGGTGAGCGCCGGCGAGACCGTCGGAAACGGCGCGGTGATCTGCGAGATCAAAAGCTCCTGACCCGTAGCGCTCCTCACCAGGCCGGGCGGACCGTCCAGCGGCCCGCCCGGCCTGCGCGCACTCCCGCCCGAGGTGGATGTCCTCTCGCCCTGGCCGCCCTGGGCCCGCAGCGAGGAAGATAGACGCCACGAGGTAAGGCTCCCCCGCTCCCTCGCACGGGCGCAGCAGCACAACCGCCCGGCACGGCTCCCGCCGGCTTTTCCGAGCTTGCGCGGTCATGGACCGCCCGCGCGGGAACCCAAACCCCCACCCCATTCGTCGTCATAGGTGAGAGAGGCGAGAGGAACGGACGGATCATGGTGCGCCGACTAGCAATCACCACACTCGCCGCGGTGGCCGCTGCCGCCGTGGCTGCCGCACCCGCATACGCGGACCCCAGCGTGGACGAAGTCGCCGACGCGCTGAACAGCTCCCACGTCTACATCGACCCGGACGCCACCGGTGTCACCGACCGCGACGCGGAACTGATGAGCCAGGCCGCGGAGAACGTCGACACCCCGGTCTACTTTGTCGTCTTCCCCGAAGAAGAGTTCACGTCGCAGGCGGAGCTCGGCTCCTTCATGGCGGAAGTGCAGCAAGACGTCGGCGACGGCTCCTACCTGGTCTTCATCGGCAACACCACCGCGGCTGACTCCACCGTGCTCTCTCCCTCCGATGTCGCCGCGGCCGAGGAGGCCGCCCAGCGGATGAGCACCGTCCCCGACGCAGCCGTGGCTTTCGCCAACGAAGCCGAAGCCCAAGCGGACGCGGCCGCAGCCTCGGGCATCTTCGGCATGGTGCTGCTGGGCCTGTTCATCCTCGCCATCGTCGGCACCGGCTTCTTCCTCTACCGGTCGAAGAAGAAGCGGGAAGCCCAGGCAGCCCGGGAGCTGGCGGAAGTCAAGAAGGCTGTCGCCGAGGACGTGACCCTGCTCGGCGAGGACATCGCCCGCCTCGACCTCGACCTCAGCACAGCCGACGAGGCGACCCGCGAGGACTACGCCAAAGCGCTGAACGCCTACGACCGGGCCAAGGCGGAGCTGGAGACCATCACCCGCGCCGACGAGATCCAGCGGGTGACCAACGCTTTGGAAGACGGCCGCTACTACATGACCGCGACCCGCGCCCGGCTGGCGGGTGAACCGGTGCCGGAGCGCCGCGCCCCCTGCTTCTTCAACCCGCAGCACGGCCCGTCGGTGCGGGACATCGACTGGGCGCCCCCGGGCGGCGCAGTCCGCTCGGTTCCGGCATGCCAGGCCTGCGCCAGCGCTGTCCTGTCCGGCATGCACCCCGATGTGCGCATGGTCGACATGGGCGGCCGCCGGGTGGCCTACTACGACGCGGGCCCCGCCTATGCGCCGTACGCGGGCGGCTACTTCGGTATGGACATGATGATGGGCATGTTCACCGGCATGATGATCGGCAACATGATGGGCTCGATGATGGGAGCCAGCATGCTGGGCGCCGGTATGGGCGCTGGCATGGACGACTTCGGTGGTGACGACGGAGGCTTCGGCGACTTCGGCGGCGACGGAGGCGGTTTCAGCGACTTCGGCGGCGGCGGATTCGACGGAGGAGACTTTGGCGGTTTCGGCGACTTCTGACCGTCGGTCTCCGGCACACCAGGCAGCGTAGGGGTCTCGGCTGATCCGGCCGGGACCCCTTTCTCCTCGGGCAGGAGTCGCGCCCCGCGCTGCTCCCTATTCAGGGAAGCCCTGCATGAGGGAGCGGGCCGCCTCGGTCACGCTTCCCGACAGCGACGGGTAGACCGCGAACGTGTGCGCGACGTCGTCGACGGTGAGCCGCTGCTGGACCGCCAGGGAGACCGCGAGGATGAGCTCGCTGGCTCGCGGACCGACAATAACGCCGCCGAGCACGATCCCGGTGTGCTGGCGGCAGATGAGCTTGACGAAGCCGTCGCGCGTGTTGTGCATCTTGGCGCGCGGGTTGGTGGCCAGCGGCAGTTTGACGATGCGGCCGTCCACCCGGCCCGACACCACGTCGTCCTCGGTAGCGCCGACTGCGGCGAGCTCGGGATGGGTGAACACCGTGGAAGCGACAGTGGACAGGCGCAGCGGGGACACGGCAGCCCCGAGCGCGTGCCACATCGCGATCCGCCCCTGCATGGCGGCCACGGAGGCAAGCATGTTGACGCCGGTGCAGTCCCCGGCTGCATACACCCCGGGGGTGGAGGTCCGCGACACCCGGTCGACTTGGACGAAACCCCGCTCGTCCAGCCGGATTCCCGCTTCTTCCAGGCCGAGGTTGGCGGTGTTGGGCACCATGCCGACCGTCATGAGGCAGTGACTGCCTTCAATGACCCGGCCGTCGGTGAGCCGGACCAGCACCCCGGCATCGGTGCGGGTCACCGACTCGGCGCGGGAGTTCCCCAGCACGGTCATGCCGCGGCGGGCAAACACGTCTTCCAGCACGCGGGCAGCGTCCGCATCCTGGGTGGGCATGACCCGGTCCCGGGAGGAGACGAGGGTCACGTCGGATCCGAGGGCCTGGTAGGCGTTGGCGAACTCGGCCCCGGTCACTCCGGATCCAACCACGATAAGTTTCTCAGGCAGCTCGTTGAGGTCGTACAACTGCCGCCAGGTGAGGATGCGCTCACCGTCCGGGCGGGCCGTGGGCAGTTCGCGCGGATGCGCCCCGGTAGCGATGAGCACGACATCGGCGCGGATCCGCTCGTCGCCGACGGCGACGATGTGCGGATCGACCAGTCTGGCCTCGCCGATGATGATCTCGACGCCTTCCGTCCTCAGCCGGTTCGCGGTGTCGACCGACTGGGCTTGCGCCAAGCGTTTGACTCGCGCATTGACGGTTTTGAGCTCGACCCGGACAAGGTCTTTGTCCTCGGGTTCGTTGCCCACGTTGATACCCAGTGTCGCTGCCTCTTTGACGTACGAGGTGCGCACGGACGTGGCGATCAGTGTTTTGGAGGGTACGCAGTCGGTGAGTACGGATGCACCACCGATACCGTCGCGTTCGATGACCGTGACGTCGGCTCCCAGTTGCGCAGCGACGAGGGCCGCCTCGTAACCTCCGGGTCCGCCTCCGATAATGACGACCTTCGTCACGTCCCATCCACTCCTTAATGTTCTTCGGCCGCGAGGTCCGCTCGTGGTGGACACGCCCCAGCCGGGTAGGCCGCGGGCGCCGGTATCGCCTACTGGTCGGTGCCCTCCATTGTCGCGCATCCCCAAGCGGCGATTTGGCAGGCGCGAAAGGGAGAAGAGGTCGTAACATGGCCCCGTGCCCCTCTACGCCGCATACGCCACCACGCTCGACCCGGATCAGATGGCCAGGTGCGCGCCGCATTCCCCGCTGTGGGACACCGGGTGGCTGGAAGGTTGGAGGCTGACATTCGGCGGCGGCCGAGCGCAGGGCGACGGTGCTCTGGCCACCGTGGTGGAGGACGTGACGTCCAGCGTGTTCGTGGCGCTCTACGACGTCACCGAGCGGGACCTGCACGCGCTGGACAGCTGGGAGGGGAGCGACATCGGCCTGTATTCCAGGATCAAAGTGCGGGCAACCACCCTGTTCAACGGGGAGGTGACCGCGTGGATCCACATCCTCAACGACTACGAGGGCGGGCTGCCTTCCGCCCGGTACCTGGAGATGATCGCTTCTGCAGCGCAGAAGGCCGGAGCGCCGGCCGACTATGTCCAGGCGCTGCGTTCTCGGCCGTGTGAACCGCGGTAACCGGCTGCGCAGAGTTCCGGCCCCAGCTTTCGGAGGAGAAGCGCCACGCCCGCATGGTCGTGGCGGACGTCCGCCTCCCCTCCGAAAGCCGCGGAGCCCCGATCCGCCGGGTCGGCACCTGGCGCGGCGTGGCGAGCAGCATCCCGTGCCGAGATGTTTCCGCACCGGTGCCGTGCCGACGGTCTGTGACGCTGTACATCCCGGCGCTGATCCGCGCAACCCTTGCCGGGCTGTACTCACCGTTCTCGGGCGACCCGCGTTTCACCCGAGACAGCCGAGCGGTTGTGGTCCGCGCCCCACAACCACCCCGTTCTCTTTAGGCATGCCTAACCTAACCCGACTTGGGTGTGGGGGTCAAGGGGACGTCCATCACATCACGATCAGCGACGCCAGCCACAGCGCCACCGGAACCGCAAGAGACGCCACCGCATCCGGCGACCACGCCACGGTCGGCCCCGCCCCGGCACCTGCCCCCTTCCCCGCGCGGGCCTTGCGCTGCTCCGCCTGGGAGCGCAGCGTCCACGCCACCCGCTCGGCGGGACGCATCTGACGCGGGTCGTCCGGCCCCTCCCCGTAGCCGTTGAGCCGCCGCAGGTTCTCCCGCACCTCGGCGCGCTTGTTCTCCCGCACCGCCCACGAGCGGAACACCTGGTCGTCGGCGTGGACCCGCAGCACGTCGGAGACATCAGCCCACGTGAAAGCCGACCACGGCACAAAGACTTCCCGCAGCGGATTGACCAGGCGGACCCCGTCCTCGGTCGCCACCACCTTGGGGCGGATCGCCACCACGTAGGCCACCCCCACCGTGATGAGCAGGACCGCACCCGACACCACCGCGCTGAAATCCTTGCCCCGCACCACCAGGTCGACGAGCAGGAGCGCGGAGATCACCAGCCACGCCCACCCCATGAAGTGGGAGAAAGGCTGCCGGAACGTCGTCACCGCCCGCCCCACTTGAGCTGCGCAAACCCCGGCTTGATCCGGCCGTTGACCAGCACCAACCGCTCATCGAACGACGCGAAAGCCGACTTCATCGCGTTCACCGTGAAACTCTCCAAGTCATCCCACCCGTAACCGAACGTGTCCACCAGCGCGGCAAACTCGTCAGATAGCGTAATTCCTCCCAACAACCGGTTATCGGTGTTGACCGTGACCCGGAACCGCAGCCGGTGCAGCAGATGGATCGGGTGGGCTTCCAACGAAGGAGCCGCCCCGGTCTGCACATTCGAACTCGGGCAGATCTCGAGCGGGATCTGCTTGTCCCGCACATAGGAGGCGAGCCGCCCCAGCCGTGCCCCGTGCAGGTGCTCGTCCGCCGCCTCAATGTCCTCGACGACGCGCACCCCATGGCCTATCCGGTCCGCACCGCACCACTGCAGCGCCTCCCAGATCGACGGCAGGCCGGACGCCTCCCCCGCGTGGATCGTCAAATACGCGTTCTGCTGCCGCAGGTACGTGCACGCGTCCACGTGCCGACTGGGGGGAAAGCCCGCTTCGGGCCCGGCAAGGTCGAACCCCACCACGCCCTCGTCCCGGTAGCGCACCACAAGCTCGGCGATCTCCCGGGAGCGCGCCGCCTGCCGCATCGCGGTCAGCAGCGTCCGCACCTGGATCACCGCGCCGCGGTGCGCCACCCGCCGGACTCCCTCCGCGAACCCTGCCTGGACGGCTTCCACCACCTCTTCCAGGCGCAGCCCGCCGCGCAGATGCTGTTCTGGGGCGTAACGGACCTCGGCGTAGACGATCCCGTCTGCTGCCAAGTCCTCCACGCATTCGGCGGCGACCCGCTCCAACGCTTCCCGGGTCTGCATCACCGCGACCGTGTGCCGAAAAGTCTCCAGGTAGCGTTCGAGGCTCCCCGAATTGGCCGCCGCCACAAACCAGGCGCCCAGCTCTTCCGGGTCGTCGGTCGGCAAGTCGGTATAGCCGGCAGCATCAGCGAGTTCGACGATCGTCTGCGGCCGCAGCCCGCCGTCGAGGTGGTCGTGCAGCAGCACTTTGGGGGCGCGGCGGATCTGTTCCAGGGTCGGCTTAGCATCCATGGAAATCAGCTTCCCACCGGAACCGCGCCGCACCCTGGCATACTGCGGCGCGCGTCCTCCCTGGTCAGTCCGCTTCAGCGGTGTCGTCCAGGCCGCCGCGCTGCTCGGCGCGGAGCGCGGCCAACGCGGTGGCGACCATGAACCGTGTCCCCACCCCGATCGCGGTCTCGTCCACGTCGAACGTGCCGCGATGCAAGTCGAGCATGGGACGGTCGGAATTCCCCCAGTGGGTGCCGAGCCGCGCATACGCGCCCGGCGTGGTCTCCAAATACCAGGCGAAGTCCTCGCCGCCCAGGCTCTGCGGAGTGGCTGCCACCGCCTGCTCGCCCAGCACCTGCACGCAGGCAGCGCGGAAGATCTCCACGCTGTTCGGCTCATTGATGGTGGGCGGCACGCCTCTGCGGTAGTCCAGTTCGGCCTGCACACCGTAGGCGGCGACCACCGAGTCCAGCAGTTCCTTCACCACATCGGGGGCGGCATGCCAGGCCTCGTCGTCCAGGCAGCGCAGCGTCCCCTCCACCACCCCGTCGTCGGGGATAGCGTTGGGCGCGGAGCCGGCGCTGATCCGCCCCCATACCAGGCTGAGCCCGGCTCGGGGGTCCACCCGCCGCGACAGGGCGGCGGGCAGCTCAGTGACGATCTTGCTGAGGGCGTAGACCAGGTCTGCGGTCAAATGAGGCCGGGCGGTGTGCCCGCCAGGCCCGGACAGCCGCACCAGCACCTGGTCGCAGGCCGCGGTAATCGGCCCCGACCGGAGCCCCACCTGCCCCACGGGAAGCCGCGGGTCGCAGTGGAGCGCGAAAATCCGGTCGACCCCTTCCAAACCGCCCGCGTTGATCACTTCGCGGGCCCCTCCCGGCAGTTCCTCGGCCGGCTGGAAAAGCAGCCGGACCCGGCCGGGCAGCGCACCGGCCCGCTCCTGCTGGGCGAGGAACAGGCCGGCGGCCAGCACGATCGTGGTGTGCACGTCGTGTCCGCAGGCGTGTGCCACGCCCGGGACAGTAGACCGGTAGGGAACGTCCTTCTCGTCGTTGAGGGGCAGCGCGTCAATGTCGGCACGCAGTGCCACCGTCGGACCCTCACCGGTACCGATATCGCAGATCAACCCAGTGCCCTGGGGGAGACGCAACGGTTTGAGCCCGGCGTCGATGAGCCGCTCCTCGATCCGCTGCGTCGTGCGGTGCTCCGCAAAAGCGAGCTCGGGATGCCGGTGAAGGTCGCGGCGGAACTCGACAAACTCCCGTTCCCGGTGCGCCAGGAACACGGCCAACTGTTCGCGCAGGTCACGCCCCTGCATGCGAGGGACCCCCATTTCTCGATGGATCTGTTCGACCATGGCTCGACCCGACCGCGGGTGCCCCAGCCCGGAACTCTTTGACCAGCGCGTCGACTACGTCCTTGAGGACGCCTCCCTGCCGGATAATGGCCCGCTGGCGTTCGTAGGATGCGCCGTAGTGGAGAATCTCCGCGACCACGTCGAGGTCTTCGGCACACCCCAGGCGCTCAGCGATCGGCCGTAGTTCATGGAGCAGTTCGTACAGGTCGTCGCGCAGGGGGACGGTGCTCCCGCGCTCATCGATGATGATCCGGGCGTCCAACCCGTACCGGGTGGCTCGCCACTTGTTGTCGGTGACTACCCAACTCGACGGACTGGGCAGCCGGTATCCCCGATCGAGCTGCTGCTCGAACAACTGCACCAGGCTCTGCGACAGCGCGGCGGCCATGCCCACCTCGCGCACCGTGGGGATTCCGTCGAACATCCGGATCTCGACCGTGCCGAACTCCGGATGCGGCCGGATGTCCCACCACACTTCTTTGATGCTGGTGATGGTGCCTGCCCGCAGCAGCGTGTCCATGTACTCCTCGAACGCCCCCCAGTGCGCGAGCCGCGGCGGCGGCCCCGCCGTAGGCAGCGCACCGAAGACGATGGAACGGCTGGAAGCCAGTCCGGTGTCGTGCCCGCTCCAGAACGGGCTGGACGCGGTCAACGCGAGAAAATGCGGCAGGTAGCGGGAGAGCGCATTGACGATGGGGATGACCTTGTCGCGGTCGGTCACCCCCACGTGGACATGGACCCCGAAGGTGAGGATGCGCCGGGCCAGCCACTGCATCTGTTCGATCAGTTCGCTGTAGCGCTGACTCGGGGCGAACTCTTGGTCCCGCCAGTCGTCGATCGGGTGGGTGCCGGCGCACGCCAGTTCGATTCCGCGGCCGTCCGCGGCCTGCGTGAGCCGTGCGACCGTGGCTGAGAGGTCTTCCTTGACTTCGTCCACGGTCTCGCAGATGCCGGTCACCACCTCGATCGTGCTCTGCATCAGCTCATGGCGCAGCGGGGGGTTGCTTTCGGCGCCACTGAGCTCCGGGAGTTCTTCCAGGAGTTTCTGGGCGTCCTGGCGCAGGTGGCCGCTGTCGCGGTCCACCAGTTGCAGTTCCCACTCCACTCCGAGGGTGGCCCGCTTCGAGGGGTTGAATTCAATGGTCATGTCCGCCCTCCGCGCTGTTCGGCAGGAAACCGCTCCGGGTGCACGGCGCATCGGACATCGGGGTCGATGCCCTGTGCGCAGCGCATAGCCGTTTCGCTCCCTGTTGCTCGCCGACGCGTGTGGCGGACCGCGAGGGACCGGATCGCGGGGTCAGCGAAACGCCGTTTCCTCCTCGACGGCGAGAAAACGCGGGAATCGCACCGGGCTCGCGGAAAAGCGGCGGAGCGTGCTCTAAGGCCGTGCCGCCCCGTTCCGTTTGGGTTGCCGTCGCCGGGCCGCTCCGGTCGGGACTCAGTCCGCGGTGACGGCACTCGGGTGCAGCCGGTCGCTGCCGAACACTGCAACGCGTCGCCTCCCACCACGCTACCGAAAGAACCCGGAAACCGCTCGGAAGTGACCAACACGTAATGCCTCCGTCACACTCCAGCAGCGTGTTCCACCACACACGCCGCTTCTGTCCCTACCCAGGCGGCACGGCCCTCCCCCGCGTAGACCGGGCGCTCTCTTCCCGCTCCTACAGTGAACAACGACGCCCCCGCCCACAGCCCCGCGATGAGCTGCGGGTCTGTGGTCTGCGCCGCACCGAGTCACCGGGGAGGACGACACTGTGAAGCTGTTGAGGTCCGACCGAAAACCAATTCCGGTGGATGCTTCCACGGTCGCGGCATCCCGGGCCGCAGACCGGGCGGAAACCGCGTTCCGCGCCGCCTACGGCCGCGCCCCGGCCGGCGTGTGGTGGTCCCCCGCCACACTCCCCCTCCTCGGCGACTATGCGGGCGGCCACGACGCACGAGTGCTGTCAGTCGCCCTCCCGTGGGGAGTCGCGGCCGCGCTCGCCCCCGCCCCAGCGCCCGCCGTGGACATCCGCACTACCCGGTCCCCCAACCGTGCCGTGCGCTTCACCGCCCCGCGCCTCCCCCGCCGGCTCCCCGACTGGGCGGCAGCACTGCCCGCGGTCCTCACCGCAGCAGCGCACCAGGGACGCGGGCTGCAGATCATGCTCGACCTCGGCCCGTTCGACGCTGCCCCGGCTCTCACCGCCGCCTACGCGGTGCTGCTCGCCGCCACCGAACTCCACCAGGGGGCGGACGCCGCAGCAGATAGGTCCGCGCTAGCCCGCACCGCGCGGGAGCTCCTCGCCGACCACCTCGTCCCGGATGCCGCCGAGGCCATCCCCGACACCGCGCTGCGCGCCACCGCCGACCACGCGTTCCTTGCCGACTTCTGGACGGGCCGCGGCCGCCTGCTACCGCTGCCCCTTGCCCAAGCGGGACTGCGGCTCCTCGTCGTGGACGCCGGGACCGGACCGCTACCGAAACGGACCCTCGCCCAGCGGCGGGAGGAATGCGCGCGGGCCGCCCGAGCCCTCGGCGTGTCCTCGCTGCGCGAAGTCTCCGACCTCGCCGCTGCCCTGGCCCGCATCGACGACGCGGCGCTGCGGCACCGCATCAGGCACGCGGTCGCGGAAACCCACCGGGTCAACGCGGTCGTGGGCCTGCTGCGCGCAGGCTCCGCCGCGGAGATCGGTCCCGCGCTCAACGCGGGGCACCTGTCGCTGCGGGACGCCTTCGCCACGGTCTGCCCCAGGCTGGACACTGCGGCGGACACCGCCGTCCGCAAAGGTGCACGGGGCGCCCGCATGGCCGGTTCTGGCCACCGCGCGGCCGCTCTCGTCCCCGCCGAACGGGTCGACGCGGTGCGTGCGGGCATCCACGCCGCTTTCACCGCGCGCCGCTGGTCTGCGCCGCTGCTGGGGGTCGCCGACCCCGCCCCCGGCGCGCACCGGCTGCGCTGAATCCGGACATCAACCCGCACGCCGCCGCATTGAACCCACATAGCATGTGGCACGTCCAAAAGGACAACGACCAGGCGAACCGCCGTCAACGAAAAGGCGAGCGACACGATGGCTGACAGACCCCACCCCTACGACCGCGCCCCCGGCGGATCGTCGGGAAGCCACGACCGGACCGGCGTGTTCCGACGCAACCCCGACGGTGGCCTCCCCGACCGGATCGACAGCCTCTACCGGCCGGAACCCGCGGCGCGCTCCGCATCGGACGCTGCCGCGACCCGACGGCTCTCCCGGACCAGCGGCACCCCGCCCCGCCGCCCCACCCCCCGCAGCCGGGGCCGGGACAGCGGCGGATGGGAACGCCGAGAGCGCGAACGCCGGGCCCGGCGCCGCAAGAAAGCGGCGGTGCTCGTCCTGGTGCTGCTCCTCCTGCTTCCCACAGTCGGCTACCTGTGGGCGAACTCCCGCCTGAACCGCGTGGCAGCCCTGGTCCCCTACGAGGGCCGCCCCGACGACCAGCCGGGCACCACCTACCTCATCGTCGGATCCGACAGCCGAGAAGGCCTCAGCGACGAGGACATGGAGGCGTTGCGGACCGGCAAAGCCGAGGGGAAGCGCACCGACACGATCATGGTGCTCTACGTGCCCACCGAAGGCCGGCCCGCCATCATCAGCGTGCCCCGCGACTCTTACGTGGAGATCCCCGGCATCGGAGCCAACAAGATCAACGCCGCCTACGCGGAGGCGCTCGGCGGCGGCCCCGCCACCCTGGTGCGCACCTTCGAACAGGCCAGCGGGGTGCGGATCGACCACTACGTGGAGATCGGATTCGCGGGTTTCGTCGACATCGTCGACGCCGTGGGCGGGGTAGAGTTGTGCCCGGAAGAAGCGATGGAAGACCCCAAGGCCGGCTTGGACATCGAAGCGGGCTGCCAGGTGATGGACGGCCCCACCGCCCTGGGCTATGTGCGGACCCGGGCAACCCCCCGCGCCGACTTGGACCGCATCCAACGCCAGCGCGAGTTCTTCAGTGCCCTCATCCAACAAGCCACCGCCCCCAGCACCCTGTTCAACCCGTTCCGGTCGATTCCGCTGGTCCTCAGCGGCACGTCGACGTTCAGCGTGGACGAAGGCGACAGCCTGATGGACTTGGCGTGGCTGGCGCTGGCCATGCGCGACTCTCCCGCGACTACGGCGGTCCCGGTCGGCTCCACCCCGACACTGGACGTCGGCTCGGTAGTGCTGTGGGACGAGGCCCGCGCCGAAGAGATGTTCGCTGCCATGCGGGAAGGCCGGCCGATCCCCGAGTCGGCGATGCAGGACTGACCCCCGGTCCGCAGTGGACGTGACCAGTAGAGAGGCCCCGCGCGTGCTCGCTGCGGGGCCTCCCTGGTGACGCTCCTCGTCGCGTGCCTACCCCCCAGCGGCAACGCGACGGGCCACGTCGCTTTCGGAAAGAAAGTCCGTATTCTGTGGTGCTCGTGTCTTCCACCCTAGGGGCGGCCAGGTAAAACGCGCTGGGGGGTTCTCACCAAGAGTGCGCAAACCACTGCGCGGCCGCTCCGGGCGTCGCGCCGTGGCACCGGGCCGCCGAACAGGCGAGCCCCGGTGCCACGCGCCACACAGATCAGGCCGCCAGGCGCTTCTGCAGGTTCTCGTCGAGCACGGCGAGGAACTGCTCGGTGGTCAGCCACTCCTGGTCGGGGCCGATCAGGATCGCCAGGTCCTTGGTCATCTGGCCGCTCTCCACGGTCTTGATGACCACGTCCTCCAGGGTGCGGGCGAACTCGATGACCGCGGGGGTGTTGTCGAGCTTGCCCCGGTGCTCCAGGCCCCGCGTCCACGCGAAGATCGACGCGATCGGGTTGGTGGAGGTGGGCTTGCCCTGCTGGTGCTGCCGGTAGTGGCGGGTGACCGTACCGTGCGCGGCCTCGGCCTCCACGACCCGGCCGTCGGAGGTGCGCAGCACCGAAGTCATCAGACCCAGCGAACCGAAGCCCTGCGCGACCGTGTCCGACTGCACGTCACCGTCGTAGTTCTTGCAGGCCCACACGTAGCCGCCCTCCCACTTGAGCGCGGCGGCCACCATGTCGTCGATCAGCCGGTGCTCGTAGGTCAGCCCGGCCTTCTCGAACTTCTCCTTGAACTCGTTCTCGTAGATCTCCGCGAACACGTCCTTGAACATGCCGTCGTAGGCCTTGAGGATCGTGTTCTTGGTGGACAGGTAGACCGGGTAGTTGCGGTCGAGACCGTAATTGAAGCAGGCCCGCGCGAAGTCCTCGATGGACTTGCGGAAGTTGTACATGCCGAGCGCAACACCGCCGCCCTCGGGGAACTTGGCGACCTCCATCTCGATGGGCTCGCCGCCGTTCTCCGGGGTGTAGGTGATGGTCACGGTACCAGGACCGGGCACCTTGAAGTCGCTGGCCTTGTACTGGTCGCCGTGGGCGTGCCGGCCGATGATGATCGGCTTGGTCCAGCCCGGGACCAGGCGAGGCACGTTAGAGCAGATGATCGGCTCGCGGAAGACCACACCGCCGAGAATGTTCCGGATCGTGCCGTTGGGCGACCGCCACATCTTCTTCAGCCCGAACTCTTCAACCCGAGCCTCGTCCGGGGTGATGGTCGCGCACTTGACGCCGACACCGTACTTCTTGATGGCGTGGGCCGCGTCGATCGTCACCTGGTCCTCGGTGCGGTCGCGCTCCTCAATACCCAGGTCGTAGTACTTGAGGTCGATGTCGAGATACGGCAGGATCAGCCGCTCCTTGATGAAGGACCAGATGATCCGGGTCATCTCGTCGCCGTCGAGCTCTACTACGGGGTTCTCAACCTTGATCTTGGCCATGGCTCGTGGCTGTCCCTTTCGTATGGCGTGTGGCCGGACCGCGAACGCGGCACCGTCTGAGGTTTCCTGGTCCGCGGCTCATGGATCGCCGCAAGAACGTCCCGGTCAGCGCGCTTCCAGGCCCGCCCGGAAGGCTGCTCCTCCCCGGGGACGCTCCGATCAGTCATACACGACGCTGTGCGGTATCTCGATATCAAGCTTATTAGTCGCGGACATATGTCATAGCTGCGGGGCTACCCAGGCCAAAACAATGAGAAGCACCGCCAAGGTGACGAACGTGACCACGTCCACCCAGCGGCTGCGCACCGCCAGCATGCCCACCCGTTCAGTAGGCAGGACAGCCCGCAGCACCGCACCCAGCAGCAGAGAACCGGCGATAATCGCGGGCCCCCGTTTGAAGTGGGCTGCAGCGACCACGACGATGCCCGCGCTCATCGTGGCGAGAACCAGCAGATAGGGCACCTGGTTCAACCAGCCTGGCCCGCTATCCGCGGCCGTCCCTGGCCCCTCCGGGTCAACCGGCTCATTCTCCCCTGTGGGCTGTGGCATGTCCGACCGCTCCGCTGTCGCCGCCTCCACCGTTTCCTGGCTCACCGCACACCTCACGCTCGCGCATACCTGCCCCGGGGACCGGCCGAGGCGACAGGGCCCGCCGCGGCGCAACGGGTTCGCACACGCCCGAGCTGACGCACTCTGTGGGAGCGCCCTACGCCGCCTGCCGACAGCCCATGCTGCTGTCGGCCACACGTGGCCCCAATTCTATTGACCGCCACGGTCACGGCCGGGTGGAGAATCGGGCTCGTCGAAAACTGGGGAATCGTGACCTGATTACCAGAAAAACGCTGGAGACACCCCACCTCACCGCCTTACTGGCGGGTAAGGGCATAGAAATCCTACCTCGCGGGTAACCAGACAGGAGATGAGTGCCACGGGCGAGCGAGGACAAAAACCCCTATGAATCCCACTCAATCGACGGCATCCCGCCGTGCCGCGGTCGGCACGGCAGCCCCCGCTACCCCCCGTCGCAACCATCCACACCGGTCGCGCTCCACAACAGGAGGAACAGCCGTGGACGGCCCCCACATACGGGTCGAGGAGACCGGCGAGATCCACCCCCTCACCGCGGAAGTGACGACAGTCGGACGCGGCAGGGGTGTCGACATCATCCTCTCCGACCCGAGTGTCTCGCAACTGCACGCGGAGATCGTCCGCCGCGGCCCGTACGTGTACGTCGTCGACATGGGTCTGTCCCGCAACGGTACCCGTGTCAACGGCCGCCCCATCGCCCAGCGGGTTCTCCGTGAAGGCGACGTCATCAGCTTCGGCGCTGCTCGGTGCAGAGTCGGCGGACTGCCGGAAGAAGACCTCCGCCCCGAGGTGGAACTGCGCCGGGGCGGCACCCCCGAACTCACCCGCCGCGAGATCGACGTCCTGACCTCACTGTGCCGCCCCGCCCTGTCCGACGACGCCTTCGTTGCCCCCGCGACCGCCCGGCAGATCGCGGAGGACCTCGTGGTCACCGAAGCGGCGGTCAAACAGCACCTGCTCCGCCTCTACCAGAAGTTCCGCATCGCGGAGGGGGTCAACCGCCGCACCCGGCTGGCCAACGAGGTGGTGGCGTTGGGACTGATCCGCCCCACACCGCCCTCCGAACGGCAGCGTCAGGCAAGCTGACCGTCCGGTGGGAGGTCCGACCCACGTCGGGCCTCCCACCGACCGGTTCAGGACAGCGACCGCTCCGCAGCTTCCACCACGTTCGTCAACAGCATGGCGCGGGTCATCGGCCCCACCCCGCCCGGGTTGGGGGACAGGTACCCGGCGACCTCGGCCACGTCCGGAGCCACGTCACCGACCAGGCCCTTCTCCGTGCGGGTGACCCCCACGTCCAGCACGACGGCCCCCGGGCTCACCATGTCCTTGGTGATCAGCCCCGGCACCCCGGCCGCGGCCACCACGATGTCGGCGCGGCGCGTGTGCGCCGCCAGGTCACGGGTCCCGGTGTGGCACAGCGTCACCGTCGCGTTCTCTGAGCGGCGGGTGAGCAGCAGCCCCAGGGGACGGCCCACCGTCACCCCGCGGCCGACCACGACCACTTCGGCGCCCCGGAGCGACACCCCGTAGCGGTTCAGCAGCTCCACGATGCCGCGCGGCGTACACGGCAGCGGAGCCTCCTCCATGAGCACCAGCTTGCCCAGGTTGGAAGGGTGGAGCCCGTCCGCGTCCTTGGCCGGGTCGATCTTCTCCAGCACCCGGTTCTCGTCCAGCCCGCGAGGGAGCGGAAGCTGCACGATGAAACCGGTGCACGCCGGGTCAGCGTTGAGCTCCGCCACCGCGGCTTCCACATCGGCCTGCGTCGCATCCGCCGGCAAGTCCTTGCGGATGCTGGCGATACCGACCTCAGCGCAGTCGCGGTGCTTCCCCCGCACATAGGCGTGGCTTCCCGGATCGTCGCCCACCAGGATCGTGCCGAGGCCCGGCACCACCCCGCGGGCGCGCAGCGCGGCCACCCGCTCCTTCAGTTCCTCCCGGATCGCCGCAGCGGTCGCCTTCCCATCCAGTACCTGTGCTGTCACCGTCATGCCTCTCTACTCGGCGAGACCGCGCAAGCCTCGCGACCAACGCTGTGCCGGATCAGTGGAAGAAGTGCCGGGTTCCGGTGAAGTACAAGGTCACCCCGGCACGCTCGGCAGCGGCGATGACTTCGTCGTCCCGCACCGAACCTCCCGGCTGCACGATCGCCCGCACGCCTGCCTCGGCCAGCACTTCCAGTCCGTCAGGGAAGGGGAAGAACGCGTCACTCGCGGCTACGGAGCCCTTCACCCGCTCCCCGGCGCGTGTCACCGCGAGGCGAGCCGAGTCCACCCGGTTCACCTGGCCCATGCCCACGCCCACCGTGGCCCGGTCGGCAGCCAGCAGGATCGCGTTGGATTTCACGGCCCGCACCGCACGCCACGCGAAGGCCAGATCGGCCAGGGTCGCCTCATCCGCGGCTGGTCCGGCCCGCAACTGCCACTGCGCAGGATCATCCCCGGGCGCGTCGACCAGGTCGGCGTCCTGCATCAGCAGCCCGCCGCTGATCTGCCGCATCTCCCGCCGGGCCCCGCGGTCCGGCTCCGCCACCTCCAGCAGGCGGATGTTCTTCTTGCGCGTGAGGATCTCCACGGCCTCAGGGCTGAACCCGGGCGCCACGACAACCTCGGTGAACACCTCGGCGACCTGCGCGGCCATGGCCTCGTCAACAACGCGGTTAGCGGCGATCACCCCACCAAACGCCGACACCGGATCGCAGGCGTGCGCCTTGCGATGTGCTTCGGCGATATTTTCTCCTACAGCGATCCCGCACGGGTTGGCATGTTTGATAATCGCCACGCACGGCTCAGTGAAGTCGTAGGCGGCGCGCAGGGCAGCGTCGCTGTCCACGTAGTTGTTGTACGACATCTCCTTGCCGTGCAACTGCCGCGCCCCGGCCAGGCCCTCGCCGCTGGCGCTCGCCGGCCGGTACAGTGCTGCGCTCTGGTGGGGGTTCTCGCCGTAGCGCAGCGTCGTCTGCCGCTGGTAGGTGACAGCCGTGAACTCGGGCCACCCCGAGTCCTTCGCCACCTCGTCGGGGGCGTAGGCCTCGGCGAACCATGCCGCTACGGCAGCGTCGTAGCTCGCCGTGTGCGCGAAAGCCGCCGCCGCCAACCGCTTGCGCTCCTCCAGGGTGAACCCGCCGCTGCGCACCGCTTTCAGGACGTCGCCGTAGCGGGCCGGGTCCACGACCACCGCGACACTCGCGTGGTTCTTTGCCGCGGCCCGCACCATCGCCGGACCGCCGATGTCGATCTTCTCGATGCACTCCTCAGGGGAAGCGCCGGACGCAACCGTGTCCGCGAAAGGGTAGAGGTTGACCACGACCAGGTCGAACGGCGCGATGTCGAGTTCGGCGAGCTGCGCCCGGTGCTCGGCCTTGGTCCGGTCAGCGAGCAGTCCCGCGTGCACCTTCGGGTGCAGGGTCTTCACCCGGCCTTCGAAACACTCGGGAAAACCGGTGACGGATTCCACCGGGGTGACTGCGACCCCGGCTGCGGTCAGCCGGGCAGCAGTGGAACCGGTGGAGACGATCTCCACCCCTGCTTCAGCGAGGCCGCGTCCTAGCTCCTCGACCCCGGTCTTGTCGTACACGCTGATCAACGCACGCCGAATGGCCTGCTGTGTCACCGGTTCTCCTCTGTCACGTCCCGGCTGGGCGCACCGCCCAGCTTCACCTGTCGATCGTTGAGGGTCCATCCGTGGCGGGCGAGCCGGCCGACGACGTCCACGAGCATGCGGCGCTCAACCGTTTTGATCCGCTCGTGCAGCGTGGCGACGTCATCGCCTTCCTCCACCCGCACCACGGCTTGTTCGATCACCGGACCGGTATCCACGCCTTCGTCCACAAAGTGCACGGTCGCTCCGGTGACTTTGACCCCGTAGTCCAGCGCGTCGCGTACCGCGTGCGCTCCCGGGAACGCGGGGAGCAGCGCCGGATGGGTGTTGATGACCGTGTTCTCCTGGAGAACCTCACGGCCAAGAATGCGCATGAATCCGGCGGAGACGACCAGGTCCGGTGAGAACTCCGCAAGACGTGCGGCAAGCACGCGATTCCATTCGCTCCGATCCGAATACTCGGAAAAAGGAACTATGAAAGTGGGCACGCCCGCTTCTTGAGCGCGGACTAAACCGGCAGCCTCACGATCAGATCCGACCGCAACGATCGTCGCACCGTAGTCCGGATCGGCAGCCGCCTCGAGTAAGGCCGCCATGTTGCTTCCCGTGCCCGAGATGAGAACGACTACTCGCGCCGACAGTGTGCTTCCTCCCCTGGGTGGACGGTTCGAGGACTTCTGCCCGGCCCCGGGCACGGCACGACCACACGCTGTCCGGGGGTATACCGCTGCCCTGTGGCCGACAAGGCAGCGCAGAGTGAGCAACTCGTGCAGAAGCCAGCCTATCCCGCCGCCCGGTACCGCTTGCGACGCCGGGTCCTGGCAGGAGCCGCGGAGCGGATCATTCCGGTCCGGCCGACCCGGTAGCGTCTAAGGAGACGCTAGTCCACACATGCCCCCACCGGTGAGGAGACCTAGTGAACAGTGAGCCGTCGACGCCGCAGCCTGGAAGACCCGAGATCACCGTGGAACGCGGTGGCCTGTGGGGGCTCATGTTCTCGTTCGCCGGCCTCCTCCTGCTCCCCTACAGCGCAGTGCTCTCCGTGCTCGGCATCGTCCAAGGGGCCCGGGCCCGCAAGAAGGCGAAAAGCCGCGGCACGCAGGCACCGGGTTCGCTGGCCAGCATCATCGTCGGCATCGTCGGAATCCTCTGGGCGCTCGTGATCTCCGCAGCTCTGGCGGTGTTCTCCGACGAACTCCGGGCGTACAGCGAATGCACTGCCCGCGCGCACACGGTCAGCGCCCAGGAGAAGTGCGACGACGCCTACTTCGAAGCGATCAGTGAGCGCTTCCCCGACCAGCCGTGGGTGCGGGAGCTCTTGGAGAGCGGCCGGGCCCAGCCTTAATCCGTTTCCCGGTCGAAGCCGGTGTCGGCCTCGTAGGTGATGCCGTACAGCTCGTCTGCGTCGTCGTCCCGGAACCGCCGCCGTAGGCTGCGCCACTGCGGGCGGGGCAGCCGCAGCGTGCGAGACGCGGCTTCCCGGTCCTCCTCGCCCTTCCTTGCCGGGGTGCTGGCCGGCCGGGCAGTCTCGACTCCGTCGAACGTGTCTCGGAGCTGCCGCCAGTTGACCACCCACGCGGCGATCGCTGCGCTCACCCCGACTTCCAATGCGACAACCACCCCCACCTGCCAGGGGGAGGAGCCGATCTCCGCCAACCGGTCCGCTCCCAAGGGGCCGCGGGCCAGTGCGCTCAGCCCGCCCCACACCACTCCGGTGCCGATCCCGCAGATGAATCCCCACAACGGTGCAGCCTCGTTGACCGGTACCGGCGCGCCGTGCAAGCTCCGCCAGCCTCCCACTGCCCCGGCGGCAAACGGGGCCAGCAGAGTCACCAGGGACAGGGCCGGGGCGGGACCGTTGTCGGGGAGGGCAGCCAGCATCGGGAGCTCCGGCAGCGGCCCCAGGGCCACGCCGGTGGGCGCGACCACTGTGTCTGCCCCGAACGCGAACCCCGGGCCTGCCGCGTAGGCGACCCCGAAGATGACCGCGTTCGGCAGGTACAGCAACTGGATGACGAACAGCAGCACGCCGCCGACCACCCCGGGGGCTAGCCCGCGGGTAGTCTCGACCGCTTCGGGGAACCCTGCGGCAAGACCGGAGAAGAACAGCGCAGCCCCGGTTGCTGCGAGCACTGCGGAAGCGCTGAACAGCCCGGAGACGACGGCGCGGAGCCGTAACGGCAGGAATGCGAGCACCCCCCGCCACGGGATACGGCGCTCTTTGAGGAGCTGCCGCAGCGCTCCCAGCCCTCCAGCGAGGAACGCGAGGAGGAAACCGGTGACGAGCGCTTGGAGCATGCTGGGCTGGACCGTGTCGTCCCGCCCGATGAGCGCGAGCGTGCCGGCGATCGCCGCATACGGGCTGGCGAGGGCCAGCGCTGCCTGGGCGGCGTGCCGGAGGCGGACCAGTCCGCAGGCGCGGACAAGCCGGCTTCCCGAGTGGTACAGCAGCAGCCCGGGGAGCACGAGCAAGCCAATGGGGAACAGCCCCATCCGCCCATCCGGGGTGACGAGTTCGACGTGGTGGCCGACAAGCCACATGCGGACCGCGATCCGGAACACGTCAACGATGTCGTCACCGAACGTGGTCGGCGGGGCAGCGATCCAGCCGACGAGGGTGAGGGTGGTGAGCATAGCCAGGCCGATCGCGGCAGCCGACGCCGCGCCGACCCCACCCGACGCGTACAGCGGACGCGCCTGCGCGCTGGCGCCCACGGGACGGGACGTTGCGGGACGGCTCCCCGGGCGGTGGGGTCTTCTGCCTGGGCGACCGCCGCCAGCCGGTTGACGACGTTTCGACGTTCTTGGAGGCACGCTCACGCTTCCATGCTCCCAGCCGCCGCGGTTTTAGGAACCTATTTCCGCCTGGCGTGTCGGAAGTCGCCAAAAAATCCCAAATGTGGTAAGGCGCGCTCCGGAGAACAGAACGGAGGGCCCGCCCCTCCGCGGGAGCAGGCCCTCCGACACGCGTAGCGTGTTAGAACAGGGAACGCACCAGCTTCGCGGCCTCGCTCGGCGTCTTACCGACCTTGACGCCCACGGCTTCCAAGGCTTCCTTCTTCGCCGCAGCGGTACCGGAAGAACCGGAGACGATAGCGCCGGCATGCCCCATCGTCTTCCCCTCAGGCGCGGTGAAGCCCGCGATGTAGCCCACGACAGGCTTGGTGACGTGCTTCTTGATGTATTCAGCGGCCCGTTCTTCAGCGTCACCGCCGATCTCACCGATCATCACGATGACGTCGGTGTCCGGGTCGGCTTCGAACGCGGCGAGCGCGTCGATGTGCGTGGTGCCGATGATCGGGTCACCGCCGATACCCACGCAGGTGGAGAAGCCAATGTCCCGCAGCTCGTACATCATCTGGTAGGTGAGCGTGCCGGACTTGGACACCAGGCCGATACGGCCCGGCTTGGTGATGTCGGCGGGGATGATGCCGGCGTTGGACTGCCCGGGGGTGATGAGGCCGGGGCAGTTCGGGCCGATGATGCGGGTCTTGTTGCCCTTGCTGCACGCGTGGGCCCAGAAGGTGGCGGTGTCGTGCACCGGGATGCCTTCGGTGATGACGACCGCGAGGCCGATCTCCGCGTCGATCGCTTCGATCACCGCGTCCTTGGCGAACTTCGGCGGCACGAAGATGACGGTGACGTCAGCACCGGTGGCCTTCATGCCTTCGGCTACCGAGCCGAAGACCGGTACCTGGGTGCCGTCGAAGTCCACCACCTGGCCGGCCTTGCGCGGGTTGACACCACCGACGATGTTGGTGCCCGCGGCAAGCATGCGACGGGTGTGCTTGGTGCCCTCGGAGCCGGTCATGCCCTGGACGAGGACCTTGCTGTCCTTGGTGAGGAAGATAGCCATGTCTTGAAATCCCCCCGCGCTTACTTCGCGGCCAGTTCGGCGGCTAGTGCGGCAGCGCCGTCCATGGTGTCCACCTGGCGGACCGCTGGGTGGTTACGTTCGTTGAGGATCGAGCGACCGAGTTCGGCGTTGTTACCGTCCAGGCGCACCACCAGCGGCTTGGTCACATCCTCGCCCCGGGATTCCAGCAGTTCGAGCGCCTGCACGATACCGTTGGCGACCGCGTCGCACGCGGTGATACCACCGAAGACGTTCACGAAGACGCTCTTGACCGCGGGGTCGCTCAGGATGATCTCCAGGCCGTTGGCCATGACCTCGGCGGAGGCGCCACCGCCGATGTCGAGGAAGTTGGCGGGCTTGACTCCGCCGTGCTGCTCACCGGCGTAGGCGACCACGTCCAGCGTGGACATGACGAGTCCGGCGCCGTTACCGATGATGCCGACCTCACCGTCGAGCTTGACGTAGTTGAGGCCCTTCTCCTTGGCCTTGACTTCCAGCGGGTCGCCTTCCGCGGCGGAGGCTAGCGACTCCAGGTCCTGCCGGAACTCGGCGTTGTCGTCCAGGGTGACCTTGCCGTCAAGGGCGACCACCCGGCCGTCCTTGGTGAGGATGAGCGGGTTGACCTCGACCAGCGTGGCGTCTTTCTCCACGAAGACTTTCCACAGCTTGGTGATGACGTCGACGGCGCCCTGGGCAGCAGCCTCGGGCAGTTTGCCTTGGGCAACGATGTCGGCCGCGACGTCAGCCGGAGCCCCCTTGAGCGGGCTGATGGGGACCTTCGCTACGGCGTCGGGGTTGGTTGCCGCAACCTCCTCGATCTCCATACCGCCCTCGGCAGAGCAGATGGAGAGGAAGGAACGGTTCGCCCGGTCCAGCAGGAAGGAGAAGTAGTACTCCTCCGCGATGTCGCTGGCCTCTTCAACGAGGACCCGGTGGACGGTGTGGCCCTTGATGTCCATGCCGAGAATCTGCTTGGCCTTAGCGACTGCGTCGTCGGGGCCGTCGGCCACCTTGACACCGCCCGCCTTGCCTCGGCCTCCGGTCTTGACCTGAGCTTTAACCACGACGCGGGGCTTGCCCGCCGCCGCGAACTCTTCGGCGATGGCACGCACCTCCTCGGGCGTGCTCGCCACCTTTCCTTGGGGTACCGGAACCCCATATTCCGCGAAGAGTGCCTTCGCCTGGTATTCGAACAGGTCCACGAGGGTCCGTCCTTGTGACTCGCTGGCTGGGTTTCTGCGGAGGTCATTCACACAACGTGGGAACCATCTGCGGGGTGTGCCACGTTGGAAAGATGCTTGTTTAAGCCATCCGCACCATGCGGAAGCTTATCCAGCCCGACTTTCCGCAACAGACACCGGGTTCCCGATGACCGGTCCCATGACCTCGTGAAACTGGTTGTTTGTCCGTTATTCCCCACACTGAGTCGATAACCCATGTGACGGGTTACACAAGCTTCACAGGGACCGTGTCACGCTCTGTCATGCTCCTTCACCCTGTGCCCGAGGGGACCGCGGATGCGACGAACTGGTCGTAGCCGAGCCGCAGCACGAGGAGCACGACGACGACCAGGAGGACAGCCCGCACGAAGCCGGTACCGCGGCGCAGCACCATGCGGGCGCCCACCTGCGCCCCGGCGATGTTGCACACCGCCAAGCCCAGCCCGATCAGCCACATCACGTCACCATTGAGGGCGAAGACGATGATCGCGCCGAGGTTGGTGGCCGTGTTGATGATTTTGGCGGACGCCGAGGCAGTGACGAAGTCCATGCCGATGATCGACGTCAGCGCGATGATCAGGAACGTGCCGGTGCCCGGCCCGATGAGGCCGTCGTAGCATCCGATCACTAGGCCCGTGATGAGGACCGTGGCTACGACCCGGGCAGGGGTGCGCAGCCGTGGTTGGGCGACCCGTCCCATCGCGGGGCGCAGCACCACGAAGACAGCGACAGCGAGCAGCACCGCCATGATGATGGGGCGCAGGGTCGCGGAGGACACTGCTCCGGCAAGCGCGGCCCCGCTTCCCGCTCCGAGGAGGGCGAGTCCGGCTGCGGACCACACCACGTGGGGTTCGGATTTGACCCCGCGAGCGTAGGTGATGGCGGCGGAGCAGGTACCGAAGATCGCTGTCAGTTTGTTGGTTCCGAGCACTGCGGCCACCGGTGTGGTGGGGAAGGCGACGAGCAGTGCGGGAAGCATCAGCAGGCCACCGCCGCCCACGACAGCGTCGACCCATCCGGCGGCGACCGCTGCGGCCATGAGCAGCGCGATGATCTCGACGTCCACGCCTACCGATCCGAAAGAACGACGTGCCGCGGCGGAACGTCCCGATACGGGCTACCTGTAGTCACAAGTCCAAGAGCCTATCTCTTTGCCGTTTTCTGCCCTGCACCATCCCCGCCCGTCGCGATGCGGGGGAGTCTGTCCCGCAGAGCGCGGAAAGCCCCAGATCGGGTAGTGGGAGGTCATGGGTGAGGACTTGGAGAGGTTGGACACGGACGAGTTGCGGGAACGGGCAGTGGAGCTCGCCCGGAAGCGGTGGGATGTCAGCTACCTGTGGAAGCTGGTGGAGCATATTCCTAGTGCGGAGGCCCTTGCCGGACGCCCAGCGGCAGGACAGGCCGGGGTGCACACCGTGTCGGCATTGTTCAGCCAACTGATCGCAGAATTCGAAGGGGACCACCAGCTCCGTGAGGCACTGCGTCCGCTCTACTTGGACTACCTGCGCCAGCATCAAGGCACTTAACCACCGGATCCAGTAGTGTGCCTCTCCCGGGCGAGAGAGGGTATTCGCTCCTTCCGCAGCGGCACAGGCAGGGATCGCTGCATCTCCGCTCTACCCCGCGGCAACCGTGACGACGGGACCGTGCAGGATTCTCGCCTTGAAGAGGCCATGCAGTGAATTCATCCCTCTTCCCGCTCTTCTTCACCACGGTTTTTCCTGGCCATTTCCCCGACACAGGGGTGGGGGCACCCTCGCCCAGGAAAAGGCACAAAAATAGGCCCCTGCGCGAGGGGCCTTAATTCAGAGAAAACGAAAAGGAGAGGGGCAGGAAAGAGGACCAAAGCCTCACATCTACTCCCTCTCCTTTTTTGCGTGTGTGTACGGCGGTGTCCTACTCTCCCACCCCACCACAGGGCAGTACCATCGGCGCTGGGCGGCTTAACGACCGGGTTCGGAATGGGACCGGGTGGACCCCGCCCGCTATGACCGCCGTAACCCTCACACCCCCACCAACCACAACCCACAGGCTCTAGGTCATGGGGGAAACCTTCACGCGTGTGTGTTCGTGTGTGCGAGCTGTCCTGTATCTGTGGTGGACAAGCCCTCGGCCGATTAGTACCGGTCAGCTCCACCCCTCACAGGGCTTCCACATCCGGCCTATCAACCCCATCATCTCTAGGGGGCCTTACCCACTCAACGGTGGCAGGAGACCTCATCTTGAAGCAGGCTTCCCGCTTAGATGCTTTCAGCGGTTATCCCTTCCGAACGTAGCCAACCAGCCATGCTCCTGGCGGAACAACTGGCACACCAGAGGTTCGTCCGTCCCGGTCCTCTCGTACTAGGGACAGCCCTTCTCAAGTCTCCAACGCGCGCAGCGGATAGGGACCGAACTGTCTCACGACGTTCTAAACCCAGCTCGCGTGCCGCTTTAATGGGCGAACAGCCCAACCCTTGGGACCGACTCCAGCCCCAGGATGCGACGAGCCGACATCGAGGTGCCAAACCATCCCGTCGATACGGACTCTTGGGGAAGATCAGCCTGTTATCCCCGGGGTACCTTTTAGCCGTTGAGCGACGCCGCTTCCACACGCCGACGCCGGATCACTAGTCCCTGCTTTCGCACCTGCTCGACACGTCCGTCTCACAGTCAAGCTCCCTTATGCACTTACACTCACCACCTGATTGCCAACCAGGCTGAGGGAACCTTTGGGCGCCTCCGTTACCCTTTAGGAGGCAACCGCCCCAGTTAAACTACCCACCAGACACTGTCCCTGAACCGGATCACGGTCCCAGGTTAGATGCCCGAAACAGCCAGAGTGGTATTTCACCAACGCCTCCACCCGAACTAGCGTCCAGGCTTCACAGGCTCCCACCTATCCTACACAAGCCATCCCAAACACCAATGTCAAGCTGTAGTAAAGGTCCCGGGGTCTTTCCGTCCTGCTGCGCGAAACGAGCATCTTTACTCGTAGTGCAATTTCGCCGGGCCCGTGGTTGAGACAGCGGGGAAGTCGTTACGCCATTCGTGCAGGTCGGAACTTACCCGACAAGGAATTTCGCTACCTTAGGATGGTTATAGTTACCACCGCCGTTTACCGGCGCTTAGATTCCCAGCGTCGACACCCAAAAGGCATCTAACCGGTCCTCTTAACGTTCCGGCACCGGGCAGGCGTCAGTCCGTATACCGCGTCTTACGACTTCGCACGGACCTGTGTTTTTAGTAAACAGTCGCTTCCCCCTGGCCTCTGCGACCCCACACAGCTCCAGACGCACGGTCCTTCACCGCACAGGGCTCCCCTTCTCCCAAAGTTACGGGGACAATTTGCCGAGTTCCTTAACCACGGTTCACCCGAACGCCTCGGTATTCTCTACCTGACCACCTGCGTCGGTTTAGGGTACGGGCCGTCCACACACTCGCTAGAGGCTTTTCTCGGCAGTACGGGATCACTCACTTCGGCTCAACGCCTCGACATCACGCCTCACCCACAACAGAGCACGGATTTGCCTATGCTCCGGGCTACACGCTTGACCCGGGACAACCACCGCCCGGTAGAGCTACCCCCCTGCGTCACCCCATCACTTACCTACTACTCCCTTGGACCCCACACCAACACCACCCCCACCCACAAAGGACAGGAGCAGCGCCAGTCTGGTTAGCATCAGAAGCCTCGGTATTGGGCGCGTGCGGACGGGTACGGGAATATCAACCCGTTATCCATCAACTACGCCTCACGGCCTCGCCTTAGGTCCCGACTTACCCTGGGCGGATTAACCTGCCCCAGGAACCCTTAGTCAATCGGCGCACACGTTTCTCACGTGTGTCACGCTACTCATGCCTGCATTCTCACTCCCACGCAGTCCACCACACGATCACTCGGCGGCTTCACCCCACGCAGGACGCTCCCCTACCACACCAACCACACCCACAAAAGGCATGATCAGCATCCACGGTTTCGGCGGTGTGCTTCAGCCCCGCTACATTGTCGGCGCACAATCACTCGACCAGTGAGCTATTACGCACTCTTTCAAGGATGGCTGCTTCTAAGCCAACCTCCTGGCTGTCACAGCAACTGCACAACCTTTCCCACTAAGCACACACTTAGGGGCCTTAACCGATGATCTGGGCTGTTTCCCTCTCGACCACGAAGCTTATCCCCCGCAGTCTCACTGCCGCGCTAGCTTCACCGGCATTCGGAGTTTAGCTGACCTCAGTAACCTTGTCGGGCCCATCAGCCAACCAGTCGCTCTACCTCCGGCAAGCACCACGCGACGCTGCACCTAAATGCATTTCGGGGAGAACCAGCTATCACGGAGTTTGATTGGCCTTTCACCCCTACCCACACCTCATCCCCCAGGTTTTCAACCCTGGTGGGTTCGGGCCTCCACGGAGTCTTACCCCCGCTTCACCCTGGACATGGGTAGATCACCCCGCTTCGGGTCCACAGCATGCGACTCAAACGCCCTCTTCAGACTCGCTTTCGCTACGGCTCCCCCACAACGGGTTAACCTCGCCACACACCATGACTCGCAGGCTCATTCTGCAAAAGGCACGCCATCACCCCACCACAAGCAAGGCTCTGACGGCTTGACAGCACACGGTTTCAGGCACTCTTTCACAACCCCTCACCGGGGCACTTTTCACCTTTCCCTCACGGTACTCGTCCACTATCGGTCACCAGGACGTATTTAGGCTTAGCAGGTGGTCCTGCCAGATTCACACGGGATTCCCCGAGCCCCGTGCTACTCGGGAACGCACCCAACACCCCGCCCACGGATTTCACCTACAGGACTCTCACCTTCTACGGTGCCGTTTCCCACCGGCTTCGGCTATCCGCAACGGCAGTGCTCCAGGCCGGCAGACCCAGACAGGCACGCCCCACAACCCCACACGCGCAACCCCTGCCGAGTATCACACGCGCATGGTTTAGCCTCATCCCCTTTCGCTCACCACTACTCAGGGAATCACTCTTGTTTTCTCCTCCTGCGGGTACTGAGATGTTTCACTTCCCCGCGTTCCCACCAACTGCCCTATACATTCAGGCAGCGGCGACGTGCCATCACGCACGCCAGGTTCCCCCATTCGGACACCCACGGATCAACGCTCGGTTGGCAGCTCCCCGTGGCCTATCGCGGCCTCCCACGTCCTTCATCGGCGCCTGGTGCCAAGGCATCCACCGTGTGCCACACTCGCTTGGCCACCACAGAAACAAGACGCTCGCACACACTATCCACAAATCAAAACCCACGCCACACACCCAACCAACACACACCACACGGCATGCGCCAGCCAGGATGGCCAGAACAACCCCCACACACCCACACCCAAACCAAAGGACCTCACAGACGCAGCCTCACCAGCCACGACCACTCAGCCCCAGCCCAGCCAGCCAAAGCCCCCACCACAACGGCTTCGACCCCAGCCAGCCCAAGCAACACGGCCACCAGGGTGCGGTGTCTGCGGGATACGGTTGTTCCCTCAGACACCCAACAGCGCGCCCCCACCCACCACCAACGACAGGCAGGGAAAAGATTGCCTCTCAACCCACCGGGCCACCCCCCAACACACGCGCCACACACCATGCAGCACACAACGGGAGGCGTCCACTTTCGAGCCAGCCGACCACCAACACACGCCAGACACACCCTGCATCCAGCACACAGTCGGCTTCAAGCTCCTTAGAAAGGAGGTGATCCAGCCGCACCTTCCGGTACGGCTACCTTGTTACGACTTCGTCCCAATCGCCAGCCCCACCTTCACACGCTCCCCCCCACAAAGGGTTAGGCCACGTGTTTCGGGTGTTGCCGACTTTCGTGACGTGACGGGCGGTGTGTACAAGGCCCGGGAACGTATTCACCGCGGCGTTGCTGATCCGCGATTACTAGCGACTCCACCTTCATGGGGTCGAGTTGCAGACCCCAATCCGAACTGAGACCGGCTTTAAGAGATTCGCTCCGCCTCACGACATCGCACGCCCTCTGTACCGGCCATTGTAGCATGTTTGCAGCCCAAGGCATAAGGGGCATGATGACTTGACGTCATCCCCACCTTCCTCCGAGTTGACCCCGGCAGTCTCCCATGAGTCCCCACCACCACGTGCTGGCAACATGGGACAGGGGTTGCGCTCGTTGCGGGACTTAACCCAACATCTCACGACACGAGCTGACGACAGCCATGCACCACCTGTCACCGATCCCCGAAGGACCCCCCATCTCTGGAGGATTACCGGTGATGTCAAGCCTTGGTAAGGTTCTTCGCGTTGCGTCGAATTAAGCAACATGCTCCGCCGCTTGTGCGGGCCCCCGTCAATTCCTTTGAGTTTTAGCCTTGCGGCCGTACTCCCCAGGCGGGGCGCTTAATGCGTTAGCTACGGCACGGAAACCGTGGAAAGTCCCCACACCTAGCGCCCAACGTTTACGGCGTGGACTACCAGGGTATCTAATCCTGTTCGCTCCCCACGCTTTCGCTCCTCAGCGTCAGGTAAGGCCCAGAGACCCGCCTTCGCCACCGGTGTTCCTCCTGATATCTGCGCATTTCACCGCTACACCAGGAATTCCAGTCTCCCCTACCTACCTCAAGCCTGCCCGTATCCACTGCACACCCGGAGTTAAGCCCCGGACTTTCACAGCAGACGCGACAGGCCGCCTACGAGCTCTTTACGCCCAATAATTCCGGACAACGCTCGGACCCTACGTATTACCGCGGCTGCTGGCACGTAGTTAGCCGGTCCTTATTCACCACCTACCGTCAACCCCCAGAAAACCAGGGGCCTTCGTGAGTGGTAAAAGAGGTTTACAACCCGAAGGCCTTCATCCCCCACGCGGCGTCGCTGCGTCAGGCTTCCGCCCATTGCGCAATATTCCCCACTGCTGCCTCCCGCAGGAGTCTGGGCCGTGTCTCAGTCCCAGTGTGGCCGGTCGCCCTCTCAGGCCGGCTACCCGTCATCGCCTTGGTAGGCCGTTACCCCACCAACAAGCTGATAGGCCGCGAGCCCATCCCTGACCGGAAAAACACCTTTCCACCCCACACCATGCGGCACGAGGTCATATCCGGTATTAGACCCAGTTTTCCAGGCTTATCCCAGAGTCAGGGGCAGGTTACTCACGTGTTACTCACCCGTTCGCCGCTCGTGTACCCCCGAAGGGGCCTTACCGCTCGACTTGCATGTGTTAAGCACGCCGCCAGCGTTCGTCCTGAGCCAGGATCAAACTCTCCATCACAGGCCTAAACACCAACCCCCACCACACACCCAACAAACAGTGTGCACAACAGGGGGCGGCAAACCTTACAAGAGCTCAACCCCAACCCGGCACCCCACACACACAACGCGCGCAAGGCACCAGATCAAAGGAACCCCCACCCCCACAAACCCAGGGGGCAGGAAGGAGCCAAAAACCACACAAACCCGGCTGTCAAGAAACAACCACGCGCTGTTGAGTTCTCAAGAAACAACCGCCAACCGTCTACAAACCCACACGGGCTCTTCCCCGGATGCGGCACATCACTTCAGAGCTCTTCCGGCGCCTGCCGGCTTCGCTCTTGGCTTCTTTATTTACTCTAGCGCCTCTCCGAGAGTGCTCGGACCATCGGCGCTGGAGTGGGAGAACCGGCCCGTCCGCGGCAGCTACCGCGTCCGTCTCGCTCGGTTCGCTTATCCAGATTACCGTGCTCTGCGGAGTGCTTCGCACATCCTCTGGACTGACCACCGTGCCCGGGCACGCCCGGAAGCCCGGCGGCGTTGGAAGACTTTATCCCACGTTCGCCCGCTTGGCGAATCGGGTTCGGCCAGGACGCATATGCCCAGGTCGAACCCGTATCCGCGGATGCGTGCCCGTCGTCGTCAGAGCTTCTCCAACGGAGCGAACTTGACCATGAGGTCCTTCTGCCCGACCCCCGCTCCGAAGTCGACACGGGCCCGCGTCCGATCCCCGGTGCCGTCGACCGAGAGCACGGTGCCCAGCCCAAAGGAGTCGTGGTTCACCTTGTCGCCTGGCCGCAGCGCTAGCACCGGGCGCTCGGCCTTGCGGGTCGGCCGCGACGTGCGGGCAGGGGACACGGAACGGCGGAGCGCCTCCGTCGTGGACTCTGCCCGGCGCCAGGTCACGAGTTCTGCGGGAATCTCGTCCAAAAACCGCGACGGAGGGTTGTAGGCCGCGGCCCCCCAGGAGCTGCGTGTCGCAGCCCGGGTCAGGTAGAGCCGCTCCTGGGCACGGGTGATACCGACGTAGACCAGCCGCCGCTCCTCTTCCAGTGCGGACCGGTCGCCGAGCGCCCGCAGGTGCGGGAAGACCCCGTCCTCCAACCCGGTGAGGAAGACCACGGGAAACTCCAATCCTTTGGCCGAGTGGAGGGTCATGAGGGTGACGGCCCCGCCCTGGTCGTCCTCGTCAGGGAGCTGGTCGGTGTCGGCGATGAGGGAGACCTGCTCGAGGAAGTCCACCAGGGTCGGTTCCGCACCGTCGCGGCCGGTTTCCCCGTCGGCTCCTTCTGCGGCCAGCGCGGCGTCAAAAGACGATTCGAACTCGCGGGCGACGCCGACGAACTCCTCGAGGTTCTCCACGCGGCTCTCGTCCTGGATGTCCTTGGAGTTGACGAGCTCTTCCAAGTAGCCGGTGCGTTCCAGGACCGCTTCAATCGTCTCGGCCGGGCTGCGGGTGGCAGCCAGCTCCTCGAGTTCTTCGAGGAGCGCGACGAACTCTTTGATCGCTTTGAGCGAGCGGGTGGCGATTCCCGGTGCTTCGTCTGCGCGGCGCAGGGCCTGCGCGAACGTGATCCGCTCCTGTGCCGCGAACTGTTCGATGACCTGCTCGGCCCGCTCCCCGATCCCGCGTTTCGGCACGTTCAGAATGCGGCGCAGGCTCACCGAGTCCTCAGGGTTGGCCAGCACGCGGAGGTAGGCGAGGATGTCGCGGATCTCCTTGCGTTCGTAGAACCGCACCCCGCCGACGATCCGGTACGGCATGCCGGTGCGGACGAACACTTCCTCCAGTACGCGGGACTGGGCGTTGGTCCGGTAGAACACCGCGACATCGCCGGGGGTGCAGGTTCCCGCGTCGGTGAGGGCGTCGATCTCCTGGACGACGAACGTTGCCTCGTCGCGCTCATCGTCGGCGACATAGCCGACGATAGGCTCGCCCTCTCCCTGGGCGGACCACAGGTTTTTCGGGCGGCGCTCCGTGTTGTGCGCGATAACGGCGTTGGCTGCGGAGAGGATGGTCTGCGTGGACCGGTAGTTCTGCTCCAGCAGGATGGTGGTGGCCTGCGGGTAGTCGCGCTCGAACTCCAGAATGTTGCGGATCGTCGCCCCGCGGAAGGCGTAGATGGACTGGTCGGCGTCGCCCACCACGCACAATTCCGGTCCCGGGGTGGCGGGGTCGCCGTCGCCTACGAGCTCCCGGATCAGGGCGTATTGGGCGTGGTTGGTGTCCTGGTACTCGTCGACCAGCAGGTGCCGGAACCGCCGCCGGTAGTGCTCGGCGACCTCGGGGAACATCTGCAGCAGATGGACCGTGACCATGATGAGGTCGTCGAAGTCCATCGCCCCCGCCTCGTAGAGGCGCTGCTGGTAGAGCTGGTACGCCTCCGCGAGAGCGCGCTCCTGCACGGTTTCTGCCCGCCCCGCGAACGTGTCGTAGTCCACCAGTTCGTTCTTCAGGCTCGACACCTGGGCGGAGAACGACTTGGGCGGGAAGCGTTTGGGGTCCAGGTCGAGTTCGCGGCAGACCAGTTGCATCAGCCGCTGGGAGTCCGCGGAGTCGTAGATGGTGAAACTGCTGGGGTATCCCAGGCGGGCCGCCTCGCGGCGCAGGATGCGCACACAGGCCGAGTGGAAGGTCATCACCCACATGGCGCTGGCCGTGCGTTCACCGAGCAGCCGCTCGACACGCTCCTTCATCTCGGCTGCGGCTTTGTTGGTGAAGGTGATCGCGAGCACCTCGCTGGGGCGGACTCCCCGCTCGGCCAGCAGGTAGGCGATGCGGTGGGTGAGGACACGGGTCTTGCCTGACCCCGCTCCAGCGATGATCAGCAGCGGGCTGCCGTGGTGGAGCACCGCGGCGCGCTGGAGCTCGTTGAGACCTTCGAGAAGCTGCTCTTGGGAGGACACCCCACCAAGGGTAGACGCGGCGGAAGGACACCGCTGACCTCCTGCCGCGGCTAGTCTGGGCCGTTGCCCGTGGAAGCAACGGTTGTGGAGGGATTCAGTGCGGGTTTTCGTCGACTGCGACCCGGGGATTGATGACGCGCTGGCATTGGCCTACCTCGCGGCGGACCACAGGGTCGAGATCGCGGGGGTAGGGGCGGTCTACGGGAACACGGGGGTGGAGAGCACCGCGGAGAACGCGGTGCGGCTGCTGCAGCTTTTCGGACGTCCCGAGACCCCGGTTGCGGTGGGGGCGGCGCGCCCGCTCATGCAGCAGCCCCGGCTCGCCCGGCATGTCCACGGGGACAACGGGCTCGGAGGGATCGAACTGCCCGAGGCGGCGAAGCGTCCCGTGTCCGAGTCGGCAGCGGAGCTGCTTGTGCGCCTGGCCCGGTCGGCTCCCGGGGAGCTCAACGTGCTGGCGCTCGGTCCGCTCACCAACCTGGCTGTGGCGTTGGCTCTCGAACCGCGGCTGCCTGAGCTGGTGAACCGGGTCGTGGTGATGGGCGGTGCGGTCCGGTCGCCGGGCAACGTCACCCCGTGGGCCGAAGCGAACGTCAACAACGACCCTGAGGCGGCCGAGGCAGTGCTCGGCGCGGGGTTCGACCTGACTTTGGTGGCTCTCGACGTCACCATGCGAGCCTTGGCGACCGAGTCGTGGCTGGAGGAGTTGGCGGCGCTGCCGGGGGAGCGCGCCCAGTACGCGCACCGGTTCCTCGCCTACTACGTGGGCTGGTACACGTCGTTTCTGGGCCAGCGGGCGTGTCCGATGCACGACCCGCTTGCTGCAGCGGTGCTGGTGGACCCGTCGCTGGTGAAAGAGTCGGAGACCGTTCCCGTGCTGGTGGAGCTGGCCGGTGCGCACACACGCGGCATGACCATCGCGGATCTGCGTCCCCGCCGCGAGGAGACCTCGCGGCCTGCGGTGGTGCTGCCCACCGAGGTGGACGTGCCCAAGTTCCTCTCCCGGATGCTGCGCGCGCTGGCCTGAGCGGGTTAGACGAGTTTGCGGGCCGTAGCCCAGCGGCTCAGTTCGTGCCGGTTGGACAACTGGAGTTTGCGCAAGACCGAGGAGACGTGGGTCTCCACGGTCTTCACCGAGATGAACAGTTCGCGGGCGACCTCCTTGTAGGCGTAGCCGCGGGCGATCAACCGGAGCACTTCGCGTTCCCGCTGGGTGAGGCGGTCGAGTTCCGGGTCGACGGGGGGTGCGTCGGTGGCCGCGAACGCGTCGAGGACGAATCCCGCGAGACGTGGGGAGAACACGGCGTCACCGTCGGCCACCCGCACAATCGCGTCGGCGAGCTCCGTGCCGGAGATGGTTTTCGTGACGTAGCCGCGGGCGCCGGCGCGGATCACTCCGATGACGTCCTCGGCAGCGTCGGAGACCGACAGGGCGAGGAACCGGATCTCAGGGTGTTTCGGCAGGATCCGGCGGAGCACCTCGATTCCTCCGCCGCCGGGCAGGTGGACGTCGAGCAGGACCAGGTCGGGACGCTGTTCGCTGATGACGCGGACCGCCTCGTCGACGTCTCCGGCTTCGCCGACTACGTCGACGGTGTCGCCGAGTTCGCCCCGCACTCCACTGCGGAACAGGTGGTGGTCGTCGACGATGACGATCCTCGGGATACGGCCACTGGCGAAGGTGTTCTCTTCTCCCACATCGTGGGACTCTACCTGGCTGTACCATCCCCGCAAAGACGGCGTCCTCCTTCGGACACGGGCTGCTGGGACTGGAGTGTCGTCTGGGTCGCGCTAGGTCTCCCCAGACGGGGACGGGCGGGGCATGCGTAGTTGGACTTCGGTCCCTTCCCCGGGTGCGGTGCGGATTCGGGCGTGCCCGCCGTGGCGTTCCATCCGGCCGATAATCGAGCCGCGGACGCCCATGCGGTCGGCTGGTACCGCGTCCAGGTCGAATCCGGGGCCGCGGTCGCGGATGAAGACGAGGACTTCGTCCGGTTCCACTTCGCAGAACACGGAGATGGTGTCCACTCCCGCGTACTTGGACGCGTTCACCATGGCTTCCCGGGCGGCTTGCAGGGTGGCACGCAGCCCGTCGTTGAGGGGGCAGTCGCCCACGCAGACCACTTCGATGGGGACCCCGTGGACCTCTTCCACCTCGGCGGCCACTCCTTCCAGCGCGGGGGAGAGAGTGAGATCCACGTCGGTCCGGCGCTGGTAGAGCCAGTTGCGGAGGGCCCGTTCCTGGACTCGAGCCAGCCGCTGCACTTCGCGCGGGTCGTCGGCGCGGCGCTGAATGAGGGTGAGGGTGTGCAGCACCGAGTCGTGGATGTGCGCGGCGAGTTCAGCGCGTTCCTGGCTGCGGATGCGTTCTCGGCGTTCCCGGTCGCGTTCCCGCACCAGGCCAATGATCCAGGGGGCGACAATCAGCCCGATCCCGGCAAGCAGGGTGAGCGCGAACGTGAGTCCGGCGCGTGCTTCGTGGAGCTGCTGCTGGAAGGCGAGGAACCCGATCACGCCGACGATGACGAGCAGGACGCCCAGGCCGGTGCGGATCCACGCTTTGCCGCGCAGCGTGGTGGAGGCGACCCACTCGTCGCGTTCCGCGGGGTTGGCCTGCTGCCACAGGATGGTGCCGCCGAGAGCACCGAAGACCAGGAACCACAGCAGCGGGTCCAGGACACCGCCGAAGAACAGGAAGAGCATGCCCAGTCCGGCGGCCAGGGCGATGTAGGCCAGGATCTGGCTGATGTCGCGGCCTTTGCGGCGGGTGCGCTCCTCCGGGTCGGCTGTCGTGTCCTCTTCCGCCTCCGGGTCGGGGGGGACGAGCAGGAGCAGGACGAGGTAGACCGCGACCCCGATACCGCCGACGGCGAGAGCGAGCAGCGCCAGCCGCGCCACGACCGGGTCGATGCCGAGGTGGCGGGCTAGTCCGGAGCAGACTCCGCCTAGCAGCCGGTCGTCCGTGCTGCGGTACAACTGCGGTGGCTCTTCTCGCGTCGCGGTCACCGTCTCCTCGCATTCGTCTGCCTGGTACCAGCATGCCTGCCGGGCTGCGCGGTCTGCATCGGGGGAACTCCCCGGTCCCCCGGGACCCGAGTTCAGGGTGAGGTCAGGGAACTCCCTGATGGGAAGCGGGAACACCACGGGAGAGCATGGAGCCATGGTGGACGGCGAGCAGAACAGTGCGGCGCGGGCAGCGGAGCCCGCCGCCGCGGAGACGTCCGCTCCGACCAGCGCCGCTGAGCGCGCCCTGTGCCGGGACGATGTCGCCGCCGTGCTTACCGGGGTGGCGGCTGGTTTGGGGCGTTATACGCGGATCGACCCGGTGGTGTGGCGCACGGCGTTCGCGGTCACCGCGCTGGGCGGGGGGACCGGGGTGTGGCTGTACGCCTTTGCGTGGCTGCTGATGCGGGATGCGCGCGGCGGCCCCGCCATGGCGGAGCAGTTGTTCAGCCGGAGGCTGACCGGGGATGCTGTCCTTGCCCTCCTCGGCTGCGGTCTGGCGGTGGGGACAGCTTTCACCCTGTTCGGCGGGTTCAGTTGGACGACGCTGGTCCTGGCGGTGCCGCTGGTGCTGGGCTGCCTGGTCGCGCACAACCGCGGAGTGGATCTGGCCCACACCCTCCGGCAGTTGCCGGAATGGTTGAAGAAGCAGGATCCCCCGCCGAGCGTGGCTGCTCCTAGCCCTGCCCCTGCCTACTACCACCCGGGCCAGTCGTGGACTGCGGCCTCGGACGGCCCCGTCGACTTGGCTGTCCTCGCGCGGCAGGCCACCGAGCCCGAGGCCGGCCAGAAAACGACGGCCCGTCACGAGGCTGCTGCGGGCATCGCAGAGCTGCGGCCGCAGGAGCGGAACGGGGCCTGCTCCTCGTCCCGGCGCGGCGGGGTAGGGCTGTTCGCTCTCGTGGTCTGGGGTGCGCTGGCCTTGACCGGGGTAATGTTCGTCTTCGGTGGGGTGTCGGTGGATGCCCTGCTGGGGCCGCAGACTGCCCCGCTCTACCTGGGAGGGATTGTCACGTTGTGCGGGGCGGTCCTCATCCTGGGCGCGTGGGTGGGGAATCCGCGCGGCATCGTCCCGGTCGCCACCCTAGCGACCGTGCTGGCGGTGGGTGCCACGGCAACCGATGTGACCGAAGCGCGGTTCGGCTCGGTCACCTGGCGGCCGACCGCGGTCGCCGAGATACGGGAGCCGTTCGAGTTGACTGCCGGTCAGGCCCGTCTCGACCTGACCAGGCTTCCCGTGGAGCCGGGCCAGGAGGTGACGGTGCGGGCGCGGGTCGGTCTCGGATCGGTGGAGGTCATCGTGCCGGACACGGTGCGGACCGTGGTCCGCGGTCAGGCCGGGATCGGTTGGGTCACGCTCGGCGACCAGATGTTCGAAGCGGGTCTCAGGGTGGATGTCCACGAAGTCGTTCCCCCGCGCTCGGGCCCGGGCAGTAACGAAGGCGAGGACGCTGCGGCGGAGGTGCCGACGCTGAACCTCATCGTGGATTCCTGCGCGGGCAATCTGGAGGTGTCGCATGTCACGGCGTAGCACCGACTGGGCCTCGCTGGTCGCAGGGCTGCTGTTCGTGCTGCTAGGGCTGGCGTTCGTGGTCAGTGGCACGACCGCGTGGGACTTCAACGTGCTGTGGCTGCTTCCGGTGCTTGCCCTCGGTTTGGGAGTGGTCGGCATCGTGCGTGTGCTGCTGCGGTCACGCCACTCAGAGCACCGGCGTTCCTCGTGAAACCCTGGGTCAGGCAAATTTTCTGTCTGCCGCGCGGAAAAACCTCGTATGGCGGCTCCGCGTGCTGACCGCCGCTGGAACCCCTCGTCTAGGGTCGTTGCGCACTGTGACGTGACGGACACACTGGCGCGTGCGTGAAGCCGGGGACTACGGGTTTCCCCGGCGGGGAGGGGGAGGTCCGTTTGCCTGGCATCGGTGTCACTGTGGACGGCACGCGGTACGAGGACGAGGTTGACGCGTGTCTTCCCCTCTCCCAGTACCTGCGGGAACGGAAAAGCGGCGGTATTCCCGTGGACTGCCCGACCGCCGAGTGCGGGGCGTGCCTCGTGCTGGTGGACGGGGTGGCCGTCAAAAGCTGTCTGATGCTGGCGGTCCAGACGGACGGGTGCACGGTCACCACGGTCGACGGGTTGGCGGACGACGCTACCGCGCACTCTCTCCAGAAAGCGTTCCGGCGGCATGTGCGGCGGTGCACCCGGTGTCGGCCCGGGCTGGTGGTTGCGGCAGTGGAATTGCTGCGGGGCTGCTCTTCCCCTTCGGAGCAGGAGATCCACGAGGGACTGTCGGGGGTCCGGTGCCCCTGCGGCAGTGACGCCGACATCGTGCGCGCGGTGTGCGAGGCGGCGGACGCAGTGCAGGACGCGGACACACAGCTCCCCGAGACGCGGGTGGTCGGATGAGCGGAGACAACGGCGTACTGCCCCCGGGATGCGAGTACGCGCGGGCGCACAGCATCGCGGAAGCGGTGCAGATCCTGGGTGAGAGCCTAGAAGGGCGGGTGCTGGCGGGCGGTCAAAGCCTGGTGCCGCTGCTGCGGTCGCACCAGGTCTGCCCTGATGTGCTCGTGGACCTGGGTGGGGTCGCGGAGCTGCGCGGGGTGCGGGACGAAGGGGACTCGCTGTGGATCGGGGCACTCACCACCTACCACGAGGTGGCGAGCCATCCGCTGGTGCGGTCCCATGCCCCGTTGCTGGCCAGGGTTGCGGGGGTGATCGCCGACCCGGCGGTGCGCCACCGCGGCACGGTGGGCGGGGCGTTGGCATACGCCGACCCGGCGTTCGAGCTGCCTACTGCGGCAGTGGCGTTGGGGGCGGAATGCCGGATCACCGGTCCTGCCGGGGAACGCGGGGTTCCTGCGGCGCACTTCTTCGTAGCGAAGCGGACCACTGCGATAGGCCCCGACGAGCTGGTGACCGGTATCCGAGTGCCCAAGTGGCCGGGCTGGTCGTTCCACTACGAGCGGTTTCCCACCGACCGGCGGTCGTGGGCGATCGGCGGGGCCGCGGCAGGGGTGCGCCGCGGCGACGGGGTGATCGCTGCGGCCCGCGTGGTGCTCGGCAATGTGGGGCCTACGCCGTTGCGGGCTGCCACCGTGGAGGCGGCGTGCATCGGTCTTCCGAGCCGGGCTGCCCTGCTGCGCGCGGCAGCGCGGGCCGTTGACGAGGTCCTCCCGTCGGACAGTGCCAGCGGCGACGTGGAGCACCGGGGTCTGGCCCGGGTGTTGACGGGTCGGGCGCTGATCACCGCGGCAGGGGTGTGACCTCGCGGTACGCGGAGACCCGGCCCGCTTATCCGAAGGAAAGGCTACTGTTCCACGACGGTTCAGTGAGATTCCGGCTGCGCCCTCGCTTGCTGAGCCGCGGTTCGGGGGACGATGGTGCATGCAACCCGTGGGAGTCAGGGAGTCTCCTCCCCTGGTGTTTGGAGTCACCGCGTGGAACCGCAGTACAACCCCTCCTTCGGGGGTGGCCCGCAGTATGGTCCTCCTCCCGGACAGTATCCGCCTGGCCAGCCGCACCGGGGAGTGCCCCCGCCCGGCTACCAGGTTCCCCCGCCGATGCCCCCTCCTGGACCGGCGGGTTATACGCCGCCGCGCCGCAGCAGCACCGGTCTGATCCTCGGCCTGTTCTCAGCCAGCCTGGCGCTGGTCGTGGTTGTGGTGACGCTCGTCCTCGTCACAAGTTCGCCCGCCACACGGATCAGCGACCTTGACGCGGTGCACGAAGTCATTGAAGAGCGCTACGAGCGCCACCCGTTCCTGGGGGTCGGCGGTTTCGAGGGCAAGCACACGATCTATGTCGGGCTGAGCCTCTCCTACGTTTCCGGCGTCGGTGAACTCCGGCAGGTCTCCGAGGATCTCGTCGGGACTGTCTGGGAGCACGTGCCCGGCTCTTATGAGCAGGTGGTCACCGCACTGCTCTCTTGGAGCGAGGACTCGCTGTTCGTGGAGCAGTGGGACACGGCGGCCCTGCGAGAGCAGTTCGGTCCGCGTCCGAGCGGACTGGCCGTGGAAGAGGTTGACGGCCGGGATCCCACACTGATCCGGCCTGGAGACTGCTCTGCTGAGCAGGGCTACTGCAATTCTTTGCCTGAGGCGCTGCTGACCGAGAACAGTCGGGCGCTGACGGAGTACACCTGCGGCCTGTTCGAGGAGGGGAGCGCGTTCCCCACCGAACCCTTCCAGATCCGCAACGACAAGAACCCGTACGGCGCGAAGTCGTCGGTCACCTACCTGCTTTCTCCGCTGACTGACTCGCGGCCGGACCTCCTCCATGTCGCGCTGTTGGGGAAGCGCGACGCGTTCCTCGAGGTGACGTGCGTCATCGACGGTGTGGAGGAGAACGAATTGTTCAGCCGCGCAGAGTACGAGAAGGCGTTGGAACTGGTGGAGTAGGCCCCTTCCCAGTGCCACGGGAGGCGGGGGTGAAGACAACGCACGGCTCCCCTGGTGCAGGGGAGCCGTTGCGGTCTTCGCGGCGTGGGAGTGAACGGCGACTCCGGTGGAGGCGTCACGGCCGGGTGCGGTCCCCTGCCGTGGCTGCCGCGGACCGGAGGGTCACTCCCATTCGATCGTGCCGGGCGGCTTGCTGGTGATGTCGAGGGTGACCCGGTTGATGTCGGGGACCTCGTTGGTGATGCGGTTGGAGATCGTGGCGAGGACGTCGTAGGGGACCCGGGCCCAGTCGGCAGTCATGGCGTCTTCGCTGGTGACCGGGCGCAGCACGATCGGGTGGCCGTAGGTCCGGCCGTCGCCTTGCACCCCCACGGAGCGCACGTCTGCCAGCAGCACCACCGGGCACTGCCAGATGGCGCGGTCCAGTCCGGCTCGGGTCAGCTCTTCGCGGACAATGGCGTCGGCTGCCCGCAGGATCTCCAGCCGCTCCGCGGTGACCTCGCCCACGATGCGGATGGCCAGGCCCGGGCCGGGGAAGGGGTGCCGCCACACCATTTCTGCGGGGAGGCCGAGTTCTTCGCCGACTCTGCGGACTTCGTCCTTGAACAGCTCCCGGAGCGGTTCGACCAGGGTGAACTGCAGGTCGTCGGGGAGTCCGCCGACGTTGTGGTGCGATTTGATGTTGGCGGTCCCGTTGCCGCCCCCGGACTCCACCACGTCCGGGTAGAGCGTGCCTTGGACGAGGAATTCGACGGCTTCGTCGCCTTCCCCGGCTTCAGCGACGATCTCGCGGGCTGCCTGTTCGAAGACGCGGATGAACTCGCGTCCGATGATCTTGCGTTTGGTTTCCGGGTCGGTGACCCCGGCCAGAGCGGTGAGGAACCGCTCTTGGGCGTCGACGACTTTGAGGCTGGCTCCCGTAGCGGCGACGAAGTCTTTTTCGACCTGCTCCGCTTCCCCTTGGCGCAACAGCCCGTGGTCAACGAAGACACAGGTCAGACGGTCGCCGATAGCGCGCTGCACGAGGGCGGCCGCTACCGCGGAGTCCACTCCGCCGCTCAGCCCGCAGATCGCCCGCTTGCTGCCGATCTGGGCGCGGATGCGCGCCACCTGGTCTTCGACGATGTTGACCATCGTCCAGGTGGGGCGGCAGCCCGCGGCCTCGTAGAGGAAGTGCTGCAGCACGGCCCGGCCGTGCTCGGTGTGGACCACTTCGGGGTGGAACTGGACCCCGTAGAGGGCCCGGTCGCGGTGCTCCATCGCGGCCACCGGGGCGTCCGCGGTCTGCCCGGTGACGGTGAACCCGTCGGGGACCTGGGACACGGCGTCGCCGTGCGACATCCACACGGTCTGCTGCTGAGGCAGGCTGTGGAACAGCAGGCTGTCGGTGGCGACGTTGATCGTGGTGCGCCCGTATTCGGAGCGTCCCGTCCGTTCGACGGTGCCGCCGAGGGTCTGCGCCATGACCTGGAAGCCGTAGCAGATCCCCAAGATGGGCACCCCGGTGTCGAACAGGCCGGGGGGAGCTTGCGGGGCTCCGTCGGCGTACACCGAGGAGGGGCCACCCGACAGGATGATGGCCTTGGGTTTTTTGGCGAGCATCTCCTCGACCGGCATGGTCGGAGGCACGATCTCGCTGTAGACGTGGCATTCGCGTACCCGACGCGCGATCAACTGCGCGTATTGCGCGCCGAAGTCCACGACGAGAACGGTGTCGAACGTGCTCTCGGGAGCACCGGCAACGGACACGTAACGGCCTTCCAGCGGAGATACGGAGACAGAACCACCGCCAGTGTAGTGCGCTGCCGGGTGGTAGAGCGGCGGGAGCGGCAGCAGGGCACGGGTTCTGCTGCCGGATCTCCGCTCTACCACGGCGTCGCAGGGGCACAGAGTGTGCGGAAGCTCACCTCAGCGGATGCGTAGGGCGCGCATGAGCCGGATGCCGGTGGTCATCACTCGCGACAGGGTTTCTGCGGACATCCCCGGGGGGCCGCTGAGGCCGACGACGTGCTGGCTGGACACGGTCTGCGCTTCGGTGTAGCGCAGGATGCCCTCCACTCCGTGGCGTCGTCCCAGGCCGGAGCGTTTCATCCCGCCCATGGGGGCGCCGTAGCTGGCGAACGCGGCGCCATAGCCTTCGTTGATGTTGACTGTCCCGGCTTTCAGCCGTTCCGCGATGCGGCGTCCCCGGGCCACGTCCCGAGTCCACACGCTGGCGTTGAGCCCGTAGGGGGTGTGGTTGGCGCGTTCGATCGCTTCGTCTTCGGTGGTGAACCGGTAGAGGGAGACGACCGGTCCGAAAGTCTCTTCGGCGCACAAGGTCATGGACTCGTCGACGCCGGTGAGCACGGTGGGCTCGTAGAACAGCGGTCCCACGTCGGGGCGGGGGCGGCCTCCGGCCAGGACGGTGGCTCCTTTGCTGCGGGCGTCCTCGACGTGGGCGACGACCCGGTCGAATTGGCGTTGGGACGTGAGAGAGCCCAGGTCCGCGGAGTAGTCGAGGTCCGCTCCGAGCCGCAGGTTCTTCGTCTCTGCCACGAATTTCTCGACGAACGCGTCGTAGATGGAGTCGTGGACGTAGAGCCGTTCCATGGAGATGCACAGTTGGCCGGAGTTGCTGAAGCAGGCGGCTACGGCGCCGTGCACGGTCCGGTCCAGGTCGGCGTCTGCGCACACGATCATCGGGTTCTTGCCGCCGAGTTCCGCGGAGCAGCCGATGAGCCGGGAGGCGGCACGCTGGGCGATGCGGGCTCCGGTCGCTGAGGAGCCGGTGAAGGCGACGTAGTCGGCCTCGTCGACCAGCGGGTCACCGATCTCCGCGGGTTCGCCGAGGACGACGAGCCACAGGTCGCGGGGGAGTCCTGCTTCGACGAGCAGGTCGATGGCCCACAGCGCGCTCAGCGCGGTCTGGGTGTCGGGTTTGGCGACGACGGCGTTGCCTGCCAGCAGGGCGGGGACAGCGTCTGCGACGGGCAGGGTGAGCGGGTAGTTCCACGGGGTGATGACGCTGACGACCCCTTTGGGCTGGTAGTTCACCCTGGTCCGGGTGGCGAGGGGGATGGCGCCGGGCGCGCGGCGGCGGCGGAGGAGTCGGGGGGCATGGCGTGCGTAGTGGAGGGTGCCGAGGGCCGCGTCGCAGACTTCTTCGAAAGCGTTCTTGCGGGCTTTCCCGGTCTCCCATTGCAGGATGTCCAGGATTTCGGTTTGCCGGTCGAGCAGCAGGTCGGAGAAGCGGAGGAAGGGGGCGATGCGCTGGCGGGGCGAGCGCTGCGCCCATTCGCGCTGGGCGGCGCGGGCGCGGCGGAACGCTTCGGTGACGTCGCTGGCCGAGGACTGGGGCAGGGTGGCGAGAGGTTCCCCGGTGAAGGGTGCCGTGGTGACGACGGTACGGCCGGTACTGCTGACCACGTGGCGGGTCAGCCGCTGGACTAGAGCGTCGTCCAAGGGGAGGGAACGCGTTGCTGTGGGGTGCGTCACAGTCTCCATACCAGCAGCTTAGGCGAGCCGCCCTCCACTCGCTACCGGCGAGTAATGAAACAGGGCTGCGCATGTGCCCGCACCCCGGACCGGCACGCTCCCGGGGACGGTCGTCCGGCAGGACTCAGCCGGCGAACCCGTTCGGGTTCATGGTCTGCCAGCGCCACAGGTGGGCGCAGGCCTCGTCCAAGGTGTACGCCGTCTTCCACCCCAAGTCCCGGTTGGCGGCGGACGGGTCGGCGTAGCAGACCGCGATATCCCCCGGGCGGCGGGCCACCACCTCGTAGGGGATCGTCTTGCCGCAGGCCCGCTCGAACGCCGCGATCGCCTCCAGCACGGAGACCCCGTGGCCGCTGCCGAGGTTGTAGGTGCGCATCCCGTAGGCGTCCCCGAGCCGCTCCAGCGCAGCGACGTGCCCGCGGGCGAGGTCCATCACGTGCAGGTAGTCGCGCACTCCCGTGCCGTCGGGAGTGGCGTAATCGTCCCCGTAGACCAGGACCCGCTCCCGGCGTCCAGCCGCCACTTGGGCGATGTAGGGGAAGAGGTTGTTGGGCACCCCTTCGGGGTCCTCTCCGATCAGCCCGCTGGGGTGCGCCCCCACCGGGTTGAAGTAGCGCAGCGTGATAATCCGCCAATCCGGTGCCGAAGCGACCAGGTCGGAGAGGATCCGCTCCGCGAACAGCTTGGTCGCCCCGTAAGGGTTGGTGGCGCGCAGCGGAGCATCCTCAGGAATCGGCACCCGGTCGGGGTCGCCGTAGACGGTCGCTGAAGAGCTGAACACTAAAGAGCGCACGCCGTGGGCGTCCATGGCTTCGCACACCGTCAACAGTGCGTCGAGGTTGTTGCGGTAGTACAGCAGCGGAAGCTCCACGGACTCGCCCACCGCTTTCAACCCGGCACAGTGGACCGCCGCATCGATCCGGTGCTCGGTGAAGACCCGGTCCATCAGCTCCCGGTCGGCGCAGTCGCCGACGTAGAAGTGGACGGAACGGCCGGTAATGCGCTCTACCCGGCGCACCGCTTCCGCGTGGCTGTTGCGCAAATTGTCGACCACGACCACGTCGTGGCCGTTCTCCAACAGCTCGACAGCGACATGCGTTCCGATGTACCCGGCTCCGCCGGTGAGCAGTACGTTCATGGTGATATCCGGATTGACGTGGCACGATGCAGCAACCCTGCTGCGCCACCAGCATAGACGTGCAGGTCGTCTGGCCGGAGCATGCCGCCCCGGCGCCGAGTGATCCGCCGCGCCCTGCGAGCAGCGCCCGGGCTCCTCATGCGCGGCCGTCCGCGACCGTCCACCGGGGGGTGGAGAGCGGACGTGTCGGCGGAAACCAGACGCGTTCCGCTGGCACGCTGACGATCTCCCGTTCGGGGTAGCGCAGCGCGGTCAACCGTCCGCCGAACACGCACCCCGTGTCCACGCACAGAGTGTTGTTGCGCCACTCCACGTCGGCAGCGGGCACGTGTCCGTACACCACGGTCGCCTGTCCCCGGTAGTTCCGGGCCCACGGAAGCCGCACAGGCAGCCCGTACTCGTCGACTTCCCCGGTGGTCTCGCCGTACAACGCGAAAGCACGGACCCGTTTGGAGTCCCGTCCGTGGTATTTCTCCGGCAGCCCGGCATGGGCGACCACCAGTTTTCCGCCGTCGAGAATGTAGTGGCTGACCAGGTCTGCGCAGAAGGCGCGGACCCGGGCCTGGAACGCTTCCGGCTCCGCGGCAAGCTGCTGCAGGGTTTCCCGCAGACCGTGCGAGACCTGCACGCGCCGTCCCTGCAGCGCCCTCCGCAACCGGTCCTCATGGTTGCCCGCCACGCACAGGGCGTCGCCGTCGGCGACCATTCCCATGACCAGGCGGAGCACGCCAGGCGAGTCCGGTCCCCGGTCCACCAGGTCTCCCACGAACACCGCGGTGCGTTCGACGTGGTGGGCGCCGACAGCGCGCCCGTGCTCGTCGCGCACCAACTGGTAGCCGAGCTGGTGCAGCAGCGCCTCCAGTTCGAGCCGGCAGCCGTGGACGTCGCCGATGATGTCGAAGGGGCCGCGCAGCTCGGAGCGGTAACCGGGAAAAGGCACCAGTCGCACCGTGACGGTGTCGACCGTTGCGGGATCGCGGAGCACGTAGACCGCTCTGAACCCTTCCTGGCCCAGGCGGTCCAGGGCGTGCTGCAGGTCGGTGAGCTGCCGGTCGATGGCCTTGGCGCTGAGGGCGCGGTCCGACCGTTCGCGGGCGCGCTGCCGGATCACGTCCACGGGAGGGACGAGGGCGATCGCGACACTCGGCAGATTGTGCCGCCGCGCGATCCGCCGCAGCGCAACCCGGGCGTGCGTGTGGAGGTTGGTGGCGTCGACGACGGTGAGCAGGCCGCGCTGCAGCCTCCGGTCCACCACGGCGTGGAGGATGGTGAACGCGTCGTCGGTGGCGGACTGGTCGTTTTCGTCGTCGCTGACGACCGCCCGGTAGTGGTCCGAGCTGACCACCTGGGTGGGGCGGAAATGCCGGGCGGCGAACGTGGACTTCCCCGCCCCGGAAACCCCGATGAGCAGCACCAGGCTCGCCGCGGGAATCTCGAGGACGCGGGGGGTGTCTGTCGTCTTCCCTTGATCAGCGTTCACTTGCGTGGTCAGACCCGTACGGTGGTGGCTTGCGGCACGATATCCGGGGCACCGTGCTGGACCGCGTCGGCTTCCTGGTCGCTGTCTTGCTCCTGGGCGGCCCGTTCCGCTTCGATCCGGGCACGGTAGTACTCCACTTCTCGGGCGATTTGGGCATCGTCCCAGCCGAGCGGGCCGGCCATGAGCTGTGCCGCCTCCTCAGCCGCGGCAAGGCCGCGGTCCCACGTCTCAATGGCGATGTGGGTGCGGCGGCTGAGCACGTCGTCGAGGTGGCGGGCCCCTTCGTAGCGGACCGCGTAGACCACTTCGGCACGCAGGTAGTCGTCGGCGCCGGTCAACGGCTGCTTCAAATCCGGCTGTTCGGCGATCAGTCCCAGCACTTCGTGGATGAGGGAACCGTAGCGGCGCAGAAGGTGCTGGATCCGGGACACGTGCAGGCCGGTGCGGCGGGCGAGGATGCGACGCTGGTTCCACAGCGCGAAATAGCCGTCGGCGCCCACCAGGGGAAGCCGGTCGGTCACCGACGGGGGCACTCCCCCGCCCATCCCGTGGGCGACCGCGTCCACCGCGTCCTTGGCCATGACCCGGTAGGTGGTGTACTTTCCGCCCGCGATGAGGACTAGGCCGGGCACCGGGTGCGCCACGGTGTGCTCCCGGGACAACCGGGAGGTCTCCTCGGACTCCCCCGCGAGCAGCGGCCGCAGCCCCGCATACACCCCCTCCACGTCGTCTCTGGTCAACGGGGTTTTCAGGACTGCGTTGACGCGGTTGAGCACGTAGTCGATGTCGGTTCGGCTGGCCGCGGGGTGCGCCTTGTCCAGGTCCCATGCGGTGTCGGTGGTGCCGAGGATCCAGTGCCGTCCCCACGGGATGACGAACAGCACGCTCTTCTCGGTGCGCAGGATCAGCCCGGAGGATGCGTGGATCCGGTCCCGAGGCACCACCAGGTGAACGCCTTTGGAGGCGCGCACGTGGATCTGGCCGCGCCCGCCCACCATCTCCTGGATCTCGTCGGTCCACACCCCGGCCGCGTTGACCACCTGTTTCGCGCGGACCGCGAACTCTCGGCCGGTTTCCAGGTCGACGACGCGGGCCCCGGTGACATGCTCCCCTTCCCGCAGGAACCCGACGGCCTGGGTACGCGAGGCGATGTGCGCGCCGTAGGTGGCGGCGGTGCGGAGCACCATCACCACGTAGCGGGAGTCGTCCACCTGTGCGTCCCAGTACTGCACGGCGCCGACGAGGGCGTCGCGGCGCAGCGCGGGGAAGATCCGCAGGGCGGCACGGCGGCTGAGGTGGCGGTGGCCGGGCAGGCCGCGGGTGCGGGTGCCGGACAGGGCCAGCGCGTCGTAGAGGGCCACCCCCGCCCCGATGTAGGGGCGTTCCCAGTGGGAGCGGAGCGGGAACAGGAACGGCACCGGGCGCACCAGGTGCGGGGCGATCCGGCTGAGGAGCAGGCCGCGTTCGGTGAGCGCCTCGCGGACGAGAGGGAAGTCCAAGTGCTCCAGGTAGCGCAGGCCCCCGTGGATGAGCTTGCTGGACCTGCTGGAGGTTCCTGAAGCGAAGTCGCGGGCCTCCACGAGCCCGACGGAGAGGCCGCGCGCCACCGCGTCCAGAGCGACACCCGCTCCGACGATCCCTCCTCCGACCACCAGCACGTCGAGTTCGGTGTCGGCCATGGCCCTGAGGGCGGCGTCCCGTTCCTGTGGTCCCAACCGTGCTGCCGTCATCTGGTGCGCGGGGTCCCCTCCTCCTTTCCGGGCGCCGGGCGGAGGCAGAGGACGCCGCTTCCCTCCTCTCGCGGGAAGCCGCGTGCGGTGCGGCATGGGAGCGAGCGATGTGGTGAACGACGTTCTGTTCTGCTGGCTTCAGGCTATATCTGACGGTTCACCACAATCTGTACCCACTGTGGAGACGGTCAGTTAAAGCGCGTTGACATAGTCGGCGGCGATGGAGAGAACCTTCCGCCCGTACTCTTCGGACCGGTTGTACGACAAGATCGCTTCCCACCAGTCCTGGCTGGTGGTCAGCACCCGGCCGTCCGCGCACAGGTAGCGGGCGGCGCTCAGCGCGGCGTCGTCGATGTCGTGGGGGTTGGGTGTGCTGTTGTCCGCGGAAGCGCCCCAGATCTCCCACGTGCTGGGGATGAACTGCATGGGGCCGACAGCCCGGTCCCACACCGGGTCGCCGTCGAGCTGTCCGCCGTCGGTATCAGGGATCGCGGCGGTGCCGCGGCTCCCGTCGAGGGGAATGCCGATGACCGGGACAGTGGTGGTCCCGTCGGGGGCGAGCTCCCCGCCCGCGTAGGTGCCGTGGCGGGATTCCACTTCGCCGATCGCCGCCAGAGTCGGCCAGGACACTTGGCACTCCGGCTGCTCCGCGAGGAGCTGCAGTTGTGCAGCCGCGTACGCCTGCAGGGCGCGGCGCGGGATTCCGGTGGCAGCCGAGACCCGGTCGAGCCATGCGGGGTCGATTTCGGGGAGGGCCGCGTGCTGGTCGGACGGCAGCGGGCGGGAGCCCGGGACTCCTTCCGCCTCCGCGGTGCTGGCGTTGGTCTCGGTGAGCGTCTCCACGCGTCCCCCGAGTTCGTGGGGGCCGGGGGGCAGCAGCTGCGGTGCGGAGGATTCAGCGGTGAACGCCACGATGCCGAGAATGCCGCCGGTTACCCCCACCACCGCGGCGATCGCGGCTCCCGCCACGCCCAAGGCACGCCACCCGCCCGACATTCCGGGTTTGGGCGCCGGGGAGGCGGGGGGTGTGTCGGTTCGGACTTTGGAGAGCGTCTCGGCCACCACAACCCCACTCTCTGCCAGACACATGCACGAGCCCGGGGAAGAAGCGTCGGCCTTCCCCTGACGGACAGCAGACGTAACAGGACAGTCACCCTAGTTCGTCGCGTTCCGTCTGTTAAGGGGGGTTCGGAATCAAATGACGCCCCCGGGACTCAGCTCGGGGGCGTCGCAGCAGAGGGGGTGCGGTTGTCGTTACGAGGTGAACTGCGCGGTTAGTTCGGCGCCACGACGACCTCGACCCGCTGGAATTCCTTCACATCGGTGTACCCGGCGGTAGCCATGGTGCGGCGGAGCGCGCCCATGAGGTTCATGGAGCCGTCGCTGGTGGAAGCCGGGCCGCGCACGATCTCCTCCAAGGTGCCGATCGTGCCGACCTTGAGCCGCTGGCCCCGCGGCAACTGGTGGTGGTGTGCTTCGCTGCCCCAGTGGTAGCCGCCGCCGGGGGCTTCGACGGCGCGGGCCAGCGGGGAGCCGACCATGACCGCGTCGGCGCCGCAGGCCAACGCTTTAGCGATGTCGCCGCTGCGGGTCATCCCGCCGTCCGCGATGACGTGGACGTAGCGGCCCCCGGACTCGTCGAGGTAGTCCCGCCGGGCCGCGGCGACGTCGCCGATCGCGGTCGCCATGGGCACGGCCACCCCCAGCACGCTGCGGGTGGTGTGCCCCGACCCGCCGCCGAAACCGACGAGCACCCCCGCAGCACCGGTGCGCATGAGGTGCAGGGCGGCGGTGTAGGTGGCGCATCCCCCGACCACGACGGGAACGTCGAGGTCGTAGATGAACTGCTTGAGGTTGAGGGGCTCCGTGCGGCCGGAGACGTGTTCGGCGGAGACCGTGGTGCCGCGGATGACGAAAATGTCCACCCCGGCCTCGATCACGGCCTTGTGGTACTGGGCCGTGCGCTGGGGGGAGAGGCGGGCCGCGGTGACTACCCCGGCGCGGCGGATCTCTTCGATCCGGCGGCCGATCAGTTCTTCTTTGATCGGTTCGGCGTAGATCTCCTGCAGTCTCCGGGTGGCTGTGGCGTCGTCGAGTTCCCGGATCTCCGCAAGCAGCGGCTCGGGGTCCTCGTAGCGGGTCCACAGCCCTTCTAGGTCAAGCACCGCCAGGCCGCCCAGCTCGCCGATGGCTATCGCGGTCTTCGGTGAGACCACGCTGTCCATTGGGCTCACCATCAGCGGCGTGTCGAACCGGTAGGCGTCGATCTGCCACGAGAGGGAGACCTCTTCGGGGTCGCGGGTGCGCCGCGCGGGCACAATCCCGATCTCGTCGAGCTCGTACGCCCGCCGTCCGGCCTTGCCCAGCCCGATCTCAACCTGAGCCAACGCTGTGCTCTCCTCTGTAGTCTGTGAAGCCGTCTCGCTCGGCAGGGTCTTCGGTCAGGACCGCCGAGTGCCGACGGAATCGACCGGAGGTGACCACCGGCGCGAGTCTACCGCCGCGGTATGCGCCCGCCCGGGCGGCGCGGGGTGGAAGGCGGATCAGTTGCGCGCCTGGTAGTTGGGGGCCTCGACCACCATCTGGACGTCGTGCGGGTGGCTTTCTTTCAGCCCGGCAGAGGTGATCTGCATCAACTGGCCGCGCTCACGCAGTTCGTCCAGGGTGCGCACCCCCGCATACCACATGGACTGGCGCAGCCCGCCGATGAGCTGGTGCGCCACCGCGGACAGCGGGCCCCGGTAGGGGACGCGGCCCTCGATGCCTTCGGGGATGAGCTGGTCGTCCGTGACCACCCCGGCCTGGGAGTAGCGGTCCTTGGAGTAGGAGCGGCCCCGCATGGCGCCGAGCGAACCCATGCCGCGGTAGGACTTGTACTGCTTGCCGTTGATGAAGAGGAGCTCGCCAGGGCTCTCCTCCACCCCGGCCAGCAGGCTTCCGATCATCACCGTGCTGGCGCCGGCGGCCACGGCCTTGGCGATGTCCCCCGAGTACTGGAGTCCGCCGTCGGCGATCAGCGGCACGTCGGCGGGGCCGGCGGCTTTCGCGGCTTCCAGGATGGCGGTGATCTGGGGGGCGCCCACGCCCGCGATCACCCGGGTGGTGCAGATGGAGCCTGGGCCCACCCCCACCTTGACCGCGTCCGCGCCGGCGTCGATGAGCGCCTGGGCGGCCGCGCGGGTCGCGATGTTCCCGCCGACGACATCCACCCGGGTGTTGGCTTTGAGCTTGGCGACCATTTCCAGCACCCCGGCGGAGTGGCCGTGCGCGGTGTCCACGACGAGGAAGTCGACCCCGGCGTCCACGAGCGCTTTGGCGCGCTCCTCCGCCTCGGGTCCGACACCGACCGCGGCACCCACGACGAGTCGGCCCTCAGCGTCCTTGGTGGCGTTCGGGTACTGCTCGCTCTTCGTGAAGTCTTTGACGGTGATGAGGCCGCGCAGCCGACCCTCGTCGTCCACGAGCGGAAGCTTTTCGACCTTGTTGGCGCGCAGCAGTCTGAACGCTTCCTCGCGGGACACGCCGACCGGGGCGGTGACCAGCGGCATGGGGGTCATGACTTCGCGGACCGGACGGGAGCGGTCCTCTTCGAAACGCATGTCCCGGTTGGTGACGATCCCGACGAGGCGCCCGTCGTCGTCGACCACGGGGGCACCGGAGATCCGGTAGTGGGCGCTGAGCCGTTCCACGTCGGCGAGCGTGTCGTCGGGGTGGCAGGTCACCGGGTGGGTGATCATCCCCGCTTCGGAGCGTTTGACCAGGTCGACCTGGGCGGCCTGGTCCTCGATCGAGAGGTTGCGGTGCAGGACTCCGGCCCCGCCTTGCCGAGCGATCGCCACGGCCATCCGCGCCTCGGTCACGGTGTCCATTGCCGCGGAGACCAGCGGGATGCTCAGGGTGATATTGCGGGTGAGACGGGTGGTCGTGTTCGCCTCGCCAGGCTGGAGATCCGAGTACGCGGGTACCAGCAGGACATCGTCATAGGTGAGCCCGGGAGGGAGCACTTTCTGGAACTCCTCCTGGTCTCCTGTTGGTTTGAGCGACATGACACCTTCCAACCCAAGCGGCAGCTTCCCTTGCCTCATCCTAGGGCTCATGAACCACTCGCTGTGGCCGGTGGACGGCGTCAGGACTCTCACAAACCGCAGGGAGAAAACTCAGCGCAGTCGGTGCGCGGCACGGCGCAGCCGGGCCAGTGCGCGGTGCTGGGCGACCCGGACCGCGCCGGGAGACATGCCGAGGGCGTGCCCGGTCTCGTCCGCGGACAGGCCCGCGATCACGCGCAGGGACAGGAGGCGGCGCTGCTGTTCGGGGAGTGTGCTGAGGAGTTCTCGGGCCTGTTCTGCTTCGACGATGCGGACCGCGGACTCTTCCGGTCCGGGTGATTCGTCGGGGTGGTCGGGCACCGAGTCGGTGGGAACGTCGGCGCGGGTGCGGCCGCGCAGGGCATCAGCGACCTTGTGGGCGGCGATGCCGAAAACAAAAGAAGCGAAAGGGCGCCCCATGTCCCGGTAGCGCGGCAGCGCGGACAGCAGGGCGAGGCACACCTCTTGGGCCACGTCGTCGAAGTCGTGGGTGGAACCGGGGACGCGGGACAGCCGGGCACGGCAGTAGCGCACCACCATGGGATGGACTTCGCGGATCAGCGAGTCCACCGCGCCGTCGTCCCCTTGGGCCGCCAGCGAGGTGAGGTGGTTGAGCTCTGCGTCGTCTGCCCGCGGGCGGGTGGCCTGCCGGTGAGATGGTGGCGTGCCTTCCGCGACGCGTAGATCCCTCACATATCGAATGATGCCCACTGGCGGAGACTCACTCGCCACGATTCGAGACAACAGAATGGTTACATTTGGGACTATTCTCGCGGGACACCACGCGTGTCCCGGGGGTAGACCCGGGACACGCGTGGTAAAGGCCCGCTGCTTCCCGTGACGGGAGAGGCCTCGGATCAGTGGCTGTGGCCGTGGCCGCCCTCGGCGTTCTCTTCCTCCTCGGGCTTCTCCACGACCAGCGCCTCGGTGGTCAGCAGCATGCCGGCGATGGACGCGGCGTTCTGCACCGCAGACCGGGTGACCTTCACCGGGTCGATGATGCCCTGCGCCACCAGGTCGCCGTACTCCCCGGTCGCCGCGTTGTATCCGTGGCCGGGCTCCAGTTCCGCGATCCGGGAGACGACCACGTTGCCTTCGGCGCCCGCGTTGTTGGCGATCCAGCGGGCCGGCGCCACCAGCGCACGGCGCACGATCGCCACACCGGTGGCCTCGTCACCGGTCCGGCCCAGGTCGCCTTCCAGGGTCTTCGCGGCGTGCACCAGGGCGGAGCCGCCGCCGGCGATGATGCCTTCCTCCACGGCCGCGCGGGTCGCGGAGATGGCGTCCTCGAGACGGTGCTTGCGCTCCTTGAGCTCGACCTCGGTCGCGGCGCCCACCCGCAGCACGCAGACACCGCCCGCGAGCTTGGCCAGCCGCTCCTGGAGCTTCTCGCGGTCCCAGTCAGAGTCGGTGGCCTCGATCTCCTTGCGGATCTGGTTGATGCGGTCGTTGACCTCGGACTGGTCTCCGGCACCGTCCACGATGGTGGTGGTGTCCTTGGTGACGGTGATGCGGCGGGCCTTGCCGAGCACGTCGAGCTCAGCGTTCTCCAGGGTCAGGCCGACCTCTTCAGCGATGACCTGGCCGCCGGTGAGGATCGCAATGTCCTGGAGCATGGCCTTGCGGCGCTCACCGAAGCCGGGGGCCTTGACCGCGGCCACGGACAGCGTGCCGCGCATCTTGTTGAGCACGAGCGCGCCCAGCGCGTCGCCCTCCACGTCCTCGGCGATGATGAGCAGCGGCTTCTTGGTCTGGACGATCTTCTCCAGCAGCGGCAGCAGCTCGGCGAGGTTGCTGATCTTGCCCTGGTGGATCAGGATCAGCGCGTCCTCGAGCACCGCCTCCTGGCGGTCCGGGTCGGTGACGAAGTAGGGCGAAATGTAGCCCTTGTCGAACTGCAGACCCTCCGTGAACTCCAGGTCCATACCGAAGGTCTGCGACTCTTCGACGGTGATGACCCCGTCCTTGCCGACCTTGTCGAAGGCCTCGGCGATCAGCTCACCGATCTGCTTGTCCTGCGCGGAGTTGGTGGCCACGTAGGCGATGTCGCCGCGCTCGTCGATCTCGCGGGCCCGCGACAGCAGAGTCTCGGAGACCGCCTGGGCGGCGGCGTCGATGCCCCGCTTCAGCAGGATGGGCGAGGCACCCGCGGCAACACTGCGCAGCCCTTCGTTGACGAGCGCCTGGGCGAGCACCGTCGCGGTGGTCGTACCGTCACCGGCCGCGTCGTTGGTCTTGGTGGCGACTTCCTTGACGAGCTGGGCGCCCAGGTTCTCGTAGGGGTCCTCCAGCTCCACCTCGCGGGCGACGGTGACACCGTCGTTGGTGATGGTCGGGGCACCCCACTTCTTGTCGATGACGACGTTGCGGCCCTTCGGGCCGAGCGTCACCTTGACGGCGTCAGCGAGGCGGTTCACACCGCGTTCCAGAGCGCGCCGCGCAGACTCGTCGAACTCCAGGATTTTGGGCATTGGACTTCCTCGGATAGTGCTGAGATCGACTGCGGTGCACCGGCCGCGCCGGCTCAGGCACAGCGCGGCCACACGGAAAGCGCGCGGGCGGGTGGTCCCGCCCGCGCGCAGTCACACCTTGCTCGGAAGGATGTTCCGTGGCTTACTTCTCAACGACCGCGAGCAGGTCGCGAGCGGAGAGCACCAGGTACTCCTCACCGTCGTACTTGACCTCGGTGCCGCCGTACTTGCTGTAGAGGACGATGTCGCCCTCCTTGACATCCAGCGGGATGCGCTTGCTGCCCTCGTCGTCCCAACGGCCCGGGCCCACAGCGAGGACCTTGCCTTCCTGGGGCTTCTCCTTGGCGGTGTCCGGGATGACCAGGCCGGACGCGGTGGTCTGCTCGGCCTCCAGAGGCTGGACGACGACGCGGTCCTCGAGCGGCTTCAGCACAATCTTGGTGGCGGTCGACACGGTGTGACCTCCCCCTTCAGAATTTCTGAACGATGAATGGCATGCAGACAAAAGGGACGACCACGGCGGCCTGCCGTCGCGGGTGCCAGACCAACCTCGTCGCGATTAGCACTCTACCCTTGAGAGTGCCAATACGAAACAGTAGTGGCGCCCATCGGGGTCGTCAAACAACAGGTCACAGGGGAACACGAACGTGACAAACAGGGAGCTGGCAGGCTTTCTCGCTTTACGCAGTCCGGTGGGGGAACGCCTGCTTGGTGAAGTGGCCCCGGGCGAGTCGGCAGCCGACCCGCTGCGGGCAGTGGACCGGCTGCGCCGCCACCCAGCCCTCGCCGAGCTCCCTGAGGAAGAGGCCGCGGCACTCGTCCACGCGCTCCTCACCCAAGTCCGGTTGCGCAGTCGCGCCAAAGCGAAGTTCGGCCCGCTCGCCGACCAGATGTTCTTCACCCCTGCAGGCCTGGAACAGGCCACCCGGGCCCCGGTGGCGGCCTACCGGGCCCGCCGCATCGCCGACCGCGTCGCCAGCGCCACCGCCCCCGTCGCGGACCTGTGCTGCGGCATCGGCGCAGACCTGCTCGCGCTAGCCCGGGCCGGACTGTCCGTGGAAGGCGTCGACCAGGACCCGCTCACGGTCGCCGTCGCCGAAGCGAACATCGCGGCCGCGGGCCTGGCCGGGCGCGCCCAGGTGCGGCTCGGCGACGCCACCCAGGTCCGCTCTGCGGAGTACGCGGCTGTGTTCTGTGACCCCGCGCGGCGCAGCCACCGCGGCCGGGTCTTCGACCCGCGCGCCTACTCCCCCGCCTGGGACACGGTCGTGGCCCTGGCCCAGGCCGCCCCAGCCGGATGTGTCAAAGCCGCGCCGGGACTGCCGCACGAGTCGATCCCCGACGGCACCGCCGCCGAGTGGATCTCCGTGGACCGGGAGGTCAAAGAGACCACGCTGTGGTTCGGGGCACTCGCCGAGGGGGCCCCTTCCCGGCAGGCCACCCTGGTGCGTACCAAGCCCGGCTCCGGCGAAGTGGAGATCATCACGGTGGTCGACCACCGCCTGGGCACGCCTCCCCTCTCCCGGCCGCTGCGCTACCTGTACGAGCCGGACAACGCGGTGGTCCGGTCCCACCTGGTGGCCGAGGCCGCGGCAGCGGTCAACGGGTCGCTGCTCGACCCCGCGATCGCCTACCTCACCTCCGACTCCCTGGTCCGCACCCCGTTATGCCAGGTCTACGAGGTGCGCGAGGTGATGCCCTTCTCCTTGAAGCGGCTGCGGGCCGCGCTGCGAGAGCGGAACGTGGGCACGGTGACCATCAAGAAGCGCGGCTCCGCGGTCGACGTGGAACGGCTGCGCCGCGACTTGAAGCTGCGCGGGTCGGAGACGGCCGTGGTGGTGCTGACCCGGTTCGGCTCCCGGCCGTACTGCCTGTTGTGCGCCGAGGTTGCCGCAGGTGAGGACGGTGGGTCACCGTGAGCGCTCTTCTGCCGCGGTATCGCTGTACATAACGGTATGTATGGTTCTTTCGCCGTCTCATGAGACAACGGCTGGTCTGTCGTTAGACTGGCCGCGCTGAATGTTTCTCCCCTCAACTCGCGATTAGTCCGGCGGCTACTTTTACCCCCTTTTGGTGGGTTTCTTCTAGCAACCCATCACGACTCTGAGTAGGGACAAGACTCTGATCTGTCACGACGTGGATGTCCACGGCACCGTCGGACCTCGCGAGGACTCCCCGCCCTGAGCCACTGACGGGCGGGGAAGTGCCACATCTAAAGGAGCACCTCGGTGGAACAGACCAACCACAACTTCCTCAGCGGGGGAGGTCAGACCGGGATCTCTGATCGCATGCGGGAGCTGCTCTCCCGGGCCGCCCAAGAGCATCTCTCGGAGCAGAAAACACAGGATGCGATCACCGAGGAGATGCGCCAACGGCTGGAGGGCATGGAGTGGCTGCTGCGTGAGGTCCGGGAACGCGAGCTGGCCACTCTGACCGACGGCGTCACCACGGTCCAGGCCGGGGTCGAGTCGCTGTCCACCCGTCCTCCGGAGTGGGCGGAGACGCTCGCGGAACACATCGAGCAGGTGGGTGCCCGGGTTGAGCCGCTCGCGGAGATGGCCCCGCTGCGCTCGGACGTCACCGGGCTCGTCAGTGGCCTGGAGAGTGTGCTGGGCCGCCTGGCGGAACTCGCCGAGACCGCGTCCCGCACCGCAGAGCAGACAGCCGCGCTCACCGAGCGGTTGGACGGGCTGGCCAGCGCGATCGACCTGCGCCTGTCGCGGATCGACGAGGCCATCGAATCGCTGAGCACGCGTGCCGCGACCTTGGAGAACGCGGTGGAGACGGTCGGGGAGCGCGTGGAGCAGCGTCTCCTCGCCGCACTGGCCGAGCAGCGCGACGCGCTGCAGGAGGCCCGCACCGAACTCGGCCAGCGCATCACCGAAACCGCCGACGCCCTGCGCCAGGAGACGGCGGAGCAGACAGCCGCGCTCACCACCGCCCTGACCGAGCAGCGCGACGCGCTCACCACACGGCTCGACGAGCACCGCGACGCGTTGCAGGAGGCCCGCACCGAACTCGGCCAGCGCATCACCGAAACCGCCGACGCGCTACGTCAGGAGACGGCGGAGCAGGCAGCCGCGCTCACCACCGCCCTGACCGAGCAGCGCGACGCGCTCACCACACGGCTCGACGAGCACCGCGACGCGCTCAGCGGCACCTTCTCGCAGAGCATGGAGTTCCTGACCACGCAGGCGGACGAGAACCACGCCGAGGCCACTGCTGCGATCGCCGACGTCAACAGCGCGGTGGCGGCGCTGAGCAGCACCACCGAAGAGCGGCTCGGCGAAATGCGGGAGCAGTTGCGCCGCAACCGGGTGGAACTGTCCGAACAGTCCGCGTCCCAGCACGCGGAACTGCGGGAACGCGACGAAGAGCTCCGCGAAGCGCTGCTGGCCCGGCTCGCGGAAACCGCGGACAGTCTGCGCGCCGCCTTCGACGAAGGGCGCTCCGCTGCGGCGACCGCGGCCGCTGAACTGGCGTCGGCGCTCGCCGAGGCCCGTTCCGACGCCAAGTCGGACTCTGCCGAACTCCTCGAGCAGCTCACTGCCCGGGTCGAGGAGCTGCGTGCCGCGGTGGCTGAAGAGCTCCGCACGCTCGACGCCGCGGCCCAGGAGCGGGGCGCCGCGCTCAGCGAACGGTTCGCGGAACACCACAACGCTGTCACGGAACGGCTCGACCAGCACGAGCGGGAGCTGGCGGAGCGGGTCGACACGCACCTGTCCACGATCACGACCCGGTTGGACAGCCAGCACGAGTCGCTGGCCGGCAAGTTCGAGAACAGCCTGGAGAACCTAGGCAGCCGCTTCGACACGTTCGAAGGCCGCTTCGACGGCAGTTTCGAAGGCATCGACGGCAAGATCGACGGGATCAACGGGCGGCTGGACGGCCTCGACGGCCGGGTCACCGGTGTGGAAGGCAAGTTCGAAGGGGTCCACGGCCACTTCGAAGGGGTTGACGGGCGGCTGGAGGCGATCGACGACCGGCTGGAGGCCGTCAACCAGCGTCTCGCTCAGCTTCCGGCTTCGCTCGAAGTCAGCGAGGTGCACCGTCGCCTGTCCGAGCTGGTGGAACGCCCGGTCATCGACCACAGCGACCGGCTCGACTCGCTGGACCGCAAGCTCGACGAGAACCTCAACCCGCTGCTGAACGAGCTGCGGGCCCGGCCGGACCGGCACGAGTTCGAAGAGACCCTCAGCGAGGTGGTGGAGACGTCGCACGACGACGTCACCAAGCGCCTGGCGGCTCTCGAAGAGACGATGCTCGCGCTCGCCGAAGCCCTGCTCCGCCCCGGCCGCGACGGCGGCAAGAAGCGGCGCAACAGCAGCGACTTCGACGACCTGGACGACGAGTAAGTCTCGTCCTCTCCCGGGGCCGGTCCGCGTGCGGGCCGGCCCCTGCCGCTGTCTGGGGGCCGCTGGGGCAGTAGAGCCCCCAGCGGCGGATCGGGATGCTCGCGGCCCGGTCAGTTCACGAGCACGCTGCTCACCGGCAGCGAAGTGTCCACGGCCATGTCCAGCGGGGACGGCGGTAGCCCCGCGGCCACCACTTCCGCGCCCAGTGCCGCGATCATCGCCCCGTTGTCGGTGCACAGCCGAGGCCGGGGCACACGCACTTCGATCCCTGCCGCGGCGCACCGCTCTTCCGCGAGCGCCCTCAGCCGCGAATTAGCGGCCACCCCGCCGCTGATCACCAGGTGGCGCACCCCGTGCTCCCGGCACGCGTCCACTGCCTTGCGGGTCAGGACGTCCGCGACCGCCTCCTGGAACGCTGCGGCCACGTCGGGCACGCTCACGGGCCTCCCCTGCCGTTCCGCGTCCTCTACCCAGCGGGCCACGGCGGTCTTCAACCCGGAGAACGAGAAGTCGTAGGTTCCGTCCCCCCATTTGCCGCGCGGGAAGTGGATGGCGGTGCCGTCCCCGTCGCGGGCGGCGCGGTCGATCGGCGGTCCCCCTGGATACGGCAGGTTGAGCAGGCGCGCCACTTTGTCGTAGGCCTCGCCCGCGGCGTCGTCCACGGTCTCGCCGAGCAGTTGCACGTCGGTCGCCAAGTCCCGGACGAGGAGGAGGGACGTGTGCCCGCCGGACACGAGGAGCGCCACCACCGGTTTGGGGAGCGGCCCGTGCTCCAACTGGTCAACGGCGACGTGGCCGACCAGGTGGTTCACCCCGTACAGCGGTTTGTCCAGGGCGAGCGCGTAGGCTTTGGCCGCGGACAGGCCGACCAGGAGCGCCCCCGCCAGGCCAGGCCCCACGGTGACCGCGATCGCGTCGACATCGGACAGCCGCACCCCGGCGCGTTCCGCGGCCCGGCGCACGGTGGGGGTCATCGCCTCCAAGTGGGCGCGGCTGGCGACCTCGGGCACCACGCCGCCGAACCGGGCGTGCTCATCGACGCTGGACGCAACCTCGTCGGCGAGCAGTTCACAGCCGCGCACGAAAGCGACCCCGGTCTCATCGCAGGAACTCTCGATCCCCATGATCAGGGGCGGCTGGCTGGCAGTGGTCATCGCTCTTCCTCAATGGGCTCCAGGCGGCGCATGATGATGGCGTCCGCGCCGACGTAGTAGCCGGAGCGGACTCCGACCTCCACAAAGCCGAACTTCTGGTACAGGTCCCGGGCACGCGGGTTGTCCGACCGGACTTCCAGGAACATGGCGGTGATGCCGCGGCGGCGCGCCTCGTCCAGCAGCGCGGTCAGCAGGGCGCGGCCGATCCCCTTCCCCCACCGTTCGGGGGCCACGGCAATGGTCTGCACGTCGCCTTCGGGAGGTACCGCGCGCAGTCCCGCATAGCCGACGAGTGTCCCGTCGGCCTCCTCAGCGACCAGGTAGTAGCGGTCGGGTTGGGCGAGTTCGTCGCGGAAGATCCCCTCGCTCCACGCGTCGGCGGGAAACAGGGTCCGCTCCAATGCGAGGACTTCTGCGACGTCGTCGAGGGTCATCGAACGCAGCAGCGGAGTCATCGGGACCGTCCCAGTTCGGCCGCCGTGGGCTGGCGTACTTTCTTCGGCGCCCCGGGGATCTGGGCGTCGGGTCGGCGCAGGTACAGGGGACGCGGCTCCGGCAGGGGGGTGCCGTCGCGCAAGGCCCGCACCGCGAATTCACCGAGCGCGGCCGCTGTCGGGTACAGCGGTTCGGCTGCCTCAGGGTCCTGTCCGAAGACGTCGGCATACAGGTGGGCGCCGTGCCCGATCACCGGCAGGCCCGCGGTGTCGACGTCGGCGGGCCGGTTCACGGCGATGTCCCCGACCCGGGTCGCAGCATCGGTGTAGCGGGCCCAGAACACTTCTTTGCGGCGGGCGTCGGTGGCGGCGATGAACGGGGTGGTCCGTCCCGACGCCCACGCGAGAGCGTCCAGGGTGGCCACGCCTACGCAGGGCACGCCCAAGGCTTCGGCGAGGGCGTGCGCGGTCGCCAAGCCGACCCGCAGCCCGGTGTACGGGCCGGGACCGATACCCACCGCGATGTGGGTGACGTCCTCCAGGTCTACCCCGACGTCCGCGACGACCGTGCGGATCTGGGGGGTGAGGAGCTCCCCGTGGCGGCGCGCGTCCACGGTGGTGCGGGCGGCCCGCACCCGTACCCCGTCCGGGCCGGACTCGCACAGCGCCGTCGTCACAGCGGGAGTGGCAGTGTCGAAAGCCAGTAGCAGCACGGTGGACCAGCCTATTCGAGTTTGTCCCCGGCGAGTGCGGTCAGTGTGCCGCGCCAGCGGTCGCCGATGCGGCGGATCTGCACGGTCCGCGTGTCGTCGGCGTGCCGGTCGATGCTGATCTCCAGGCGGTCGTCGCTGAGCCACTCCGCGATTCCCGTCCCCCATTCGACGACGGTGACCGACTCCGCCATTCCCGCTTCCAGGTCGAGGTCGTCGAGTTCTTCGGGGCCGCTGAGCCGGTAGGCGTCCACGTGGACCAGGTCGGGGCCGCCGACGAGGCTGGGATGGGTGCGGGCAATAGCGAAGGTCGGCGACGTCACGGGGCCGCGCACCTGCAGTCCTTGGGCGAGCCCTTGGGTGAAGGTGGTCTTGCCTGCGCCCAGCGGCCCGGAGAGCAGCAGGAGGTCTCCGGCGCGGGTTTCGGCCGCAATAGCGCGGCCGAGGGCCCGCATCGCCGTGTCGGTGGCGACGGTGACAGTGGTCGTGTCAGGTGAGGAGGTGTCGGTCATATCCGTTCGGCTCGCGGCGTTGTGAGGGAAGCGGTGGGTACCGCGCCGTACAGCACCAGGGTAGGCACTCGGGGGGAGCGGTCCGGACAGTGTGCGGCGCGGGATCAGCGCACAGCGCCGGTGTAGACGCGCGGCACCCGCCGGCCGATGCGGGTGACGATCTCGTAGGAGATCGTGTCCAAGGCGTCCGCCCAGTCTTGGGCGGTGGGTTCGCCGTGGTCGCCGGGGCCGAACAGGATTGCACGGTCGCCGGGGGTGACCGTGTCGTCGCCGATGTCCACCACGAACTGGTCCATGCACACGGTTCCGGCGATGGTGCGGCGGCGGCCTGCCACGAACACGGGGGCGCGGTTGGTTGCGGCGCGCGGCACCCCGTCGCCGTAGCCGAGGGGTACCAGGGCGAGGTTGGTTTCCCGGTCGGTCACGTAGCGGTACCCGTAGGAGACGCCGCTGCCGGGGCGGACTCGTTTGCAGCCCACCAGGGTGGCGCTGAGTGTCATGGCGGGCCGCAGGCCCGGCACGTCCAGGCCGGGGATGGGGGACAGCCCGTAGGTGGCGATCCCGGGCCGCACCAGGTCGAATCGGGCATCGGGTCGGGTGAGGAGCGCCGCAGAGTTGGCGATGTGCCGGACCTGGGGGTGCAGCCCGGCCTTGTCGACGACGGACAGCGCCTGGTGGAAGGCTTCAAGCTGGGCGGTGGTGGCGGGGTTGTCGGGCTCGTCGGCACAGGCGAGGTGAGAGAACACTCCGGTGACGGTGAGCAGCCCTGCGGCTTCGGCGCGCGCCAGGGCCGCAGCTGCGGCAGACCAGTCGGCGGGGCCGATACCGCCGCGGTTCAGCCCGGTGTCGACTTTGAGGTGGATGCGGGCCTGGCGGCGCGCCTGCCGGGCCGCGTCAATGACCTCGTTGATCACCCACATCGATCCGATACCGAGGTCGATGCCGGCGTCGATCGCCTCGGTGAGGGGTTCTCCGGGGGGCACCAGCCAGGCGAGGATCGGCGCGTCGATGCCGGCAGCACGCAACTGCAGCGCCTCGGCAATGAATGCGGTGCCCAGCCAGGTTGCCCCTCCGGCGAGCGCTGCCCGCGCGGCAGGGACCATGCCGTGCCCGTACCCGTCTGCTTTGACCACGCCCATCACCTGGGCGCCCGCTGCTCGTTCAGCGAGGAGCGCAATGTTGCCGCTGATGGCGTCCAGGTCGATCCTGGCTTCGGCAAAAGACGACATGTGTGCAAGTCTGACACGAAATCGGACGTCCGACCCGGGACTGCGGTCCCTGATTTGTGTGGGTTTACCAGCAGAAATCGGCTCCTTACCGAGAGCGCACCAGCAGGCGTGCGGTGCTCTTCGGCAGCAGCAGTCCCAGCATGCCCACGGCCGCATAGGGCAGCTGCCCCGGGGCGGCTGCGCCCAGGACCGCGCCGATCGTGGCACGGGGAGTGCGCAGGAAGCGGCGTGGATTCGGCTGGTCGCGCGGCACCGACCAGCCGCTGGCCAGCAGCGAGACCAGGGCTCCTGCCCCGACCAGCACCCAGACGGCGTCAGCAGTGGGCAGCGCGGTGAACCATGCGGTCACGGCGAGGAGTGTGGGGAGCGCGTAGGCGCCGCCTAGTACTCCAGGGTCGAGGCTGTCCACGACCGCGGCTGCCGCGGCACAGACAGCCAGTGCTGCCGGGGTGGCCAGCCCGAGCCGTACCAGCAGTCCGTCTGCTTCCGCGGCGAGCTTGTCCCGGTCGGGGACCCGGGTCGGCTGTCCCGCGGCTCGGGCCACGCCCATGGCGTGTTCGCGGCGGCGGCGCAGGACACGCCAGGCCGTGCAGAGCGCTGTCGGGCCCCGGCTGGCGGCCGCGAGCTGGACCGTGTATTCGTGCAGGATCGCGGCTGCCGCTTCGACGAGGGTGACAGGGAGCCGCGCCCAGGCCAAGGCGATGCGGCGGAACAGCGGGGCGATGTCCCCGGGCAGGTGGGAGCGGTACCACACTGCACGGCCGTAGGCTTGAGCGGCCAGACGGCGCAGCGGGGCTTTCCCCGGGAGAGGCGGCGTGGTGTGGGCGGCGAGCCGCTGCATCCGGTAGTCCAGCAGGACCCCGCAGACCAGGAAGAGGAGCAGCAGCCAGCGGGTTGCCGCGCCGTTGCCGTAGAGCGCGAACACGGTCGCGGTGAGGGCGGTGGGCTCCAAACCGGCGAGCAGAGCGTTGAAGGTGAGGTGTTCGAGGGCGGCCGCGCCCAGCGCGAGAGGCGGCAGCAGCCACAGCTTGGCCCCGTACAGGCGCCGTCCCACGACGGCGATCCCGAGTGTGGCGCCCACGAGTCCGGTGGTGACCGCATGCCCGGAGAAGCGGATGTCTGCCCACGGGATCTCCAGCCATCCGGGGAAGAGAGTGAACGCTCCTCCTTGCGGCAGGGGGTGGAAGGCGGTCTCGTCCGCGCTCAGGACGGTGGCGACGGTCTCCGCGAGCTGGAAACCTGCCCCGCAGGCTGCCGCGGCCAGCAGGTAGTCCACGGCGGCGAAGCGCCGCATCCGACGGCGGGCCACCAGCCAGAACACGAGGAACGGCAGGAATTTCGCGACCTCTTCGACGGGTACCGCGACGGCGACGGAGGCGAGCGGGTCGAAGGGGTCGAGGCGCAGCAGCGCGGCCACAGCCAGTTCCAGGAAAGCGATGGGGCCGAGGGCGAGGGCACCGAGGACGGTCAGGCGCAGCAGCGCGGCGAAGCTGAGGGTGCGGGACCGGGCCAGCCAGGCGAGTTGCGCGAGCAGCCACACGGTCAACGCGACAGCGGTGAGCGCGGTGGGGATCGCAGGGACGACCAGGGCGGCGAGGGCGAGCAGGAGCAGGGCGATCCACCCCCACGCGCCCCGCACCGCACGTGCCCGGGCAACGGAGCGCGGTGACCGGTCGCGGAGCGCTTCCCCCCATGCGCTGACGCGTTCCCCCACGTCGCCCCGGGGTTTGCGTTTGTCACGGCCGGCGGGGTCGAGGCAGCCGTAGCGGACAGCGGCCTGGAGGAGTTCCGGATCGTTCCTGGTGTGCGCGGTCTCCGCGAATTCGGCGCGGGCGCGGCCGATGTCGTCGCCGACAAAGGCGGCCACATAGTCCGCGGGTCCGGCGGCCACGGTGAGCTCGTCTGCGGTGACGAGGACCGCTGCGGAGAGGTCTTCGAGGCAGACGAGGAAGTCGGTGGGGGTGTCGCCCCAACTGCGGATGACCCCGATCAGCGAGGAGGTGGCCGCGCGCACTTGAATGACCGGTTCGTAGGCGTATTCGGAGCGGGTGCGGCAGATCAGCACGTGGTCGACGCCTACCGCTGCGGCGGCTGCGGTGATCCGCTCAATAAGGGAAGTGTCGCGCGCTGCGGTGAACGGCGCCACGATTTTACGGTCGAATTCGATCCAGTCCAGGTCGAATTCGGTGGCGGTGGCGCAGATCCGCAGTACCAGATCGCGCGTGAGCATGGCCTGCTGGTCCATGGCCTCGTTTTCCTGTATCCGGGGTGCTGGCGCAACACGTCACACCGGAGCGCTCCGGCGAAGTGTTTACGTTATCGCGGCGAAACGACTCTTTTTCAAGAGGTCTGGGAACACGGTCCCACTCGGGGGCGAACCCGGCATGTTCACGGTGTGGTATTGCGTGCCAGAGGGATAAGGGGAACTCCTGCCGTGTGATCGGATCAGTTCCGTTTTTGGTGCGGGAGAAAATACCCGCGGTTTTTCGACGACGCTCGCCTTCGTCCGGGCATGGAAACACCCCGGCACCAACCGTGTTGAATCAACCGGTCCCGTTTTCGGACCGCGCCGTGCTGACGAGTCGCAATTCCCCGCTAGGAGCCTCCACGCGGCTTTCGGGCCGAGGGCAGAGCGGCAGCCCGACGCATCAGCGGCCCCAGCACCAGGGCTGGACGTGCAGGAATTCCGCCTGGCTGGGTGCGCTGTCCTCTTTTCTCAAGCTGCGCGACGGGTGCTTTCCTCCGCTGGAGGACGTCCTGCAAGGAGAATGCGTGCGCCTGGACGGTCGGCGAACGCCCTGCGGTAGCGCGGCAGGCCTTATTCGCGGTACACGACCGCGGAGATCGCCCGCGGAATGGCGTCGAACAAGTCGGATGCACTGATCGGAGCGCCGCCGTGCGCCAACCGGGCCGCCATACCGTGCAGGTAGGCGCCGCACGCCGCTGCCTCCCACGGAGGCAGGCCGGTAGCCAGCAGTGCGCCGATCATGCCTGCCAGCACATCCCCGCTCCCCGCCGTGGCGAGCAGGGGCGTGCCCGTCGGGTTGGCCGCCACCGCCCGGTTCGGTTCCGCAACCAGTGTCGTCGACCCCTTCACCAGCACGGTGCAGCCGTATTCGGCGGCAGCGCGCCGCGCATAGTCCAACCGGTGCGCTTCGACGTCGGCGCGCTCCACGCCGGGCAGGAGCCGCGTCAACTCTCCGGCGTGCGGGGTGAGCAGGGTGGGGGCTGTGCGCTCCCGCACCAGGGCCGGGTTGCGGGCGAGCAGAGTGAGAGCGTCGGCATCCACCAGCACCGGAACGTCACTGGCGAGCACCGCTTCCAGCTCGGCGAGCGCTGCGGGGTGCAGTCCGCGCCCCGGGCCGATCACCCAGGCCGCGACCCGCTGCGGCAGGCTCGCCACCGGGTCTACCGGGTCCAGCGCCGAGGCGACCGTCTCCGGCCACCGGGCCACTACCTCGCGCGCCACCTCCGGTTCGCCCACATACCGCAGCAAGCCCACCCCGGTGCGCAGTGCGCCCCCTGCGGCGAGCACCGCGGCCCCCCGGTAGCGGTTGCTGCCCGCGGCCAGCGCCAGCACTCCCCGACGGTATTTGTCGCTCTCCGCGGTGGGCCGGGGCAGCAGCGCGGCAACATCCTCAGCTTGGAAAGACACCAGGTCCGGGTCGGGTAGTTGCGGGGCCAGCCCGATATCGACGAACTCGACCACGCCTGCGCGCCCCGCGCCCGGGTCGACCAACAGTCCCGGCTTGTACGTGCCAAACGTGACCGTCACGTCGGCCCGCACGCTAGCCCCCGGCACCGCTCCCGTGTCCGCGTCCACCCCGCTGGGCAGGTCCACGGCAACCACCGCGGCATCGGTGGACTCGGTCAACGCGGCCAGTGAAGCGTGCGGTTCCCGCAACGCCCCGCGCACCCCGATCCCCACCAGGCCGTCCACGACGAGATCCGCTCCGGCGACAAGGGCCGCTGCCTGCTCCACCGAGGCCGTGCGGCCGCCGGCGGCCCGCAGTGCGGCCAGGCCGCGCTCATGCAGGGTGCGTCCCGCGCCGACCGCGGTGACCGCGGCGCCGCGACGTGCCAGCTCAGCCCCGGCGAAAAGCGCGTCACCGCCGTTGTCCCCGCTGCCGACCAGCAGCACTACGCGCGCCCCGGACACGCGGGGCAGGATCCGCACGCACACTGACGCCAGGCCGAAGGCGGCTCTCCGCATCAGCGTGCCTTCCGGCAGTTGCGCTAGGAGCGCGCCTTCCGCGGCGCGGACGGTTTCCACGATGTGTGCGGTGCGCATACCTCTCCCCGTGGTCGCTTCCGGGTGCGGGCACACCCGTCCTCCGGTGCAATCATGGTTGCGGACGGCATCGGATCGTGTGGTGCGGTGGTCCTTATCCAGCTACCCATCCGTCACCGATGCTGCCCGCCCGTCCTGGTTTACTTCTTCCAACGCGAAAGAGAAAGATCAGTCGTCATCCATCGACAAGCAGCACGGGACGCTCCCATGACCTACACCGACGACCGTGTCGATTCCGGTTTGACCGACCGCGTCTCCCTCCTGCAGAACGCCATGCACAAGCTCGGCGCGGACGTCATCCGGCTGCAGACCCAGCTCAGTGAGATCGCGACCGCGGCACCGCCGCGTTCGCAGGAACGGGCCCCCGCCTCGCAGTTCATCTTCAACCTGTCCCGGGATGAGTACCGGGGAGAACTCGCCGCTCTCGTCTCGTGGGTGAACGACTTCTTGATCCCCGTGTATGCGGGCCCAGTGACCCGCTGGTGCCCTGCCTGGTGGGAGCATCACGAGGCGGTAGGCAGGCTCCACGCGCTGCGTCTGTCCTACCTGGAGCTCACCGACACCACGATCTCCGGGGCATCGGGGCCGGGAATCTGGCACCGCGATCACCTGGACCCTGTCCTGGACCGGCTCTTCGCCCCTGACGGCCCGTTCGTGAACTGCCTGGGCCCCGCCGGGCACCGTCCGAAAGACTCCTGACTTCAGGTCTTCCGCAAACGGACCCGGCGGACCCGGTGGTCTTCTCCTTTGAAGAGGACCAGGGTCGCGCGCGGCCGGGTGGGGATGATGTTCTCCACCAGGTTGACCTCGTTGATGGTGTGCCAGGTGTGCATCGCGAATTCTTTGGCTTCTTCCTCAGAAGCGGACGTCGCCATCGCGTGGAAGTAGGAGCGCGGGTCCTCGAACGCGGTGCGGCGCAGTTCCAGGAACCGGTTCAGATACCACGACCGGATGTGCTCCACGCGGGCGTCCACGTAGAGGGAGAAGTCGAAGAAGTCGGCCAGCGCCAGCCGCCCGGGCGGAGGCGGCTGAAGCACGTTGATGCCCTCCACGATGAGGATGTCGGGCCGGTGCACGATCTGCGTCTCGCCAGGCAGGATGTCGTAGGCCAGGTGCGAGTAGACGGGGATCTCCATCTTGTCCGCTCCGGCCTTCATCTCTGAGACGAACCGGAGGAGAGCGCGCCGGTCGTAGCTTTCCGGGAAGCCCTTCCGGTTCATGATCCCGCGCTCCTCCAGCACCGCGTTGGGGTAGAGGAAGTTGTCGGTGCTGACCAGTTCGACGTGGGGATGGTCCGGCCACTGCGACAAGAGTGTCCGCAGCAGCCTGGCTGTCGTGGACTTGCCGACGGCTACGCTCCCCGCTACTCCGATGACGAACGGGGTGGGACGGTCGCTTTCCCCGAGGAAGTCCCGCACCGCCGCGTGCCGCTGCCGGGTCGCTTTGACATACAAGTTGAGCAGTCGGGAGAGCGGCAGGTAGATGTCCCGGACTTCGTCCAGCGACGTGGGGTCCGCGGTACCGCGGAGCTTCTCCAGTTCCGCTTCCGTCAGCGACAGCGGAGTCGCCGCCCGCAACTCGGCCCATGCTTGGCGGTCGAGTTCCACGTACGGCGTCAAAAAGCCGTTTTTCGTCGCGTGAGACACGTCTGCTCACCCTAGACGAACGGGATTCGGTACCTGTGGGGCACCCCGCCTCTTCACGCGTTCAGGCCCCTGACCATGGGTGGCACGGTGCGCCGGTGGAGCTTCCCCGGCCCCCTGCACCGCTGCGCAGTCCTGGCATAGGACTCTTCCGACAGTATGGGGCGGTGCTGTTCCCGTCCCGGCAGGGGGAAGGCTGCCCCTGCCCTGCAGACGCCGCGACACGCATTCCTCGCCTCTTTCGCTGTGTGGCCTGGCCGAGGATTCCGGGCGCCTCCCCGCAGCGTCCCCTCCCGATGTCCGCGGTGTTTTCCAGGGAGGTGCGGGACCCCCGGCTGAAAACCCGGTGTGAGAAGTCAGACGCTTTCCTGAGGCAACCACGGCAAACCCGCGGGGCCCGACCTGCGCCAAACCGGCGGGCTGGAGCACTGGTCTATACCGCTACCTGCGAAAATCATGCAAAGACAGGACCGCTGCTCCTCTCTTTCTCCCCCTTTTTTGGTTACTCTGACGCTCATGTGTGGAATCGTTGGCTACGTCGGGCCGAAACCGGCGCTGGAAGTCGTCGTCGAAGGTCTGGCCAGGCTTGAGTACCGGGGATACGACTCCGCGGGAGTTGCAGTGCTCAGTGACGGCAAACTCCAGACGGAGAAACGGGCCGGCAAGCTGGCGAACCTGCGGGCCGCGCTGCAAGCCAATCCGCGTTCCGCCGACGGCATCGGCATCGGCCACACCCGCTGGGCCACCCACGGTGCGCCCACCGACGGCAACGCCCACCCCCACGTAGACGAGATGAACCGTGTGGCGGTGGTCCACAACGGCATCATCGAGAACTTCGCGCAACTGCGGATGGAGTTGGAGGAGCGTGGCTGCAAGTTCCGCTCCGAAACCGACACCGAAGTCGTCGCCCACATGCTCAGCGAGCAGCTCACTGAGCACAACGGCGACCTTGGTGCGGCTATGCGCTCGGTGTGCCGCCGTCTTGAGGGCGCCTTCACCCTGGTCGCGATCTCCGAAGACGACCCGGGACTGGTGGTAGCCGCGCGCCGCAACTCCCCGCTGGTCGTCGGCCGTGGCAACGGAGAGAACTTCCTTGCCAGCGACGTGGCCGCGTTCATCGCGCACACCCGCGACGCCATCGAACTGGGCCAGGACCAGGTGGTCGAGCTGCGGGCCGACTCGATCACTATCACCGACTACGACGGTGCCCCTGCCCAGGTGCGCGAATACCACGTGGACTGGGACGCTTCCGCCGCGGAGAAGGGCGGCTATGACTACTTCATGCTCAAGGAGATCGCCGAACAGCCGCGTGCGATCGCGGACACGCTGCTCGGCCGGGTCGCCGTGGACGGCACGCTGACCCTGGACGAGATGCGGCTGGCTCCCGAGGAGCTGCGGCAGATCTCCAAGATCGTCATCGTCGCCTGCGGCAGCTCGTACCATGCGGGCCTGATCGCCAAGTACGCCATCGAGCACTGGTGCCGTATCCCGTGCGAGGTCGAGGTCGCCAGCGAGTTCCGCTACCGCGACCCGATCCTGGATCCCCAGACGCTGGTCATCGCCATCTCCCAGTCGGGGGAGAGCATGGACACCCTGATGGCGGTGCGCTACGCCCGGGAGCAGCAGTCCCGGGTGCTGGCGATCTGCAACGTCAACGGCTCCACGATTCCCCGGGAGTCCGACGGGGTGCTGTACACGCACGCCGGCCCCGAGGTGGGTGTGGCCGCGACCAAGACCTTCCTCACCCAGCTCGTCGCCTGCTACCTGGTCGGCCTCTACCTGGCTCAGGTGCGCGGCCTGAAGTTCGGCGACGAGATCAACGCGATCATCGGGCAGCTCGCCCGCATGCCGGAGCAGGTGGAGAAGGTACTCAACACCGTGCAGCCGGTCCGCGACCTGGCCCGCTCGCTCGCCGAAGCGAAGACGGTGCTCTTCCTAGGCCGGCACGTGGGCTACCCGGTGGCTATGGAAGGCGCCCTCAAGCTCAAGGAACTGGCCTACATGCACGCGGAAGCGTTCGCGGCCGGGGAACTCAAGCACGGACCGATCGCGCTCATCGAGGACGGTCTGCCGGTCGTTGTCGTGGTGCCGTCCCGCGAGGGCCGCAGCGTGCTGCACGACAAGATCGTCTCCAACATCCAAGAGATCCGGGCACGGGGTGCGCGGACCATCGTGATCGCGGAGGAGGGAGACGAGAGTGTCCGCCCCTACTCTGACACTCTGATCGAAATCCCCGCCGTGCCCACCCTGCTGCAACCGCTCGTGGCAACCGTGCCCCTGCAGGTGTTCGCCTGCGAGCTGGCACTGGCCAAGGGCAACGACGTGGACCAGCCACGCAACCTGGCCAAGAGCGTGACCGTGGAGTAAGTCTCGCATCTCGTGCGGAAGGGGCCGGCACGCCGAGTGCTGGCCCCTCGCTGTGTCCGCGGTCCTCGAGCAGGGCCGGGCAGCAGAGCCTTGGCGCACACACTGCTGCCCTGTTTCCCGCCGGGCGGGAAACAGGGCAGCAGCGCTTCCCAGCAGGCTTTTTACGCGTTGATGGACAGTTCGTCTCGGACTACGTCGGCCAGCCGGTCAGCGATGGCCTGAGCACGGTCCTGCGACGTTGCCTCCACCATCACCCGGACGATCGGCTCGGTGCCGCTCGGCCGCAGCAGGACGCGGCCGCTGTCCCCGAGCTCCGCCTCGGCCGCAGCCACTTCCGCAGCGATCCGCTCCGATGTGGCAACCCGGGTCTTGTCCACCCCGGACACGTTCACCAGCACCTGCGGCAGCCGGTTCATGACCTTGGCGAGCTCAGCCAGCGCCACTCCCCTCCGGTTGACCGCGGCGAGCAGGTGCATGCCGGTCAGCAGGCCGTCGCCCGTCGTCGCATGGTCCAGCAGGATGATGTGGCCGGACTGCTCCCCGCCCAGCGAATACGACCCAGCCCGCATGGCTTCGAGGACGTAGCGGTCGCCCACCTGGGTTTCGACCAGGGTGATCCCGGCTTCCTTCATGGCGAGTTTGAGTCCCAGGTTCGACATGACCGTGACCACGAGGGTGTTGTTGTGCAGCGCGTTCGCCTCGTACAGTTCCAGCGCCAAGACGGCCATGATCTGGTCGCCGTCGACAACAGATCCGTCAGCGGCCACCGCCTGGCAGCGGTCAGCGTCCCCGTCGTGCGCGATGCCCGCATCGGCGCCGTGCTCCAGCACCGCCGCGCGCAGCGCGTCCAGGTTGGTGGACCCGCATCCCTCGTTGATGTTGAACCCGTCGGGCTTGTCGCCGATCGCGATCACGTCGGCGCCGGCACGGCGCAGCGCCTCCGGGGCGATCCCCGCTGCCGCACCGTTGGCGCAGTCCACAACGACTTTCAACCCGTCCAAGCGGTTGGGCAGGGAGTTCACCAGGTGGGTGATGTAGCGTTCCACGCTGTCCGTATCGTCGGTGACCCGGCCGACGTCCCGGCCGGTTGCCCCCGCCACGGCACGGCCCAGCCGCCGTTCGATCTCGTCTTCCACCTCGTCTGACAGTTTGTGGCCGCCGCGGGCGAAGAATTTGATGCCGTTGTCCGGAGCCGGATTGTGACTGGCGGAGAGCATCACCCCGAAGTCCGCGTCCAGTTCGCCTGTCAGAAAAGCCACGGCAGGCGTGGGCAGCACACCGAGGCGGATGACGTCCACCCCGGCGCTGGCGAGTCCCGCTACTACGGCCGCTTCCAGGAACTCGCCTGAGGCACGCGGATCACGGCCGACCACGGCGCGGGGCCGCTTTCCGGGAATGCCTCGCTCTGGGAGGACTTCAGCCGCCGCAATGGCGAGCTCCAGGGTTAGTCCAGCAGTGAGATCGCGGCCCGCAAGCCCGCGGACTCCGTCGGTGCCAAACAGCCGTGTCACGAACCAATCGCTCCGTTTCGTCCAGATGATGGCGCTGGTCGCCGCTACGGACACCAGTATGTGGCGGCGAGAGCGCACCAGTGCCGATAGAAACGACTATGGCCCGCACTGACCACTCGTTTTTGAGACAACGAGTCATCAGTGCGGGCCTAGGACCTGTTCCCCGTGGGACACGTCCAATCGTGACCACGTTGTAATAACGTGGTCGCCAAGTCGGAAAAGAACTACCGCTTGGAGTACTGGGGCGCCTTGCGGGCCTTCTTAAGACCGGCCTTCTTCCGCTCGACCTTCCGGGCGTCCCGAGTGAGGAAGCCGGCCTTCTTCAGCGGCGGACGGTTGTGCTCGGGATCCATGGCGGCAAGTGCGCGGGCGAGGCCGTGACGGAGCGCACCGGCCTGGCCGCTGGTGCCACCGCCGTTCAGGCGTGCGAAGACGTCGTAGGCGCCCTCAAAACCCAGAGTGGCCAAGGGCTCCTTGATGAGCTGCTGGTGCACCTTGTTCGGGAAGTACTCCTCAAGCGACTTGCCGTTGATCTTCCACTCACCGGTGCCCGGGACGACACGGACGCGCGCGACAGCGGTCTTCCGGCGGCCCGTTCCCAGAGAGGGGCCGACCGCCGTCGGGATGTATGTCTCGCCGACCGTCTCGGGAGTCTCGGTGGTGTACTCGGCCGGGTACTCTTCGGAGTTCTCGTCGTATTCCTGAACGTCTTCGATGCCGGTGGGCTCGACCACGGTTCTCCTCGTACTTCCTTAGTCTCGCGACGCCTACGCGGGCTGCTTGATCTTGGTGATCTCGTACGGCACCGGCTTCTGGGCCTGGTGCGGGTGCTCCGGCCCGGCGTACACCTTGAGCTTCTTCGCCATCCGACGGCCGAGAGAGTTCTTCGGCAACATGCCCTTGACCGCCTTCTCTACAGCGCGTGCCGGGTTCTTCGCCATCAGTTCGCTGTAGGGAATGGAACGCAGGCCGCCGGGGTAGCCGGAGTGACGGTAGGCCCGCTTCTGCTCCAGCTTCTTACCGGTCAGCACCACCTTGTCGGCGTTCACGACGATCACGTAGTCACCGGTGTCGACGTGGGGCGCGTAGTACGGCTTGTGCTTGCCGCGCAACAGCGTGGCAACGCGACTAGCCAGCCTGCCGAGCACGACATCGGAGGCGTCGATGACGTGCCACTGACGCTGAATATCGCTGGGCTTGGGGCTGAATGTGCGCACGATCGTATTGCCTTCTCAGTCGGCGGTGTCCGTCTCTGTGCGAGACGGCAAACTCGTACTTACTGGACCGAACAGTCTCCGGGTGTCCCGGAACTCTTCGATAGATTTGAGTGCGCAGACGGTGATGCGTGATCGGCGCCCAACGAGGTCTGGTGGGTACCCACGACAACTCAACGCACAACGACAGAGAATCGTAACCCGCACGCAGGCCACGGTCAAAATCCCCATGGCTCTCGTGGCATGCCATGGGGCGACCAGGCTCGCGCACGATGCGCGATTACTCCACTCTCATTATGCCTTGACCGTCGAGTGCTTGCGCACTGTCACCGGTCCCGACCCGCCGGGTCGATCACACCACCACGCGCGTCAATTCGAGGTCAGGTGCTCTGCCCCAGGGGAACCGGACGGTGGAACGGTCCACTGCGGAAAGCACTGACTAGGATGGTGCCGGCAGTGTCGCCACCGCCTTATCACATGAGGATAGCGTGTGAGCGGGGAAACCCCGCACCGCTCTCCTCGTTTCTTCTGTTCTGCCCCTGGCGGTGTGTCCGCTCGAACGTGCGACGCTCCGACAGGACTGTTCGCCCCCCTGGTCCGGTTCGCGGCTTCGCGACCGATTCTGAACAGGCGAGAATACGGAATTCGTGACGAAGCACGCGGCGGGGTTCAGCCGTTCGCGGCTCCACTCCCCGCCCCAGGACAGCATCCGGAGTCTCCCATCGCACCGCAACCGAACGAGCCAGCCGACGGACCAACTCCTCTCAGACCGTCGTTCCCTCCCCCGCCCGCCGACCCTCATCAGGGCGCGGACGAGACCGCGCAGGCTCCGCGGTCTGCTTCTTCCCTTCCATCATCCCCATCCAGCCAAGGCCATGACCTTCTCGGGTTGGAATCGCAATCCCCGTTAGGACCTATGCCATCCACAGCTCGTCCACCCCAGCCATCTCCTGGACAGCCTGGACCTTCCGGCCCGCAGCCCGCTCCGGGCCACGCGTCGACGGGGCCGCAGCCTGCCCAAGGACAGCCCGTGCCTGCGGGCCCGCACCCCGGTCAGGGGCAGCCCGCGCTTACCGGCCCGCAGCCTGCACAGGGCCAGCCCGGTCCTACGCAAGGCCAGCCGATGACGGGGCCTCAACCACCCCAAGGACAGCCCGGCCCCGGACAACCCCCCGGCCCACCACCCCGCCAGGCCCCACCCGCCGGACCACCCCTTCCCCCAGCCGGGGCCGCCCCCTCCGGACCCCAGCAAGGCCCCGCCGCATGGAATGCCCCCAGCGGCGCCCAACCACGCCTTCCTGCACCAGCCCAGGGCGGTTCCTCCGCCCCGCCGCCACAGCCTTCCCCGGCGCCGCCGGTGCCCGGCCCTGGCCACCCGGTACCGCCGGGGCCGCAGCCTGCACAGGGCCAGCCCGGTCCTGCGCAAGGCCAGCCGATGACGGGGCCTCAACCACCCCAAGGACAGCCCGGCCCCGGGCAACCCCCCGGCCCACCACCCCGCCAGGCCTCACCCGCCGGACCACCCCTTCCCCCAGCCGGGGCCGCCCCCTCCGGACCCCAGCAAGGCCCCGCCGCATGGAATGCCCCCAGCGGCGCCCAGCCGCCTCTTGCGCCTCCGGCGGGACAGGCTGCGGCATCACCGCCGCCCACGGCGCCCTTCCCCCCGCAGCAGCCCACGGAGCAGCCGCTCCAGGGGACCGTGCTGCCCCCAGGGGGGAAGGCACCCGGGGCCGAGGACGCTACCCAGGTCGTTCCTCCGGTCGCTGACGACGCCACCCAGGTGGTGCCCCCGGTGGACGCGGCAGCCACGCAGGCGATGCCGCCCGCAGGAGCCGCGCCCTCGGCTGGGCGGGACGACATCTTCGGCGGTCGGCCCATGTTCCGGGACGAGGTCGCCGCATCGGAGCCGGCGGCCAGCACCGCGGAAATGGACCTGTCCGAGTACGACGACTACGTGGACAGCCAGCGCCGCCGCTTCCCGGCGCGTCCGCTCCTCATCGGCGCTGGATTCGTCGCTCTCCTCCTCGTTGCCGGAGGAGGCGCGTTCCTGCTCGCTTCAGGAGGAGGCGGCTCCGAGTCCGCCGCCCCTTCGCCGGAAGGCGGCTACGACGTCTCGCTCGTCTCCGACGAATCCACCGATCCGGAACCGCTCAAAGCCGGGGAGCTCTTCGCGGAAGAGACCGTCGACATCGACGGGGAAACCTTCAGCCTCCTGCTCACCGACGACACCGACCGGTGCGACACCACCGCGCACGGCGACTACGCCGCGGTGCTCACCGAGCACGACTGCCGCCAAGTGGTACGGGCCACCTACGCGAACGAGGACGGCACCCGCGCTGTCACCGTCGGGGTGGCCGCGATGGCCAACTCCGACGGCGCGCAGGCAGCAGCCGAAGCACAAGACCCCGCAAACACCCTGTGGTTCGCTGGACTAGCCGGCCAGGAAGGCAGCGGGGCCGAGCGGATGGACATCGCCGGCGGCCACGTGGCCAGCGCGGTGTGGGGCCGCTACGTGGTCTTCTCCCTCGCTGCCAACGCAGACGGCCGAACCCCGGAAAACGAAGACCCGGAGCTGGAGAAGATCAGCGCCCACTTCATTGACCTGGCTCTCGCCCCCTTGGGCGAGCGGGCCGTGCAGTAGGCCCTGCAACCACCCTGCCGGGGGTGCCGCGGCCGTGGCACCCCCGGCGCCGCGGCTACTCTGCGGCCCGCTCCAAGACCCGGAACCTGCGGGTCGCCGCGGCCCGTGCGGCCAGCTCCTCATCCGCCGGGTAGCGCACCTCCTCCAACGTGAGGCCGTGCGGCGGCACCACGTGCACCGCCGAATCGCGTACCCCGGCCCGGAGCACTTGAGCAGGCCACTCCGGGGGACGACGGCCGTCCCCCACCGCGAGCAGCGCCCCCACTAGGGCGCGCACCATGTTGTGGCAGAACGCGTCCGCTTGCACCGTGGCCGCGTACACGTGCTCGCTCTCCCGCCGCCACTCCAAACGCTGGAGCTCCCGGACCGTGGACGCTCCCTCCCGTTTCCGGCAGTAGGCGGCGAAGTCGTGTTCGCCCAGCAGGGCGGCCGCAGCCTCGTTCATCCGGTCGACGTCCAAGGGGCGGCGGTGCCACAAGACTTCGTGGCGGCGCAGCGGATCCACCCCGCCCGGGGCATCGCTCACCCGGTAAACGTAGCGGCGGAACAGCGCGGAAAACCGGGCGTCGAACCCCGGGGGTGCCGGGGCTACCGCGGTCACCCGGACGTCAGGAGGCAGCACCCCGGCCAGGCGGCGCAGCAGCCGCTCCCCCTCGGCCTCCCACACGGACGCGGGCACGTCCACGTGGGCCACCTGGCCGCGGGCGTGCACTCCCGCATCCGTGCGGCCCGCCACGGTCAACTGGGGGGTGGGGATCCGCAGCACCCGGGCCAGTGCTGCCTGGAGCTCCCCTTGGACGGTGCGCCTTCCCGGCTGCTCCGCCCACCCGGAGAAGTCCGTGCCGTCATAGGAAATGTCTAACCTCAGCCGGGTCAGAGTCTCGTCCGTCACTGTTCCTGTCTCCGTCCACGACAAATGCCCGGCCCCCTGACGGGAACCGGGCATTCACACCATCACACGAGTGAAGGCTGGGGAGGTTACTTCTCCTCCGCTTCCCCTTCAGCCTGAGAAGCGTCGGCGGCCTCCGCGGTCTGCACCGAGGTGGCGCCCTCCGCGGGCTGCTTGCCGGCCTCAGCGGCGGGTTCCTGGCTCGCCGCTTCCTCGGTCTGCGCCCGCTTGCTGCCCGTCGCCGGCTTGTTCAGGGCTTCCACCAGCTCGATCACGGCCATCGGCGCGTTGTCGCCCTTGCGGTTGCCGATCTTGGTGATCCGCGTGTACCCGCCGTTGCGGTTCTCGTAGCGCGGGCCGATCTCGGTGAACAGCTCGTGCACAACCGCCTTGTCCCGGATCTTGGTCAGGACCTGGCGGCGAGCGTGCAGGTCACCGCGCTTCCCCAGCGTGATCAGCTTCTCCGCGTAGGGGCGCAGACGCTTGGCCTTGGCCTCCGTGGTCTTGATGCGACCGTGCCGGAACAGGGCGGTCGCCAGGTTCGCCAGCATGAGCCGCTCGTGTGCCGGGCCTCCGCCCAGCCGAGGCCCTTTCGTTGGCGTAGGCATGGTGTTCTCCTTTGATGCGGCCGCCCCAGTCCTGAGCTGGACCGGACCAGCCGGGGGTCTGTGGTCTAGTACTGCTCAGTCTCGACGTAGGACTGGTCGTGGTCGGAACCGTACGAACCGGCCGCGCTCCCCGGGTCGAACCCGCCCTGGGCGTCCTTCAGCGCGAGCCCCATGTCGCTCAGCTTCTGCTTGACTTCCTCTATTGACTTCGCACCGAAGTTCCGGATGTCCAGCAGGTCCTGCTCGGTGCGAGCGACGAGCTCGCCGACCGTGTGGATACCCTCGCGCTTGAGGCAGTTGTAGGAGCGGACCGTGAGGTTGAGGTCCTCGATCGGCAGTGCCAGATCCGCGGCCAGCGCAGCGTCCGTGGGAGAGGGACCCATGTCGATGCCTTCGGCGTCGACGTTGAGCTCCCGCGCCAACCCGAACAGCTCCACCAGGGTCTTGCCCGCGCTGGCCACCGCGTCGCGAGGCCGGATGGCCGGCTTGGTCCAGACGTCCAGGATGAGGCGGTCGAAGTCGGTGCGCTGCTCGACACGGGTCGCCTCGACCTTGTAGGTGACCCGCATGACGGGAGAGTAGATGGAGTCAATCGGAATCCGGCCGATCTCCTGCCCCGGCTGCTTGTTCTGGGCGGCGGAGACGTAGCCACGGCCCCGTTCGACCGTCATCTCCATCTCCAGCTTGCCCTTGCTGTTCAGGGTCGCGATGTGCATCTCCGGGTTGTGCACCTCGACCCCGGCAGGCGGAGCGATATCGGCGGCGGTGACCACTCCCGGTCCCTGCTTGCGCAGGTACATCAGTACCGGCTCGTCGTGCTCCGAGCTCACCACGAGACCCTTGAGGTTCAGGATGATCTCGGTAACGTCCTCCTTGACGCCGGGCACGGTGGTGAACTCGTGCTCAACACCCTCGATGCGGATGCTGGTCACGGCAGCACCGGGAATCGACGACAGCAGGGTGCGGCGCAGCGAGTTCCCGATGGTGTAGCCGAAGCCCGGCTCCAGGGGTTCAAGGATGAACTTGGAGCGGAACTCGGAGATCGGCTCTTCGGTCAGGGTGGGACGCTGAGCGATCAGCATGGTCCGTTTCTTCCTATCTCTCCCACGGCCGCCCGCTATATGACGGCCACTGGTCGGCCCCGCGGCCTGCGGGACCATTAACTAGCAACTGCCGGTCCGCCCCTCCGCCCGGTCTTACGCGGCGGAGGCGGCGTATGGAACGCGAATCAGACCCGGCGCCGTTTCGGCGGACGGCAGCCGTTGTGCGGAACCGGGGTGACGTCCTGGATCGAGCCGACCTCGAGCCCGGTCGCCTGCAGCGAACGGATCGCGGTTTCCCGGCCCGAGCCCGGACCCTTGACGAAGACGTCGACCTTGCGCACCCCATGCTCCTGCGCGCGGCGTGCGGCGGCCTCGGCAGCCATCTGCGCGGCGAACGGAGTGGACTTCCGCGACCCCTTGAACCCGACCTGTCCGGCACTGGCCCAGGAGATCACCGCGCCGGTCGGGTCGGTGATGCTCACAATCGTGTTGTTGAAGGTGCTCTTGATGTGCGCGTGCCCGTGGACGACGTTCTTCTTCTCTTTGCGGCGCACCTTGCGCCCGGCGCCCTGACGGCTCTTAGGCGGCATTCCCTACTCCCAAGATCATCGATCCGTTGCTGGCATCGGGCCCGAATGGCGGGGCCCGAACGGACTACTTCCGACCGGCCTTCTTCTTTCCGGCCACGGTCTTCTTCTTGCCCTTGCGGGTCCGTGCGTTGGTCTGCGTGCGCTGGCCGCGGACCGGCAGGCCGCGGCGGTGCCGGATACCCTGGTAGCAGCCGATCTCGATCTTGCGCCGAATGTCGGCCGCAACCTCGCGGCGCAGGTCACCCTCGACCTTGTAGTTGGCGTCGATCCACTCGCGGAGCTTGACCAGCTCCTCTTCGGTCAACTGGTAGACGCGGGTGTCGGGGTTGACCCCGGTGTTGGCCAGAGTCTCGGCCGCGCGGCTCCGGCCGATGCCGTAGACGTATGTAAGAGCGACCTCCACCCTTTTGTCCCGGGGGAGGTCGACGCCGGCGATGCGCGCCATCGGGCGTACTCCTTCTATGTCGCGGAGGTCTTTCCCGTTCCCGTGCCCTCTCGCCGCCCAACGACGAGGCCCCGGCCTCCGACCGGGGGTGGTCCCGGGGCACAATGCTCCGCCGGGATAGGAACGGGATTCTTCACACTGCAATGCCGGCCGACACATGTCGTCACCGGCGAACTGATTCTCCTATGTCAGAAAGCCAGGACTGGATTAACCCTGGCGCTGCTTGTGCCGCGGGTCCTCGCAGATCACCCTGATCTTGCCGTGACGGCGGATCACTCGGCACTTCGCGCAGATTCTCTTAACGCTCGGCTTAACCTTCATCGTCACTCCGGGTTCTGGGTCCACCTGCGTCGACCGCGGAACGGTGGACGCGAGCGGAGAAGCTACTTGTAGCGGTAAACGATGCGCCCGCGCGTGAGATCGTACGGGCTCAGCTCCACAACAACTCGGTCGTCGGGAAGAATACGGATGTAGTGCATCCGCATCTTTCCGCTGATGTGAGCCAGAACCTTATGCCCGTTGTCAAGCTCCACTCGGAACATAGCGTTGGGCAGGGACTCGATAACGGTGCCCTCAATCTCGATGGCGCCGTCTTTCTTAGCCATATCCTCCACGCTTCTGGAATCGGCCCCGTGAACACGGGGGCTACGGGTGCGGATCTCTCCGAGTGTGGAATGATCCGGCGCCCGACCAGGAATTGACCACTGAAATGCAGGTCAACTGCACTATCTTACGTCACGCGGATCGAAGACGCTTCTGCAGGCAGCCTGACCCAACAACCCGAGTGTTGTGCTCTCTCAGTCTACCTGCTCCCGTGAACGTCTTTGTCAGGCCGCTCCGCGCCGCGGTATGCCTGCCGCCCCACTACCCTCGGTGCGTCCGCTGACCCCACACAGTGATGTACACCACGGCCACCGCCCACAGGCCGATCGCCGCGACATACCATACGAGGTCTGCACCGAAGGAGACGAAGGCGGTCAGCGCACCGCCGAAGAGCAGCGTGCTCGCCCCGCCCACCAGCCAGCGCCTGGCCGTACCCGCAGCAACCGGGGCCCGGGTGTGTCGGGTACTCGCCACCAGCCCAGGAAGATCAGCCAAGTCATAGCCGGGCAGGTCCTCGGTGAGCGCGGCCAGTTCGCCCCGGGTCCGCGCCTGGTACGCCTGCGCGATCCGCTCGGCGAGCTCCTCCTCGTCCAAGCGCCCCTGCGCGCAATGTTCCCGGAGGCGTTCGGCGACACGCTCCCGATCCGCGTCGGAAGCCCGGACATGGGGGTTGGACTCCGCCACCACACCTCCTCCGCCGCTCTGTCCTTTTCACGCTACGGTCCGGTGGCAAGGAGGAGCAAAGACCGCGGCTGAAAATTCGTGTGGGCCGCCTGGGAAGGAGGCGGCCCACACGAATTCAGCACTGCTTCAGCACTGCGGTTCAGAAACCGGGATCCGGGAATCCGAGCGAGGCGATCTTCTCCCGGTTCTCCTCTCGGGCGGTGAGCACCAGGGGGCCGTCGGCTGTGATCGCCACCGAGTGCTCGAAGTGCGCCGAGCGGCTCCCATCCCGTGTCACCACGGTCCACCCGTCCTCCAGCAGGTGGACGTGCCGGGTGCCGCGGTTGACCATGGGCTCGATCGCCAGGCACATGCCTTCGACCAGGCGCATTCCCCGGCCGGGCGGCGAGTAGTTGAGCACGTGCGGCTCCATGTGCATCTGGGTGCCGATCCCGTGCCCGCCGTACTCGCGGACGTTTCCGAAGTTGCCGCGCGAAGCGATGTAGGACTCGATGGCATGCCCGATGTCGCCGAGCCGGTTGCCCGGACGCATCTGCGCGATGCCCTGCCACATCGCTTCCTCGCACACCTCCATCACCGTGCGGTCCTCCTCGGTAACCGTCCCCACCGGGACCGTGATGGCGGAGTCGCCGTGCCACCCGTCGAGGATGGCCCCGCAGTCGATGGAGATGATGTCCCCGTCCGCAAGCACCTTGGTGGCCCGCGGAATCCCGTGGACCACCTCTTCATTGACGGAAGCGCAGATCGATCCGGGGAAACCGTGATAGCCCTTGAAGGACGGGATGGCCCCTGCCTCGCGGATGCTCTGCTCGGCAAGGGCGTCCAACTCCAAGGTGCTGATCCCGGGACGCACCGCCTCGCGCAGCAGGTCGAGAGTGCGGGCCACGACTCGCCCCGCAGCCCGCATCTTCTCGATCTCAGCCGGCGACTTCAGTTCGATCCGGTTTCGCCCTTTACGCAACATCAGGCTCTGCTTTTCAGCGCTGTCATGGCCCGCTGGGTGACCTCCTCGATCGGCCCGACTGCGTCGATCTTCTCCAGCAGTCCGCGCTTCTCGTAGAAGGAGACCAGCGGAGCAGTTTGCTCCCGGTAGACGACCAAACGGTGCCGGATCGTCTCCTCGTTGTCGTCGCTGCGGTTGTCGATCCGGGCCCGCTCCGCAAGCCGCCGGATCACTTCCTCCTCGTCAACGACGAGCTCGAGGACAACGTCGAGCTTGACACCCAGATCGGCAAGCATCTCGTCCAGCGTTTCCGCCTGCGCGAGATTGCGCGGAAAGCCGTCCAAGAGGAAGCCTGCACGAGCGTCGTCCTCGGCCAGCCTATCGCGCACCATGGCGTTGGTGATCTCGTCAGGGACGAGGTCGCCACGGTCCATATAGGCCTGGGCCTTCTTACCCAACTCGGTGCCACCGCTGACGTTGGCACGGAAGATGTCTCCGGTGGACACCTTCGGAATCGACAGTTTGGACGCCAAGATCTGGGCCTGGGTGCCTTTTCCGGCCCCTGGAGGTCCCACCAGTACAACGCGCATCTATCGCAGAAAACCCTCGTAGTTCCTCTGCTGGAGGTGACTCTCGATCTGCTTCACCGTGTCCAGCCCGACACCAACCATGATCAGGATGCTGACGCCGCCGAACGGGAAGTTCGCGGCAGCCCCGGAAGTCCCCAGAGCCACCATCGGCAACAGCGCGATCACACCCAGGTACAGCGCACCAGGCGTCGTCAGCCGGGTAAGGACGTAGTCCAGGTACTCGGCGGTCGGACGTCCCGGGCGAATACTCGGGATGAATCCACCGTACTTCTTCATGTTGTCGGCCACTTCAGCGGGGTTGAAAGTAATGGCCACGTAGAAGAAGGCGAAGCCGACAATGAGGAGGAAGAAGGTGGTCAGGTAAACCGGGTGGTTCCCCATCGGGTTGAAGTAGGTGTTGAGGAAGTCCACCACCTTGTTGTCGGTTTCGGCGCCCAGCAGTCCGACCACCAGGGTCGGCAGGTACAGCAGGGACGAGGCGAAGATGACCGGAATCACACCGGCCTGGTTCACCTTCAGCGGGATGTAGGTCGAGCTGCCACCGTACATCCGGCGGCCCACCATGCGCTTGGCGTACTGCACGGGGATACGGCGCTGGGCCTGCTCGATGAAGACCACACCTGTGATAAGCACCACTCCGGCCACGCAGACGAGGGCGAAGACCCACGCGGGGTTCTCGCTCCAGATGCGCATCATGCCGGCGGGGAACTCCGCGATGATCTGGGTGAAGATCAGCAGCGACATGCCGTTGCCGACCCCGCGCTCGGTGATCAGCTCACCGAACCACATGATGACGCAGGTGCCCGCAGTCATCACGAACACGATCATGATCAGGACCGGCAGCTCGTAAGAGGTGTGGAGGAAGGGCATGTACTCTTCGGGTATACAGGCGTTCTGGAAGAGCTGCCCGGTCCGGGCCATCGCGATGACACTGGTGGACTGGAGGACGGCCAGAGCGATCGTCAGGTAACGGGTGTATTGTGTGATCTTGCTCTGCCCGGCCTGGCCTTCCTTCTTCAGTGCTTCAAGCCGCGGCACCACCACCGTGAGCAGGTTGAGGATAATGCTCGCGGTGATGTACGGCATGATGCCCAGCGCGAAGACGGCGAGTTGCAGCAGCGCGCCACCGCTGAACAAGTTGATCAGCGCATAGATATTCGAGGCACCGGTCTCGGCCGTCTGCTGGACACACTTCTCAATAGCGACACTGTCGATCCCCGGGGCGGGGATGACGGCGCCGAGCCTGAAAATCGTCAGGATAAACAGCGTGAACAGCAGTTTGTTACGTAGTTCAGGCGTGCGAAACGCACGGACGAACGCACCTAGCACGTCTCCTCCTGCCAGGCGTCGACGGCGCAGCCGATTCGAGACATCGCGGCCGATCCTGGATCGTCGTAATCATCGGCCCCGACCACAACAGCCGGAGCCTCGTCAAGTCAAGCAGAAGGCACATTAGCAGCCATTGAACAATTGGTGTGGACCACCAAGTTCACAATAAGAACACACTCGGTGGCACACCGTACCAAGAACCCCCCGGAAAAAGGGACAGGGGCGTTCACCGATCTTCCCAATCTCGTGGGCATGATCGATGAGACGCCCCCACACGTCCTCAGGGATGCCCCTAGATCTCGGTGACGCTGCCACCAGCCGCAAGGATCTTCTCCTTGGCAGAGCTGGAGAACGCGTTCGCGCTCACCCGCACCGGAACCGAAATCTCTCCAGTGCCCAGCACCTTGACCGGCTGATTCTTGCGCACCGCACCCTTGGCGACCAGGTCCTCAATGGTGACCTCGCCGCCCTCGGGGTACAGCTTGCTCAGCTTGTCCAGGTTCACCACCTGGTACACGGTCTTGAATTTGGCGTTACTGAAGCCCTTGAGCTTCGGAATCCGGCGGATGAGGGGCATCTGGCCACCCTCGAAACCGGCCGGCACCGTGCTCCGAGCCTTGGTGCCCTTGGTACCGCGGCCGGCGGTCTTACCCTTCGACGCCTCACCGCGGCCCTTGCGGATCTTGGCCTTGTTGGAGCCGGGGGCCGGACGCAGGTGGTGGAGCTTGAGCAACTCGCTCATGAGCTGACCTCCTCGACGGTGACGAGGTGCGCGACAACGTTGATCTGTCCGCGAACCTCGGGGCGGTCGTCGCGGATGACCGACTTACCGATCCGACCGAGGCCGAGGGAGGCAAGCGCGGCGTGCTGCTTCCGGTTACCGCCGATCTTCGACCGGACCTGGGTAATCTTGAGCTTCGCCATCACCTACACCCCCGCCTTGGCTTCCGCGCGAGCGCGCAGCATGGGCGCCGGAACGACATCTTCCAGCGGCAGGCCACGCCGGGCGGCGATCTCTTCGGGACGGCTCAGGCTCTTCAGAGCAGCAACCGTCGCGCGCACAATGTTGATCGGGTTCGACGACCCGAGCGACTTGGTGAGGACGTCGTGGATGCCAGCGCACTCCAGCACGGCACGCACCGGACCACCGGCGATCACACCGGTACCGGGAGCGGCCGGGCGGAGCAGGACCACGCCGGCAGCGTCCTCTCCCTGGACCTGGTGCACGATGGTGCCCCCGATCCGCGGGACCCGGAAAAAGTTCTTCTTCGCTTCCTCAACACCCTTGGCGATCGCCGCGGGCACTTCCTTCGCCTTGCCGTAGCCGACGCCGACCATGCCGTTGCCGTCGCCGACCACGACCAGAGCGGTGAAGCTGAACCGGCGTCCACCCTTGACGACCTTGGCGACCCGGTTGATCTTCACAACCCGCTCGATGTAGGAGACGCCCTTGTCAGCGGAACCGCCGCGGCGATCGTCACGGCCGGAACGCCGCTCGCCACCGGCGCCGCGCCGCGGAGCTGCAGCCATCAGTGGTTCCTCTTCCCGTCGTTGAAACTGCGGTTGTCAGGAGTCATCACTAGAACTCCAGGCCGCCTTCGCGCGCGCCGTTAGCCAGCGCCGCGACACGGCCGTGGTAGCGGTAGCCGGCCCTGTCGAAAACGACAGCGGTGATCCCGGCGGCTTTCGCACGCTCGGCGAGCACCTTGCCCACCAGGTGCGACTTCTCGGTTTTCCTGCCCTCCTCGCCGCGGATGGAGGCCTCCAGGGTGGAGGCGGACACCAGGGTGTGCCCCTTGGTGTCGTCCACAATCTGCGCGACGATGTGCTTGAGCGAACGGGTGACGACCAGACGCGGACGCTCCGGCGTGCCCCGAACCTTCTTGCGGACCCGCATGTGGCGGCGCGCCCGGGCGGCCGCACGGGGGGAAACGCCCCTGCGGGTAAGCGACGACCTCTTCGCCATGCTTACTTACCAGCCTTTCCGGCCTTGCGGCGGATTCTCTCGCCCTGGTAGCGGATGCCCTTCGCCTTGTAGGGGTCGGGCTTGCGCAGGCTGCGGATGTCCGCGGCCACCTGGCCCACCTTCTGCTTGTCGATTCCCTCGACGTGCAGCAGGGTCGGCTTCTCCACCCGGAACGTGATGCCCTCCGGAGGTTCCACGACGATGGGGTGGCTGTAGCCCAGAGAGAACTCCAGGTTCCGGCCCTTGGCCTGGACGCGGTAGCCCACACCCGAGATCTCGAGGGTCTTGGTGTACCCCTTGGAGGTGCCCTCGATCAGGTTGGCAATCAACGAGCGGGTAAGCCCGTGCAAGGAACGGGTCTGCGGTCGATCGTCCGCACGCGATACCTTTACCTGGCCGTCTTCCAGGGTAACGGTGATCGACGGCGGGACAGTGTGCTTGAGTTCGCCCTTCGGCCCCTTGACTTTGACGTCTTTACCGTCGATGGTGACTTCGACGCCCTTGGGGACCGAGATCGGCTGTCGGCCAATACGCGACATGCTGAAATCTCTCCCTGTTACCAGACGTAAGCGAGGACTTCGCCGCCCACGCCGTTCTTCTTGGCCTCTTTGTCCGTCATCAGGCCGCTGGACGTCGAAATAATGGCCACGCCAAGTCCGCCGAGGACACGCGGAAGGTTGTCCTTCTTCGCGTACACCCGCAGACCAGGCTTGGACACACGACGGAGCCCGGCGATAGCACGCTCACGGGTGGGCCCGTACTTGAGAGTCACCACCAGGTTCTTGCCGACGCGGGCGTCTTCGACACGCCAGCCCTGGATGTAGCCCTCCTTCTGGAGGATCTCGGCGATGTGCGCCTTAATCTTCGAATACGGCATCGCCACGGTCTCGTGGTATGCCGCGTTCGCGTTACGCAGACGTGTGAGCATGTCTGCGATTGGGTCGGTCATCGTCATGGCCGATTGGCCCTTTCCTCGCTGCGGTTTCCCCGGAAACGGAACTCTCCCCCGAGCCCGCGTCCCGATTTATTCGGGTTGTCCGAGGACCTGCCGCGTGGTCATGGACATCGGGCGGGTGGGTGTTCCGCGTGATGTCCGGTCGGTCGTGAACACAATGATGAGCGGCGGGCACACGCCCCACCGCATACCTGCCGGGGCCGGCCGGACCGGCCGACCCGACGAGTCTGCTTGCTACCAGCTGGCCTTGGTGACGCCCGGCAGCTCGCCCCGGTGCGCCATCTCGCGGAAGCAGATCCGGCACAGGCCGAACTTCCGGAAGACAGCGCGCGGGCGGCCACACCGCGAGCATCGAGTATACGCACGAACCCGGAACTTGGGCTTCCGGTTCGCCTTGGCGATCAGCGCCTTCTTGGCCATCCCTACTCCCCTAGTCTTCCTTGAAAGGGAATCCGAGCCGCCGCAGCAGGCTCCGCCCTTCCTCGTCGGTGGCCGCCGTGGTGACGATCGTGATGTCCATGCCGCGCTGCCGGTCGACCTTGTCCGGGTCGATCTCGTGGAACATCACCTGTTCGGTGAGACCGAAGGTGTAGTTCCCGTTCCCGTCGAACTGCTTGGCCGACAGGCCGCGGAAGTCACGGATGCGCGGAAGCGCTAGGGTGAGCAGCCGGTCCAGGAACTCCCACATCCGGTCGCCGCGCAGCGTCACACTGGCTCCGATGGGCTGACCCTGCCGCAGCTTGAACTGCGCGATGGACTTCTTGGCCCGGTTGATCTTGGGCTTCTGTCCCGTGATCGCGGACAGGTCAGCGATCGCACCCTGGATGAGCTTGGCGTCCCGGGCCGCGTCGCCGACACCCATGTTGACCACGATCTTGGTCAGCCCAGGCACCTGCATGATGTTCGTGTAGCCGAACTCTTCACGCAGGGCCGGGATGATCTCCTCGCGGTACTTCTGCTTCAGCCGCGGAATGGGCGGAGCGTCGATCTCGTTCGTGACCGTCATCAGATTTCCTTACCGGTACGGCGGGAGATCCGAACCTTGGTTCCGTCCTCCTTGAAGCGGTAGCCGACCCGGGTAGGACGGCCGTCCTCAAGGAGCGCGACGTTGCTCACGTGGATCGGCGCTTCGAGGGTGACAACCTCACCCTGCTGGCCACCCGCCTGGTTCGCCTTCTTGTGCTTCTTAATGAGGTTGACGCCCTCGACGATGACTCGCTGCTCCTTGGGAAGGGCCTTCTTGACCTTCCCCGTGGCACCCTTGTCCTTACCGGCGATGACGATAACCTCGTCGCCCTTCTTGATCTTCATCGCCTAGAGCACCTCCGGCGCCAGCGAAATGATGCGCATGAACTTCTTGTCTCGCAGTTCACGGCCGACCGGGCCGAAAATACGGGTGCCCCGCGGGTCCCCACCGTCCTTGATGAGCACGGCGGCGTTCTCATCGAAGCGGATGTAGAAGCCGTCGGGCCGACGGCGTTCCTTCGTGGTGCGCACGACAACGGCTTTGACGATGTCGCCCTTCTTGACCCCCGCGCCGGGCAGGGCGTCCTTGACGGTCGCCACAATCGTGTCACCGATGCTCGCGTACCGCCTGCCCGAGCCGCCAAGGACACGGATGGTCAGCAGCTCCTTCGCACCCGTGTTGTCGGCGACCTTGAGTCGCGACTCCTGCTGAATCACGTCTGCTCCTGATATGTGCGCGCGGGCTCATCACCCGCGCTCGCTAGCTGGTCCGCCCCGCCGCGGTGACCGGTCTCCACCAACCGATCACCGCGGCGGGTCAGAGATCGCAGCGGCGATCCCTTACTTGGCCTTCTCCAGGATCTCCACGACGCGCCAGCGCTTAGTCGCAGACAACGGCCGGGTCTCCATCAGACGCACCCGGTCGCCAACACCGGCGATGTTCGCTTCGTCGTGGGCCTTGTACTTGGTGGTGCGGCGGATGATCTTGCCGTACAGCGGGTGCTTGAAGCGGTTCTCCACCGCCACGACCACCGTCTTGTCCATCTTGTCGCTGACGACGTAACCCTCGCGGACCTTGCGGTGGTTACGTTCCTGTGCCGTGGTCTTCTCACTCATTCGGCTGCTTCCTTCGCCTTGTCAGCCGACTCCTCGGCAGCCAGCGGCATGATGCCCAACTCGTGTTCGCGCAGCACCGTGTAGATCCGCGCAATCTCACGCTTGACAATCCGCAAGCGACTGTTGTTGTCCAGCTGCCCAGTAGCGGCCTGAAAACGGAGGTTGAACAGCTCTTCCTTCGCCTCCTTGAGCTTCTCGGTCAGCTCCTTGACGGAGTAACCGCGAAGCTCAGCGGCGGTAAGGGACTTAGCCATTACTCCCCCGCCTCTCGCTTCACGACCTTGCACTTCATCGGCAGTTTGTGGATGGCCCGGCGAAGGGCTTCCTTCGCCACAGGCTCAGGCACACCTGCCAGCTCAAACATCACCCGGCCGGCTTTGACCGGAGCGACCCACCACTCCGGGGAGCCTTTACCGGAACCCATCCGGGTCTCAGCCGGCTTCTTGGTCAGCGGACGGTCCGGGAAGATGTTGATCCAGACCTTGCCACCACGGCGGATGTGGCGGGTCATCGCGATACGCGCCGCCTCGATCTGCCGGTTGGTGACGTAGGCGGACTCCAGAGCCTGGATGCCGTACTCGCCGAAGTGGACGCTCGTACCGCCCTTAGCACGCCCCCGCAGGCTGGGGTGGTGCTGCTTGCGGTGCTTGACCTTGCGGGGAATGAGCATCGTCAGCTCCCCTCGTTCCCGGACTTCGCGGCCTTAGCGGCCTCGGTCGCCTGGGCGGTCGCCTTCTCAGCCTGCTGTTGCTGCTGGCCGCCGCCTCCGCCGCCGCCACGACGACGGCGTCCCGGACGCTCCCGGCGCTGCGGACCAGCAGCACGCTGCGCGGCCTGGGCGGCCTCGCGCTCAGCGCGGGTCATCGGCGCTTCGCCCTTGTAGATCCAGACCTTCACGCCGATACGGCCGAAGGTGGTACGCGCCTCAAAGAAGCCGTAGTCAATGTCGGCGCGCAGCGTGTGCAGCGGCACCCGGCCTTCGCGGTAGAACTCGGAACGCGACATCTCGGCGCCGCCGAGACGGCCACTGCACTGGACACGGATGCCCTTGGCCCCGCTCTTCATCGCGCTCTGAATGGCCTTGCGCATGGCACGGCGGAACGCGACTCGGCTCGACAGCTGCTCCGCCACCCCTTGAGCGACGAGCTGGGCGTCGATCTCAGGGTTCTTCACCTCGAGGATGTTGAGCTGGACCTGCTTGTTGGTCAGCTTCTCGAGGTTGGCACGGATGCGGTCGGCCTCCGCACCGCGGCGGCCGATGACGATGCCCGGCCGGGCGGTGTGGACGTCGACCCGGACCCGCTCACGGGTGCGCTCGATCTCCACCTTGGAGATCCCGGCGCGCTCCATGCCGCGAGTCAGCATCTGGCGGATGGCTACGTCTTCCTTGACGTAGTCCTTGTACAGCTTGTCGGCAAACCACCGGCTCTTGAAGTCGGTGGTCACTCCGAGGCGGAACCCGTGCGGGTTGACTTTCTGTCCCACTATCGGGTCCTTTCCTTCCTCTTGGCCGACGCGGCGCCCACGGTGTCACGCGGCGCGACTTCCACAGTGATGTGGCTCGTCCGCTTGTTGACTCGGAACGCACGGCCGAAGCCTCGCGGCCGAATGCGCTTCAGAGTCGGTCCTTCGTCCACCCAGGCGCGACTGACGACCAGCGTTTCACGGTCCAACTTGTCGTTGTGCTCGGCATTGGCGATGGCGCTGGCGAGCACCTTCCCCACCGGTCCACTTGCCGCCTGAGGTGCGAACCGGAGCACCGCCTGAGCCTCCTCAGCGGGCAGCCCGCGAATAAGGTCCACCACCCGGCGGGCCTTTCGGGGCGTGACGCGGACAAACCGCGCTTGTGCCCTCGTTCCCATCGCTTTTCCCTCGCTCACGGAAATCTCACCCCCACCACCGTGGGGTCCTGACGCTTCTCACAACTGACCGGACGTCCGCTAGCGGCGGCTGCGGCGGTCCTCCTTGACGTGGCTGCGGAAAGTACGCGTGGGGGCGAACTCGCCGAGCTTGTGGCCGATCATCGCTTCGGTGATGAACACGGGGACGTGCTTGCGGCCATCATGCACGGCGATGGTGTGCCCGATCATCTCGGGAACGACCATGGAGCGGCGCGACCACGTCTTGATGACGTTCTTGGTGCCCTTCTCGTTCTGCTCCAGCACCTTCTTCATGAGGTGGTGGTCGACGAAAGGCCCCTTCTTAAGGCTACGTGGCATCAGTCGTGCTCCTTACCGCTTCTTCTTGCTACGCCGACGCACGATGAGCCGGTCGCTGGGCTTGCCCTTCTTACGGGTCCGGCCCTCGGCCTTACCCCACGGGCTGACGGGGTGGCGGCCACCGGAGGTCCGGCCCTCACCACCACCGTGCGGGTGGTCGATCGGGTTCATCGCCACACCACGGACGCTCGGGCGCTTGCCCTTCCACCGCATCCGGCCGGCCTTACCCCAGCTGATGTTGGCGTGTTCGACGTTGCCGACCTGGCCCACAGTGGCCCGGCATGCGACCTCGACCTGCCGCATCTCGCCCGAGGGCATACGCAGGGTGGCGTAGGCACCCTCCTTGGCGAGGAGCTGGATCGCCGCTCCGGCCGCACGGCCCAGCTTGGCACCGCCGCCCGGCTTGAGCTCCACCGCGTGCACGAACGTACCGGTGGGGATGTTGCGCAGCGGCAGGCAGTTCCCCGGCTTGATGTCAGCCGCGGGGCCGTTCTCGACCCGGTCGCCCTGCTTCAGACCCACAGGCGCCAGGATGTACCGCTTCTCGCCGTCCACGTAGTGGAGCAGCGCGATACGTGCGGTGCGGTTCGGGTCGTACTCGATGTGAGCGACCTTGGCGGGAATACCGTCCTTGTCGTGGCGGCGGAAGTCGATCAGCCGGTAGGCGCGCTTGTGGCCGCCGCCCTGGTGGCGGGCAGTGATGCGACCGTGACCGTTGCGCCCGCCCTTGGAGTGCAGCGGACGGACCAGGGACTTCTCAGGCTTCGAGCGGGTGATCTCAGCGAATGTGCTGACGCTCCCCCCGCGACGCCCTGGGCTCGTCGGCTTGTACTTTCGAATGCCCATCTCTTTCGTGCATTCCTTACGTGTGAATCGATCTCAAACGGCACGGCTGGAGATCAGACTCCGAAGATGTCGATCCGGTCGCCGTCCTTCAGGCTCACGATCGCGCGCTTGGTGTCGGGCCGCTTGCCGTAGCCGAACCGGGTGCGCTTGCGCTTGCCTTTCCGGTTAATCGTGTTGACGGAGGTGACCTTCACGTCGAAGATCTGCTCCACCGCCATCTTGATCTGGGTTTTGTTGGCCTCGGGGTGGACCAGGAAGGTGTACTTGTTCTGGTCCAGCAGGCCGTAGCTTTTCTCGGAAATCACCGGCTTGATGATGATGTCCCGAGGGTCAGGGATCCTCACTGGTCGTCCTCCTGAGACGCCGCGATCTTGCTGCCCTTGGCGTGTGCCAGGAACTCCTGGTAACCGGCTTCGGTGAACACGATGTCGTCGGCGTAGAGCACGTCGTAGGTGTTGACCTGGTTGGCGTCGAGGATGTGCACCTCGGGGAGGTTCCGCAGCGCGAGACGGTTGTGCTGGTCTTCGCGCGACAGAACCACCAGCACCTTGTCAGAGTCGGTGATCTTACGCAGCGTCTTCAGCGCAGTCTGGGTGCGCTTGGTGGTGACGTCCTCGGGGACGAACTCGCTGACGACGTGGATACGTCCGTGCTGCGCCCGGTTGCTGAGCGCCCCGCGCAGGGCGGCAGCCTTCATCTTCTTGGGCGTCCGCTGGGCGTAGTCGCGCGGCTTGGGGCCGTGCACCGTACCACCGCCGGTGAACTGGGGCGCACGGACAGAACCCTGGCGGGCCCGGCCGGTGCCCTTCTGGCGGTACGGCTTCTTACCACCACCGCGGACCTCACCGCGGGTCTTGGTGGAGTGCGTCCCCTGCCGGCCTGCGGCCTGCTGGGCGACCACGACCTGGTGGATCAGCGGGATGTTGACCTTCTGCGCGAAGATCTCGTCAGGGAGCTCGACGCTTCCCTTCGCCGCGCCCTCGCGGTCCTTGACCTCGATGGTCGCCATGGCTTACTTGCCCCCCTTCACGGCGGTGCGGACGAGAACCAGGCCACCGTTGGGACCGGGAACCGCACCCTTGACCAGAAGGAGGCCCTTCTCGGCGTCAACTGAGTGCACGGTGAGGTTCTGCACGGTGCGGCGCACGTTGCCCATGCGGCCGGCCATGCGCATTCCCTTGAAAACACGGCCTGGGGTGGCGCAGCCACCAATGGAACCAGGAGAACGGTGCTTGCGCTGGGTGCCGTGCGAGGCGCCGAGGCCGCCGAAGCCGTGGCGCTTCATGACACCGGCGTACCCCTTGCCTTTCGTCTTTCCGGTGACGTCAACCTTTTCACCAGGCTGGAACACGTCAGCGGTGATCTCCTGACCGACCGTGTACTCGCTGGCGTCGGAGGTGCGCACCTCGACGTAGTGGCGGCGAGGGGTGAGGTTGTGCTTACGCAGGTAATCGCCGAGCGGCTTGTTCACCTTGCGCGGGTTGATGTGGCCGTAGCCGAGCTGAATCGCGGAGTACCCATCGGTCTCCGGGGTACGGACGCGAGTCACGACAGCTGGGCCGGCCTTCAACACCGTCACAGGCACAACTTTGCCGGACTCGTCGAAGACCTGGGTCATGCCGAGCTTTTCGCCCAGGACTCCCTTGATCTGCTTGGTCGTCATGTCTTCAGCGTCCTTTAGAGCTTGATCTCGATGTCGACACCAGCCGGGAGGTCGAGCCGCATCAGCGAGTCGACGGTCTTCGGCGTCGGGTCGATGATGTCGATCAGCCGCTTGTGCGTGCGCATCTCGAAGTGCTCACGCGAGTCCTTGTACTTGTGCGGCGATCGGATGACGCAGTACACGTTCTTCTCGGTCGGCAACGGCACCGGGCCCGCGACTTGCGCGCCGGTCCTCGTCACAGTCTCGACGATCCTGCGGGCCGATTTATCGATGACCTCGTGGTCATAGGCCTTGAGCCGAATGCGGATCTTCTGTCCCGCCATGGTGGCCTTCGTCCTTCGTGTCAGTGTCCTAGAGACGCAGCGCCGTAAAGGGCCAGTGCGCTCCGGAGGAACTTCCGGTTGAGGCTCTATTCACCTGAGAAACCGCTACAGGGCTGTTCCCTGCTGGGTGGCATCACCGCAAGAGCCCGATGACGTCCTTCATGGTGTCGGGCGGTCGGGTTGCTGACGGACCCGACCGCCCGACCAGAGTCGTGCTACTTGATGATCTTGGTGACGCGACCCGCGCCTACGGTCCGTCCACCCTCACGGATGGCGAACTTCAGACCCTCTTCCATCGCGACCGGCTGGATCAGCTTGACGGTCATCGAGGTGTTGTCACCGGGCATGACCATCTCGGTGCCCTCGGGGAGGGTAACGACACCGGTGACGTCCGTGGTCCGGAAGTAGAACTGCGGGCGGTAGTTGTTGAAGAAGGGCGTGTGGCGGCCACCCTCGTCCTTGGAGAGGATGACGACCTGGGCCTCGAACTCGGTGTGCGGGGTGGTGGTGCCAGGCTTGATGACGACCTGACCGCGCTCCACCTCCTCGCGCTTGACACCACGCAGCAGCAGACCGACGTTGTCACCGGCCTGGCCCTGGTCGAGCAGCTTGCGGAACATCTCCACACCGGTGACGGTGGTGGTGATCTTGTCGTCCTTGAGGCCGACGATCTCGACGGTGTCGTTGACGTTGATGACACCGCGCTCGATACGGCCGGTGACGACGGTACCGCGACCGGTGATCGAGAACACGTCCTCGATCGGCATGAGGAACGGCTTGTCGATGTCCCGCTGCGGCTCGGGGATGTTCTGGTCCACGGCCTCCATCAGCTCGAGGATCTTCTTGCCCCACTCGGGGTCACCCTCGAGGGCCTTCAGCGCGGAGACGCGGATCACGGGCACCTCGTCGCCCGGGAACTCGTACTCGTTGAGCAGCTCGCGGACCTCGAGCTCAACGAGGTCGAAGATCTCCTCGTCGTCCACCATGTCGGACTTGTTGAGAGCCACGACAATGTAGGGGACGCCGACCTGGCGAGCCAGGAGCACGTGCTCCTTGGTCTGCGGCATCGGACCGTCAGTAGCGGCGACCACCAGGATCGCGCCGTCCATCTGGGCGGCACCGGTGATCATGTTCTTCACGTAGTCCGCGTGACCGGGGCAGTCCACGTGCGCGTAGTGGCGGCTCTCGGTCTGGTACTCCACGTGCGAGATGGAGATGGTGATACCGCGCTCGCGCTCCTCCGGGGCCTTGTCGATGTCCTCGAAAGGCGTGAACGGGTTGAGGTCCGGGTACTTGTCGTGCAGAACCTTGGTAATCGCCGCGGTCAGCGTGGTTTTACCGTGGTCGATGTGACCGATGGTGCCGATGTTTACGTGCGGCTTGGTCCGCTCGAACTTGGCCTTCGCCACTGGATTACTCCTAGACGTACAGGTTGCTTAGCTGGACAGGTGAGGTGTCGTGGCTATTCGCCGCGGGCCTTCGCAACGATCTCCTGCGAGACGTTGGAGGGGACCTCCGCGTAGGAGTGGAACACCATCGTGTAGTTAGCCCGACCCTGGGTACGGCTGCGCAGGTCACCCACGTAGCCAAACATTTCCGACAACGGAACGAGTGCCTTGACGACACGGGTCCCGGCGCGTTCCTCCATGGACTGGATCTGACCGCGCCGGCTGTTCAGGTCACCGATCACGTCGCCCATGTACTCTTCCGGCGTGGTGACCTCAACCGCCATGACCGGCTCGAGGAGAACCGGGTTGGCTTTACTGGCCGCCTCCTTGAAGGCCATGGAACCGGCGATCTTGAAGGCGAGCTCAGAGGAGTCCACGTCGTGGTAGGCCCCGTCCTGGAGGGTCACCTTGATGCCGACCAGCGGGTATCCAGCGAGGACACCGAACTGGGCGGCCTCCTGGCAACCAGCGTCTACCGACGGGATGTACTCCCGCGGGATACGACCGCCAGTGATGTTGTTGACGAACTCGTAGCCCGGGCTGTCACCGTCACCGTCGATCGGAAGCGGTTCGAGGTCGATGACCACGCGACCGTACTGGCCGGCGCCACCCGTCTGCTTCTTGTGGGTGTACTCGACGCCTTCGACCTTGCGGCGAATCGTCTCGCGGTAGGCCACCTGGGGCTTACCGATGTTGGCCTCGACCTTGAACTCTTCGCGCATCCGGTTGACGAGCACCTCGAGGTGCAGCTCGCCCATACCGGAGATGACGGTCTGACCGGTCTCCTCGTCGGTAGTCACTCGGAAGGAGGGGTCCTCCTCCGCAAGACGCTGAATCGCGGTACCGAGCTTCTCCTGGTCGCTCTTGGTCTTGGGCTCGATCGCGACTTCGATGACGGGAGCGGGGAAGGTCATCGACTCCAGGACAATCGGGTTGGCCTGGTCGCACAGGGTTTCGCCGGTGGTGGTGTCCTTCAGGCCCACCACTGCGACGATGTCACCGGCGCCCACCCGCGTGATCTCCTCACGCTTGTTGGCGTGCATCCGGTAAATCTTGCCAATCCGCTCCTTGCGGCCCTTGATGCTGTTGAGAACCTGCATGCCGCTTTCGAGCACCCCGGAGTAGATCCGCAGGTAGGTGAGCTTACCGAGGTGCTGGTCGCTCATGATCTTGAATGCGAGAGCGGCCAGCGGCTCTTCTTCGCTGGGCTTGCGCTGGAGCGTGACTTCCTCGTCCTTGTCCTGGGGGTCGTGACCCTCGATCGCCTCGATGTCCAGCGGCGACGGCAGGTAGGCGACGATGGCGTCCAGCAAGGGCTGCACGCCCTTGTTCTTGAACGCGCTACCGCACAGGACCGGAACGGCGGCACCGGAGATCGTGGCCCGACGGATCGCGGCAACGAGCTGCTCCACCGTGGGCTCCTGGCCCTCGAGGTACAGCTCCATGATCTCGTCATCAGCTTCAGCCACAGCCTCGACGAGCCGCTCGTGGCCCTCCTGCGCGGCCTCTGCGTAGGCGTCCGGGATCTCGATGGTGTCGTACATTTCGCCCTTGGGGGCGTCCGGACTCCAGACGTAAGCCTTCATCCGGATGAGGTCGATGACACCCTGGAAGTCGGATTCGGCGCCAATCGGAAGCTGGACAGCCAGCGGGTTGGCGCCAAGACGCTCGCGGATCATGTCGACGCAGCGCTGGAAGTCCGCGCCGATCTTGTCCATCTTGTTGACGAAGCAGATCCGCGGCACGTTGTACCGGTCGGCCTGGCGCCACACCTGCTCCGACTGGGGCTCGACACCTTCCTTGCCGTCGAACACGGCGACTGCGCCATCGAGGACCCGCAGCGAACGCTCCACCTCAATGGTGAAGTCGACGTGACCGGGCGTGTCGATGATGTTGATCGTGGTGTCGTTCCAACGACAGGTGGTCGCGGCAGACGTAATCGTGATGCCGCGCTCCTGCTCCTCTTTCATCCAGTCCATCGTCGCCGAGCCCTCGTGGGTCTCGCCGAGCTTGTAGTTGACACCGGTGTAAAAGAGGATGCGCTCTGTCGTCGTGGTCTTGCCCGCGTCGATGTGCGCCATGATCCCGATGTTGCGGACCTTGGCGAGGTCAAGAGCAGTGGTAGCCATGGGGCTCGTCTTCTCTCGGTCTCTCGTGTGGCAAACCCGCGGGGGTTACCAGCGGTAGTGGGCGAAGGCCTTGTTGGACTCCGCCATCTTGTGGGTGTCCTCACGTCGCTTGACAGCGGCGCCAAGACCGTTGCTGGCGTCGACCAGCTCGTTCATCAGACGTTCGGTCATGGTCTTCTCACGGCGCAGACGCGCGTACTGCACCAGCCAGCGGAGCGCCAGGGTGGTGCTGCGCGATGCGCGGACCTCGACCGGTACCTGGTAGGTGGCGCCACCAACACGGCGGCTGCGCACCTCGAGGGTGGGCTTCACGTTGTCGATGGCCCGCTTGAGGATGACCAGGGGGTCCTGCCCGGTCTTCTCCCGGGCACCCTCAAGAGCGTTGTAGACGATCGACTGGGCCAGGGATCGCTTACCGTCCCGCAGCACCTTGTTGATCAGTGCAGTGACCAGAGGCGATCCATAGACCGGGTCAGTCATCAGTTGGCGCTTCGGCGCCGGACCTTTGCGCGGCATTTACTTCTCCTTCTTGGCGCCGTAGCGGCTACGAGCCTGCTTGCGGTTGCGAACGCCCTGCGTGTCGAGTGCGCCGCGAACGATGCGGTAGCGCACGCCCGGAAGGTCCTTCACACGGCCACCACGCACGAGCACGATGGAGTGCTCCTGGAGGTTGTGGCCGACGCCGGGAATGTAAGCAGTGACCTCGATCTGGCTGCTCAGCCGGACACGAGCGACCTTCCGCAGCGCAGAGTTCGGCTTCTTCGGCGTGGTTGTGTAGACACGTGTGCACACGCCGCGACGCTGAGGGCTTCCCTTGAGCGCCGGAGTCTTGTTCTTCGAAACCTTGGTCTTACGGCCCTTACGGACCAACTGCTGAATCGTGGGCACCGCGTCTCCGTACTTCCCTCTTGACCTACGCCGGTTCCATAGTCATTGGATGCGCTATGACCTGCTGGATTTCCCGCTCCCCCGACCCCCGCGCTCGGGCGTGTCGCCCCAGTTTCTAAGCACAGTGGAGCACTACACCCGACCGGTGGTCGATTGTTGTGGGAGGAGGTGTCACGCGCCGCTCTCCCCGTCGCCCGCATGCACAGGGACAGACACAAAAAGCGCACACGTGTGACCCGTAGACTCACGGGCACGAAGTTGGAGACTACCGAACCCCGATCACCCGGTCAAAATCGGGGTGACCTGGTCCGGTGTCCGCACTCCGCAGCCTCATGCTGCCGTAGGTCTTCTTCTAGTGTACGGCGTGTCAAGAGTGGTCGCGTTGATTTTTCGGTCCCCACGGACACGCTTTTCCCCAGCGTCAGCGAATTTTCGGTAAACCTCTCCTCTCCGCTGATGCCGGGGAAATGCCATGCCGACTCAGAACAGCAACACGTAGCCGACCACAGTGAGCACGCTCACAACAATCCCAATTGTCGCAAGTATGGTACCTGCTTTGACGAGTTGTTCGCCTTCAAGGTGTCCCTGGGAGTCGCGAATGTTCTTCTTCGCTTTGGGCCCCAGAACCAGGGCGACGACCGCCGGCAGGAGGCCGAGGCCCGGGAGCAGGGCGAAGATACCAAGCCACAAGGTCGCGGTGGCCAAGCCTTCGGTCTCGGGCCACACATCGATGTTGTCGTAGCCGGGGTAGTCCGCGGCTGACCCGCCGACCGGCTCGGTGAACCCGGGGAACTCCTTGGCGATCTTGTCCTTCCGCCGGGAGGCGCGAGCACCCCGATCGCGGACCGGTTCGGGATAGTACCGGTCATCGACGTCGTCGTAGTACTCGTCGTCCCCACCACGCCGGTCGTCGTAGGAGCGGTCCCCTTCCCCGCGCCATCCGCTGTCGTAGTCCTCGTCCCGGTCGTAGCGGCGATCCTCCGGGTAGTCGTCGTAGTCGCGGTCGTCGTAATCCGCGTCCCGGCTGCGCCCGTCGTACCCCAGTTCGTCGTAGCGGTCGCCTTCGAGAACCTCCTCGCTGAGATCGGGAGGCAGGGGGACAGCCCCGGTGTTCTCCTTAACGATCCCTTCCGCGAGGTCCCAGTTGTCGGCTTCGCTCTGAGAGGCCAGTTCCTTGCTGCGGGCCCGGCTCTGCTCGTTGGCGATCGCCAGCAGGGGATCCGCAGTCGACTGCTCCGACGTGTTCTTCTCACCAGGAGAGTCGTGCCGGGTCTCCTCGGCGTCGGTGGAGTCCTCGGCAGCACCGTTCCACCGGTCGTCCGCGGAATCCCGGGACGTGAAATCCGTCGTCTTCAACGAATCCCACGCCGCAGTCGCCTGCGGGTCGTGCGAGCTCGACAAGGGGTCCGAGGAGGTGTCGGTTCTGGAAGACCGCTGGGCAGCGCGTTCCGCGATCTCGCGCACGCTGTCCGGGAGTCGGGGATCATCCCGGCTGAAAGCCCACGTGTTTCCACTGCCGGTACCCAGGGAGCCGCCCAGCGAGGACTCTGCCGCAGAGCGTGACTCTCCCTGGCCTGACGGCCCGTAGCTGCCAGCAGAAGCCCCGCTGCCATCCAACGGACTGCTGCCTCCGGTGCCCAGCCCACTCCACGTGGACTCACCCAGCAGAGAGTCCGCAGCAGACCGCGGCTCCTCCCGCTCCACAGACTCAGCACCACCAGCAGAAGCCCCGCTGCCATCCAACGGGCTACTGCTTCCGGTGCCCAACCCGCTCCACGTGGACTCACCCAACGAGGGCTCCGACGTCGGGCGCGGCTCTTCCCGCTCCACAACGCCCGGAGCACCAGAAGCCCCGCTGTCATCCAGCGGACTGCTGTCTCCGGCGCCTCGACCGCTCCACGTGGACTCACCCAGCAGAGAGTCCGCAGCAGACCGCGGCTCCTCCCGCTCCACAGACTCAGCACCACCAGCAGAAGCCCCGCTGCCATCCAACGGGCTACTGCTTCCGGTGCCCAGCCCACTCCACGTGGACTCACCCAACGAAGACTCTGCCGTAGAACGTGACTCTCCCTGGCCTGACGGCCCGTAGCTGCCAGCAGAAGCCCCGCCATCGCCCAACGGACTGCTGTCCTCGCTCTTCGCACCGCCCCAGCCGGGGTAGGGCGCATTGGCCTGTGTGCGGTAGGGAGGCACGATCCGGTTGGGGGCAAGCGGCGACTGCGCTTTGTCTCCGGTAGGGATGCGGTACACGCTCGTGGGATCAGGCGGCCGGTGGGGCTGCCCTCCTGAAGCCTCCGTGCTCTGTCCGGCGGGCGCCGTATCGGTGCTGCTTGCCGACGGCGTGTAGGGGTTCCCGATACCGGCGGAGTAACCGGGGAGGGTGCTGTCCGGCTTAGCCGACGGCCAGCCACCGGTGGCCCCTTCCGGTCCGCTTTCCTTGCCTGAAGGCTCTGCAGCCGCAGCGGGCTCGGACGGCTGACGACCGAACTCGTAGCCCGAGGTGGTGCCCGGAGCCGGATCCTCCAACCGGTACGTGGCCCCCCGCTCGCCCTCTGTCTTCACCGTCCACGTTCCGGTGGTGGAGGAGCCGCTGGATGGAGCGGACTCGGGGGAGGATGGCGAGCGTCCGAACTCGTAGCCCGAGGTGGTGCCTGGAGTCGGATCCTCCCACCGGTACGTGGCGCCTTGGGGGGTTGACGGGGTCGACTCAACTCCGGGGGAGAAGGTCGAGTGCGACGCACCGGAGGGGGTCGTTCCCGAGGGGTACAAGTCTTCGGGGCGGTAGGAGCGGGTCGAGAGATCGTAGGCAGAGCCGGGGCCGGAATCGTCGTCCAGGTCCCTGTCCTGGCCCGAAGCGGCACGTTCGGTCCCGCTTTCCGCAAAGTCACGGTACGAGGGGACCCGGTCACGGGGAGGAAGGTCGAAGGGGTAGTCACCGCCCAACGACGGTGCCTGCGCGTCTCCGGACAGTCCTGTCCCACTCAACGCCGGAGGATACGGTTCGGCCATGCCGGGGGCGCCGCCCTGGTAGCCGCCCAAGCCCGGATAGCCGCCGCTGTTCGGGTAGCGAGGGGCCGACGGCGTGTCGGGGCGGTCCGACGCTCCCGTGTCTACGGAACCATCCTGGTTCTTCTGCCGCTCTTCATAGGGGTCTCGGTACTGTGCCTGAGTCCGGTACCGCTCCTCGCTGGGCTGAAACCAGGAACTCGTCTGCCGTTGAGACCGCTCCTGTCCGCCACTTGGTCGGTCCGGCACTCCCCCGTGCTCCGTCACTGCTTGTTCTCCCGACCGCTTCGCGCGCTTAACAGATTCTCCCAGAGTGAGTATGTCAACCGGTAACGACGGACGGCGGTAGTGCTGCCCGTTGTGAGATGCACTACCGCCGTCGTTCAGCTCAGCGAGACGTCACCAATCGTTCCGGGTTACCTGTTGTAGGACCCGAAATCGTAGTCCTCCAGCGGAACGGCCTCACCGGATCCCTGGCCGAAGGTGTACTCACTGGGCTCCTCGTAGGAGGAAACCGAGTACATCGAGGCCTTGGCCTCCTCAGTGGGCTCAACCCGGATGTTCCGGTACTGCGGCATACCGGTACCGGCCGGGATGAGCTTACCGATGATGACGTTCTCCTTGAGACCGAGCAGCGGGTCGCTCTTACCGTGAATGGCGTTCTCGGTGAGCACCCGGGTGGTCTCCTGGAAGGAGGCCGCGGAGAGCCACGATTCTGTGGCCAACGACGCCTTCGTGATGCCGAGGAGGACGGGACGAGCCGAAGCGGGTTGGCCGCCTTCGGCCACGACGCGGCGGTTGATCTCCTCGAACTTGGGACGTTCGATCATTTCGCCCGGCAGCAGCTTAGTGTCACCGGACTCGAGGACGTTCACCCGCTTGAGCATCTGCCGCACGATGATCTCGATGTGCTTGTCGTGGATCGAGACACCCTGCGACTTGTAGACCTCCTGGACCTCGGAGACGAGGTGCTGTTGCACCGCGCGCGGGCCGAGGATCCGCAGGATCTCGTGCGGGTTGACCGTACCCTGGACGAGCTGCTGACCGACTTCGACGCGCTGCCCGTCTTGGACAAGCAGCGGAGCCCGCATGGGCACCTGGTAGCTGACCTCGTCGGAGCCGTCGTCCGGGACGACAATGATCTTACGGCTCTTGTCGGTCTCCTCAATCCGGACCCGGCCCTCCACTTCGCTGATCGGGGCCACGCCCTTGGGGACGCGGGCCTCGAACAGCTCCTGGACACGGGGCAGACCGTGGGTGATGTCCTGACCCGCCGTACCACCCATGTGGAAGGTACGCATGGTCAGCTGGGTACCGGGCTCACCAATGGACTGGGCGGCGATGATACCGACAGCCTCACCGACGTCGACCGGCTTGCCTGTGGCCAGGGAGCGGCCGTAGCAGGTGGCGCACACCCCGATCTTGGACTCGCACACCAGTGCGCTGCGGATGCGGATCCGGGTGACCCCGGCGGCGAGCAGCTTGTCGATCAGCGCCTCGGTAGTGTCGCTCAGCTTGGTCGCGATGACCTTGCCGTCGACCACCACGTCTTCGGCGAGAGTCCGGCCGAAACCGGTGTTCTCGACGTTGTGCTTGCGCACAATCGTGCCGTCGGGGCGCCGTTCGCCGATCTCCTGCCACAGGAAACGGTCAGTGCCGCAGTCGACCTCGCGGACGATGACGTCCTGGGCGACGTCCACGAGACGACGGGTGAGGTATCCGGAGTCGGCGGTACGCAGCGCGGTGTCCGCCAGACCCTTCCGCTGGCCGTGGGTGGAGATGAAGTACTCCAGCACCGTTAGGCCCTCGCGGTACGAGGACTTGATCGGCCGCGGAATCGTCTCACCCTTGGTGTTGGAGACCAGGCCGCGGATAGCGGCGATCTGCCGGACCTGCAGCGGGTTACCGCGGGATCCGGAGTTGACCATCATCCAGACCGGGTTGTCCGGAGGCGAGTTCTCCTCCATGTCCTTGGCCACTTCGTCCGTGGCCTTGGTCCAGATGTGGATCAGCTCCTGGCGGCGTTCGTCGTCGCTGATCAGACCACGCTCGTACTGGCGCTGGATCTTCTGGGCCTGCTGCTCGTACTTGTCGAGGATCTGCTGCTTGTTCGGCGGCGGGATCACATCGCTGATGCTGATGGTCAGCCCCGAACGGGTCGCCCAGTAGTATCCGGCGTCCTTGAGGGCGTCCAGGGTGGTAGCCACCTGGACCTTCGAGTACTTCTCCGCCAGTTCGGTCACCAGCGCGGACAACTGCTTCTTGCCCATCTGCTGGTTGACGAACGGGTAGTCCTCGGGCGTGGTCTCGTTGAACAGGTACCGGCCGAGGGTGGTCTCCAGGATGTACGGCTGGCCCGGCTGGTAGTCCTCGGGCGGCTCCCAGTTCACCGGCGGCACCGTGTCGCCCTCGACCCGCAGTTTGATCTTCGCTTGCAGGTCGAGTTCGCCGAGGTCGTAGGCCATGATGGCCTCGCCGATGTTGCTGAACGCCCGGCCTTCTCCCTTCGCACCCTCCTTCATGGTGGTCAGGTAGTACAGGCCGATGACCATGTCCTGGGTGGGCATGGTGACCGGCTTGCCGTCGGAGGGCTTGAGGATGTTGTTCGTGGCGAGCATCAGGATGCGCGCCTCGGCCTGGGCCTCCGCCGACAGCGGCAGGTGGACCGCCATCTGGTCGCCGTCGAAGTCCGCGTTGAACGCGGTGCAGACGAGCGGGTGGATCTGGATGGCCTTGCCCTCGACCAACTGCGGTTCGAACGCCTGGATGCCCAGGCGGTGCAGGGTCGGCGCCCGGTTGAGCAGGACGGGGTGCTCGGAGATGACTTCCTCCAGCACGTCCCACACCACGGGCCGGGCCCGCTCCACCATGCGTTTGGCGCTCTTGATGTTCTGCGCATGGTTCAGGTCGACCAGGCGCTTCATCACGAACGGCTTGAACAGCTCCAGCGCCATCTGCTTGGGCAGGCCGCACTGGTGCAGCTTGAGCTGCGGGCCGACCACGATGACCGAGCGGCCAGAGTAGTCGACGCGCTTACCCAGCAGGTTCTGGCGGAACCGTCCCTGCTTGCCCTTGAGCATGTCGGACAGGGACTTGAGCGGACGGTTGCCCGGACCGGTGACGGGGCGGCCGCGGCGGCCGTTGTCGAACAGCGCGTCAACGGCCTCCTGGAGCATGCGCTTCTCGTTGTTGACGATGATCTCGGGCGCGCCGAGGTCGAGAAGCCGCTTGAGCCGGTTGTTGCGGTTGATGACCCGACGGTACAGGTCGTTCAGGTCGGAGGTGGCGAAGCGGCCACCGTCGAGCTGAACCATGGGACGCAGGTCCGGCGGGATCACCGGGACGCAGTCCAGCACCATGCCCATCGGGCTGTTGCGGGTGTTGAGGAACGCCGAGACGACCTTGAGCCGCTTGAGGGCGCGGGCCTTCTTCTGGCCCTTGCCCGTGCGGATGATCTCGCGGAGCTTCTCGGCTTCGGCCTCCAGGTCGAAGTTGGCCAGCCGCTCCTTGATCGCCTGGGCGCCCATACCGCCGCGGAAGTACTTGCCGAAGCGGTCCCGCATTTCGCGGTAGAGCTGCTCATCGCCTTCGAGGTCCTGGACCTTGAGGTTCTTGAAGCGGTTCCAGACCTCTTCGAGGCGGTCGATCTCCCGCTGGGCGCGGTCGCGGATCTGCCGGATCTCCCGCTCGGCGGCCTCGCGCACCTTGCGGCGGGCATCCGCCTTGGCGCCCTGTTCCTCCAGTTCGGCCAGGTCGGCTTCGAGCTTGCGGTGGCGCTCCTCGATCGCGGAGTCGCGGCGCTGCTCGAGGTGCTGCCGCTCGACGGAGATCTGGGCTTCCAGGGACGGCAGGTCGCGCTCGCGGGCCTCGGTGTCCACCCAGGTGACCATGTAGGCCGCGAAGTAGATGACCTTCTCCAGGTCCTTGGGTGCGAGGTCGAGGAGGTAGCCCAGGCGGCTGGGCACGCCCTTGAAGTACCAGATGTGGGTGACGGGAGCGGCCAGCTCGATGTGGCCCATGCGTTCCCGCCGCACCTTGGCCCGCGTGACCTCGACACCGCAGCGTTCGCAAATGATGCCCTTGAAGCGGACCCGCTTGTACTTACCGCAGTAGCACTCCCAGTCCCGGGTCGGACCGAAGATCTTCTCGCAGAAGAGTCCGTCCTTTTCGGGCTTGAGGGTCCGGTAGTTGATGGTTTCCGGCTTTTTGACCTCGCCGTGCGACCACTGACGGATGTCGTCAGCGGTCGCGAGACCAATCCGGAGCTCGTCGAAGAAGTTGACGTCGAGCACTTAATTCGTCCCCTGCTCTTGGATCGCGGAATCAGACCTCTTCGACACTGCTCGGCTCACGCCGACCAAGGTCGATACCCAGTTCTTCGGCCGCACGGAAGACGTCTTCCTCGCTGTCGCGCATCTCGATGGACATGCCGTCGCGGGAGAGAACTTCCACGTTGAGGCAGAGCGACTGCATCTCCTTGATGAGCACCTTGAAGGACTCGGGGATGCCGGGCTCGGGGATGTTCTCGCCCTTGACGATGGCCTCGTAGACCTTGACGCGACCGTTGATGTCGTCGGACTTGATGGTGAGCAGCTCTTGCAGGGCGTAGGCAGCGCCGTAGGCCTCGAGCGCCCACACCTCCATCTCGCCGAAGCGCTGTCCACCGAACTGCGCCTTACCACCCAGCGGCTGCTGGGTGATCATCGAGTACGGGCCGGTGGACCGGGCGTGGATCTTGTCGTCCACGAGGTGGTGCAGCTTCAGGAAGTAGGCGTAGCCGACCGCGACCGGCTCCTTGAACGGTTCGCCGGTGCGTCCGTCGTACAGCTTGGCCTTGCCGAACTTGTTGACCAGGATGTCGCCGTCCTGGTCGGGCAGGACGCAGCTCAGCAGACCGCTGATCTCGTCTTCCCGGGCACCGTCGAAGACGGGCGTCGCGACCTTGGAGTTGGGCGGTGCCTCGTGTGCCCCGATGTCACGCAGCCGGCGCTTCCATTCGGCGTCGTCGCCTTCGACTTTCCACCCGTGTTTCGCGAGCCACCCGAGGTGCATTTCCATGATCTGGCCGATGTTCATCCGGCCAGGCACACCCAGCGGGTTGAGCACGATGTCCACGGGGGTGCCGTCCTCCAGGAAGGGCATGTCTTCCTTGGGGAGGATCTTGGCGATGACACCCTTGTTGCCGTGCCGTCCGGCGAGCTTGTCGCCATCGGTGATCTTGCGCTTCTGGGCCACGTAGACGCGGACCAGTTCGTTCACGCCCGGAGGAAGCTCGTCGCCTTCCTCGCGGCTGAAGACGCGCACACCGATGACCTTGCCGGACTCACCGTGCGGCACCTTCAAGGAGGTGTCGCGGACCTCGCGGGCCTTCTCCCCGAAGATCGCGCGGAGCAGGCGCTCCTCCGGGGTCAGCTCGGTCTCACCCTTGGGCGTGACCTTACCGACGAGGATGTCACCGTCGACGACCTCGGCACCGATGCGGATGATGCCGCGTTCGTCGAGGTCGGCGAGGACTTCCTCGCTGACGTTGGGGATCTCGCGGGTGATCTCCTCGGGGCCCAGCTTGGTCTCGCGCGCGTCGACCTCGTGTTCCTCGATGTGGATCGAGGAGAGGATGTCCTCTTCGACCAGGCGCTGGGACAGCACGATGGCGTCCTCGTAGTTGTGGCCCTCCCAGGACATGTACGCCACGAGGAGGTTCTTGCCGAGCGCCATCTCACCGGCCTCGGTGGACGGTCCGTCGGCGAGCACCTGGCCTTCCTCGACCCGCTGGCCTTCTTCGACGATGGGGCGCTGGTTGAAGCAGGTGCCCTGGTTGGTGCGGCGGAACTTGTGGACCCGGTAGGTCTTGCGGGTGCCGTCGTCGGCCAGGACGGTGATGTAGTCGGCGGTGACGTCCTCGACGACACCGGACTTCTCCGCCAGGATGACGTCGCCGGCGTCGGTGGCCGCGCGGTACTCCATACCGGTACCCACGAGCGGGGCCTCGGCACGCAGCAGTGGCACCGCCTGACGCTGCATGTTGGAGCCCATGAGCGCCCGGTTGGCGTCGTCGTGCTCCAGGAACGGGATCATGGCGGTGGCGACCGACACCATCTGCCGCGGGGAGATGTCCATGTAGTGGACTTCTTCCGCGGCGACGGACTCGAACTCCCCGCCCTTGCGGCGTGCCAGCACCTGGGACTCCGCGAAGGTCCCGTCGGGGTTGACCGGGGTGTTCGCCTGGGCGATGACGTACCGGTCCTCTTCGTCCGCGGTGAGGTAGACCACCTCGTCGGTGATCCGGCCGTCGACCACCTTGCGGTAGGGGGTCTCGATGAACCCGAAGGAGTTGACCCGGGCGTAGGCCGCAAGCGAGCCGATGAGGCCGATGTTCGGGCCTTCCGGTGTCTCGATCGGGCACATGCGGCCGTAGTGCGACGGGTGGACGTCGCGGACCTCGAAGCCCGCCCGCTCACGGGACAGACCGCCCGGTCCCAGCGCGGAGAGGCGGCGCTTGTGGGTCAGGCCGGCCAGCGGGTTGGTCTGGTCCATGAACTGGGAGAGCTGGCTGGTGCCGAAGAACTCCCGGATGGAGGCGACGACCGGACGGATGTTGATCAGCGTCTGCGGCGTTATCGCCTCGACGTCCTGGGTGGTCATGCGCTCCCGGACGACCCGTTCCATGCGGGCCAGCCCCAGGCGGACCTGGTTCTGGATGAGCTCACCGACGGTGCGCAGCCGGCGGTTACCGAAGTGGTCGATGTCGTCGACCTCGATCGGGAAGGTGCCGTGCGGACGCACCAGCTCCTTCTCCCCGGCGTGCAGCCGGACGAGGTAGTCGACGGTGGCGACGATGTCCTCTTCGGTGAGCGTCCCCTGGGTGATGTCGATCTCCAACCCCAGCTTCTTGTTGATCTTGTAGCGGCCGACCTTGGCGAGGTCGTAGCGCTTGGGGTTGAAGTACAGGTTTTCCAGCAGAGCCTGCGCGGCCTCCTTCGTGGGAGGCTCGCCCGGGCGGAGCTTGCGGTAGATGTCCAGCAGCGCGTCGTCGGTCCCCGCAGTGGGGTCCTTCTCCAGGGTGGCGCGGATGGACTCGTACTCGCCGAAGCGTTCCAGGATCTGGTCGGTGGTCCAGCCCAGCGCCTTGAGCAGGATGGTGACAGCCTGCTTGCGCTTGCGGTCGATACGGACACCGACGAAGTCGCGCTTGTCGATCTCGAATTCCAGCCAGGCTCCACGGGACGGGATGATCTTGCACCCGTAGAGCTCCTTGTCGGAGGACTTGTCCATCTGGCTGTCGAAGTACACGCCAGGCGAGCGGACAAGCTGGGAGACGACGACACGCTCGGTGCCGTTGATGATGAACGTGCCCTTGGCGGTCATGAGCGGGAAGTCGCCCATGAACACCGTCTGGCTCTTGATCTCACCCGTGTCGTTGTTGATGAACTCCGCCGTCACGAACATCGGGGCGGAGTAGGTCATGTCCTTGTCCTTGCACTCCTCTTCGGAGTACTTGGGAGGCTCGAACCGATGGTCGCGGAACGACAGCGACATCGTGCCCGAGAAGTCCTCGATCGGACTGATCTCTTCGAAGATCTCTTCCAGGCCGGACTGCTCCGGAATGTCCTTACGGCCGGCTTTGCGGGCCGCTTCGACTCGGGCACGCCACCTCTCGTTGCCGAGCAGCCAGTCGAAGGACTCGGTCTGCAGGGCAAGGAGGTTCGGGACCTCAAGTGGTTCCTTGATGCGAGCGAAAGAAACGCGGTTCGGACCAAGGGCGTTAGCGGAGGCGATGCGCGAGGCTGCCAACAGGGGTCCTTCCGAAGGCTTGTGGCGGTTGATGCGCGCGCACGCCGGACGTTCCAATGCCGAAGAGCCACCAGACAGGGGTGGATCTACGGGTGCGAGAACCGTGCGGGCCGGGCTAGGTCAGTTGAGGATCAAGCCCGCAGACACACGGACTCTCCACAGGAAACGTCAAAGGGCAGCGCAAAAGGGCAGTGTAGCCGAATGCTACACCGCTGTCCACCAGTGTGCCTCGCGGCCACTCAAAGACATCTGGCAGCATCCCTGTTGCGGGCCGATTCGTCAAGCCCAGAGAGGGCATTCCGACCAGTTCCGGCAGAGTGAGAGGATACACAGCCCCTAAGAGGTGTGAGCTAATCAACATCGGGGAAAGAAGAAAAGTTCACGGTGTCGTCAAGAAACCCCCACTTCTCTGCCAGCTTCCCGGTTCGTCCGGCCCCACCGGGGGACGCCGCCGCACGAGAAGGCACGGTCAGCACGGCACCGCCCCGGTACCGCGCCCCGACTCACCCTCGGGGTTGCCGCTGCCCCTCGCCTCGCTGCACTACCCATCCACGCGATCGTGATTTAAATCACACAATCGTGGTAGAGGGCTCTCTGGCCCACTGTCGTGTTCTCCCCTGCCGCCGGCCACGCAGGCGCTCCCGGACACGCTCCCCGTGCCGCAGCCCAGAAAACAACGAAGGCGGCCGCCCCGCAAGGGGCAGCCGCCCGCCATAGCCGAAAAAGGCTTACTTCAGGGTCACGGTAGCGCCGGCACCCTCGAGGGCAGCCTTGGCCTTCTCCGCGGTCTCCTTGTTGACGCCCTCCAGCACCGGCTTGGGGGCGCTGTCGACCAGGTCCTTGGCGTCCTTGAGACCCAGGTTGGTGAGGCCGCGGACCTCCTTGATGACCTGGATCTTCTTGTCGCCAGCGGACTCGAGGATGACGTCGAACTCGTCCTTCTCCTCCTCAACAGCGGCCTCGCCGCCACCGCCACCGGCGGGAGCAGCGGCAACCACCGCAGCAGGAGCAGCAGCGGTGACGTCGAACTTCTCCTCGAACAGCTTGACGAACTCGGAGAGCTCCAGGAGAGTCATCTCCTCGAACGCGCTGAGCAGCTCCTCGTGGCTGAGCTTCGCCATGGTTGAGATCTCTCTTTCTCTACCGGCAGCCGCGCTCTGCGACGCGGCACCGAGCCTGCAACGCCGACGCGGACTGCGCCGGCCACGGACAGAAGATGCGGAACCTCCCCCACCGCGGGGAAGGCCGCGGGTCTACTGAGACTCCCCTCGCTTGTCCGCCAGCGCCTGGACCAGCCGCACAGCCTTGGACGGCAGCGCCTGGAACACGGCGGCAGCCTGGCTCTGCTTGGCCTTGAACGCGCCAGCGAGCTTCGAGAGGAGCACCTCGCGGGATTCGAGATCGGCCAGCTTGGTGATCTCTTCGGGCGTCATCGGCTTGCCGTCGATGAGGCCGCCCTTGATCACCAGCGCCGCGTTCTCCTTGGCGAAGTCACGCAGCCCTTTGGCTGCCTCCACCACGTCGCCCTTGACGAAGGCGATGGCGGAGGGACCCTTGAGCAGGTCGAGGACCTCGCTGTCCGTCACGCCGGCCTCTTTGGCCGCGATCTTGGTCAGCGTGTTCTTCGCCACACGGAAGCGTGCGTTCTGGCCGAGGCTGCGACGCAGCTCGGTGAGCTGCGCAACAGTGAGCCCGCGGTATTCGGTCAGCACGGCGCCGCTCGAGGTCTGGAATTCCTCCTTGAGCTCGGCGACCACTGCTGCCTTATCCGGCCTCGGCATGGGTCTCCTTCCAACGGTGAACACCGGTCGAGATCCCCGTGCGGCGAGCAGCGCGGTCGCGAAAGAATAAAGCCCCGGCACAAGCGCAGCGGGGCCCAGGATCGCGGACGCGGTGGACCACGTCACGGATCCGGAAGCTCACAGCAACCTGCGCGGGCCGCCCGACTGTTGCGGGACCTTAGGCCACCTCACGGGTGACGACCAGCGGTCTTCGGCAGTGTTCCATGCTAGGCGATAAGCAGAGCCGAGTCGAACGGGATCCTGCCCACACCATCTCAGCCGCAGCTCCGGGCACCTGCCCGCCCCGCCGTTCTGCCCCAGCGCTAGGGCGGAAGCTGCACCGTGCCAGGACATTGCCCGGATCGCGCATCCCACCTAGCGGCGTATATATGGCGCAATTCACAGAAAACGGGCGCCTCGACAGTGTCGAGTGCGCCCGTTACCACCTCTGCGCTGAAACGTCAGGCAGCCTTCGCCGCCTCACGCGTGGCATTCGGGTCGACCGGGATACCAGGGCCCATCGTGGTGGTCAAGGTGATCTTCTTGATGTAGCGCCCCTTCGCAGCGGACGGCTTGAGCCGCAGCACCTCGTCGACGGCGGCCAGGTAGTTCTCCAGCAGCTTCTGCTCGTCGAAGGAGACCTTGCCGATGATGAGGTGGAGGTTGCCGTGGCGGTCGACGCGGAACTCGATCTTGCCGCCCTTGATGTCGGAGACCGCCTTGGCCACGTCCATGGTGACCGTGCCGGTCTTCGGGTTGGGCATGAGGCCGCGCGGACCGAGGATGCGGCCCAGGCGACCGATCTTGCCCATCATGTCGGGGGTGGCCACGACCGCGTCGAAGTCGAGGAAGCCCTGCTGGATCCGCTCGACCAGGTCGTCGTCGCCCACGTAGTCGGCGCCTGCGGCCCGGGCCTGCTCGGCACGCTCACCGGCAGCGAAGACCAGGACCCGGGCGGTCTTGCCGGTGCCGTGGGGCAGGTTGACGGTGCCGCGCACCATCTGGTCGGCCTTACGCGGGTCGACACCCAGCCGCATAGCGACCTCGACGGTCGCGTCGAACTTGACGGTGCTGGTCTCCTTGGCCAACCGGACAGCTTCGGCGGGCGTGTAGAGCCGAGTGCGGTCGATCTGCTCAGCCGCCTTGCGGTAGCTCTTGCTGCGCTTCACGGGTACTCCTGGGAAAGGCTTGTGGTGTGGGCCAGCGCCTGGCCCTGCCACGGAGGAACAAAGAGAAAAAGACAGTCGCCGGAAGGCGCCTGACTACTTGACTTCGATGCCCATGGAGCGGGCGGTGCCGGCGATGATCTTCTCGGCGGCTTCCAGGCTGGTGGTGTTCAGGTCAGGGAGCTTGGTCTGTGCGATCTCGCGGACCTGGTCCCGCGTGATCGAACCGGCGACGCTGCGGCTCGGCGTGCTGGCCCCCTTCTCCAGCCCGGCGGCCTTGAGGATCAGCGCAGGCGCCGGAGGCGTCTTGGTGACGAAGCTGAAGGAGCGGTCCTCGTAGATAGAGATTTCTACGGGGATGATGTTGCCGCGCTGGGATTCTGTAGCAGCGTTGTACTGCTTGCAGAATTCCATGATGTTGACGCCGTGCGGACCAAGCGCGGTACCGACAGGCGGCGCCGGAGTGGCCTGACCAGCGGGAAGCTGGACCTTAACCACAGCCGCAAGCTTCTTCTTCGGAGGCATTTCGGGTCCTTGTCTTACATCTCGGGTTGATCATGGCCCCTCGCCCCGCCTGCGTAGCGGGGCACACGGCGGCCCAGGGCAGGGCAGCCGGGATTTCCTGCCCCCGGAACGTGGCGGGGGCGGCTCGGTGACCGCGGGGACCGTTCGGTCGTCTTCCAGCCTTACGGGCCAGTGCATGACGGGCCCACCGAGGTGGACCCGTCAAGTCTAAGCGAACTGTCAGATCTTGGAGACCTGGTTGAATCCCAGTTCCACCGGTGTCTCCCGCCCGAAGATCGACACCAACACCTTGAGCTTCTGGGTGTCGGGGTTGACCTCGCTGACGGTGGCGGGAAGCGTGGCGAAGGGACCGTCCATCACGGTGACTGACTCGCCGATCTCGTATTCGACCTCGCCACGAGGCTCGGCTTCCTTCTTCGCCTGCTCCTCTTCCGTCTCGGGCTCGGGCGCCAACAGTTCCGCAACCTCGTCGAGGCTCAGCGGGACAGGGCGGTTCGACAGACCCACGAAACCGGTGACGCCAGGCGTGTGCCGGACGGCCGCCCAGGACTCGTCGGTGAGTTCCATGCGGACCAGCACGTAGCCGGGCAGCACCTTCTCGGTGACCTGCTGTCGCTTGCCGCTCTTGACCTCAGTGACCTCCTGCGTAGGCACCTCAACCTGGAAAATGTAGTCCTCCATGTTGAGGGACTGCGTGCGGTTCTCCAGGTTGGCCTTCACCCGGTTCTCGTAGCCCGCGTAGGTGTGCACGACGTACCATTCGCCGGGCAGCAGCCGAAGCTCGGCTTTGAACTCCTCGATCGGGTCGAGCTCGGGAGTCTGGTCCTTGGAGGTGTCGCTCTCCTGGGCCTCGACTTCGTCGGCAACCTCAGCAGCTTCCGCCTGCTCGGCACGCGGACCGGTCTCTTCCGCCGACGACTGATCCCGCTCCTCGTTGGGGAGGTCGTCAGAGGTCAGTGGGGACTCGGACACGGCTGCTCTTTCTCTCGTCGGATTAAGCGCTCACTACTGGCTTCGAAAACACAAGAGGCCAGCACTGTCAGCTTATGGTCTCACCCGAGGCGATGAGACCTTTCTGACCGTGCCGACCTCGGATATGCCGGGTTAGGCTGCCTGGCCCACCAGGCCATACAGCCAGGTGACGCCTTCGCCGAAGCCGAAGTTCACGAGGGACACATAGCCGATCATGATCAGCACGAACACGATGACCACAACGGTGTAGGTAAAGAGTTCGCGCTGAGTTGGCCAGCGGACCTTACGGAGTTCAGCGACGACCTGCTTGGTGAAGGTCACCGGACCGGTACGACGCTTCCGCTCCCCGCTCTTGGCGCCCGTGTCAGTCTGTGCCACCTCAGGTCCTTAGGGCTCGGGACACTCTGCTCTCAGAGTCTCGTTTGCAGGGCAGAAGGGACTCGAACCCCCAACCGCCGGTTTTGGAGACCGGTGCTCTACCAATTGAGCTACTGCCCTTGGCCATGCCTGACTACACGATAACCGGTTACCGGCTTCCACGGCCAGATAGCCCGCAGTCGTCGGCTGCGAACCGGCTATCAGTGGCCAGAGTCTATGCCAACTCTGTGCCTATAACCAACTCGGATTCCGTTATCGCTGGTAAGCAAGGTGCAGCGGAGAGTGACACCCGGGTGACTTTCGTCCTTTCCCGTCGGCCTACCGGAGTATCAAACTCCGGAAGCAGGCATGGAACGATGGAGCCATGACTGACCGACCTCGTATCTCCGCACGCATCGGCGGTATCTCCGAGTCAGCGACCCTGGCGGTGGACGCCAAGGCCAAGGCCCTGAAGGCCGCTGGGCATCCCGTGATCGGCTTCGGCGCCGGGGAGCCTGACTTCCCCACGCCCGACTACATCGTGGAGGCAGCGGTCGCCGCCTGCCGCGACTCGCGCTTCCACCGCTACACCCCGGCGGGAGGCCTCCCCGAACTCAAGGAAGCCATCGCGGCTAAGACGCTGCGCGACTCCGGCTACCGGGTGGAGCCGAACCAAGTCCTGGTCACCAACGGCGGCAAGCAAGCGATCTACGAGGCGTTCGCCACGCTGCTCGATCCGGGCGACGAGGTCATCGTGATCGCGCCCTACTGGACCACCTACCCTGAATCGATCCGGCTGGCCGGAGGAACCCCGGTCTACGTGGTCACCGACGAGTCCACTGGCTACCTGGCCACGGTCGAGCAGCTGGAGGCGGCCCGCACCGACCGCACCAAGGTGCTGCTGTTCGTCTCCCCCTCGAACCCGACCGGCGCGGTGTACTCGCCCGAGCAGGTCCGCGAGATCGGCCGGTGGGCCCTCGAACACAACCTGTGGGTGCTCACCGACGAGATCTACGAGCACCTCGTCTACGGGGACGCCCGGTTCTCCTCGATGCCGGTGGAAGTTCCGGAACTGGCCGACCGCACCGTGGTGGTCAACGGGGTGGCCAAGACCTACGCCATGACCGGGTGGCGGGTCGGCTGGCTCATCGGCCCCGTGGACGTGGTCAAGGCTGCGACCAACCTGCAGTCGCACGCCACCTCCAATGTGGCCAACGTCTCGCAGGCCGCGGCTCTGGCAGCGGTCTCCGGCGACCTGTCGGCCGTGGAGGAGATGAAGCAGGCCTTCGACCGGCGGCGGCAGACCATTGTGCGGATGCTCAACGAGATCCCCGGTGTGGTGTGCCCCGAGCCCCAGGGCGCGTTCTACGCCTACCCGTCGGTCAAGGAGATCCTCGGCAAGGAGATCCGCGGTCAGCGTCCGCAGACCTCCAGCGAGCTGGCGTCGCTGATCCTGGAGCACGCCAAGGTCGCGGTGGTCCCGGGCGAGGCGTTCGGCACTCCGGGCTACCTGCGGTTGTCCTACGCGTTGAGCGACGCCGATCTGGTCGAAGGGGTCAGCCGGATCGCCAAGCTGCTGAGCGAAGCCCACTGACCGGCGTCAGGTGCGGCGCCTCGCGGCTGTGCGGGGCAGGTGGCCGTACCAGCTGAGCCGTCCGTCCTCGAGGCGGACGGCTTCTTTCGTTTCATTGGGCACCATTGGGAGACGCTTTACGGCACCCTTGTGTCATGAGACGTCCCATCGAACAACTTCCCAAAGCCCACCTCCACCTGCACTTCACCGGTTCGATGCGGCATTCCACCCTGATCGAGCTGGCAGCCAAGCACGGGGTGCACCTGCCGCACGCGCTGGTCGAGGAGTGGCCGCCGAAGCTGCGTGCCACCGACGAACGGGGCTGGTTCCGCTTCCAGCGGCTCTACGACATCGCCCGTTCGGTGCTGCAAACCCCCGACGACCTGTACCGGCTGCTGCGGGAGACCGCCGAGGACGAGCGGGCTGCCGGTGCCGGCTGGCTGGAGATCCAGGTGGATCCCAGCGGGTATGCGTCCCGTTTCGGTGGTCTGACCGCCACGCTCGAGTTGATCCTGGACGCCGCGCAGGTTGCGGAGGCGGCGACCGGGGTGGGGATCGGGGTGATGGTGGCGGCCAACCGGACCAAGCATCCGCTGGACGCCAAGACCCTGGCCCGGCTGGCGGTCCAGTACGCGGGCCGCGGGGTCGTGTCTTTCGGGTTGAACAATGACGAGCGGCGCGGGCGGGCCCTGGATTTCGAGGGCGCGTTCCGGATTGCGCGCCGGGCCGACCTGCTGCTGGCGCCGCACGGCGGGGAGTTGAGCGGGCCGCGGAGTGTGCGCGAGTGCCTGGACATGCTGCAGGCCGACCGCATCGGGCACGGGGTGCGCGCGGTCGAAGACCCTGTCCTGGTGGAGCGGCTGGCCGCGCAGGAGGTGACCCTCGAAGTGTGTCCGACCTCGAACGTCAGTCTCGGGGTGGTCGACGAGCTCGAGGAGGTCCCGCTTCGCCGGTTGTTCGACGCGGGGGTGCCGGTCGCGCTCGGCGCCGACGACCCGCTGCTGTTCGGTCCCCGGCTGGCCGAGCAGTACCACATCGCCCGGGAGGTCTTCGGCTTCTCTGATGCGGAGCTGGCCGAACTGGCCCGGATGTCGATCCGCGCGTCCGGTGCCCCGGAGGCGCGGAAGAAGGAGATGCTCGCCGGAGTGGACGCCTGGCTGGCAGCCCCGCCCGCCCGCTCCTAGGCCCTGCGGGTGAGGCTGCCGGCCGGGCCCTCTCCTCAGGCTGTGGACAGCACGAGTTGGCCGAGCCCTTGGACCACCATGACCAGGCCGGCGAGGAAGAACAGGGTGGCCGCCCCGATCCGGATGACGTGCTCTGGAAGCTTCTTCCCCAGCAGCGCGCCGAGCGCGATCCCGAGAGCGTCCGCCGCGACCATGCCCACGGTGGAGCCGATCCACACCGCCAGCCACGACAGGGGGATGCCCACGTGGTCTGCGCCGACGGTGACCGTGGCGAGCATGGTCTTGTCGCCGAGTTCGGCGAGGAAGAAGATCATGGCCACGGTGAGGAACACGGAACGGGTGGGCCGCGTGGCCGCGCGTGCTTCGTCAGCGTCGGTGAGTTCGTCGCCGCGGAGGGTCCACACTCCGAAGCCGAGGAAAGCCAGGCCGGCGATGAGGGACAGCCAGTCGTGGGGCAGGGCCATGCCCAGGATCTCGGCGAGCAGCACGCTGATGCCGTGGACGACGACCGTGGCCGCGGTGATCCCCAGTAGGACGGTGCGGATCCGGTAGCGGCTGGCCAAGGACATCGCCACCAATTGGGTTTTGTCCCCCATTTCGGCGACGAGGACCACGGCCGTGCTCATGCCCAGAGCACCGAGAAAAGCCATTAATTCCGCCCCTCATTTTTATTTTCGGGAAGAAGAAAGGTGAATACCGCTCTTCATCCCGAAAACACCCGAGCATTCGAGGGGTTTGTCCGCTGGAATATACACCCGCGTGATCCAGGCCACTCCTGGTGAGAGCCGGTGGAGTGCCCACGCAGCGCAAGGACTACTCCCCTCTGCACGGCATCCACCGTAGTGAAGAGAATTCGAGAGGGCAATTCATTGGAATGGCTTTTTTAAATCGGGCCCCAGGCAAACAAAAGAGTTCGGTGCGCCTTATTTTTCTTTTGGCTCAGGCCAAGAGATGTGTTGGTTTTATCGCCCGTGGTCGGGGGGTGCAGCGGGGGCGCGGAGGCGGTCTGCTTTCTGTCCGCGGCAGGGCAGGGGGTGTCCTGGGGTCAGGGGAAGACCACGGCGGGAAAAGGCCGCGGAGCAGAAAGCCTCGAGGGGGAAGTGTCCGCGGGCAGTCAGGAGCGGCCTGGCGGCGCGCTGCCGCGTCCGCCTGGCCGCGGTGCTCCCCGTTCAGAGGGTGACGCCGATCATGACCGGCTCGTTGACCAGCGTGATCCCGAATACGCGGGCCACGCCCGCGCGCACTTCACGCGCCAGGGCCAGCAGGTCGGCGGTGGTGGCGCCGCCCCGGTTGGTCAACGCCAGCGTGTGCTTGGTGGAGATGCCCACCGGTCCGGTGCCATACCCCTTGGGGAAGCCCGCGCGTTCGATCAGCCAGGCGGCCGACGTCTTCACGCGGCCGTCGCCATCCGGGTAGGCGGGTGGGGTCACCTCCGGACCGAGCACTTCCGCGACCCGCTGGGTGAACCGAGCGAACTCGTCGGCGGACAGGATCGGGTTGGTGAAGAACGATCCTGCGCTGCGCGTGTCCGGGTCCGCAGGGTCGAGCACCATGCCTTTGCTGCGGCGCAGGGACAGCACGGCGTCGCGGACGTCCGCGAGCGGTACCTGGTCGCCTTGGGAAACGCCGAGGCTGCGGGCTAGTTCGGCGTACCTGATCGGACGGCTCAGCTTCGACCGGGTCAGTTCGAAGACCACGTCGCACACCACGTAGCGGTCGCGGCCCTTGAAGATGCTGGTGCGGTAGGCGAACCCGCACTCCGCGGCCGAGAGCACTCTGGTGCGGTCTGCTGCGCGGTCGTAGACCGTGACTTCGACCACGGTCTGGCTGATGTCCTGGCCGTAGGCGCCCACGTTCTGGATGGGGGTGGCGCCGACCCGGCCGGGGATACCGGAGAGGGCTTCCACTCCGGACAGTCCCTCGTCTACACAGCGGGCGACGAAGGAGTCCCATTCCATCCCGGCGTCAACGCGCACGCGGACGACGGTGTCGTCGACTTCGGTGTAGGAGAGGTCGGAGGAGTCCACCTGGATCACCGTGCCCGCGAACCCTTCGTCGGCCACCACCAGGTTGCTGCCGCCGCCCAGCACGAGCAGCGGGTCGCCGCTGCGGTCGACGTCCCGCACGGTCGCGATCAGTTCGTCGGTGCTGGCCACGGAGCAGAAGCGTGCGGCGGGGCCGCCCAGCCCGAGCGTGGTGTAGTCGGCGAGCGGCACGTTGCGGGCGAAGCTGGTGGTCACGGGTGGCACCTCTGTGGGTCTGGGAGCGGAAACCTCCTGTGCCGCAGCCTGGTGCGGCACAGGGCCCGGAACAGTCAGGGCAGGCGCACCACGGCGGTGGAGCGCGCCAGGACCTTGGCGCCGGCGGAACGGGCGGTGATGGTGACGACAACCTGGTTGTCGTCGAGCTTCTTCGTGACGGTTCCGCCGACCACGAGTTCGGCTCCCTCGTCGTCGTCCGGGACGACGACAGGAGCGGAGAAGCGGACCCCGTACTCCACCACCGCGCCAGGGTCGCCGACCCAGTCGGTGATGACGCGGCCGGCCTGGGCCATGGTGAACATGCCGTGCGCGATCACACCGGGCAGTCCCACGTTGCGGGCGACCCGGTCGCTCCAGTGGATGGGGTTGAAGTCGCCGGAGGCTCCGGCGTAGCGGACGAGGTCGCTGCGACGCACCCGGAACGTCCGCTCGGGCAGTTCCGTGCCCACCTCAACGTCGGCATACCGGACAGTGGTCATCTGGGCTGCTCCTCACTCACGTCCCGGACGGTGCATCGCCGCGTACCACGAGCATGGTGACCGAGGTGACGACGTGTTCCCCGGCCGTGGTGGCGATCTCGCTTTCCAAGGTCAGCATCTCGTTGCCGGCCAGGGATTTGATGTCGGTGATCGTGGTGCGGCAGGTCACCACGTCCCCGGCCTGGAGGGGGCGGCTGTAGCGGAACCGCTGGTCCCCGTGGACCACCCGGGAGAAGTCCAGGGCCAGTTCAGGGTCGGCGATAGCCTGCCCCGCACCTTCCATGCTCAGGATGATGGGGAAGGTGGGAGGCGCGATGACGTCGGTGTACCCGGCTTCTTTGGCGTGGGCAGGATCGCGGTAGAGCGGGTTCGGGTCCGAGATCGCGTCCGCGAACTCGCGGATCTTGACCCGGGTCACCTCATAGGGCTCGGGGAGCTCGTATGCCCGTCCCAGATAGTCGCGGTTGATCGCCATCGACGTCCTTCACTTGTCACACCGTGGGGTCTCATCATGCCGGGTCGTGCCGGAACTGGGACAGGGCCAACACACCGGTAGCCCAGTGAGCGGGCAGGCTCACTGGGCTACCGGGAAGTCCAGACCGCGTCCGGTCGGAATCTGAAGATCCACCACGACCGCTGCTGGGCCGCGCTCCACTGTTGAGCGCTGGCGGCCTGCGGGATATCGACCTAGCGGGTTTCCCTGTGCTCCCGATGCGTACGGCAGTTGGGGCAGTACTTCCTCAGCTCGAGGCGGTCGGGAGTGTTCCGACGGTTCTTGCGGGTGATGTAGTTGCGGTGCTTGCACTCCTGGCAGGCCAGGGTGATCTTCGGCCTCACGTCGGTGGCAGCCACAGTGGAGTGCCTTTCTCACTGAGCGACAACGGACATTGAAAAAACCCGCGTTCGTCCCCGGTTTCCGGGGGTCCCGCAGGTAGTAGCGGAGGCCGGACTCGAACCGACGACACAGCGATTATGAGCCGCTTGCTCTACCGACTGAGCTACTCCGCCTTGAATCGAGAATCCGGTCCACCAGCAGCGACACCGGCTCTTGACCTGGCCGGCGAGTGGCCTGTCTGACGACCGACCACGTGCGTGGACCGGACCTCAATCGTGGAGCCCCTTTACGGAATCGAACCGTAGACCTTCTCCTTACCATGGAGACGCTCTGCCGACTGAGCTAAAGGGGCACGCTCTGTTGGCTTCCCCCTTTTGGGGTCCGCCCTTCGCGTTGATTCGAATATACATCGCTTCCGGGGTGCTCTGCCAACTCGAAGCCCGGCGCACTGCTCTCGAATCTCGCCGCGGCCAGCACCCTAGGCGCTGCCCGCCCTCTCCCTTCTCACTATATCCGCAGGTCATCGGACGTGTTACCGGGTCTATGGACCGCTCATCCTGGAGATCAGGTTCCATCTCGGAGATCAGTGCGGGGTCACCCAGACGTTCGACAGGGCGTCGCGGTGGATCGTCCGGATATCCGCAGGCAGGTTGAGGCGGCGCAGCGCATCAGGCAGGCGGGTGTCGTGGGTGAAGACCACGAGCTGCCGGTGACGGCCCACCTCCGCCAAGACCGTGGCCAGTCCCTCCACGGTCTCGGTGTCCATCGCCTGCACCGGGTCGTCGAGCAGCAGGAAACCGAACGGGTTGCCCGGCACCAGGGTGCGGGGCAGGCAGATGGAGAGCGCGAGGGCCTGGAACTCGCCCTGGCTGAGCAGCCCGGGAGCGCTGTCCGGCCCGTCGATGCCCTCCACGCTCACGTCGACCGCGACGCGGCGCTGTGCTCCCCGGCCCACCAGGCGCAGCGCTGTCAGGTCGATGTGGCGCTCCTGGCGGAGCTGCGCCCACACCTTCTCGGCGTGGGCGGCCAAGGGAGTGAGCCGTTCCGCGCGCATCTCGCGAGCGACCGCGGACAGCCAGTCCAGGGCCCGGCGGGCGGGCTCCAAGCGCTGGCGCGCGGTGAGGGCCTCCCGTGCGTCCTCGAGCCAGGCGCCCAACTGTTCGGCGAGGCCCGCCCAGCCGTCAGTGGGATCGGTGAGCTGCTCGGTGGCGGCCTTGCGCGCGGCGATCGCTGCGGAGCGCAGCCGCCGCCCCACGGTTTCCAGGTGGTTGGCCAACTGGGTGAGGTCGGTGATCTCCGCCCCGGCCGCCCACTCGGCCCAGATCTGGCCCAGCTCGCTCTCCGGCGGCAGCCACGAGGGCGGCGGGGCCATGAGGAACCGGGCTTGGTCTCGGGCGGTTTCGGCCCGCTGGTAGGCGTCTGCGGTGCTCGCGGCGATGGGTTCCAGTCGGGCGATCTCCGCGCGGACGCGGTTGACCCACTCCGGGCCGAGCGCATTGGGGGCGCCGCAGGTCAGGCAGTCGGTTTCAGCGGGGTAGCGCTCGTGGTGGTCCAGTGCCTGGCGGAGCAGCTCCACCAGGCTGCGTGCCCGGTCCCCTTTGGTCCCCGCGGTCATGGCGAGCTCCATCGCGGCGCCGCGCAGCTCGCTGGCCACGTCGTTGATGAGGGAGCGTTCGGGCACTGCGAGACGGCGCAGGCGGCGGAGCACGACCTGCTGGGCAGGGTCGGCGGGCCCTTTGTCGGCGGCGATCGCGGCCAACCGGTCCAGGTCGAGCGAGGAGGAGGTCAGCAGTTCGACGGCGGTGGCGGCCCGGGGGTCGTTGCTGGCGCGCAGCTGGTCCAGGAGGTAGGGCAGGTCGTGGGCGGGGCGCTGGGTGGTTTTGGCGAGCCGGTCGCACGCTTTGGCCAGTCGGCGTTCGATCTCGGTGAGTTCGCTCAGTCCGAGCAGCGCGGTCAGCGTATCGTAGAGCTCGGCGGAGCGTCCCGTGATGGTGCGACCCAGTTCGTCGTAGGAGAGGAAGGGCCGGTACCGGGCGAGGTCCTCTCCCCAGCCGAGGCTGGCGAGGCCGCCGACGTCCCCGGTGGGCAGGACTACTTCGCCGCGGGCGGAGCGGACGCTCTCCCCGGTCCACACCCGGGTGACCCGGGTCACTCCTTCCTCGCCCACCCGCTGCAACTCGACAGTGATTTCCGTCACGTCGTCGCAGTGCAGGTTGCGCCAGCCGTCCCGCCACGCCGTGGGCATGGCTTCCCAGCGGAGGTTACGGCCGGTAAGAGCGGCCTCTACTGCTTCGGCGAAGCTGGATTTCCCGGATCCGTTGCGGCCCACGATCACGGTGAGGCCGGGGCCGGGCGGGAATTCGAGGGTGGCGGCGCGGCCGATGCCACGGAAGCCTTGGACACGGACTCGCCTGAGATAGCAGTGCCGGAGGTGCCGCGGCTGCGCCGGCGCCGGTCCGGAGGACGGGAGGGGGAGGTCGACTTGTTCCCCGCGCAGGCAGGCGGCGAGCGCGTCGTCACCGTGGATGGCGGCGAGGACCCATCGGCGTGCCGTGGGGTCCAGTGGCGACTGGGCCAACCGCTCCCCTAAGGCGTAGAAGGGGGAGGTTGTCGACCTCGGCTGTGAAGGCTCCGCTGTGAATCCCTGGGAGGTCGTCACCGTCGTCACCACACCTGCTCCGTTCGTGGCCTCGCCTGTGCAGATTAGGACATAGCGGGCGAATTTCCCATCGTGCCGCGGCCCCGTGCCCGGGAGCCGGGACAGTGGGCGGGAAACGCCCGCGACCCCGACTCCACGATCTTTCGCCCTCGCCCCACCACGGCAGGCAAGAAGCGATCTTTATCACACTCCATTGAGGCGGCGCCGTTTGCCGTCCCAGGTGAAGTGCAAGGTGGCGATCCCGGGTTCCGCCGGGTCGCGCAGGCATTCGTAGATGTTGAGCTTGGGGACGTTCGGGAAGCAGCCCCAGACGCGCTCCGAGGTGAGCATGAAGTCGAGGTCGAGTTCGACGAGCATGCCCAGCAGACGGCCGTGGGTGGGTTCGTCGACCTTGGCGAACGCGTCGTCGAGCAGGATCAGCCGGGGGGTCTGCGGGGCGTGGACGGCGAGCGCGCTGAACTGGGCTGCTGCCGCAGCGAACAGCACCAGGTAGGCGATCACCCGCTGTTCGCCCTGGCTGAGCGCGGTGCGGTGGGTGAGGCGCCGCTCCCGTTCCGGGTGGGCGGCGTCGGTGACGTAGACGGTGAAGGCGAACCAGGACCGGTAGTCCAGCGCGGCGCGCAACTGTGCGCTTCCGGTCGCTGTGGGGTCGAGGCGGCGGATCGCCTCGATGCAGCGGCGCAGGGCGTCGCGGAGCCGGGTGGTCTCCACGCGGGTGCGCTCCTCGGCCGGGCGTTCCAAAAGCGGCACCACCGCGTGGATGTCCTCGTCCGCATCAGGAGCGAGCGTCCACTCCAGACGCACCCCGAGACCTTGGGAGGTGGTGACCTCCCCCAGGACGCTGTTCATCGCGTCGATGAGCTCTCGCGCCTCGCTGATCTGGCGGGACAGGTGTCCCGCAAGCTCCCCGAGGAGGTGCCGTTCGTAGGCTTCCTCTTCGCGGGCCGCCACGGTCTCTTCCGCTTCGGTGATCCGCGTGCGCAGCCGCTCGGCGTAGTCGACGATGTCGTGGGTGCCGTGATCGTCGTGGACGGTGACCCGTTTCACCCCTGCGGGTTCGGTGAGTTCGGTGCGGGCCGCCACGGCGGGAATTGCGGCGAGGCCGCGGTGCAGCTCCTCGTGGCCGCGCAAGATGCCGCTGTCGTCGACATCCGTGTCGCTCTGGTCGAGTCCGGACTCGATCGCGCTGATCAGCGTGTCGAGGACGCGGATGCGCTTGGTGAGGTCGTCGCTGCGCTCCGGGTCGGATTCCGCTGCATCGTAGGCGGCCAGCGCTCCCTCAGGTTCAGCGAGTTCACGGAGTCCTGCCGCGGCCAGCAGTCCCTGGTCGACTTCCCCGGTGGGGGTGGCGAGCATGGCTCGGAGCCGCGCTCCGGCGGCCAAGGCACGGTGGGCCTGTTCGGCGCGTTCCACCGTGGCAGCGCTGTGGCGGGTCTCGACCGCGACCCGCTCGTCCCGGATGCGTTGGGCGTCCCGTTCGACTGCGGGCAGGGCCTCGTCCGCGGTGTGGGCGCGGGAGCGCACCTGTTCGATCGCGTTCTCGATCTGCGCCGGGTCGGCGGCGCTGGCCCGGTCGGTGAGCTCGGTCTCGCGCCGAACGGTGATCATGTCGTTGATGGCGGCGCTGGCCGCGTCCTCGGCGACGATGCGGGCTTCCCGGGCCCGTTTCCAGTCGGCGACGTGGCGCCGGTAGTCCTCGAGTCGTCCGGCGAGGATCTCCAAGTCCCGGTGGGCCGCGGAGATCTGCACGCGCAGCGCCCCCAGGGCCCCGCGGATCCGGGCGAGCTCCTCGTAGTGGGCGGGGAGCTGGTGTTTCAGGGCGAGCTCGGCCAGCGACGCCCGCTGTTCGAGGGCGGCGCTGCGGGCTGCGTCAGCGGCTGCGCGGGCCGCGGCGTGGGCGCGGACGGTCGCGGCGAGCCAGGTGCGGGCCTCGTCCAGCACGGCCCAGGCCGCGGCAAGGTCGGCGCCGGAGGGGACGGACCGGTTGATCCGCACCAGGCTCTCGTAGCGGTTGTCGATCTCGGCGCGGCGCTCCTGGGCTTCGGCGAGCAGCGCCTCCGCCATTTCGATGCGCCGTTCAGCTTTGGCCCGGTGGCGTTCGAGCGCCTGGGCGCGGGCCTCCTCCCCGATGTATTCGGCGGTGGCCTTGTGGTGGCGTCCCCAGGCGACGCCGAGCCGCCAGCGCCCGTCGAGGGAGACGTAGTTCTCTGCTCCGGAAGACGCGTCAGCGGGCTGGAACCAGGACGATCCGTCTCCGGATGGCGCGGGGGATTCTTCGTCGCCGAGCAGGCGGATGGAGGAGAGCAGTGCGGTGACCGCGGCACGGTCGACTTTCACGGACTCGTCCTCGACCGGAACCAGAGCGTCGGCCAGGGTACGGCCGCTGAGCGCCGCGGTGGGGCTGAGCAGCAGGTCCCTAGTGTCGTGGTCGACGACTGTCCCTTCGGGGGTGATAAGTCCGACAAGCAGGCCGGAGGCTTCCAGAGCGGCTTCGAGCCCGGCCCGCTCCTCAGGGGAGAGATGGTCGGCGAAGTCGACCGCGCGGTAGAGGGGAACGCCGGCGTCAGCGTCCCGTGGGGCGGTGGCCCAGGCCGGACGAGGCGCGGTGACGGGGGCGGTCTCGTCTGCGCGGCGCTCCGCGAGTTCCGCGAGTTCCGCGGCGAGGTCGTGCTCCTCGCTGAGGGCTGCGTCCCGGGTGTGGCGCACCTGGGCGAGGAGCGGTTCAACGACCGCGTGGGCCTCGTGGAGCACGGTTTCCGGCAGATCCGCGGACAGGACGCGCAAGTCTTCGTCGAGCGGAGGCTCGACGCGCTGTTCCAAAGCGTCCAACGCCCCTTCGATGTCGACGTCGTCCGGGGCAGCGGCGCGCAGGGCGTTGCACCATTCACGGACGGCGGCAGCGTAGTCGTCGCTGGCTTCGCGGACCTGGTCGATGGCGGAGCGTTCCCGTTCCCGGGCTTGTTCGACGTGGCTGTCCGCCCATTCCGCTTCGCTGGTGAGGTCGGCTTCCCGGCGTTCGGCCGCTTCCAGTTCCAGGGCGCGCTGGTAGAGGTCGTCGACGAGGGTTTCGCGCTCGGCGGCGGCAGCGTCGGTGTGGGTGAGCCGGTCGTGGAGGTCGGCGAGCCGTCGCCGCAGCGCGTCTATCTCGAGTCCCTGCACCGGGGGGCGTTCCACGGCCTGCTCGAGCCCTTCAAGGTTGACCTGGGTGACGCTTTCCCGGGGGGCGAGGGTGACCCGGACCGGCTGGGGGACTTCGCCGAGGCGGGCAGGGTCGATGCCGGAGGCGCGCGCGGCGTCGCGGAGACCGAAGTGAAGGCGGCGCAGTCCCCCGATGCCGCGTTCGATGGCGGCGCAGTCGCGGTCGATGCGGTGGTGGGCCTGGGATTCCGCGGAACGGGCGTGTTCGCTGGCGACCCAGGCGGCTTCGGCGGCGCGGATGTAGGCGGCTACCGCGGCGTAGCGGGCTTCGCGTTCTCCCCGGCTCAAGGCCTGCCGCGGGTGCGCGGCGCTTGCGGTGAGGGTCGCCGCGTCCGAGTGTGCGGTGTCCCGGGTGCGGCGCAGGCGGTCGCGTTCCTCTTGTGCCTTGCTCTCCGCGGAGACGAGGGTGTCGAGTTCGGCTTCGAGCCGGGCGAGTTCCGCGTCGCGTTCCTCGAATGCGGTGATCTGCTCGCGTACCGCCGCGGCCTGCTGGCGTAGGACGCCGTGCAGGTAGCCGCGGTAGTCGGTGAGGAAGGCGGTGGCGTGCTCGTGGGCGGTGCGCAGCGCGGTGAGGCGGGCGCGGGCGCTTTCCAGGTCGGCGATGTTGCGGGCGACCTCGTCGAGGACGGCGTCGTCCATCGGGGGGAGGGCTTCGGACAGTACGGAGACGAGTTCGCCGGCTTCGAGGCGTTCGCCGACGGTGGGGCGGCGGAGCCGGTAGAGCAGGTGGATGAGGTTGCGGTACCGCATGGGGTCGTCGAGGCCGAACAGGTCGCGCATGACCCTGGTGCGGTAGCCGAGGGCGGTGTCGTAGCAGTTGTCGGGGCCGACCGCGGCGCGGAGGCGTTCGATGGGCAGCGGGCGGCCGCCCTCGATGAGGGTGAGATCGTCGCCGACGCGGCGGTCGGTGACGAAGAAGATCGGGCGGGCGTCAGGCTGGTCGGGTACGGCGAGGACTGCGGCGCCGAGGGTGCGCCGCTGCGGTTGGCCGTCGTCGCCGCGGCGGGCGAATTCGACCCACAGGTAGCCCAGCGTGGTGGTGTCGGTCTGGGTGGCGGTGGTCTCCCCGGTCTCGGTGGCGGTGCGCCCTTCCAGCATGAGCCAGCGCAGGCTGGTCCGGCTGGTGCCGGTGGTGTCGAGACGGCGGGCGTCTCCGTCAAGGAGGAAGGGCAGCAGCATTTCCAGGGCTTTGGATTTCCCTGCCCCGTTACGTCCGCGCAGGAGCAGGCGCCCGTCCCCGAATTCGAAGATGTGGTTGTCGTACTGCCAGACGTTGTGGATCCCGGCACGTTCGAGCCGGTAGCGCTTGGGGAGGGTGGTGTCCTGTCTCATCGGCCGTCCTCCACTCCGTACCGCTCGTCTTGGGGCCCACCGTGCCGGATAGGCAGGGCTCCGGGGATGGGGTCATTGTCCCGGATGCAAGAGATGATCGGGAATGTCTCTTTTGTCGTGCGGGTGGTTGTCGCACCGTGGTCGCTCATTCGGCATCGCTCCGGGCGAAAGCGGCGTCGCGGTAGCGTGCGGCGGCGGCGAGCAGTCGCCACCCTTCGGTCAGGCGTTGAGGCGCGTCGTCGGTGGTGACACGGTCGAGCAGTCGACTGTCGTGGAGCAGGGTCAGGATGCGTTCGGCGAGATCGTCAGGGTCGGGGACGTGACTGTGGGCAGTGTGTGACCACTGGTGGACGTTGTCAACGACCGCGGCGAGTTCCGTGTCGAGCAGCTCCGCGGGGATCGGAATCCCGTGGCTGAACGGCGGCGGGGCGAGCATGGTGACGAGGCGGGACAGCAGGACCAGGGCGGAGTAGCTCACCAGTCCTTTTCCGGGGAAGGTCGTGGGATGGACGGCTTCCCGGGGGTCATCCATGGCCTCTGCAGGCATGATCAGGGCCACGCCTTCGGCGCGGATCTCCAGGTCGCAGCCGAGGAGATCCGCGAGTTCCGCTGCGGCCCGCCACTGGTGGCGGGCGAGCTGGACCCGGTGGACCGTGCTGAGCTCTTCCCGGTAGACGACCGGGGTTTCCGCAAGCAGGCGGCGCAGGGTGAGTTCGGCGGCTTTCTCGTCGGAGGAGACCGAGTCGCGTTGGACCAGGTTGACGAACTCCTCCGGGGTGGCCGTGTGCGGGATGTGGGCGAGCAGGTGCGCGGCGATCCCGTGGTTGACGGCCAGGGCGACTTCGCAGGTGCCGTCCCTGGCGTAGTCGGCGAGCCGTCCCCCGGTCTCGGTGAGCACCCCCCATCCGACGAGTCTGGTGAGCCCGGCGACGAAAGCGCGGCGCTCCCCCAGCCTCGCTTCGGGGTCGAGGGCGAGCCCGGCCTCCTCGGCAGCGGCCCGCACCCCCGCAGCCAGCTCGGCGACGGTGGTGCGCGGACCTGCATCGGGCAGGGCCGCGAGAGTCAACGCCATATAGGTGTAGGCGCGCGGGGTGAACGGCGCGCCGCTGTCGCGGAGCAGTGGGGTGGTCACCGTGTGGACCAGCCCGGTCTTCACCAGCCTGGCGTGGTCGTCGGCGATGAGCAGCTCGTAGCCGAGCACGCGCCGGAACTGGCGGACGAGCCAGTCGGAGTGGGCTTGGACGAGCGCGAAATCCTCGGGATGGCTGTGCACGGTGATGAGGGGGTCCGCCAGTAGTCGGCGGGCCGCAGCCTGACGCTCAATGGTGAGCGCGATGTCCTCCTTCGCGGCCACGTTCTGGCGTCACCTTCCTGGTCGGGGTGGGAGTGCTTGCGAAGACAGGAGCGGGTGGCGGCTGCTTACACCGCGAGGTTGTCGGCGTCGTCCGACCCACTCATTGCCGGGACGGGGGTGTGGGGCTCCGTGTCGGTGTCCGCTACGGCGTCGCTGCCGTGCTCGGGTTCGGTGCGGGCGTAAGGGGTGGCGCACAGCCGCAGCCCGGTGAGGGTGAGGTCGCCGCCGTCCTCACTGAGCACGAGGACGGCATCGGCATCGTGGCGCACATGGAGCCGGATGTCGAGTTCGAGGTCGCCGGCACTGACTGGGGCGGCCGTGGCGTCGCCGGAGCCGAGGGCACGGGTGAGGAGCTCCACGAGCACTCCGAGCGCCGCCTGGGACAGGGTGATACGGCCGGTGCGGGGCGTCAGTTCGGCGAGACGGGACCGCACTTCCTCAGCAGCGGAGCGCCGCCAGTGGGCCGCGGCTTCTGCGGTGTCGCGGAGGCGCACCTGTTGGGCGCTGTGGTCTTCTGCCGGGGCAAGAGCCCCGCCTCGGGCGGGGCGGACCGCTGACGTGTCCGCGGGGGGAACATCCCACCAACTGGCGGCCACTGCGATGGTCTCCTCGGTGCTGCCGCTGAGGTGCCGCGCGGGGTAGAGGGAGAACGCGGCGGTGAAGAGGCGGTGGGCCGTGGCCGCGTCGGCCTGGTCAAACCAGGAAGCCAATCTGAGCACGGCGGCGCGCCCGTACGGCGGTTTCGCGCGTCGGTCTGCTGGCTCCCGGATCACTGAGTCACCCACATCACAGCAGACTAGAGATTTCCCGGGGCGGTTGCCTCCCGAATCCGCTGAGATCTGGCTCGCTCCCCGCGATACGGTCGGGAATTCCACCGGGCTCAGGTGTCTGCCAGAGGTGCCGGGATGCACCGGCCGGAGAGCGCTGAACCGTGCCCGAAGACGGCAAAAGCGGCCTTCTTCCAGGGTTGTCCCTGGTGAAGACCGCTTCTGCGACCTGTGGCAGGTGTAGGGTTCGAACCTACGTAGGCTAACGCCGGCAGATTTACAGTCTGCTCCCTTTGGCCGCTCGGGCAACCTGCCTTGGGCGTGGTGGCCTCTGTGACCTCACGCATGAATGAGGATAGCGGACAGTGGCCCAGAGACGAAATCGAATCCCGCTTCCCTCGCGCTCTGGGATATTCGGAGAGGCTCCGGGCTAAGCTCTGTCACTGCTGCGGCTGGGCCGTGACACCACTGCCCGGCCCGCCCTGATCGCCGTCTACCGGCCGGACCGAGAGTCTCTGGCCCAGGAAATGTGGGGGTTGCGAGCAGACGTGGCTGCCGAATCCAGCTTCGACATCGTCTCCAAAATCGATCGGCAGGAGGTGGACAACGCAGTCAACCAGGCCAGCCGGGAACTGTCCCAGCGTTTCGACTTCAAAGGGACAGGGTCGACCATCTCGTGGGCCGGTGAGCACGCGGTAGAGATCAAGTCCAACTCGGAGGAACGGGCGAAGGCGGCGCTCGACGTCTTCAAGAGCAAGCTGGTCAAGCGCGGTGTGTCGCTGAAGATCCTGGACGTGCCCGAGACGCCGAAGGTGTCCGGCAAGGAGTACCGCCTGCCGATCACGCTGAAGGAAGGCATCAGCCCGGAGAACGCCAAGAAGATCGCCAAGATGATCCGAGAGGAGTTCCCCAAGGGGGTCAAGGCCCAGATCCAGGGTGATGAGCTGCGGGTCAGCTCGAAGAAGAAGGACGACTTGCAGGCGGTCATCGCCATGCTGAAAAACAGCGACCTGGATGTGGCGCTGCAGTTCGTGAACTTCCGCTAGGCCCCGGTGCGGACCGAGCCGGATAGGCAGACGCAGGGGTGTCGGGGCCGCGGTGTAGTGCACCGGCTCGGGCACCCCGAGTTATTCACAGTTCCACCGCTGAGCGAGGGCATGGAGCCGGCGGATGCGCTCCCGGGTCGGCGGGTGCACCGCGAAGATCCGCCCTTCCCGCTGGCCGGCGAAGGGGTGGGCGACCATCAAGTGTGCCGAGGTGAGCAGCCCCCGGTGCACGGGGAGCGGGTGGACGCGGGAGACGACTTCGATCCGGTGCAGGGCGTTGGCCAAGCCGATAGGGTCCCCGGTGAGGCGGGCAGCCGCCTCGTCCGCCGCGTATTCTTGGGCGCGGCCGACTGCGGCGCGGATGACCGCGGCGGCGATCGGGCCGACCACGAGGAAGAGCAGTCCTTGGAGCAGGTCGTGCCCGTCCTCGTCGTCAGAGTCGGCCAAAGGCAGCAGCAGGGACAGCGCGGTGAGGGACGTGATGCTCAACGCGAGCATTGCGGCGACCGTACCCACGATGGTGTCGCCTTTGCGCAGGTGGGTGAGTTCGTGCGCGATGACCCCGCGGAGTTCGCGCTCGTTGAGGAGGGACAGGAGCCCGGTGGTGCAGCACAGTGCGGCGCGGCGGCGGTTCCACCCGGTGGTGAACGCGTTGGGGGCTTTCGTGGGCGACAGGTACAGCCGAGGCATGGGCTGGCGTGCCTCGGTGGCGAGCTCACGGACGATCCGGTACAGCTCGGGCTGTTCGATTTCGCTGACGGGGCGGGCATGCATCGCCCGCAGCGCCATCGTGTCGCCGAAGAGGTAGATGAGGCCGTTGACGAGGGCGACGATGACGATCCCCAGCTTGATTCCGGTGATCCCTCCGCACACCCACCCCAGGATGATCAGCAGTATGGAGAGACCGACCACGAGCGCTGTTGCGCGGAGCGCGTTGTGCCGCACGCCCACTCCCCTCCATGCTCGGATGGCCCTGCCCACCTGCTCGGTCAGTACACCGTGACCAACGTCCAGACCTTGCTGCGACGTTCCCCGGACCAGGGGAGGAAGGGGCGTCTTTCTGCCCACCCCACCCCCAACGCGCAAACTATGATCATCTATAGTTTTTCTGTGATCTTCACTACTCGTCGTCCCAGCAGCGGGTGCACCCTCGTCCGGCGACGGCATGTGGACCTGCTCAGGATCAACGGCGGTCTGTGTCGCCCCTGACACCGGGGCCACAGCCGAAGACGGCGCCATCGACCTGGCCCGCCACCCCCAACCCCCATCCTTGTGACATGTCTCTGTTCCCGGTACGCGTAGGCTTCTCCTCCGAAGCCTAGAAGGCAAGTGCGGCCACGGCAGCGTCGCCGACCGCACTTGGGGTGACCCTTCACCCCGGGACAGCGACTGAGCCGTGACGAACCCAGCCACTCCTCGCCACGGTGAGACTGAGGCAACCCCAAGCCGCCGCGTGCAGCGTGGCGACTTCCTTAGGAGGTCGGCGATCTCAGTGCCCAAAGAGATCCAACAACTCGACCGTGTCATCATCCGTTTCGCCGGAGACTCCGGTGACGGTATGCAACTGACCGGCGACCGGTTCACTCAGGAAACCGCGTCGTTCGGCAACGACCTATCTACCCTGCCGAACTTCCCGGCGGAGATCCGCGCCCCGGCTGGGACCCTGCCCGGTGTGTCCAGCTTCCAGCTCCACTTCGCCGACCATGACATCATGACCCCGGGTGATGCACCCGACGTGCTGGTCGCGATGAACCCGGCGGCGCTGAAGGCGAACCTGGAAGACCTGCCCAAGGGCGCCACCATCATCGTCAATACCGACGAATTCACCAAACGCGCGCTGGCCAAGGTCGGCTACACCACCAACCCCCTGGAAGACGGGTCCCTGGCCGACTACAAAGTCAGCCCGGTGCCGTTGACCTCGCTGACGGTCAAGGCGCTGGAGTCCTTCGACATTTCTAAGAAGGACGCCGAGCGAGCCAAGAACATGTTCGCTCTGGGGCTGCTGTCGTGGATGTACAACCGTCCGACCGAGGGCACCCTGAAGTTCCTGCAGACGAAGTTCGCGAAGAAGCCCGAGATCATGAACGCCAACATCGCGGCGTTCAAAGCGGGGTGGAACTTCGGCGAGACCACTGAGGACTTCGCGGTCTCCTATGAGGTCAAACCGGCAGCCCTGCCCGCCGGCCGCTACCGTAACATCACCGGGAACCTGGCGCTGTCCTACGGGTTGATCGCCGCGTCGAAGCTGAGCGGTCTGCCGCTGTTCCTCGGCTCCTACCCGATCACTCCGGCCTCGGACATCCTGCACGAACTGTCTAAGCACAAGCGGTTCGGTGTGCGCACATTCCAGGCCGAGGACGAGATCGCGGGTGTGGGTGCCGCACTGGGTGCGTCCTTCGGCGGCGCTCTGGGGGTCACCACCACGTCGGGTCCCGGTATGGCGCTGAAGGCCGAGACGATCGGCCTCGCGGTGATGACTGAACTGCCGCTGGTGATCATCGACGTGCAGCGGGGCGGCCCGTCCACGGGCCTGCCGACCAAGACGGAGCAGGCCGACCTGCTCATGGCGATGTTCGGGCGTAACGGCGAGTCGCCGCTGCCCGTGCTGGCGCCGCGTTCGCCCTCCGACTGCTTCGCGATCGCGATCGAGGCAGTGCGGATCGCCACCAAGTACCGCACGCCGGTCATCGTGCTGTCCGACGGCTACCTGGCCAACGGTTCGGAGCCGTGGCGGATCCCCGAGCTTTCGGAGCTGCCGAAGCTGGAGGTGGCGTTCGCCCGGGAGCCCAACGGCGAGAACGGCGAGTTCCTGCCGTACCTGCGCGACCCGGAAACCTTGGCCCGTCCCTGGGCTGTGCCGGGCACGCCGGGCTTGGAGCACCGGGTCGGCGGTATCGAGAAGAGCGACCGCACCGGTGAGATCTCGTACGCTCCGGCCAACCACGACCTGATGGTGCGCACCCGCCAGGCCAAGATCGACGGGATTGCGCGCGACATCGAACCGCTCGAGGTGGACGACCCCACGGGTGACGCCACCGTGCTCGCGCTCGGCTGGGGCGGCACCTATGGGTCGATCGCGACTGCGGTGCGCCAGGTCCGCCGGACCGGGGCCAAAATCGCCCACGCCCACCTGCGCCACCTCAACCCCTTCCCCGCCAACCTGGGCGAGGTGCTGAAGCGCTACGAGCGGGTGGTGGTGCCTGAAATCAACATGGGCCAGTTGGCTCTGCTGCTGCGCGGCCGGTTCCTGGTCGACGTCATCAGCTACACCAAGGTGCGTGGTCTGCCGTTCAAGTCCGACGAACTGGCGGGCGTGTTCCAGGAGGTCATCGACCGTGCCGAGTGAGAAGAACGGAGCCGTGTTCCGCGGTCTCAAGCTGGTGCCGCGCAGCGACACCACCTACAAGATGAAGGACTTCAAGTCCGACCAGGAGGTGCGCTGGTGCCCCGGGTGCGGTGACTACGCCATCCTCTCGGCCTTCCAGGGCTTCCTGCCCGAGCTGGGAGTGCCGCGGGAGAACATCGTGGTCATCTCCGGTATCGGCTGCTCGTCCCGGTTCCCCTACTACCTGTCCACCTACGGGATGCACTCGATCCACGGGCGCGCCCCGGCCATCGCTACCGGGCTGGCGGCTTCCCGATCGGATCTGAGCGTGTGGGTGGTCACCGGTGACGGCGACGCCCTGTCGATCGGCGGCAACCACCTCATCCACGCGATGCGCCGCAACGTCAACCTCAACATCCTGATGTTCAACAACCGGATCTACGGGTTGACGAAGGGCCAGTACTCGCCCACCTCTGAGGCGGGCAAGATCACCAAGTCGTCGCCGATGGGGTCGCTGGACAACCCGTTCAACCCGGTGGCGTTGGCGCTGGGTGCCGGGGCGACGTTCGTGGCGCGCACCGTGGACTCGGACCGCAAGCACCTGACCGAGGTGCTGCGCGCCGCCGCGGACCACCAGGGGACCTCCTTCGTGGAGATCTACCAGAACTGCCCGATCTTCAACGACGACGCGTTCGCCCTCGTGAAGGAGCCTGGCGAGCGAGACAACCGGGTGCTGCGCCTGGAGCACGGCCAGCCGTTGAAGATCGGCGAGGACCGGGGCGTGGTCTTCGGGGAGTACGGCCGGTTGACCGTGGTCGACCTTGCTGACGTGAGCGAGGACCAGCTCGTGGTGCACGACGCCCACCGGGCTGACCCCTCCTACGCGTTCGCTCTGGCCCAACTGGACGAACCCGCGTTCGAACACGTGCCGATCGGCGTGTTCCGTGACGTGGAGGCCCCCACCTACGAGGAGGCCATGGCCGAGCAGATCGAGCAGGCCCGGGCCACGCAGGGTGAGGGTGACCTGATGGAGCTCCTCGCGGGAAGCGACACCTGGACCATCAAGTAGTCGCGGTTTCCCGTGTGTGGGCGCGCATCCGTGCGGTGCGCGCCCACAGGCGTTTAGAGGGCCGTGCCCGCCTGCTGTGCCGGGGATGCCGTCGAGTGCGCCATGCCGCGTACTAGCCTTTCGGTCATGCGTATTGTCATCGCTGGAGGACACGGCAAGATCGCCCTGCGGTTGGCACGGCTGCTGGCCCAGCGCGGCGACACCCCGGTGGGCCTTATCCGTAACCCTGACCATGCCGACGATGTGCGGGCGGCCGGCGCGGAACCGGTCGTCATCGACTTGGAGGCGACCACCGTCACCCAGGTGGCGGAGAAGATGATGGGTGCGGACGCGGTCGTGTTCGCTGCCGGGGCTGGCCCGGGCAGCGGGGCCGCGCGCAAGGACACGGTGGACCGGGCTGCCGCGATTCTGACGGCTGACGCGGCGTCTCTGGTGGGGGCCCGTCGTTTCCTCATGATCTCCGCGATGGGCGTGGACGAGGGGCCTGCTCCGGATGCGGACCCGGTGTGGGCAGCCTACCTGCGGGCGAAGAAAGCCGCCGACGACGATCTGCGCGGGCGAAGCGAGCAGTTGGACTGGACGATTCTGCGTCCGGGGCGGTTGACGGACGACCCGGGCACGGGGAAGGTCCGGCTGGCTCCTAGCGGAGTGGGGCGGAGCACGATCTCGCGGGACGACGTGGCTGCGGTCCTCGTGGCGCTCTTGGACGCGCCCGGCACCATCGGCAAAGTGCTGGAAGTGGTTGGCGGGGAAACGCCGATCAGCGAAGCGGTCGCTGCGGTGAGCCGGTAGCAAGCGGGTGCGGTAATTGCTGCGAACTCTCGGGCTCTCTGGTGGCTCTCAAAAGGCAGAAAAGGCATCATGGTGAGGTAGTCCGCGTTCTCCGCACTCAGAGCGGGGAGGGTGACGGACGTGGAGCACCGCCCGTCAAGGGCAGATGGGGACGGTAGAGATGGGCGTCACACAGGTTGTGAGGGACAGCACTGTCGTCGAGCACGCCAAGGTGGCGGCGCAGCAGAAGCGGCGCATGTTCGTCGTGCAACTGCGCGTCAACGCCTACGACGAGCCTTCCAGCAGCGTCCGCCCCGGGTTGACCCGCATCCTTGAGGGGATCGAGGAAGCCGGATGGCGGTTGGACCAGATCTCCTACAGCCAGGACAGCAACGGGGACCCCGCCCAGTTGTGCATCTTCCGTCCCGCTGAGGAAGCTAAGCCGCAAGCCGAGCAGGAGCAGGCTGCCGCGGAGCAGGCCTCGCAACCGCACACGGGCCAGCAGCAGCCGCACACCGGGCAGCAGCAGCCTTACCAGCAGGACCCGTACGCCAATTACCCGTACCCGCACGGGCAGCAGGGCTACGGCCAGCAGCCGTACCCGGGCTACGGGCAGCAGGGCTACGGCCAGCAGCCCTACCCGTATGGCCAGCAGTACCCCGGATACGGCCAGCAGCAGTGGTGAGCTGCGGAGGGGACAGGGTCTGACCCGGCCCTGTCCCGCCGCGGCGGACAGGCCTGCCACGGGCCCCGCCTGTCGTCCAGGCCAGGTATCAGGCGCTTCCCGCCCCCTGCGCCGCGGGTTTCGCGGCGTTGCGAGCGCGGCGACAGCCCGCCCATGCCCGCCGTGTCACATCGGCGTTCCCTGATGCGTCCTTCCCCCTGTGGGCGCTGGCATCTTCGAAGCGTGCCTCGCCTGCGCCGCTGCACCGTGTCCGGGTGAGGTCCCTGGTGTGCCGGGTGTGCTGCGTGAGGCGCTCGACCCTGCGGGCCTCACCCGCTGGTGCGGGCCACACCGACCGGGCAGGTAGCGCCGGTCCCGCTCACCCCGCAGTAGCCGTGGGGGTTCTTCGCCTCTGACAGGTACTGCTGGTGGTAGGGCTCGGCAAAGTAGAACGGGGTGGCTGGAACGATCTCGGTGGTGATAGGCCCGTATCCCATTCGGGTCAGCACCGGCTGGAAGGCGTCCCGGCTGGCTTCCGCGGCGGCCCGCTGCTCCTCGTTGTGGTAGAGGATGATCGACCGGTACTGGGTGCCCACGTCGTTGCCTTGGCGCATGCCCTGGGTGGGGTCGTGGTTCTCCCAGAACACCTTGAGCAGGTCGGTGTAGGAGATGCGTTCGGGGTCGAACACGACCCGCACTACTTCGGCGTGCCCGGTGCGGCCGGTGCAGACCTCTTCGTAGGTGGGGTTCGGGGTGTAGCCGCCCGCATACCCGGCGGCCGTGGTGATGATGCCGTTCTCGGCTCCCAGCCGCCAGAAGATGCGTTCCACCCCCCAGAAGCAGCCCATGCCGAAATCGGCGAGCTGCGCGTGTTCCGGGTAGGGCGGAGCAAGCGGGGTGCCCAGCACTTCGTGGCGTTCCGGGACCGGCATCGGCGTGTCGCGGCCGGGCAACGCCTTGGCCGGGTCGACCATGTCTGTCTTCACAAAACCGAACATAGTTTCAGGCTATCTGCGCTGGATGGCGGTCGTTCGGATACAACGCGGCGAATCTTTCTCGTAATCTGACCCCTATGTCTGATTTCCGCAAGGGTGTGCTCTATGGCGCCAGTTCGTACTTCATGTGGGGCTTTCTGCCGCTCTACTGGCCGCTGCTGACCCCGCCTGCCACGGCCTTTGAGGTCCTCTTACATAGGATGATCTGGTCATTGGTTGTCACGCTCGTGGTGCTGCTGGTGCAGCGGAACTGGCAGTGGATCCGCGGCGTGCTGCGGAGCCCGCGGCGCCTGCTGCTGCTCCTCGCCTCGGCCGCACTCATCTCCCTGAACTGGGGCGCTTTCATCACCGCCGTGACGACCGGGCACACCCTGCAATCGGCACTCGCCTACTTCATCAACCCGCTGGTGAGCGTGGCGCTAGGGCTGCTGGTGTTCAAAGAGCGGCTGCGCCCAGGCCAGTGGGCCGCACTGCTGCTCGGCGTCCTCGCCGTAGCCGTGCTGACCGTCGACTACGGCTCCCTGCCTTGGTTGGCGCTGGCCATGGCGTTCTCCTTCGCCGTCTACGGCGCGCTGAAGAAGTTCGTGGGCTTGGACGGGGTGGAGAGCCTCAGCGCGGAGACCGCGGTCCTGTTCCTGCCTGCGCTGGGCGGCGCGGTCTACCTGGAAGTGACCGGTACCGGCACCTTCACCTCGGTCTCCCCCCTCCACGCGTTGCTGCTGGTGGGCGCCGGAGTGGTGACCGCGGCGCCGCTCATGCTGTTCGGCGCGGCAGCGCACCGCATCCCGCTGACCCTGGTCGGGCTGCTGCAGTTCATGGTTCCGGTGATGCACTTCCTCATCGCCTGGCTGGTCTTCGGGGAGGACCTGTCACTTGGCCGGTGGATCGGGTTCGCCGTGGTGTGGACCGCGCTCGTGGTGTTCGTCGTCGACATGCTCCGCCACGCACGCCACACCCCCCGCCCTGCCCCGTCAGCCCCTGTCGCTGAGGAAGCCGAGGAAACTGCGGCTAGTTGAGACGGGAAAGGCGGCTGCCTTTGAGGCGGCAGCCGCCCGTCCGCGGCGTCCCCTTTCACAGGGGGACGCTCACGGTCCTTCCTCTTCCTCCTCTTCGACTTCGAGGTGCTCCTTGCGGAGTTCGCCCTTCACCCGTTCCGTGTCGGTGACTTCTTCCTTGGAGATGCGCACCCTCTCCACGGGGACTTCTTCTTTACCGACCACCGCACGCTCTTCGTGCAGGGTGATCTCCTGATCCTGCTCGCCGATCCGGTCCGTCGCGGCGGCCTGCTCTTCACCGGTCACGGGTTCCCGCTCGATGCGGAGCTCCTCCCGGCGCACCGGGACGTCCTGTTCGAACTCTTCGCGCTCCACGGTCTTGTGGACGCGGGCGTGACCGCTCTCGGTCCGTTCCACACCGATCCGGGCGCGCTCCTCGGAGACCGTCATGGACGTCTCCTCTTTCTGCTGGGCGCGCTCCTGCTCGGCAACCCCCTCGACGTCGCCGCGCGGGCCCGGGACCTTAGGCCGCACCCCGTAGTGCTCGTAGAGCTGGGCTTCCTGCTCCGGAGAGAGGTGGCCGCCGGTCTCGAACCGGGGCGAGTCCTTGATCATCTTCTTGGAGAAGGGGACACGCAAGTCCTGTTCGGTAACCTCGGCTCCAACCAGCGGAACGAAGCTTTCCTGGTGGCCGAACATCCCGGTATGGACCGTCACCCACGTCGGTTCTTGGGTCTGGTCGTCGCGGTAGACTTGTCCGATCTTGCCGACACTGTGGCCGTCCTGGTCGATCAGCTTGTGTCCGATCAGTTCCTGGATTCCAAGCCGGGGTGCCATGCGAATCAACTCCCTTGTTGCCGGCGCCGTAGGCGACCGTTCACCGCGCTGCCGCACCGGCAGGACAGCGGTTAGGGATCGGCTACCCGGCTCCCCCGGAGTGATCCGCGATATTGCCCGACATATACCTAGAAAAGGGCATAAAGTGACCGACTGGACGGCTCCGGATCAGCCCTTCCGGTTGACCACATAGTCGCAGATGGCCAGGAAAGCGGTCTTGGCCGGGCATTCCGGCAGGGTGGCCAGCTCCGCTTGGGCCCGCTCCCCCCAGGCTGCCAAGTCCGCCCGCGCCTCGTCCATCGCCGGGTGGGCGCGCAGCAAAGCCAAGGCCTCCGCGGCCTCCTCGTCGTTCAACGGACGGCCCAGCAGAGACCGCAGACGCGCATGCTCGGGCTCGGTGCCCTGCAGCGCGTACAGCATCGGCAGGGTCAGCACACCCTCCCGCAGGTCGGTGCCGGGCGTCTTCCCGGACTCCTCGGTCTCGCTCGCCACGTCCAGGATGTCGTCCGACAGTTGGAAGGCCATCCCCAGCGCGTCCCCAGCCCGGGTGAGTGTCTCCACCACCTCGGGGTCGGCGTTGCCGACCATCGCACCGAACCGGGCCGACGAAGCGATCAGCGACGCGGTCTTGTCCGCGATCACGTCGAGATAGTGCTTCATCGGGTCGACGCCGGGGCGGGGCCCCGCGGTCTCCAGGATCTGGCCGCGCACCAGACGGCCGAAGGTCTGCGCCTGCAGCCGGACCGCCTCGGTGCCCAGATCAGCGAGGATCTCGGAGGCGCGCGCGAACACGTAGTCGCCGGTGAGGATCGCGATCGTGTTCCCCCAGCGCCGGTTGGCGCTGGGACTCCCCCGCCGCAGCTCGGCCTCGTCCATGACGTCGTCGTGGTACAAGGTGGCCACGTGGGTCAGCTCAACCACGGCCGCGGCCGAGACGAGGTCGGGGTTGGTTGCGTCGCCGAAGCGGGCAGACAGCAGGACCAGGATGGCGCGGAAGCGCTTACCCCCGGCTTCCAGCAGATGCGAGGCTGCTTCCCTGAGCAGCGGGTCGCTCTCGGCCACCGCGTCGCGGAGCACCTTCTCGACCTGCTCCAGCTCTGCCTGGATCTCCCGGGCGAGCGTTTCGTCAATACTCGGCAGCGTCAAAAACCCGCTCGGGACAGCACCGCTCACCTGAAGCTCCACCTGTCAGCAGGGCGCGCGATACTTCACGAAAGCGAAGTACCGCGCGCTCCCGAAACGAACACAAACCGATTCAGAAGTTATCCGACACCGCCTCCATGGCCAAAGCCGGTGTCAGGCTTTCCTGCTCACCGAGCAAAGAGACTATCTGCAGCGGTGTGCTCCGCGGCAACTGCCTCGCTCGTCTCCGCGGCCGGCTGCGGGATCACATGCTCCAGCACCGGTCCGGGCAGGATACCCAGGAGCAGGGTGGCCGCAACCCCGAGCCCCACGGTAGTGCCGGTGAGGATCCCCGGCTTCAGGACGCGGGGGGCGTTCTCCGCGGGTTCCGCGAAGAACATCAGCACGATGATGCGCACGTAGAAGAACGCGGTCACCGCGCTGCTGAGCACACCCACAACCACCAGCGGGGTCGCTCCAGCCGCCACCGCCGCCTCGAACACCGCGAACTTGCCGATGAAGCCGCTGGTCAAGGGGATACCGGCGAAGGCGAGCAGGAACAGGCCCAGGGAGGCGGCCAGGAACGGCGAGGTGCGTCCCAGCCCAGCCCACTGGGTCAGGTCGCCAGCCTCGGCCCCGTTGTCGGGGTTGCGCACCAAGGTGACGATGGCGAAGGCGCCCACGGTGGTGAAACCGTACGCGGCCAAGTAGAACATGGCCCCGGTCAGGCCGTCGGCGTTGGCCGCCACGACCGCGGTGAGGATGAAGCCCGCGTGCACCACCGAGGAGTAGGCCAGAAGCCGCTTGATGTCACGCTGGGTCACCGCGATGACCGCGGCAACCACCATGGTGAGAATTGCCACGACCCACAGCATGGGCCGCCACTGCGCCACCGTGGTGCCGAAGGCGACGTAGAACACCCGGAGCATGGCGCCGAACGCGGCGACCAGGGTGCCGGAGGCCATGAGCGCGGTGATCGGGGTGGGAGCGCCCTGGTAGACGTCGGGCTTCCAGTTGTGGAAGGGCACCGTTCCCACCTTGAACAGCATGCCGACGCCGATCATCGCGATACCGATGAGCAGCAGTGGCTCGCCGCCGTCGATCAGCCCGCCGGAGCTTCCCGCCGCGCGGACGGCGGCGAACTCCACCGCGCCCGCGTAGCCGTACACCATGGCGATGCCGAACAGGAAGAACGCCGAGGAGAACGCGCCCAGCAGGAAGTACTTGAGCGCGGCTTCCTGGGAGAACAGGCGGCGACGCCGAGCCAGCCCGCACAGCAGGTACAGCGGGAGGCTCATCACCTCCAAGGCGATGAACATGGTGAGGAAGTCGTTCGCGGCCGTGAACAACTGCATGCCCAGCACCGCGAACATCACCAGCGGGTAGACCTCGGTGTGCTGGCTGCCGGCGAGCACGTGCGCCCGCTCTTCCTCACTGCCCGGTACCGCGGCGGCCTGCCCGGTGAACGCGCTCTCCCCGTCCCGCCGCTCGGCGATCAGCAGCAGGCTGGCCAGTGCCAGCGCCAGGATGACGCCTTGGAAGAACAGGGAAGGCCGGTCCACCACCACGGTGGCGAAGGCCAGGGTGAGGCCCGCGCTGTCGGCGGGCAGCGCACCCACTTGAACGAGGGTGAGCACGAAGGCGACACCGACCGCGACCATGGCGAGCGCCGTCTGGATGCTGTAGCGGCGCTGTGCCGGCACGAACGCTTCGACGATGACGCCGATTACGCCGGCCGCGAAGACCACGAGCAGTGGCGACAGCAGCCAGTAGTCGAGGTCGGGCGCCTGGGTGGTGACTGTCGGAAGTGTGGTCTCCGACAGGCTCAGCGGAATCATTCGTCTGCTCCTTCCTGGCCGCTGGCCTGGTCAACACCCACCGCCGGAGCGGGGTCGCTGACATCGACCTGCTGCATGGTGTGCTCCACCGCGGGGTTGATCACGTTCAGCAGCGGCTGCGGGAAGACCCCGAAGAGGATGATGACGGCGACGAGTGGGGCCACGGCCCACAGTTCGCGACCGGAAAGGTCCTTCACCCCTGCCAGCTTCTCCCGGAGCGGTCCGGTCATCGTGCGCTGGTACAGCCACAGGATGTAGAGGGCGGCCAGGACCACGCCGATGGTGGCGATGATCGCAGGCACCGGAAGGACCGTGAAGGTACCGACGAACACCAGGAACTCGCTGACGAACGGGGAGAGTCCTGGGAGCGCCAGGCTGGACAGGCCGACCACGAGGAAGGTTCCGGCGAGCACCGGGGCCGCCTTCTGCAGGCCGCCGTAGTCGGCGATCTGCGCGGAACCGTTGTTGCGGGCGATGAGGAAGCCCGCGAGGAGGAACAGCGCGCCGGTGGAGAAGCCGTGGTTGACCATGTACAGCGCGGCACCCGACTGGCCCTGCGAGGTCATCGCGAAGATGCCCAGCGTGATGAAGCCGAAGTGGGACACCGAGGTGTAGGCGATGAGGCGGAGCATGTCGCTCTGCCCGATCGCCACGATCGCGCCGTAGATGATGCTGACCAGGCTGAGGACGACCACCGGCCAGACGAACCACTTGGCGGCGCCGGGGAACAGTTCCAGGCAGTACCGCAGCATGCCGTAGGTGCCGACCTTGTCGAGCACGCCCACGAGCAGCACCGCGGTGCCCGGGCGGGCGCTGCCGGCCGCGGTGGGCAGCCACGTGTGCACCGGCCACATCGGGGCCTTGATGGCGAACGCCACGAAGAACCCGAGGAACAGCCAGCGGGCTGCGCCAGTGTCAACACCGGCGAGCAGCCCCTCCGGTCCGGCCAGTTCGCTCCACAGGAAGGTGCCGTTGCCGGCCTGCGCGCTGTAGGCGTACACGCCGATCACCGAGACCAGCATGAGGAGCCCGCCCGCCAGGCTGTAGAGCAGGAACTTCATCGCGGCGTAGCGGCGGTCCTCGCCCCGGCCGTACCGTCCGATCATGAAGTAGACCGGGATCAGCATGGCCTCGAACAGCACGTAGAAGAGGAAGACGTCGATCGCGGCGAAGACCCCGATCATCATCGCTTCGAGCAGCAGGATGAGGGCGAAGTAGCCCTTGCCGCGGTCTGCGGCTTCCTCCTGCTCCTTCCAGGCTGCGAGCACCACGAGCGGCACCAGCAGCGCGGACAGGACGATCAGGGTGAGCGCGATGCCGTCGACGCCCACCGCGTAGTGCACGCCGAAGCGCGCGATCCACGGGTGGACCTCGGTGAACTGCAGGCGGTCACCGCTCGGGTCGAAGTTCAGCGCCATCGCGCCGACAATGGCGAGCACGACCAGCGTGCAGGCCAGGGTGACCCGTTTGGCGAGTTCCACCCGCTCGCGTGGAATGAGTGCCACGATCAGCGATCCCAGCGCGGGAAGCGCGATCGCGAGTGTCAGCCAGGGGATGGTCATTGGTTCAGATCCTCACCTGCTGGTCTGGTGTGCGGCGGGAGTCGGGGTGTCTACGCAAGGTTCACCCCCAACGTGGTGACCACGACGACGGCCGCGCCGAAGAGCATGGTCAGCGCGTAGCTGCGGGCGAACCCGGTCTGGGTGAGCCGCAGGTTCTCCGAGGCTGCGCGGACCGAACGGGCGATCCCGGTGACGACACCGTCGACACCGTGGTCGTCGAAGGCGACGGTGGCCCTGGTGAGCTGCTGGCCGGGCCGCATGAACAGGCCTTCGTTGATGGCGTTGCCGTACAGCTCCTCCCGGGCGGCGACCGTGATGAAGTTGCCCTTGGGTGCCGTGACCGGGACCTTGTCGTTGGCGTAGCGCACCCATGCGTACGCCACACCCACGATCATGAGCACCAGCGCGGCCAGCGAGTACGGGCTGGTGCTCATGTGGACCAGGTCGAACTCGTGCGCGGGGGCACCCACCACGGGCGCGAGGAAGTTCGCGAGGGTGTAGTTGACCACCAGCACCGCGCCGAGTGCCGCCGAGCCGATGGCCAGGATGATCATCGGGACCGTCATGACAGCCGGGGACTCGTGCGGATTCGCGTCCTTAGCCCAGCGCTTCGTACCGAAGAAGGTGAGGAACATGATCCGCGACATGTAGAAGGCGGTGAGCCCGGCGCCGAGCACGGTGACCCAGCCCAGGATCTGGCCGGTGAGGCCGCCGGAGTCGAACGCCGCCTGGATGATGCCTTCCTTCGTCCACCAGCCGGACAGGAACGGCACGCCGATGATGGCGAGGTAGCCGACGCCGAAGGTGGCGAAGGTGACCGGCATGACGGTGCGCAGGCCGCCGTAGCGGCGCATGTCGACTTCGTCGTTCATGGCGTGCATGACCGACCCGGCGCCGAGGAACAGCCCGGCCTTGAAGAAGCCGTGCGTGACCAGGTGGGCGATGGCGGCGGCGTAGCCGATCGGTCCCAGGCCGGCGGCCAGGGTCATGTAGCCGATCTGGCTCATGGTGGAACCGGCCAGCGCCTTCTTGATGTCGTCCTTGGCACACCCGATGATCGCACCGGCGAGCAGGGTGGCCGCACCGACGATCGTGACCACCAGTTGCGCAGTGGGCGCGGCTTCGAAGATCGGTCCGGACCGCACGATGAGGTAGACACCGGCGGTGACCATGGTGGCGGCGTGGATGAGCGCCGACACCGGGGTGGGGCCCTCCATCGCGTCGAGCAGCCACGCCTGGAGCGGAAGCTGCGCCGACTTACCGCAGGCGCCCAGCAGCAACAGCAGTCCCACCGCGGTCATGAGCCCGCGGCCGGCGCCGTCCACCGACTCGAACACGGGGTGGAAGGTGACCGTGCCGAAGGTGGTGAACAGCAGCATGATCGAGACGAGGAGGCCGATGTCGCCGACCCGGTTGATGAGGAACGCCTTCTTGGCGGCGACTGCTGCTGCCGGCTTGTGCTGCCAGAACCCGATCAGCAGGTAGGAAGCGAGGCCGACACCTTCCCAGCCGAGGAACAGCACCGCGTAGTTGTCGGCGAGGACCAGCACCAGCATGGCCGCGACGAACAGGTTGAGGTAGGCGAAGAAGCGCCTCCGGTTCTCGTCGTGCGCCATGTAGCCCACCGAGTAGATGTGGATGAGCGATCCCACACCGGTGATGAGCAGTGCGAACGTCATCGACAGCGGGTCGATGAGCAGGCTCAGGTCGATGTCGAAGGTGCCGACCTTGATCCACTGGTAGACGTGGACTGTGACACTGCGCTCTTCCGGAGCGCGTCCCAAAAGCTGTCCGAGGCTCAGGACCGCCCAGACGAAGCTGGAGAGCGCTGCCGCGATGGCAAGCCAGTGCCCCCAGGCGTTGGTGCGCTTGCCGCCCAGCAGCAGGACGGCCGCGCCCAGCAGAGGCAGGGCGATCATGAGCCAGGCGTAGGAGAGTACCCCGCCGTCGGCCGCGGTCGTGGCCGCGTACCCGCCGGCGGCCAGCGTGGACGTCATCGTCGTCGTGCCCCCGCCCTAGTTCTTGAGCAGGTTGGCGTCGTCGATCGACGCGGACCTGCGGGTTCGGAAGATCTGCATGATGATGGCCAGTCCCACCACGACCTCGGCCGCAGCGACCACCATCACGAAGAACGCGATCACTTGGCCTTCGATGCCTCCGTGCATCCGCGCGAAGGCGACAAAAGCGAGGTTGCAGGCGTTGAGCATCAGCTCCACGCACATGAACACGATGATCGCGTTGCGCCGCACCAGGACGCCCACGGCGCCGATGGTGAACACGATCGCCGCGAGCACGATGTAGTTCATCGGGTCCACGAGCTCTCGTCCTCCCGTTGCTCGTCGCCGTTGGAGGCCTGTGCGTCCGGTCGACCACCCGATTCGGGGATCGCGCCGATCGAGTACCTCATGTCTTCAGGGACCCCGTGCTGGTCCTCGGGGTTGCGCGCGGCCAGCACCGGGTTGATCGAGAGTTCCGAGACCGACCCGTCAGGCAGCAGCGCGGGCATGTCGATGGCGTTGTGCCGGGCGTAGGTGCCCGGTCCGGGCAGCGGAGTGGGGTGGCCGCTGCGGATCCGGTCCATCGACATCTGCTTCTGGGTGCGCTTCTTCTTGGTGCGGACGGCGTGGGCCAGCACCAGGGCGCCGAGGACCGCGGTGATGAGGAGGGCCCCGGTCGCTTCGAAGGCGATGACGTAGCGGTAGATGATCTCGCTGGCGAGCCACGGGATGCTGCCGCCCGCGGCGGCGACCCCGGCGCTCAACCCGACGGGCTCACCCGCCACGATGCTGCTCAGCCCGCTGACGAGCGGGACGAGGAAGCACAGGGCGATCACCGCGGTCAGGAGCCGGTGCCCGCGGATCGTCTCTACGAGGGAGTCGGAGGAGCTGACGCCCACCAGCATGAGGACGAACAGGAAGAGCATCAGCACGGCGCCGGTGTAGACGACGATCTGCACGACCATCAGGAACGGCGCCTCGTTGATCCCGTAGAAGACGGCGAGGCCGATCATCACCACGGCCATCATGAGCGCGGAGTAGACAGCCCGGCGGCTGAACACTACTCCGAGCGCGGCGAGCACCACGATGGAGCCCAGGATGTAGAAGGTCGCGGTCTCACCGCCGCCAATGGCGGCGGCCGTTGTTTGAAGCGGAACGATGTTCACTGAACAGCCTCGCTGTTCTGCTCGTCGGCACGGGCCGCCGCGTTGTCGTCACGTCCGAGCCGGTAGTAGTCCTTCTCGGTCTCGCCGAGCCGCATGGGGTGCGGCGGCGCCTCCATTCCTTGCTGCAGGGGAGCGAGGAGTTGCTCCTTGGTGTAGATGAGGCTTTCGCGGCTGTCGTCGGCGAGCTCGTACTCGTTGGTCATGGTGAGCGCTCGGGTGGGGCACGCCTCGACGCACAGCCCGCACAGAATGCAGCGCAGGTAGTTGATCTGGTAGACGCGCCCGTAGCGCTCACCCGGGGAGTACCGCTCTTCTTCGGTGTTGTCCCCCGCTTCGACGTAGATGGCGTCGGCGGGGCAGGCCCAAGCACACAGTTCGCAGCCGATGCACTTCTCTAGGCCGTCCGGCCAGCGGTTGAGCTGGTGGCGGCCGTGGAAGCGGGGCATCGTGGGTGCCTTGACCTCGGGGTATTCAACGGTCGGCACCTTCTTGAACATGGTGTGGAAGGTGACGCCGAACCCCTTGACGGGATTGAGCCACTCAAGCACCGGAAACCTCCTCACGCTTGGGGGCTGAGGCCGGCTGGTAACGGGGTTCCTCCGCAAGCACGCTGGTGCCGTAGTGCGGAGCGATCATGGGGGGCACGGGGAATCCGCCGTACATCGGGTTCTCCCGGCGTGCCCGCAGCTCGGCCTCGTGTTCGGCGGCCTCCTGCGCCTTGGCCTTCGCCGCGGCACGGCTCCACGCCCACAGTCCGAGGAAGACCAGCAGACCGAACACGCCGACGACGATCGCCGTCACATAGCCCGGGTACTCCTGGTTGTTGAGCACCCGGATGACAGCGACCGCAGTGATCCAGACCAGCTGGATGGGGATGAGGATCTTCCATCCCAGTTTCATGAGCTGGTCGTAGCGGACCCGGGGCAGGGAGCCGCGGACCCAGACGAACAGGAACATCACGCAGACGAACTTGATGAGCCACCACAGCGCAGGCCACCAGCCTTCGTTGGCGCCCGGCCAGAAGGTGGTGATCGGCGGCGGCGCAAGGTACCCGCCGAGGAACAGGGTGACGCTCATCGCCGAGACGGTGACCATGTTGACGTACTCGGCGAGGAAGAACATGGTGAACTTCATCGACGAGTACTCGGTCATGAAGCCGCCGACGAGCTCGCCCTCACCCTCCGGCAGGTCGAAGGGCAGCCGGTTCGTCTCCCCGATCATGGTGATCAGGTAGATCACGAACGACGGGAAGAGGATGACGGCGAACCAGATGTTCTGCTGCGCTTCGACGATTCCCGACGTGCTGAGCGTGCCCGCGTAGATGAACACCGCGATGAAGGAGAGCCCCATCGCGATCTCGTAGCTGATGACCTGGGCGGACGCCCGCAGGCCTCCGAGGAGGGGGTAGGGCGACCGCGAGGCCCACCCGGCGAGCACGATGCCGTAGACGCCGAGGGAGGCGGTGGCCAGGACCAGCAGGACTGCCACGGGCAGGTCGGTCAGTTGCAGCCGGGTCTCCACCCCGAACATGGTGACTTCGGGGCCCACCGGGATCACCGAGAAGGCGAAGAACGCCGGGATCGCGGCGATCATCGGGGCGGCGATGTAGATGACCTTGTCGACGGTGCGGGGGATGAGGTCTTCCTTCAGGGACAGCTTCACACCGTCAGCCAAAGACTGCAGCAGCCCCCAGGGACCGAACCGGTTAGGGCCGTGGCGCTGCTGCATGCGGCCCATGACCTTGCGGTCGGCCATGATCATCATCAGCACGCACAGCATGAGGAAGACGAACACGGCCAGGGCCTTGATCAGGATGATCCACCAGGGATCATTGCCGAAGGCGTCCAGCCCCGGTTCGGCGTCCAGAGCTGCCGCACTGACGACAGTCGTCGGTGTCACTTCTCACTCCCAGCACTCGTCGCGGTCTCGACGGGTGTGCCGTTGTCCACGGCCAGGGACACCACGGTCCCCGTGCTCGCGCCGAGGTCGCGCCGGACGGCACAGCCTGCGGCGTTGGTCGGCAGCCACACCACACGGTCCGGCATCTCGGTGATGACGGCCGGGAGGCGCACTGCTCCGGCCGGTCCCTCGACCCGCAGTGTCTGGCCGTCGGCGAGGCCGATCTCGGCGGCGGTGGCAGCCGAGAGGCGGGCGACGGCGGGCCGGGCGGTTCCCGCCAGGTGCGGTTCGCCGTCCTGCATCCGTCCTTGGCCGAGCAACTGGTCCCAGGTGGCCAGGACCGCCTGGCCGGGTTGCGGGATAGCGACGTCGGCGGGGCGGACCACCGGGGTGGGCAGCGGGGTGCCCTTCCAGGCGCCGAGTTCGGCGAGTTCCCGCCGGGCAGCGGCCGGGTCCGGAAGGCCCAGGTGGACGTCCATTTCGTCGGCGATCGCGGCCAGCACCCGCAAGTCGGACATTGCTCCGGGCACTTGCAGCGCGGTGCCGAACGGGCGGCCGCGGCCTTCCCAGTTGACGAACGTGCCGGACTTCTCGGCGACGGCGGCGACCGGGAAGACGACGTCGGCGCGGTCGGTGACGTTGCTGGCCCGCAGTTCCAGGCTGACGATGAACGGCACCTTCGCCAGAGCGGCTCGGGCTGCCTCCGGGTCGGGCAGGTCGTCCAGGTCGACGCCTGCGATGACCAGGGCGTCGAGCTCTCCGGCTGCTGCGGCGGCGAGGATGCCCGCGGTGTCGCGGCCCTCGGTAGCCGGCAGGTCGGAGACCGCCCAAACGCGGGCGACTTCGGCCCGGGCGACCGCGTCCGTGACGGGACGGCCGACCGGCAGCAGGTTGGGCAGCGCACCGGCTTCGATGGCTCCCCGGTCACCGGCGCGGCGGGGCACCCAGGCCAGGCGGGCACCGGTGGTGTCGGCGAGGCGGGCCACCGCGGACAGTGCCCCGGGCACTTCAGCAAGCCGCTCCCCGGCCAGGATGACGGCGCCCGGAGAGTGCAGGGCTTCCAGCGCTTCGGGGGCCACCGTGCCCAGGGAGGTCATGGCGCTGGCCTCACCGCCGGGAACCGTGGGAATCAGGGTTCCGTTGGTCTTGGTCAGGCCGCGGCTGGCGTAGGGCGCGATCGAGAACACTCGGGTGCCGTTCTTGCGGGCCGCCTTGCGCAGCCGCAGGAAGACGATGGGCGACTCGTCTTCGGGTTCGAAGCCGACGAGGAGGACGGCGGGCGCCTTCTCCAGGTCGGTGTAGGTGACTTCGATGCCGTGCCCGGCGACCCGGGCGGCGAGGAATTCGGCTTCCTCAGCCGAGTGGGGGCGGGCCCGGAAGTCGATGTCGTTGGTGTGCAGCGCGACCCGGGCGAACTTGGCGTAAGCGTAGGCGTCTTCCAGGGTGAGCCGTCCGCCGGTGAGCACACCCACCCGGCCGCGGGCGGCGGCCAGGCCGCGGGCGGCCACCTGGAGGGCCTCCGGCCAGGACGCGGCTTCCAGGGCGCGGCTGTCCTCGTCCCGCACCAGCGGGTGCTTGAGCCGGTCGGGCTGGGTGGCGTAGGTGAACGCCCACCGGCCCTTGTCGCAGTTCCACTCTTCGTTGACCTGGGGGTCGTCCCCGGCCAGGCGCCGGGTGACCTTGCCGCGCCGGTGGTCGGTGCGCTGGGCGCAGCCGGACGCGCAGTGTTCGCAGACGCTGGGCGTGGACACCAGGTCGAACGGGCGGGCGCGGAACCGGTAGGCGGCTCCGGTGAGGGCGCCGACCGGACAGATCTGCACGGTGTTGCCGGAGAAGTAGGACTGAAAGGGCTGTCCTTCGGCGATGCCCACCTGCTCCTTGGCGCCGCGTTCCATCAGGTCGATGAACGGGTCACCGGCGATCTGCGCGGAGAAGCGGGTGCAGCGGGCGCACTGGATGCAGCGCTCCCGGTCCAGCAGGATCTGCGTGGACAGCGGGATCGGCTTGGGGAAGGTCCGCTTGACGTCGACGAACCGGCTCTCGCCCTGCCCGTGGGACAGCGCCTGGTTCTGCAGCGGGCATTCACCGCCCTTGTCGCAGATCGGGCAGTCCAGCGGGTGGTTGATGAGCAGGAACTCCATGACACCGCGCTGAGCTTTCTCCGCCACCGGAGAGGTCAGCTGGGTCTTGACGACCATGCCGTCCGTGACGGTGATGGTGCAGGAGGCCTGCGGTTTGGGCATGCCGCGCCCGTTGCCCATGTCGGTGATCTCCACCAGGCACTGGCGGCAGGCACCGACCGGGTCGAGCAGCGGGTGGTCGCAGAACCGCGGGATCTGGATGCCGAGCAGTTCGGCCGCCCGGATCAGCAGGGTGCCCTTGGGAACCTGGATTTCGAAACCGTCGATGGTAACGGTGACGAGGTCCTCTGGCGGCACTGCGGGGGATCCGCCCGCGGAGGTGTTGGTCGTGACTGTCATCAGGCGTCCTCTTCCACGGACTCATTCGCCCAGCGAGTGGTGCGCTGGTACGGGAACAGCTCCCACGCGGGAGTGTGGGTTCCCGCGATGAACTCCTCCCGGAAGTACTTGATCGCCGAGGTCACCGAGCTGGTCGCACCGTCCCCGAGCGCGCAGAAGGAGCGCCCGAGCAGGTTGTCGCAGATGTCGAGCAGCGTGTCGATGTCCTCTTGGGTCCCCTTGCCTGCTTCGATACGGCGCAGGACTTGGACCATCCAGTAGTTGCCTTCGCGGCACGGAGTGCACTTGCCGCAGGACTCGTGCGCGTAGAACTCGATCCAGCCGCGCACGACCCGGACGACCGAGGTGGTTTCGTCGAAGATCTGCAGCGCGCGGGTGCCGAGCATGGAGCCCGCTCCGCCGACCGACTCGAAGTCCAGGGGGATGTCGATGTGCTCCTCGGTGAAGATCGGGGTGGAGGAGCCACCGGGGGTCCAGAACTTGAGCCGGTGCCCGTCGCGGATACCGCCGGCCATCTCGAGCAGTTCGCGCAAGGTCACGCCGAGCGGGGCCTCGTACTGGCCGGGCCGCTTGACGTGGCCGGACAGGGAGAAGAAGCCGAAGCCGGCGGACTTCTCCGTGCCCATGGACTTGAACCACTCGGCGCCGTTGGCGACGATGCTCGGCACGGTGGCGATGGATTCGACGTTGTTCACCACGGTGGGTGAGGCGTACAGACCTGCGACGGCGGGGAACGGCGGCTTGAGGCGAGGCTGGCCGCGGTAGCCCTCGAGCGAGTCCAGCAGGGCGGTCTCCTCACCGCAGATGTAGGCGCCCGCCCCGGCGTGGACGACGACGTCGAGGTCGAAGCCGCTGCCGAGGATGTCCTTACCGAGCAGCCCGGCCTCGTAGGCTTCGGCGACGGCGTGCCGCAGCCGCCGGATGACGTGCAGGACCTCCCCGCGGACGTAGATGAAGGCCTGGTGGCTGTTGATCGCGTAGGCGGAGATGATGACGCCTTCGATGAGCGCGTGCGGGTTGGCCATCATCAGCGGGATGTCTTTGCAGGTGCCGGGCTCAGACTCGTCGGCGTTGACGACGAGGTAGCGCGGCTTGGGGTTGTCCTTGGGGAGGAAACCCCACTTCATCCCGGTGGGGAAGCCGGCACCGCCGCGGCCGCGCAGGCCGGAGGCCTTGACCATCTCGACGATGGCGTCGGGCTCCATGGTCAGGGCCTTGCGCAGCGCCTCGTAGCCACCGTTCTCCCGGTAGGCGTCGAGGGTGTAGGAGTCCGGGCGGTCCCAGTTGCGGGACAGCACGGGGGTCAGCGTCGTCACTTGGTCCCCTCCTCATCGGCCGCGGCAGCCGTGTCTGCCGGGTCGGGTGCCTGCCAGCCGCGTTCCTTGGCCAGCCGGAGCCCGGCCAGGGAGGGTTCTCCGGCCTGCGGGCCCTCGGTGGCGCGGCCGTCGTCGAACCCTGCCAGGACCCGGGAGGCCTGCTTCCAGGTGCACAGGCGGTTGGGGCCGCGGGTCGGCTTGACGTCCTTGCCCAGGCGCAGGTCGTCGACGATCTTCTTCATCGACTCGGGGGTCTGGTTGTCGAAGAACTCCCAGTTGATCATGACCACGGGAGCGAAGTCGCAGGCGGCGTTGCACTCCACGTGCTCCAGGGAGATCTTTCCGTCCTCGGTGACCCCGTCGTTCTCTACACCCAGGTGCTCCTTGAGCGCGGAGTAGATCTCATCGCCGCCCATGACCGCGCACAGCGGGTTGGTGCACACGCCCACGTGGTATTCACCGACTGGGCGGCGCTTGTACATGGTGTAGAACGTGGCGACCGCGGTGACCTCTGCGGTGGTGAGGCCGAGCTGTTCGGCGCAGAAGGCGATGCCGTCGTTGCTCACGTAGCCCTCTTCCGACTGCACGAGGTGCAGCAGCGGAAGCAGTGCCGAGCGCGCCTTGGGGTAACGGGAGATGATCTCCTTGGCGTCGAGTTCCAGGCGGGCACGGTTCTCCCCGCTGAAGATCGGATTGGGCTTGGGGGGAGTACTCATCGGTCCACGCCTCCCATCACGGGGTCGATGCTGGCTACAGCGGCGATGACGTCGGCGACGGTACCGCCTTCGCACATGGCCGCCACAGCTTGGAGATTGGTGAACGAGGGGTCCCGGAAGTGCACCCGGTAGGGGCGGGGACCGCCGTCGCTGACCGCGAAGCAGCCGAGTTCGCCCTTGGGGCTTTCCACCGCTGCGTAGGCCTGGCCCGGGGGCACCCGGAAGCCTTCGGTGACGAGCTTGAAGTGGTGGATGAGGGCTTCCATGGAGCCGCCCTTGCCCATGATGTGGGCGATGTGGGACGGCGCGTTGCCCATGCCGTCGGGGCCGAGGGCGAGCTGGGCGGGCCAGCCGATCTTGGGGTCTTCGATCATCACCGGGCCCGGCTTGAGCTTGTCCAGGCACTGCTCGATGATCTTGAGACTCTGCTCGATCTCGGCCATTCGCACCCGGTAGCGGGCGTAGACGTCGGCACCGTCCGAGACCGGGATGTCGAACTCGTAGTTCTCGTAGCCGCAGTAGGGCTTGGCCTTGCGCAGGTCCCAGGGCAGGCCCGCGGCGCGCAGGATCGGGCCGGTGACGCCCAGCGCGAGGCATCCGGTGACGTCCAGGTAGGCCACGTCCCGGGTGCGGGCCAGGTAGATGGGGTTGGCGTCGAGAAGCTTGCGCATGTCCTTCAGCCGCTTGGGCATCTCGGTGAGGAGTTCGCGCACCTTCCCGACCGTGCCGGGCGGGAGGTCCTGGGCCACGCCGCCGGGGCGGATGTACGCGTGGTTCATGCGCAGCCCGGTGACCATCTCGAAGATGTCCAGGACCATTTCCCGTTCCCGGAACCCGTTGGTCATGACGGTGGTGGCGCCCAGCTCCATGCCGAACGTCGCCATCGCCACGAAGTGGGAGGAGATCCGGTTCAGCTCCATCATCATCACGCGGATGACGTTGGCGCGTTCCGGGACCTGGTCGGTGATGCCCAGCAGCTTCTCCACTGCCAGGCAGTAGGCCGTCTCGTTGAACAGCGGCGTGAGGTAGTCCATGCGAGTCACGAACGTGGTGCCTTGGGTCCACGTCCGGTACTCCATGTTCTTTTCGATACCGGTGTGCAGGTAGCCGATGCCGACTCGGGCCTCGGTGACGGTCTCGCCGTCCAAGGTGAGGATGAGCCGGAGCACGCCGTGGGTGGAGGGGTGCTGGGGCCCCATGTTGATGACGAGACGGTCGGTCTGGCTCCGCTGGGCCGCGGCGACCACCTCGTCCCAGTCGCCTCCGGAGGCATCGACGTAGGTCTCGGTTGGAGTGGTCATGCGTACGACCTCCGCTGGTCCGGCGGGGGAACCTTGGCCCCGCGGTACTCGACCGGAATTCCGCCCAGCGGGTAGTCCTTGCGCTGGGGATGGCCGTGCCAGTCGTCGGGCATGTGGATACGGGTGAGGGCGGGGTGGCCGTCGAAGATGATCCCGAAGAAGTCCCAGGCCTCTCGTTCGTGCCAGTCGTTGGTGGGGTAGACGCTCACGATCGAGGGGATGTGCGGGTCCGAGTCGGGGCAGCTCACTTCGAGCCGGATCTCGTAGTTGTGCGTGATGGAGCGCAACGCGTAGACGGCGTGCAGTTCGTTGCCCTCATCCTCGGGGTAGTGGACCCCGGTGACCCCCAGGCACAGTTCGAAACGGAGCGCCGGATCGTCGCGCAGCCGGGTGGCCACGTCCAGCAGGTGTTCGCGCTGCACGTGGAAGGTGATCTCGCCGCGGTCCACCACGACCCGGCTGATCGCGGTGTCGTAGGGTGTCCCGATCTCTTTCAGGGAGCGTTCGAGCGCGTCGGCGACTTCGTCGAAGTAGGCCGTGCGCGGGTCGCTGGGGTCGCTGTAGGGACGCTGGGCGGCGGCGGGCACGTGCCGGTAGACGCGCAGCCGTCCGTAGCCGGACGTGTCGCCGGTGGTTTTGGCACCGAACATGCCCATGCGGGCGATCGGCGAATTGATGCGCTGCGTCCCCAGCTCTCTGGGAAGGTTGTCCTTTTCTGGTAGGTTAGGCTTGCCTTGCTGCCCGTTGGAGGTCATCGGGTGGCTTCCTCCGTCTGCTGGATCAGCGGCAGCGCCCGCAGGCGTCGCTGCTCCAGTTCCTCGATCTCACGTTCGCGGTGCACGCCGAGCTTGGTGTTCTGGACCTTGTCGTGCAGCTTGAGGATGGCGTCCAACAGCATCTCAGGGCGCGGCGGACAACCTGGGAGGTAGATATCCACCGGCACGATGTGGTCGACGCCCTGCACGATGGCGTAGTTGTTGAACATGCCGCCGCTCGAGGCGCATACGCCCATGGCGATGACCCACTTGGGCTCCGCCATCTGGTCGTAGATGGTGCGCAGCACCGGGGCCATCTTCTGGCTCACTCGGCCGGCCACGATCATCAGGTCCGCTTGGCGAGGCGTGGCGGAGAAGCGCTCCATACCGAAGCGCGCGATGTCGAAGCGCGGGCCGCCGGCCGCCATCATCTCGATGGCGCAGCAGGCAAGGCCGAAGGTCGCGGGCCACATGGAGGTCTTGCGGACGAAACCGACGATCTGTTCGACCGTGGTGAGCAGGACTCCACTGGGCAGCTTCTCTTCGAGGCCCATCAGTCGAACCCCCTTTCCGGTTCTGCAGTCTCAGTGGGACGACTGGGGATCAGGTGCGGGCTGGTCATGCGGATCAGTTCCATTCGAGGCCGCCGCGGCGCCATTCGTAGGCGTAGGCGATCGAGACGTTGACGAGGAACAGGATCATCACGACCAGGCCGAAGATCCCGAGCGCGTCGAGGTGCACCGCCCAGGGCACTAGGAAGATGACCTCGATGTCGAAGACGATGAACAACATCGCCGTCAGGTAGTACTTGATCGTGAACCGACCGCCGCCCACGGGCTGGGGAGTGGGTTCGATCCCGCACTCGTAGGCCTGGAGTTTGGTGCGGTTGTAGCGTTTAGGCCCGGCGATCGCTCCGACGATCATCGAGACGATCACGAAGGCAGCGCCGATACCGCCGAGTACGAAGATGGGGGTGTACAGCTCCATCGGCTAGCCGCTCCCTTGGTGTTGTGCACGGAAGAGGTTCATGTCCTGCCGTTCTCGCGGGATGGGTCTCCTGAGTTGTCTCACGAGGCGGGCGCGATCTTGGACAGGCCGTTGATGAGCCGGTCCAGCGCGTCGCCGTGGCTGGGTTCCGTGAGGTTCGCCAGCATCTTGAGGGTGAAGCGCATCAGGAGGGGCCGCGGGAGACCATACTTGGTGGCGTACTTCATGAAGTAGGGGTTGCCGATCAGCTTCACGAAGTAGCGCCCCAGCGTGTAATAGCCGCCGTAGGTATCCCGCAGGATCTCCGGGTAGCGCAGCAGGGTGCGTTCGCGGTCCCGCGGTGTGGGACGGCTCAGCGCCTGGACCGCCACGTCAGCGGCGATCCGACCTGCTTCCATCGCGTAGGCGATGCCCTCGCCGTTAAAGGGGTTGACCATGCCTCCTGCGTCACCGACCAGCATCATGCCACGGGCGTAGTGCGGTGTCCGGTTGAAGCCCATGGGCAGGGCGGCGCCGCGGATGGGTCCTTTCTGGTTCTCCTCGGTGAACCCCCACTCTTCAGGCATGCTCTGCGTCCAGCGGCGCAGCAGTTTGCGGTAGTCGATCTTCTGGAAGGCGGGGGTGGAGTTGAGGATCCCCAGGCCTACGTTGCTAGTGCCGTCGCCGACTCCGAAGATCCAGCCGTAGCCGGGGAGCAGCACCTGCTTGCCGTCGGTGGTGTCCCAGAGTTCCAGCCAGGACTCCAGGTAGTCGTCGTTGTGCCGGGGGGTGGTGAAGTAGGTGCGGACGGCCACGCCCATGGGGCGGTCGTCGCGTCTGCGGATGCCCAGGGCGATCGCCAGGCGCGAGGAGTTGCCGTCGGCGGCGAGGACGAGGGGTGCGCGGAAGGAGCGGATGCGGCCTTCGGCGTCTTTGGCTTGGACTCCGACGACGCGGTTGCTGCGCTCGTCGATGATGGGCGCGGTGACGTTGGTGCGTTCCAGGAGCCGCACACCGGTTTTCACGGCGTGGCGGGCGAGGATCTGGTCGAAGTCGTAGCGGGTGCGTACCAGACCGAATCCGGGGTATTCCGAAAGTTCAGGCCAGGGAAGCTCGAGTCGGGTTCCGCCGCCGATGATGCGGAGGCCGCGGTTGCGGATCCAGCCGTCTTCTTCGTTGATGGGGATCCCCATAGCGACGAGCTGTTTGACTGCACGGGGGGTGAGGCCGTCTCCGCAGACCTTCTCCCGCGGGAAAGCAGTCTTCTCCAGCAGCAGGACGTCGAGGCCCGCGGTGGCCAGGTAGTGGGCTGCCGTGCTCCCTGCCGGGCCTGCTCCGACGACGATGACGTCGGCTTCCTCGTGGGGAACCGTGGTGTCTGTGACTGGGGTCGGTGCTGTCTGGCTCACGGATGGTCCTGACTGCTCGGCGCGGTTTCACACTGGGGTTCGAGCTTGTGGCTGTCCCAGAAAGGGGAATAAACTCGCCCCCTTGTGAAGTGCTTCACAAGGTCTTCAATGCGAAGTCTAGACCTTCCCAGCCACACGAGCGACCCCAGGTCCCTGTTGGTGAGGTTTCGGTCGCGCTGCCCTGACCTAGGGGTTTAAAAACCAGGTAACAGCGCGGCGGTTCACTTTTGACCGGTGTGCCGGTTACAGGACACAGTCTCGGCAAAGTTCACAAAAAGCTCAAATTGGGATCTTTTTAACAAAACCGAAGACTCATGGTGATACTACCATTACCATGAGTAGTGATTTGCGCCACAGAAAAACCTCCTTGTCCGGGGACGCGGAGGTGAGCAGAGACACACGTACGGCGCCTCAGCGCTCGCGGTAGGCGCGGTGCAGCGCCACCACCCCGAACGTGAGATTGCGCCAGGCGACCCGCGACCAGCCGGCCGCGCTGATCTTCCGGGCGAGCCCAGCCTGGTCCGGCCAGGCCGCGATCGACTCCGACAGGTAGGCGTAAGCGTCCGGGTTGTCGCTGAACTGGCGCGCCACCCACGGCAGGCCGATCTTCATCCCCCAGCCCAGCATCCGGTCGAGCGGCTGCACCGGAAGGTGGCTGAATTCACAGATCACCAGTCGGCCGCCGACTTTGGTGACCCGCAGCAGCTCGGCCAGCGCCCGGTCCACGTCGTGGACGTTGCGCAGCCCGAACGAGATCGTGACAGCGTCGAACGTCTGATCCGCAAACGGCAAGTGCAGCGCGTCCCCGGCCACCACGGTGACCCCCTTGCGGGACGCACCGCCGCGGCGTTCAGCGCCGACCCGGAGCATGCCGAACGAGAAGTCGCAGGCGATGACCCGCGCACCCCGGCGGGTGAAGGATTCCGACGAGGTTCCCGTCCCGGCCGCAAGGTCGAGCACCAGCTCGCCGCTGTAGGCGTCCACCGCAGCCACAGTGGCCTGCCGCCAGTAGCGTTCCCGCCCCAGGGAGAGCACCCGGTTGAGCAGGTCGTAGCGGTCCGCGATGCTGTCGAACATCGCGGCGACGTCTCGGGGGTCCTTGTCCAGTTCGGCACGGATCATGGTGCACAGCCTAGAGGGTGCTGCGTTCCGGTCCTGCGGCCCGTCCTCCCTACGGTGTCTCCCCCGGAGCAGAACGCTGCTCCGCCTGGCCCGGCTCCACCGCGGTACTGCCGGACGCACTCCCGGGTGACGGGGCCTGCTGCAAGTGGTCTTCCCTGCTGGCCCCGGCATCGAGCCGCTCACCCACGCTCCGCATCCGTTCCATCCCCCGCACCAGTGAGGCGGAGAGCGCGTCGCGCTGCGGGGAGAGCAGCACGAAACTCAGCAGGCCGCTGATCACCAGAGCGAGGATGACCGCGAGCAGCTCGCGGGCGCCCAGGAGATACACCACGCCGAAAGCGATCGCGAAGAGCAGCACCCGGGCCGCGGTATAAGCAATGAAGTTACGCATGAAACTGCCTCACAACGGGCGGTTCACAGAAAAGTCCCGGTGAAGACCCGGCACGCCCCTGGGGCAGCGGTTCACGGCTGTGCCCTCCGCCCCTCCAGCAGGTCCTGCCCAGTCCTCGACCGTGCATCGTCCCTCTCCACCCCAGCCTAAAGGGCGGTTTTTCCTGCGGACACGGACCCCTGTCCCAGATAAGGCGGTGTTCATCTTCTGTGCCGAGATTGAGAAAGAAGACATCCCTGAGGGGGATATCACGTTACGATCACATCTGCCCGCCCTCGCCCACGTTGCCTCCCATCTTTCCGAAAACTAAGGAGGAAACAGCCCGACTCATGCACACTAGGGGACTAAACGCCCGTACCACATCCGGGATGGGAGTAAAGGGGGATGGCGAAGGTGGAAAGAACAACGGAACGCTTGCTGACCCCGGGAGAGGTCGCTTCCCTCTTCCGCGTCGACCCTAAGACCGTGACCCGGTGGGCCGCCTCCGGCCGGATCAGCAGTATCCGCACCCCCGGCGGGCACCGCCGCTTCCGGGAGTCCGAAGTCCGCGCACTGCTCCACGGGGAGACTCCTGAATCCTCGCACTGACCAGCGAAGACTCTGGGCTCTCGTCCCGATGGCACCGGCCCCGCTCCGTGGTGGTCCGCACCCGCACATCCAGGTCACACCCGGATAGGCTGGAAGACATGGTTTGGCTCGGTGGCCTCATTACGCTGCTCACGATCGTGCTCTGGGTGTACGCGTTCTTCGACGCGCTCACCTGTCCCGCTGAGGAAGTCCGCAACCTGCCCAAGGTGATCTGGCTACTCGTCATCGTGCTGTTTGCGGTGATCGGTCCGCTCCTGTGGCTCTTCCTCGGACGTCCCATCACGCATCCCGGCACAGCGGTCTCCTCCTCGGTGCCTGTCTCCTCCGCCGACCATCTGGACCCCTCGGATTTCCACCGGCCGTCCGGGCGCAACCGTCCACTGGGCCCAGACGACGACCCCGAGTTCCTGCGGCGACTCGACAAACGCATCAACCCGGAGGATTGAGCACGCACGGCATGGTGAAGGCCCGCCCTGAGTGAGCCGAGGGCGGGCCTTCACTCTGCCGACGCTCTACCGTGAGCGCCCCGGCACCCCAGGGCCCCGCTCCCGGTCAGGCGTAGCTGTGCAATCCGCTGAACAGGTAGTTCACCCCAAAGAAGTTGAACAGCAGACAGCCAAAGCCGATGAGGCTGATCCACGCGGCTTTCGGGCCCTGCCAGCCCGCTGTGGCACGCGCGTGGAGGTAGGCGGCGTACACGATCCAGGTGATGAAGGACCACACTTCCTTGGGGTCCCAGCCCCAGTAGCGGCCCCACGCCTCGTCCGCCCAGATCGCCCCGGCGATCACCCCGAACGTCCACAGCGGGAAGGCCAGCACGATCATGCGGTGCGCGATCCGGTCCAGCAGTTCCGCGCTGGGCAGCTTGGCGGCGATCGCGCTCACCTGCTGGCCGAGCGCCTGCTTGACTTCGGTGCGTCGCGCCAGCAGATAGGTGATCGTCGCGGACCCGGACACCATGAATGCCCCGGTCGCCAGGATGAGCGCGGAAACGTGGATAGCGATCCAGTAGGAGTCCAGCGCCGGGACCACGGGGCCGCTCTCCGAGTACAGCCAACGCACCGCGATACCGAGCAGCAGCAGGACGGGGACCAGCACAAACGCACCGAGGTAATGGGCCCGGTAACGCATCGCGGCAAAGAGGAACGCCGCCACCCCGCACAGGCAGATCGCGATGACGAACTCGAACATGTTGCCCCACGGCCAGCGTCCCACTGCCAGGCCGCGGGTGACGATCTGGGCCAGGTTGAGCAGCAGGCCCACCGCGGTCATGGCCATGCCGATCTTGCCGACCACGTGGCGGGACGCTTTGGCCTCGGGCTCCTGTTCCCGCAGGCTCACTTTCAGGTCGCTGTTCTCCGCTTCCGAGGCGCCGACGGCGACCAGGCGGGTGCCGGTCAGCGACTGGCGGCGTCCGTAGGCTGCCTCGAACACGAAGAGGAACAGGGCGACCGCATAGACCAGGATCATCCCGAGGACAAGGTTGTCGCTGAGATTCGACAGCGCGGGGTCGACCGCGCTGCCTGCCGCGAGAACGTGCACCGCTTACTCCTTCTCCATGTCTGCTTGGCAGTCGGAACGCCGCAGCCGTTGGTTCAACTGGGTGGCCAGTTCGTGGAACCGGCGCAGCGGCGCGGCCCCCTCGGTCTTGGCAAGCCCGCCGATCTCGACCACGGTACGCCCGTCTGCTCCGCGGCGGGCACGGACCCATACCCGTCGCGGCTGGACGAACAGGGTGCACAGCAGCCCCAGTACCGCCGCCACCGCGCTGGCCAGCGCATACGGTCGGGCAGGGTCGCTGGCGACCAGCAGAGTGACGTAGTCGCGGTACCCGGTGAACTCGATCGTGGCGCCACCGGGCAGCTCCCAGCGGTCGCCTACAGCCAACGGAGCAGAGTCGCCGATCTCCTCCATGCGCTTGGTGTACAACTGGTACACCGACTGGGGGTTGCCGCTGTCCAATCCGAGGTCGCCGACAAAGCCCTTGAGCACCACCATGGGGTTGCGCGCGTCCGGGAACTCCGAGACGAGGTCGCCGTTGTCGTCGGTGGCCGCTGAGGGAAGGAACACCCCGGTGAAGCCCAGCTGCTCCGGGGCGATGTCGGGGACTTTCACCACCCCGTCGGAGGTGAAGTTGCCGTCTCCGCGGTCCAGGAACGGCACCGCCTGCTCGAAGACCACGTGCCCGTCGGCGTCGGTGACCCGGAACGTAGGGGCGTAGCCGTGGCCGAGCAGGTAGACCTGGGCGCCGTCGACGCGGAGCGGGTGGTTGACCTCCAGGATGTGGGACTCTTCGGGGGCGTCCGGGTGCTCCCGGTAGGTGAGGTCGGCGCGGTAGCTCGCGGCTTGGCCGGCCATCCCGCCCTCCTCCACGAAGGAGGCTTCGAATTCGTCGAGCCGGATCCAGAACGGCTGGATCTTGGCCGAGTCCACCGCGATTCCCGGGTAGAAGGCGTCGTAGGAGGTCAGCGTGTTGGCGAACGCGTCCTCTTCGATGAGGAGGACGTTGCCCCGGTAGCCGAAGAACGCGGTGCACGCCACCGACACGAGCAGGCCCACCAGTGACAGGTGGAAGACCACGTTGCCGGTCTCGCGCAGGTAGCCGGTCTCCGCGGATAGCGAGTCGCCGTAGTCGGCGATCCGATGCCCGCGCAGCAGACCTCGTGCTTCGGCGAACACCTGCTCTGGGGTGGCGTCGGTCTCGAACGTCGCCGAATAGGGCATCCGGTCAAGGCGGCGCGGGGTCTTCGGCGGCCGGGCCCGCAGCAGCCGGTAGTGCGCTCCCGCACGGGGCAGTACGCACCCCACGAGCGAGACGACCAGCAGCAGGTAGATCGCCGCATACCAGGGCGAGGAGTAGACGTCGAACAGGAAGAACCGGTCGAGCACCGGGGCGAGGTCGGGGTGCTCCAGGAAGTAGTTCTGGACCTCTTCGACGCTGACGCCTCGCTGGGGCAGGAGTGAACCCGGGATCGCGCCCAGGGCGAGCAGGAAGAGCAGGATGAGCGCGGTGCGCATCGAGGTCAGCACCCGCCACGCCCAGCGCGCCCACCCCAGGGGGGACAGCGCGGGTGCGGCGGGCGGCGCCTGCTGCGGTTCGGTCACCGTGCTCGATTGGCTTGGGGTCACTGCTAGATCACCGTGGTGAAGTTCGCGGTCCAGCCCTGCATGACGGCGGTGATGTCGGTCCACAGGCCCGTGACGAGCAGCAGGCCCACCACGACCAGCATCGCGCCGCCCACGCTGGTGACGAGACGGTAGTGGCGTTTGACCCAGTCGAAAGCTCCCAGCGCTCTACGGTAGACCAGGGCCGCGGCCACGAACGGCAGGCCCAGGCCGAGGCAGTAGCTCAGCGACAGCAGCGCTCCCCGGCCCACGCTCCCTTCGATGAAGACGAGGGACTGTACCGCGGCCAGGGTGGGGCCGATGCACGGGGTCCAGCCCAGGCCGAACAGGATGCCCAGCAGCGGGGCCCCGGCCAGACCGGCCCCGGGAAGCCGGTGGACGCGGAACTCGCGGTTGAACCCGGGGATGAGGCCCATGAACGCCAGCCCTAGAACGATGGTCAGCGCCCCGAGCACGCGGGTGATGACCGCGGAGTAGTCGAGGAGCAGCCCGCCGATCCCGCCGACGAACACGCCGACGGCCACGAAAACCGCGGTGAAGCCGGCGATGAAAAGCAGGCTGCCGGCGAGCATGGTCCACCGGCGAGAGGCCATGAGGTCGTCCACTGTGGCGACTCTGCGCTGGCCGTCGGCTGTGGTGGTGTGCACTTCTCCTCGCCGGTGCGCCGCGATGTCGGCCCCGGTCAGCCCGGTCACGTACGAGAGGTATCCGGGAACGAGCGGCAGCACGCACGGGGAAAGGAAGGAGACCAGTCCGGCGGCTGCGGCCAGCGGAATGGCGAGGAAGAGGGATCCGGAGAGGACAGTCTCAGCAATCACTGGACATCAGCGTCCTCGGCGGCGACGGTGCTGACCAGTTCCGTCAGCTCCTTGTAGTTGGTAGCGCCGATCACCCGGGCTGCGATCCTCCCTTGCCGGTCGATGACCAGGGTGCTGGGGATCGCCTGCGGGGGGACCGTGTCGCGGAAGGCTTGCGGGATTTCGCCTGACTGGTCGTAGAGGCTCGGGTAGGAGACGTCCTGGTTGCGTTCGAACGCCTGCGCAGCGGTGCGGTTGTCCTTGATGTTGACGCCGAGGAAGCTCACCCCTTGGTCGGCGTGCTCGGCGTTGACTTCGTTGAGGACGGGCGTCTCCGCGCGGCAGGGGGCGCACCAACTGGCCCAGAAGTTCATGACGACGACGTCCCCGGAGTAGTCGGCGAGGCTCACCGGATCCCCGTCGAGGGTTTCTCCTTCGACTGCGGGCGCTTGTTCGCGGTCTTCGGAGGGGAACAGCGTGCTGGAGCCGTCCCCGGAGATGTAGCGGTCGTCTTCGGTCGCCGCCCCGGTGTCGATTTCCTCGGCGCAACCGGCCAGGGCAGCCAGCACCGCCACGGCGGCAAGACCGCGGAGCGCGGCAGCGCGCACTCGGGGGCCTGGTCTGGTGAAGGGCATCGCGGAAGAACCTCGTCAGCGGGATGCGGCAGACAATGCATCAACAACGACGAAGTGTAGTAGACGCCCTGGTGACCGCTGCGCGGGCCCGTGGCTAGCCGCTCGGACACTATGTGGGGGCGGCGCAGACTGCGCCGCCCCCACATAGTTCGCGTCTCAGCCCGCGTGGACGAACGCCTCGCGGAGGTAGTTGTCCACGTCACGCTTGGGCACCCGGTAGGAACGCCCCACCCGGATAGCCGGCAGCGTTCCGGAGTGCACCATGCGGTAGACCGTCATTTTGGAGACGCGCATGATCGCGGCCACCTCGGCCACCGTCAAGAACCGTACTTCGCCCAGTGATCCCTTGCTCCCGCTCATGTCCCGACGCTCTCTTTCCCGGACGTGCACCCGCGTTGTCACCTGAACGCGACCGTCCTCCCGTTTTCGTCCGGTCGCGCTCACGTGTCACCCAGCAACTTTCGATCCGTCCGTTCTCAGAGTAAATCTCGGGTCACGTCATTAGAAGGGTGTTTTTCGCTCTCGGTCACTATCGCTGCCCCAGGCCGGAGGGCGAGGTTTGGCCTGTGGGTACACCATGAGACGCACCGCGAAAACTCATGGGATGATCTGCTCTTTTCCCGGTCTTTTTTGCGGTGGGAAAGCGTGGGGAACGATTTTCAGGCCAGCCCGGCGCGGTAAATAACGTAGTCCGAAAGCGGGCGGTACTCGTCGGGAACATAACCGTCGTCGAGCGGCACCGTGACATGAAGTTTTCCTTCATGTTCGCCCAGGAAGAGCGCAGGATCGTTGCTGTCGGCGAACCCGATCGTCGGCACTCCAGCCTCACCTGCCGCGCCAGCAAAACCGTGATCGGCGATGACCAACTGCGGCCATGGCCCACCCGTTTCAGACAGTTGGGCCAGTACCGCCCGCATCGCAAAAGGGTGGTGACTGTGCTGGGGTTCTGTGCCGTCCGTCACCATACCCACGTCGTCGCGCCAGACCAGGGTGCGGCGGGTCGGCGGGGGTCCACCAGGAGCGTCATACGAGTAGCCGGCCGCGGCCGTGACCACCGTGCACCCGTGGTCGACGAGCACATCTTTCCACGCCCGGTAGAGCTCGGCCAGATTGTTGGGGTGCCCGGTGGCCACCATGATGCGTTCGCGGTCGCGTGCGGCTTGCGCGAGCCGCTCCGCGACCACCTCGAGGGCGTCGACCGTGCGGTCCGGGTCGATGGTGTCGATTCCCTGCACGTAGTCTTCGTCCGCGACCACGCCGCAGCGCTGCGCCATGAGCGCCAGCACGTCCGAGAACGTCCACTTCCGCTGGAAGGTCAGGCCGAACTGGTGGTAGGGGTCTCCTTCGACAAGCCGCCGGTAGTGCTTGAGGTTGTTCTGCCGCGGAGTGGCGACCTGACCGGCGATACCGGTCGTCACCAAATAGTCGATGAGTTCCGCACGGGAGGGCGGCTTCAAGACAGACCCCCTTTATTTCTTTTTCCGGTCAAGCCAGCACCGATCGGCCTTTGTCGGACCATTGTCGATGATTCCGCCGCCCGTTGCACCGTTTTCCGGTGCGGCTGGAACGCCTCCCCTGCGCTGGCCGGCCCGCCTCGGGGTGCAGGCGGGCCGCCTCACATCATCGGGTCGATGCCGTGGCACGGGAACACCGCGGCCCGGGTCGCCCGGATCGCGCGGTCCACCGCGTCCGCCGGGTCGAAGCCCGCTTCGAACGGGACGTAGTCGGCTTTCCGCCCGTCCGTCATGTGCAGGGGCGGGACCTCGCCGGTGCGTTCCTTGACGAACTCGTGCCACTCATCAGGGGTGCGGGTCTCCGGGTCGATCGGGGTGCCCGCGGCTTCGGCCAGCAGGTGGGTCCACGCACGCGGCACCACCTGCACCAGCTCGTATCCGCCGCCGCCGAGCAGCACCCAGCGCCCTGCGGCGGTCTCCTTGGCCAGCTCGTGGAGGGCCTCGTAGGTCCGGCGCTGCCCGTCGATACTGAGCGTCAGGTTGGCCAGTGGGTCGAGGGTGTGGGTGTCGCAGCCCTGCTGGGTGACGAGCACCTCCGGCTGGAACTCGCGCAGCAGCGGCGGGACGATGGCGTGGAACGCGCGGAGCCACATGGCGTCGTTCGTCCCCGCGGGCAGGGCCACGTTGACCGCATAGCCTTCCGCGTCCGGGCCGCCGATCTCCTCGGGGTACCCGGTGCCGGGGAAGAGGGTCAGGGGGGACTCGTGCAGGCTGATGGTGAGCACCCGGGGGTCGTTGTAGAACATCTCCTGCACCCCGTCACCGTGGTGGACGTCCACGTCCACGTAGGCGACCCGTTTGGCGCCCTGCTCCAGCAGCCAGGCGATGGCGACCGCGGCGTCGTTATAGACGCAGAATCCCCAGGCCTTGTTGGGCATGGCGTGGTGCAGGCCGCCCGCGATGTTCGCGCCGTGCTCCGCCTCCCCCTGCCACACGGCGCGCGCCGCCGCCACGGACGCGCCTGCAACCAGGGCGGACGCTTCGTGCATGTCGGGGAAGACCGGGTTGTCGCTGGTGCCCAGCGCGTACTTCATGTTGGGTTCCAGGGTTTTCCCTGCCTGCTTGACGGCAGCGATGTAGTCGCGGCTGTGGACAAGCTCCAGCAGGGCGTCGTCAGCAGGCTCGACCGGTGCGAAGGAGACACCGGGCGCATCGAACACGCCGAGGCGGCGGCAGAGCTCCATGGTCAGCTCGACCCGGACGGGCGCAAGTGGATGCTGCGGGCCGAAGTTGTAGCTGGTCAGCCCGTCATTCCATGCGATGCGCAGTGAACAAGCCATGCGCCCTCCCCCTCGGTGACAGTGTTCTTCACCACAGTAGTTGACCGGGCCTGCGTGGTAGCGCAGGGGACCCCGCAATCCGCCTGCTGGCCTCAGCCTTCAGCGAGTTCCGCGCTCCGCCGGCACGCGGCTTCCACCGCGTCAGCGAACGCGCTGCGCAGGCCGTGGCGTTCGAGTTCCCGCAGGGCAGCGGCGGTCGTTCCCCCGGGCGAGGTCACTGCTTCCCGCAACAGGGTCGGATGGTCCCCGGAGTCGCGCAGCATTGCCGCGGAGCCCACCGCGGTCTGGGTGACGAGCCGCTCGGCGGTCGGCCGCGGCAGCCCCAGGAGCACTCCGGCTTCGATCATCGCTTCCGCGACGAGGTAGAAGTAGGCAGGGCCGCTTCCGGAGAGGGCGGTGACCGCGTCCAGGTGCTTCTCCGGTACGCGCACGACCTCGCCCACCGATCGGAGCAGGGTCTCCGCGCGGTCGAGGTGCTCCTCAAGGGTGTGGGTTCCGGCTGCGATGGCGGTCATCCCCTGGCCGACCAGGGCAGGGGTGTTGGGCATGGCTCGGACCACGGCGGTCTCCGCGGGAAGGTGCTTTTCCAGCACGGCTGTGGTGATTCCGGCGGCTACGGAGATCACCAGGCGCCCGGGGGGCAGTGCCGGGGCAATCTCGTTCAACGCCGCGACCATGTCCTGCGGTTTGACTGCGAGCAGCAGCGTGTCTGCGCGGGCGGCGGCTTCGGCCGGGGAGGCGGCGGCGACCCCGTAGCGCTGGCAGAGTTCTGCGGCGCGGTCTTCGCGCGCTTCGCTGATGAGCACCTCCGCGGCGTCCCGCCCGGTGTGGAGGATTCCGGCGAGCAGGGCTTCACCCATCCGCCCTGCCCCAATGATCGCGATCATGGAGTCACACCCTTCTCACGTTGCCCAGTAGTGGGCGGTGGACCGGTCAGGGCGGGGGTTGTCGGCATCCGTCCCGTGCCGTGGCTGTCCCGGCCCCACCGCTCACCGCGGTGGCGGCCCGGTGTCGGCGCGCCCCGCCGGTCGTCCAGTGCGAGGATATTGCGGGCGGAGCGGCGGCACGGTTACAAATCCGCGGCAGCCCCGTGCCGAAGGCCGCATGCGGGAGAGGGGCGCGATCTGGTACCGGTGCCGGTCAATCGGTGCTGACGGTGCCGTCGCTGTGGACCGAGAACACACGCAGGGCGGGAGCAGGCACCGAGCGCACCACGATCTGTTCGCGTTCCGGCTGTTCGCTGCGGGGCTCTGGCGGCACGCTCCGCGCGAAGTGGAGGCGGGTGAACGCGAGGGCTTCGGCGAGTTCGGTGAGCCGGGTCTCCCGGTCGGACTTGCGGGTGTTGACTTCCAGGACGATCTGGCCGCGGTAGTCGTTGTTGGCGAGGTGTTCCAGGAGTTCCGCGCACGGCTGGTTGCCGCGGCCGGGGATCAGGTGCTCGTCGAAGTTCTGTCCGCCGACGCCGTCAGCGAGGTGCACGTGGGAGAGGCGGTCGCCGAGCTGCCGCGCCATGTCCATGGCGTCCGACTGCGACATGGCGGTGTGGGAGAGGTCCAGGGTGACGTTAGGGTAGTCGCGGTCCAAGGGGTTCCAGCTCGGCGCGTAGGGGACGACTTCTTTGCCCCGCATGCGCACCTGGTACATGTTTTCGACCGCGAAGATCACGTCGGTCTCGTCCCGCATCTTCAGGATGCCGGACTCGAATTCCCGGGCGTATTCGCGCTGCCATTTGAACGCCGGATGCACCACAACGGTCGTTGCGCCCAGCGCTTCCGCCATCTCTTTCGATTTGATGAGTTTGATCCAGGGGTCCCGCCCCCACACCCGCTGGGTGAAGATCAGGCACGGGGCGTGAATCGCGGTGATGGGAATCTGGTGGTACTCCGACAGCCGACGGAGCATGTCGATGTCCTGGCTGACCGGGTCTGCGGTGACCATGACTTCGATGCCGTCATAGCCGAGTTCAGCGGCGATTTCGAAGGCCGCTGGAGTTTTCTCCGGGTACACCGACGCCGTCGAAAGGACGACGGGGGCGTCTGGAACCTGGATAGCGTTCACTTGAACCACCATACGTGCTGTCGTCGTGAAATTCCCTGCCGCACCAGTGGCCCGTGGGGCGGCGCGCTGCGCTGCCAGGCCGCTGCGGACATCCCCGCGTCGTCGTAAGGGTCATCCAGGGGAACAACGCGTGCCGCGAAGCGATTCCCTTCCTTCCCCAGTGAAGCGGAGCACCGTCCCGCCGTTCCTGGGAGACGGGTCGGCGGAGCAGGCGGACCATGGGTGTGGGGCGGGGGTTCGTGTGCTGGTTGTGGGATGCGGCACTGGGATGCTGCCGCAACGCTCCGCGGTGGGGGCGCGGGGGCTGGTCGGGGGAAAACCGCGCCGGTGACGTGCCGAAGCGGCGTGGGCGTGTGTGCGGACTCTGCCCTATGCCACGGTACACGCCCCAGCCTCGCACACCCGGAGCATACTTCTCGCCCCCTGCCGGCAGGTGGGGACGGACCGGCGAGGCGGAAAGCCGCGGCTGTCCGCGGCACTGCTGTCCCCGGGCCGTGCCGGCGCGCCCTGTCCCGCCCGCGGTGGGGCAGGGCAGCCCAGGCACGCAAGCGTCCCGCGCTGCAGCCCGGGGCGGTCCCGGAGCGAGCTGCCGGGACCGCGGTGCGGAAACCTGGGGAGCGGGGGCCATGGACGTTGTCCTCCGATGCGGCGCCCGGTTGATTCGGGCGTACTTGTCTGACGGTGCACAGCGCCGTCTGGTTCGATTCCCGGCCGACTCTGCGGGGACCGGGTTCTCCCCAGGCCGGCCCGGTGTGTTCCAGCCGGTGCCAGACAGGCGATAGCGTGCGGGTATGGCACGGGCAGCGAAACGGACGTTCCGGTGTACCGAGTGCGGGTGGACCGCTCCGAAGTGGGTGGGCCGGTGTGGAGGCTGCCAGGCGTGGGGCACGGTGGAGGAGGCTGCCGGCTCTGCGGCGAGCGGGGTGGCTCCGATCCGGGCGGGGACGCCCGCGCGGCCTATCGCTGAGATCGATGTGGAAGCGGCCCAGGCCACACCCACGGGACTGGCGGAACTCGACCGGGTCCTCGGGGGCGGGATGGTTCCCGGCGGGGTGCTGCTGCTCGCCGGTGAGCCGGGAGTGGGCAAGTCCACCCTCCTGTTGGAGGTGGCGGCACGCTATGCCGCGCTGGGCCCGGTGCTGTATGTGACGGGCGAGGAGTCGGCGGGGCAGGTGCGGCTGCGCGCCGAACGGGTAGGCGCGCTGGCGCCCAAGCTCTACCTGGCTGCGGAGACAGAGCTTCCTGCGGTTGCCGGGCACGTGGACGAGGTGATGCCTCGCCTGCTCATCGTGGACTCGGTGCAGACCATGAGTGTCCCCGAGGCGCCGGGAACCCCGGGCGGGGTGACCCAGGTCCGCGAGGTGGCTGCGGGACTGATCCGGTTGGCGAAAGAACGCGACATCGCCACAGTCCTGGTGGGTCACGTCACCAAGGACGGTTCGATTGCGGGCCCGCGGGTGCTGGAGCACCTGGTGGACGTGGTGCTGCAGTTCGAGGGGGACCGGCATTCGCAGCTGCGTATCCTGCGCGCGGTCAAGAACCGCTACGGCCCCACCGATGAGATCGGCTGCTTCGAGCTCACCGACTCGGGGATCGTGGGGCTGCCAGATCCGAGCGGCCTGTTCCTCACCCGGCGTACCGAGCCGGTTCCCGGGACCTGTGTCACGGTCACCGTGGAAGGGCGGCGCCCGTTGATTGCCGAGGTGCAGGCGCTGGTGGCGCCCACGGCCCTGCCGCAGCCGCGCCGCGCCACCTCGGGGTTGGATGCCGCGCGGGTGGCGATGGTGCTGGCGGTGCTGGAGAAGCGGGTGAACCTGCGCATGGGTGCGGCCGACGTCTACACCTCCACGGTGGGCGGGGTGCGTCTCGTGGAGCCGTCGGTGGACTTGGCGCTGGCGCTCGCATTGGCCGGGTCGCACACCGATATGGCGCTGCCGCCCGGCATGGTCGCTATCGGCGAGGTGGGGCTGGCCGGTGACGTGCGCGTGGTCAGCAGCCTGCCGCGACGGCTCCAGGAGGCGCGGCGGTTGGGGTTCACGACCGCGATCGTGCCGGCCGGGGCCGACGATGCGGTCCACGAGGAAGGGCTCACCGTCGTGGAGGTCACCGACCTGGGGCAGGCGCTGCGCACCGCGTTCCCTGAGCTGCGGCGCTGAGCTGTCGGAAGGGGCGGTGGCAGGCCGTGCGCAGCGTGCGCGGTTCTCGCCCGGACACGTCGCAGGCGGGGATGTCTGTTCTCTTTCGGGTCGTCGCCGGGGGACATCCCAGGGGTTGTTACTTGCGGTAACGGTACATTGACTTCTCTCCACCCCCTGCTTTATGGTGATCCGCGCCACAAAAGTGGCGAACGGTGAATGAACTCTTCCTGAATCTTCTCCTGGCTCCACTGAAGTTTTCTCCTTCCATTCGGGAGCGCACCCTGCGCTTTTCGTCCCCCCACGCCTCTGCGGAGGCGTGTTCCCCGAAAGGACTACCGGCAGTGGGCAGAATGACCCCCCTGACGCGACGACTGCGTGCCGGAGCAGCCGCGATCGCGATCGGAGCGTCTGCTCTTATCCCCCTGACTTCCTCCCCCGCAGCCGCCTCAGGCACCGCTGACTGGCTGCACACGGACGGCAACCGGATCGTGGACTCCGCGGGCAACGAGGTGTGGCTCACCGGAGCCAACTGGTTCGGCTTCAACACCAGCGAACGGATGTTCCACGGGCTGTGGGCCGCCAACATCGAGGACATCACCAGTGCGATGGCCGAGCGCGGCATCAACATCGTGCGTGTCCCCATCAGCACCCAACTGCTGTTGGAGTGGAAGAACGGCCAGGCCGGACCGAGTGGAGTCAACGAGTACGTCAACCCCGAACTGGCGGGGATGAACACCCTCGAAGTGTTCGACTACTGGCTGCAACTGTGCGAAGAGTACGGCCTCAAAGTCATGCTTGACGTGCACAGCGCGGAGGCCGACAACTCCGGGCACTACTACCCGGTCTGGTACAAGGGCGATATCACCACCGAGGACTTCTACACGGCCTGGGAGTGGGTCACCGAGCGGTACAAGAACAACGACACCATCGTCGCCGCAGACATCAAGAACGAGCCCCACGGCAAAGCCAACGAGACCCCGCGCGCCAAGTGGGACGGCTCCACGGACATCGACAACTTCAAGCACGTCTGCGAGACCGCCGGTAAGCGCATCCTCGCGATCAACCCGAACATGCTCATCCTGTGCGAGGGGATCGAGATCTACCCCAAGGATGGGCAGGACTGGTCCTCGACCGATGGGCGGGACTACTACTCCACCTGGTGGGGCGGCAACCTGCGCGGCGTCGCCGACCACCCCGTCGACCTGGGCGCCCACCAGGACCAGTTGGTCTACTCGCCGCACGACTACGGTCCCAGCGTGTTCGAGCAGCCCTGGTTCGAAGGCGAGTGGAACCGGCAGACCCTGACCGAGGACGTGTGGCGTCCCAACTGGCTCTACATCCACGAAGACGACATCGCTCCGCTGCTCATCGGCGAGTGGGGCGGCTTCCTGGATGGGGGCGACAACGAGAAGTGGATGACGGCGCTGCGCTCGCTCATCATCGACGAGAAGCTGCACCACACCTTCTGGGCGCTGAACCCGAACTCGGGTGACACCGGCGGCCTGCTCAACTACGACTGGACAACCTGGGACGAGGCCAAGTACGCGTTCCTCAAGCCTGCGCTGTGGCAGGACGCCAACGGCAAGTTCGTCGGCCTGGACCACGATGTGCCGCTGGGCGGGGTGGGCTCCACCACCGGTGTGTCGCTGAACCAGTACTACGGCGGGGGCGGACCGAGCCAGCCGCCCACGGAACCCACGGAGCCGCCGACGGAGCCCACGGAGCCGCCGACGGAGCCGACGGAGCCGCCCGCCAACCCCACGGGTGCGCTCGAGGTCTACTACCGCAACAACAGTCTTGCGGCCGACGACAGCCAGATCGCGCCGGGGCTGCGTCTGGTCAACACCGGAAGCAGCACGGTCGACCTGGCTGACGTGGAAATCCACTACTACTTCACCAACGAGCCCGGCGGTACCCTCCAGTTCACCTGCGACTGGGCTCAAGTGGGCTGCGCCAACGTCAACGCGTCCTTCACGTCGCTGTCGGCTCCGGGCGCCGACACCTCCCTGGTGCTCACCCTCAGCGGCAGCCTCGCTCCCGGGGCGAGCACCGAGCTCCAAGGCCGGATCCACACCGCGAACTGGGCGAACTTCGACGAAAGCGACGACTACAGCCGCGGCACCAACACTGACTGGGAGCTCAGCGAGGTGATCACCGCATACCTCGGCGGCACCCTGGTCTGGGGTACGCCTCCCGCCTAAACCCCTGGTGTACCGAGAGGAAACACGAAGGACCGTGCCGCTGCGGCACGGTCCTTTCTCGTTGCCCGCCTAGAGCGCGGCGGCCAGCCGCTCCTCGTGGAGCCGCTCGCCCCAGGACGGCGGGAGCGGCGGAATCTCGCCGACCCGCCAGCGCAGCAGCAGGTCGGCAAGGGCCGGGTTGCGGGGCAGCGCCGGTCCGTGCAGGTAGGTGCCGATCACGGTGCCCTGGTAGGCGCCTTCGGTGGTGCCGTCGTTGCCGACCCCACGCACCGTGGTCGACAGGGGCCGGGCCGCGGGCCCGATCGCGGTGCGGCCCTGGTGGTTTTCGAAGCCGGTGATCCGCCCCACGCCGAGCGCCGGGTCGACGTCGGCGACGATCTCCCCCACCGCCCGCGTGTCTCCGCGGCCGCTGCGCACGTCGAGGATGCCCACGCCGGGCAGCGGGTTGTTCTGGTCGTCACCGTAGGTTTCGCCGATGATCTGGTATCCGGCGCAGACCGCGAAGACGACGGCTCCCCGCTCCGCGGCCCGCTTCAAGCCGCCGTCGGCGCGCAGCCGCTGCGCGGCGAGGATCTGCGGCCGGTCTTCCCCGCCGCCGAGCAGGTAGACGTCCCCTTCTTCCGGGACCGGGTCGCTGGAGTGGACCCGCACGACCTCGGTGGGGATGCCGCGCAGTTCGGCGCGCCTCCGGAGAATCAGCACGTTGCCCCGGTCGCCGTACGTGCTGAGGAGGTCGGGGTAAATCCACACGATCCGCAGGGTGCTGCTGGTGTCGCTCATGGGCTCCCCTTCTACTGGACTCGTCCGTAGGCCGTGCGGATCTGCTGGAACGCGGTGTAGTTGGCGATCACATCGACCTTGGTGATGTCGGGCTGCTCGGTTTTGAGGCGGGTGAGCGCCTGGTCGACGCTGTCCGCGATCTCGAAGGGCACTTCGTCGGTCTCCAACCGCAGGGCGAGGTCGGTGCGGCGCTCCCCCATCACGAAGACACGGCGCCCGCGGAGCACGGTGTAGTCCACGTCCCACAGCCACGAGGTGTCGCGGCCGTCGGCGACCTGGGCGTTGACGGAGAGGATGACCGGCACCCGGGGCGGGTCCAGGATCGCGAACGACTCCAGCCATCCAGCGGGGTTCTTCGCCAGCAGGAGCCGGACTTCGACCCCTTTGGTGACGATGGAGGTGTAGCGCCCGGCCACCGACTCGATCTCCCGCATCCGAGGGAGTGCCTGTTCGGGGCGGAGCCCGTAGGCGGCGGCAGTGGCCAGCGCGATCACCGCGTTGGAACGGTTGGCGTCACCCGGCAGCCGCAGTTGGAGCCGGTGCGTCTTCCCTTCCGGGTCGGTGACGGTGTCGGTGGCGTTGTCCAGCGACCAGGTGGTGTACGGCCGGCTGAGGCCGCATTCGGGGCACTCCCAGTGCGGGTCGGGGTCGCGTTTGAGGTGCCCCCCGCATTCGGGGCAGCACCACGAGTCTTCTTTCCACCGCTGCCCGGCCGCCACCCAGGTGGCGTGGGGCGCGGCAAGCCCTGCCCAGGCGACCAGCGGGTCGTCGGCGTTGGCGACGACGTGCGCCTGGCTGGCTGCTAGTGCTTCCCGCCATTTCTTGGCCAGCAGGTTGATTTCGGAGGCGCGGTCCATCTGGTCGCGGCTCAGGTTCATCAGCACGACCACGACCGCGTTGGTTTCCCGGAGCACCTGCGGCAAGTATTTTTCGTCGGTTTCGAGAACGCCGATCAGGGCTTTGGGGTTGTTGGCCAGCGCGGTGATGTGACCGGTCGGCATGTTCGCGCCGTGCTCGTTGGTGGCGATCTCACCGATCTCGCGCAGCGCTGCAGCGATCAGTCTGGTCGTGGTGGTTTTTCCGTTGGTGGCACTGATCAGGGCGATCCGACGTCCACGGGCGAGTTCGGCAAGCAGGTTCGGTTCGACCTTGAGCGCGATTCGCCCCCCGATGACCGAGCCGTCGCCGCGTCCGGTAGCCCGGGACAACGAGGCCGCACCCCTACCCAGCGCGGCAGCAAGCTGGGCACGCAAGGGAAGTTCGCTCATTGATCCCCACAACGTTCGATAGAAGAAATGCACAACGCCTTCGCTACAGGCGGCAGCTCAAGCCTATTGCCCTGGCGGGGAGACAAACCGTCATCACACCTCGGGTCGCTCTTAATTTCATATGTCCGAAACACTGCGGGAACACACTCTTGCACGGTTCTGAGGCGGGAAATATCCGGTTGTGCCGCGCTGTCGGGTTTCCTGGCCGCGGCGTAGTGCGCGCCCTCACCCTGCGGACCGCCGCCAGTCGAGCCGCTCCGGGGGCGGGCCGATGTGGGCCACGACCTCGTCTGCGCCCACGTCGGCGAGGGCCTGTTCGGTGAGGGCGGTGGCGTCCGCCACGGTTTGCAGGGTGGCGGTGGGCAGGGTGAGGATGCCCGGGTTGGCGTCGACGATGATCGGCGCGTCTCCCCGCTCGGGGATGATCATGGCGGTGGGCGGCAGGTGCTGCAGCCCGTAGACGTCGAACTTCTGGGTGGTCATCCGGTCGATGTCCGACTCGGCGGACAGGGTGTCGTGTTCGGCGGCTTGCCCGGTGGCGTTCCCCCAGGCGGTGGCGGAGCGGATGTGCCGGGCCAGGGTCAGCGGAGCAATGGACTTCGCGGCGTAGCGGACCGGTGCGGCCGCGGTGACCTGGTAGGAGGCATCGGTGGTGTACCCGTCGGCAGTGGCGCCGTCCAGAGCAGTGCCGACGATCTCGGTGAGGCGGTGGATCCGCCCCGCGTGGTCTGCGCCGAGGAAGGCTGCGGCGGCCGCGGCTGCTGCAGCGTCCGGTTGGCGCATGACCACGGGGAGGGTTCCGTCGGCGCGCAGTTGGGCCAGGGCGTTCTCGCTGGCTCGCCGGTAGAGCAGCACCACTCCGGTGGCGAGTCGCGCTGCCGCGTCGCTCAGGCGCCGCACCGCCCACTCGGGGAGTGCATCAGCGCCGCACAGGATGATCATGCGCGCCCACGGCCGTCCCGGTTTGCCGCGGGCCGCCCGCAGGTCCAGTAGGGTGCTCAGCGCTTCGACGGTGTAGGTTCCGTAGGCGCGTTCCGCGAACTCTCCGACGCTGCGGTCGGTGGCGATGATCTTCACCTGGGCGTAGGGCTCGCGTTCCGCCTTGATCCCCAGTCCTTCGAAGGGGAGCAGGGCGCGGTGCAGCGCGGCAGCGCGGACTGCCACGTCAGGCTCGTCGGCGAACGCGGCGCGGAGTTTTTCGCGTTCTTCCCGGGTGAGCAGGAGGTGGGCCGGATCGTCGGCGGTGTCGCCGTCGTCGGGGAGGGCGAGCAGTCCCAGGGCGGCAACGACGTGGACGATTTCTGCGTCCTTGCCCAGGACAGCGAAGATCCGTTCCAGGATGCTGCGGCGGGCAGCGATTTCGTCCCCGGGCTCCACGGCCTGGGCGGTGGCGGCGAGGATGGCGGCACGGCGCCGGGCGCTGAGGTGAGCGCCGATCTTGACCCGGGGCAGGTCGGCGGGCAGCACCCAGATCCGGGGGATGAGGCCGCAGCGCTGGGTGAGGGACACGAACTGTTCGGCGACCGCGCGCCCCGACAGGTCCACGACGGTGAGGTCGCCGCCTTCTTTGATCAGTGCGGCTCCGAGCGTGGTGAGCAGCGCGGACCATCCCGCCTCGGCTCCTCCCACGGCGGCTACCCGCTGGGTGCCTTCGGGGATTTCCACGGCATACCAGCGGGGCTGGGCCTCATAGACGCGTTTGCGGTGCTGCCATTCGGTGTATCGGGCGGCGTGTTCTTCCTGGCGCTCCCAGAGCTCTCGTTCTCGGCGTTCCTGTTCCGCGCGTCTTTTCGCTCGCTCCCGGGATAACAGTTCCCCCATGTCGCTGCGGCTCTGAATGAGCATGAGCAGGACGGGAAAGGCCACGGCCAGGCAGGCGAGACAGCCGACGAGGGAGAGCAGGAGCGGCATGACCCCGACGATGGTCAGCAGGAGCAGCACGGTGCCGATGAGGACGAGCAGGCACAGTCCGAACAGGAGCGGCCGGTTGGTCTCGGCTTCCGCGCGGAGCCTGGCCTTCTCCCAATCAAGGTCGTAGTCGACCCGCTCCGGGGGCGTGGGGCGGCGCGGCGGCGGCCCTGGCGGGGGGACCAGGGTCTGGTAGCGCCAACCGAGAAAAGGCCTGCCCGGCCGTTTCCGCTCCGCTCGGTCGTCGGGCACCGCTCATAACCTCCCACCCGGCTACGAGGGGACAAACTAGCGAGTCCTCAGGCGATAGACACGATTGTGGCCAATTCGTAGCCATGGTGTCACAGGTTTGTGGAAAGCACCCCCACGCTCCCCGCTTCTGCGCTGCGGCCTTGGGCGGCCGACTGCTGCGGGGCAGCGCCGGGCGGGTCAACTGTGCGGGGAGGAGGCAGGGCTGGGCGGCTCGGCGGGTTCGAGTGAGACGACGGGGATTGCTTCCACGCCGGTGCTTCCGGTCACCACAGCGGTGAGGAGGGGGAGCGCGGCCCAGCCGATGAGCACGAGGAACAGGAGGGCGGCGGCCAGGGTCAGGACGGCGGGCAGCCGAGTGCACGGCAGGGCGGTCTCCTCGGCAGGGCCGCCGGTGGCGGGGAAGCCGTCGTTCCGGTACGGGCCGGCTTGGGCGGCGAACTCGGCGTGGTGGGCGGCGAGGCCGGGGTCGAAAGCGTTGGTCAACAGCTGGTCGTGGAGGAACGCGGGCGGCGCGGTGAGGGGGAAGGCGTCCCGCAGTGCGTCGGGGGCGGGGAGGGCCGCTCGGGTGCGGTCGCAGTCCGGGCACGTCCTCAGGTGGCGGGTGATGCGTTTGCGCCACGCCGGAGTGAGGTGCCCGCCGTCCCACGGCTGGAGGAGGGTGCGCAGCGCCGGGCAGTGCGCTTCTGTGCGCCGGACGGCGAGGAGGACGCCGACCGCGTCGGTAAAACTCGCGTGCGCTGCAGCGGCTCTCGCGTCGGCGCGCCTGCGGCTGGTCCCGAGAATTGCGGCCAGTTCTGGTCCTGCGAGCTGGTGTCGCACGGTCAGGTGGAGGATTTCGCGTTCGTGCGGGGGAAGACCGCAGAGGGCTTCGTGGAGGAGGAGTCGGGGATCGTCGGGGGACAGGGTGGCGTGGGAGGGGTGCCCGTCCAGCAGGTCGGGAGGTGGATGGCCGTCGCGGAGACGCAATGCCCGGTGGCATTGGGCACGGGTGAGCGCATAGAGCCAGGGGCGGAGTGCGTGGGTGTCCCGCAAGCGGGCGATCTGTTCGCGTGCGATGAGGAAGACGTCGTGCACCGTGTCAGCGGCGGCTTCAGCGTCGTCGAGCGTGACCAGACTGTAGTCGTAGAGGCGGTCGGCGTAGGCCCGGTACGCCGCGCTCAGCCCGTCCCGCTCGTCCTTCGCGATCGCGTGCACGATGTCTGCGTCACGCATGGCCAAGAGCCTAGCTTCACTCCTGTTGTCGGCATAGTCCCCTCATTGCTCCCCTTTGGGCAAGGATGCGCCCTTGGCGGTGCGGCCAAATACGGGGACGGCTCTGGGGCTACCCGGGGGCGAGCGGCGAGGACAACGCTGGTCAGAACGTGGTCTGCGCGCTGCGCGGGTGCGCGCTGGGGTCCCTTCGGCTGGGGCATACAGCCCCGGTGGCAGTGCGGTCGTGCCGCTCGGGGCGGGGCAGCAGGAGCACCGCACGCCCCGTCCGGTTCATGAGGACAGAACGCGGCACTTTCGCGGGCGGCAACGGCGGGACCGCGCACAGCCCCGGCTCTGCGGATACTGGCTTTCCGCGGTACTGCCGCAGAAGAACGTCACCGGTGGCGGCAGGGGACCCGCCTGCCGCCACCGGTGGACGAAAGGTCAACGAGAACGGGCTGGCTAGGCCTGAACGCTGAGTTCGACGGCCTTGCCGACCTCGGCAGTCACCGTGTATTCAGCGGTGAAACCGCCGGAGGCCAGCACCCGCACCTTCCATTCGCCGTCCGCGGCGAAGAAGCGGAAGGTGCCCTCCTCGTTGGTCACAACCTCGCCGACGAAGTCGCCGGAGGAGTTGAGCAGACGTACGTAGGCGCTGGCAAGCGGCTGGCCGTCCCGGGTCACCCGGCCCTGGATGACTGCCTGGTTCCCCACGTTGACGTCTGCGAGTGCCACCCCTCCAGCAGGGGCTCCGCAAGTGCTCACTTGGCTTCTCCCAGTTCCACCGGAACACCGACCAGAGATCCGTACTCGGTCCAGGATCCGTCGTAGTTCTTCACGTTCGGCAGGCCGAGGAGCTCGTGGAGCGCGAACCACGCGATAGAGGAGCGCTCACCGATCCGGCAGTAGGCGATGATCTCCTTGTCCAGGTCGACCCCGGCCTCTTCGTACAGCTTCCGGAGCTCCTCGTCGGACTTGAAGGTACCGTCCTCGTTCACGACCTTGGCCCACGGGACGTTGCGGGCGGTGGGGATGTGGCCGGGAACCTGGGAGACCTCTTGGGGCAGGTGCGCGGGGGCCAGAAGCTTGCCAACGAACTCGTCGGGGGAACGGACGTCGACGAGGGCCTTCTTGCCGATCGCGTCGACGACCTCGTCGCGGAAGGCGCGAATGGAGGTGTCCTGCTCCTTGGCGACGTAGTTGGTCTTCGGGCGCTCCGGCACCTCGGTGACCAGCTCGCGGGAGTCCAGCTCCCACTTCTTGCGGCCGCCGTCGAGCAGGCGCACCTTCTCGTGGCCGTAGAGCTTGAAGTACCAGTAGGCGTAGGCGGCGAACCAGTTGTTGTTGCCGCCGTAGAGCACCACGGTGTGGTCGTTGGCGATACCGCGCTCGGACATCAGTGCCTCGAACCCGGCCTTGTCGACGAAGTCGCGGCGGACCGGGTCCTGGAGGTCCTTCCTCCAGTCGAGCTTGATCGCGTTGCGGATGTGGCCCTTGTCGTAGGCCGAGGTGTCCTCGTCGACCTCGACGATCACGACGTTCGGGTCGTCCAGGTGAGCCTCCACCCAGTCGGCGTCCACAAGGACGTCGGCGCGGCTCATGGGGAACCTCCTTAGTGTGCGTTCTACCGCTCTGAGACGGTGTGCATACTTGCCGGCACGGAATGCTGGTGATCTGGGAAGTCTGCTGCGGCCAGCGGTTGTCTGCGGATCGGATCGGACGTAGTGCTCAGCGCAGCCGGCGCTTGCCCGCGTCAGGGCAGTCGGCTCGGTGCGCAACGGTGGGGGAAACGGAGAGGGGCGGCGGAAAACAGCCGCGCGGCCGTGAGCGATTGCGCTCTAACGGGCAAGGGGACAGAGCGCCGTGGCGACACGGCAGAAGTCGATAGCGCGTCGCTTCGTCAAAAGCGCATCTGTCAGAAGAGTCACGCAGACGATGGTACGTGCTTAAGCGGGGAATGTCACGGGTGGGTTGTTTCACAGGGGAAACGCAGCAGGGCCGCCCTGCGTGAGCGGCCCTGACACAGACGTTGCTGCGGGCTATTCCTGCGGTGTGCTGCCGACGATCGGCACGTTGCTCCCCACGGCGGTCGCCTGGATACCGTTGGGCAGCAGCTCGACCCCGGTCACTTCGAGGTCGAAGGGGAGCCGGGGCAGTTTCATGGTGAGCGTGAGCATGCTCTCCACGGTGCTCACCGGCACGAATTCCTCGCCCAATTCGATGTTGTCCGGGGTGACGGTGAGTTCGTCGCCGTTCACCTCGATGCGGAATTCGCTGGAGAGCGAGACGCTGAACCCTTGGTAGGCGAGGTCGCCGGACATGCGCGGCGTTCCGTTAGCGGTCTCGATCACGATGCCTTGGGGCAGTCGCTTCTGCAGTTCGCTGTAGGGGAGCAGCACGGTGCCTTCGACTCCCCCGGCGACCACCCTGGGTTCCGTCAACAGGTCAGCGAAAGGCGCCTGGACGTCGGTCAGTGTCACATCGACCCGGTCGACCTGCACCTCCTCGACCGTCATCGCGCCGGTGACCACGTGGATCTCCTGATAGTTCCCGCCGATGGCCTGGGTGAGGAACGGGAAGCCGCCGATGGTGACCTCGGGTTTGGCCGCCATCTCGTACTGGTAGGAAATCCGCTTGGCGATTTCGCTCTCTGCCGCGTAGTGCGCCCCCCTGTCGGCGACTGCTAGCAGCACCAGCAGGAAAATCAGGAGGACGAGGAACTTTCTCATCGGGTTTCCAGAACACTCCGTCGATTCGGCGAGCCGCGCTGCGCTTATAACGCACCGGACGCGGGTATCGGTAGGAGATTACTGCACTCGTCCTGTTGGCCTGGTTTTGCACCGGAGTATCCCAGCGAACTTTGAGGAAACGCACAGGATGACCTTGTCTCCGGCACTGCTCGGCTCCCTCGCTTCTACTCCGGCATGAGCATGTCGAGCAGCCGCTCGCCCGCCACCGCACCGGACAGGGAGAGCTCGATGACGTTGGTGGCGACCACGTACCTGGCGGAACGCCGCGCGAAGTCGATGACGTGCGGCTGCTGTTCGTGTTCTTCGTAGGCGAGCCGGTCGCGGTAGATGGCGTAGACGATGCGCTGCTGGGGGGAGCTGGCCACTGTGTGGCAGGCGTACAGGAGGGTGTCGGGTTCCTGGCGGGCGACTTCGTCAACGACGTCGGCGACGCAGGCGTCGAAGAGGTCTTCGTGGCCTTCCCGGAGCGTGTAGATGGTGATGATGCCTTGCAGTCGGGAGACCTGGGAACGCGGTGCGGGCTCCCCGTCTTCCTCGTAGTCGTCGTATTCGCTTCTCCTCCGCCGACCCCGGGCGGGAGTTTCGTCGTCCTCGTCGTAGTCGGCCCTGCGCCGTCTGCGCCGCACTGGCTCTTCCTCCTCGTCCTCGTCGTCAATCTCGTCGTCGAAGAAGTCGTCCTCGTCGTGGTCGCGGACCCGGCGCCGTCCTCCGCGCCGTGCGGGGGCGCTGGCCCGGTGCACCGCAGCCCACAGGGCGGATACTGCACCGAGCATCATGAGCTGGCCGAGGATGCCGAGACCGAACCGGCTGACGAGGATCTCCAGAAGCGCTGCCAGCGCGATCAGCCCCACCACGCCCAGTTCGCGCTGTCCTCGTTCGGGGTCCCGGGAGAGGCGCACTCCAGCAAGGGCCGCCCCGGTGATGAGCGCCACGAGGACGAAGAGATGGACGAGGGTGAGGACGAACATCGGGATGACGTCGTAGTGGTCGGCCGCCGCCGGGTAGCTGGTGTCGTAGCGTCCACGCAACCGGTCCATGGTGAGGATCACCAGCGGGACGATGGTGAGCGTGGTGACGACGAGACGGGTGCCGAACCGTCCGCGGGGCGACTCCACCGTGTATTCGATGGCGCCCCAGCCCAGGAAGAGCGGGCCGATGAGCCCGATCCCGATGTGCAGGAGCCGGAAGGTGGCGTTGGAGAAGTCCAGCAGCGCCGCGGGGAACGCCGCGCTCAGCGCGATCGCGGTGGCCGTCGCGGAGACCGCCCAGGCGATGGTGGCGATGTCCGGGTACCGGTATGCGCGCACACCGAGTGACGCGGTGGCGCTCCACGCCACCAGGGCGCAAACGAATGCAAGTCCTACCTCGACCATCCCGACAATGATGCTGCACTTTCCGGGCGGAACGAGCATTCGTTCCCGGAACGGACCACCAAAAGAGCGGGATCATTCTCGCATAACGGTCACACCTAACAGGTATCTGTGACTTACCTCACTCATCATAGGTGGGGATCTGCTATGACGGACTCATCCGGCATCTCGGGCCGTAGGCTCAGTTCCATGTGGAGCCGTCTCCGAGACCGTGGCCCCAGCCGTACCGCATTCACCGGAGCGGCCTCCGTCACGGCGTCGACCCGACTCTCCTCTCCGGTACCGCGCTCGCCCAGTTTCGACCGCACCGCCGCCTTCTTCGACGTGGACAACACGCTGATGCGCGGCGCCTCGCTCTACTACTTCGCCCGCGGACTGGCAGCACGGAAGCTCTTCACCACCCGCGACCTGATCCGCTTCGGCTGGGGGCAGCTCGTTTTCCGCTTCAGCGGGGCGGAGCAGCGGCATCACATCAACGAGGCATGCGAAACGGCGCTCGCGTTCGTCGCCGGGCGCAAGGTCTCCGACCTCGTCGCCTTGTGCGAGGAGATCTACGACGAGACCGTGGCCGACCGCATCTGGGAAGGGGCCCGGCGGCTGGTCTACCGGCACCTCAATGCCGGACAGCGGGTCTGGCTGGTCACCGCGACCCCGGTCGAACTCGCCGACATCATCAAACGCCGCCTCGGGCTGACCGGAGCGCTGGGCACGGTCGCCGAATCAGTGAACGGGGTGTACACGGGGCGTCTCGTGGGGGACCTGTTACACGGGGCTGCCAAAGCCGAAGCGGTCCGCAAGCTCGCGAAGCTCGAAGGACTCGACCTCGCGCAGTGCACCGCCTACAGCGACTCCTACAACGACCTTCCGCTGCTGTCCCTGGTAGGCCACCCCAACGCGGTCAACCCGGACGACGCTCTGCATCGGCACGCCCAAGCGCACGGCTGGCCGGTGCACGACTTCCGCAGGCACCGCACCGCCCTCACCGTCGGCCTGCCGTCCGCCATGGCAGGCGCCCTGGCCGGAGGAGCCCTCGTCGGGCTGCTCCGGAATCGTCGACGCGGTTGAGAACGCGGGGAGAGAAAGCCCCTACCGGGCCGCTACGCCGCTCAGGTGCTGCGTGCCGGGCGACGCCGGCGCACGGAAAGCACACGCGAGGTCGCCGCCCAGGCAGCCACGTAACTGTCGAAGGCCTCCTGAGAGGTGTAGGTCGGAGACCAGTTGAGGACCCGCTGGACCTCAGTGCAGTCCAGCATCCGGGGCGTGCCCAAGCGCCGCAGTTGCTCCGGTGAGTAAGCCAACCGGTCGCGGCCTGCCAGACTGCTCAGCACGCGCAGTCCAGGGGCAGGCATCGGCAGCTTCATGGACCGCCCGGTCCGGCGCAGGCATTGTGACAAGGGGATCGTCCCCGGAGCGGCCACGTCGAACACGCCTTCCCGATCGACGAGCGCCATCCGTCGGATCACTTCCACCCCGTCGTCCTCGTGGAGGAACTGCATCCGGGGGTCGTGGCCGGGGAGCACCGGCACCCAGCGCCGCCCCAGGTAGCGCGTGAGCGGAGAGTCCACCGACGGGCCCATGAGATCGGCAAAGCGCAGCACCGCGATCGACAGGTCGGGACGGCGGCGGGCCAGGCCGCGGACGTAGCGTTCCGCTTTGGCGGCTTCCATGGCCTCGTGGAGGCGGGCCCGTGCCGCCTTGCGTGCCCGGGCCTTCGTCGCTTCTGGAACCGACTGCCCTGGCTCGGACAGACAATCGTAGACCGCGACCGTCGAACGCACCACAAGCCTGCGCACGGTCGTAGACCGCTGGCAGGCCGCCAGCAGTTGCATCGTGCCCAGGACCCCGTTGCCTGTCCTGTCTTCCCGCCCGTTGTGCGACGGTGCGAGAGCCAGCCGGAGGTGCAGCACCGTGTCTGCACCGGAATCCTGGACGGCCTCGGCAAGGCTGCCGTCGTGCAGTTCAGCCCGGATGAACTCCGCCCGCCCCAGCGGGTGCTCGGGTTCCACCGAGTCCACCCCGACCACCCGGGCTACTTCGGGATGGTCTTGGAGCGCGGTAGCCACCCTGGCCCCCAGATAGTCGGAGACCCCGGTAACGAGCACGACGCGGGCCATATCGAGACTCCTTCGACTGGCTGGCGGCAGTAGCGAGGTTCTTCTCCGCGTCGCCCGGCCGCCGTGCCGTTGGGGGCCGGCAGGGGGTCGGCGCCGTCAGGCGTCCGCGGAGACAGAAAAGCCTACTTCTTGTTGCGGCGTGCGATGCGGGTCTTCTTCAGAAGCTTGCGGTGCTTCTTCTTCGCCATGCGCTTGCGACGCTTTTTAACAACTGACCCCATGGGATCACCACCTCGGTTTGACACGGACAGAGACATGACACGACGGGCGACTTTGGACAGGGGACCGGCCCGCCGTCTCGAAGGCGCCGGACGCCCCGCCGGGGCGCGGCACCGGGCGAGCCGCCCCAACCGAGGCGGTTGCCCAAAGGGCTAGCGTACCCGCTTCCGCCGCTGGCCGAACGCGGCTAGGGCAGAAAGCCTCGTGCTCAGGCACCCGGAACCGAGGAGCTGCCCGGGTAGAGGGAAGCCGCCGGTTCCGCGTAGGAGACGCCGACCAGCCGTTCCTCTTCGAAGGTCAGCGAGGTGACGCTCGCCAGGTTGCACTGGCGCCGGTCCGGCCGATGCCACAGGCGCCGCTGTTCTGCTGCCCGCCGGGTCACCCAGATGGGCAACTGGTGGCTGACGCACACCGCTTCCCGGCCCCACGCTTCTTTGCGTACCTGGCCGATCACCTCGTTCATCCGCTGCACGATTTTGCGGTACGGCTCCCCCCACGAGGGCAGGAAGGGGTTGTACAGCCTGCGCCAGGTGCGCGGGTTGGCGATCGAACGCGAGGTGAAGGCCATGCCCTGGAAATGGTTGGCCGCCTCCACCAGCCGCTCGTCCACGGTGATCGGCAGGCCGAACGCGGCAGAGATGGGTTCCGCGGTCTCCCGGGCCCGTTCCAGCGGCGAAGAGTACAGCACCGCGATATCGCGCCCGGTGAACCACTTCGCCGCGAGTTCGGCCATCTGCCGCCCTCGCTCGCTCAAGTGGAAGTTGGGCAGTCTGCCGTAGAGGATTCCCTCGGGGTTGTGGACTTCACCGTGCCGGAGCAGGTGGATGACGGTGGTCGTGGACATATGCCGGACTGTTTTCCTTCTGGTTCGTTCCTGACCCGTTTCCCACTGTGGCACAACTCGGGCGGAAGTGGACTGACCACGGCCCTTCGCCGTACCGTCCACAGCCCGCGGCACCCCGTCCGCGCTGCTGCCCGGGCAGCGCCCGTGCCTTTCCTCCGGCACAGGGAAACAGCACCCCCGGTCCCGGAGTGGCGGGGCCGAGGGGTGCTGTCGGTGTGGCGTGCCGCTAGGCGACCTGGGCGGCTGCTTTCGCCGCGGCAGGAAGCGCGGAGACGACCCGGTCCAGGGCAGCGTCGTCATGCGCGGCGGAGAAGAACCACGCTTCGAATGCGGCGGGCGGCAGGTACACGCCCTGCTCCAGCATCGCCTGGAAGAACGCCGCGTACCGCGCGGTGTTCTGCGCGCGGGCGCCGTCGAAGTCGACGACTTCTGTGTCGGTGAAGAACACCGTGAACAGGTTGCCGCCGTGTTGGATGCGGTGCGGCACCCCTTCAGCGGTCAGCGCCTCGCTCACCGCGGCGGAGACCCGCGCCGCGGCAGCGTCGATGTGCGCGTAGACCTCGGGTGTGGCGTTCCGCAGGGTGGCAAGGCCGGCGGCGGTGGCCAGCGGGTTGCCTGACAGGGTGCCCGCCTGGTAGACGGAGCCCTCCGGGCTGAGCTGGTCCATCAGGTCGGCGCGTCCACCGAACGCGGCAGCGGGCAGTCCACCGCCCATGACCTTGCCGAAGGTCATGAGGTCCGGGGCGACTCCTTCAAGGCCGTACCATCCCGAGGGGCTGACGCGGAACCCGGTGAGCACCTCGTCGAGGATGAGCAGTGCCCCGTGGCGGGCGGTGATCTCCCGCAGTTTGGCGTTGAAACCGTCGCGGGGCGGGACCACACCCATGTTGGCGGGGCAGGCTTCGGCGATGACGCAGGCGATCTCGTCGCCGGCTTCGGCGAAGGCCGCTTCGACCGCAGCGATGTCGTTGTAGGGCAGCACGATGGTGTCTGCTGCGCTGGCCCCGGTCACGCCCGGCGAGTCGGGGAGGGCGAAGGTGGCCACCCCTGATCCGGCAGCGGCCAGCAGCGCGTCCACGTGGCCGTGGTAGTTTCCGGCGAATTTGACCACTTTGGCGCGCCCGGTGGCCCCGCGGGCCAGGCGGATCGCGGACATCGTGGCCTCGGTGCCCGAGTTGACCAGCCGCACTTTCTCAACCGGGGTGCGCGACACGATCTCTTCTGCCAGCTCCACCTCGGCTTCGGTCGGCGCCCCGTAGGACGTCCCCTGGGCGGCTGCTTTCGCCAGTGCCTCAACGACTGCGGGGTGGGCGTGGCCGAGGATCAGCGGCCCCCACGAGCAGATGAGGTCCACATAGGTGTTCCCGTCGGCGTCGGTGAGGTACGGGCCCTTACCGGAGACCATGAACGGAGGCGTGCCGCCCACCGCTTTGAACGCCCGGACCGGGGAGTTCACCCCGCCGGGGATGACGGATCGGGCACGGTTGAACAGCTCATGCGATTTCAGATGAGTAGCCACGCTTTCAGTCTGTCAGCCCTCGGCCTGGAACCGTCACCGGGACATTCGACGGGTGGCGGCGTGCCTTCCGCCTTGTCCCGCGGCTCTCCAGGGCCGCGGAACTCGCGAGGGGGTTCCGCAAGCTTCACGCCCCCGAACGGGCCTGCTGTGGCGAGGCAGCTGGTCCCCAAGCTGCACCCGGTTTCGGTGGAGAACTGAGCAGACAGCAATAACAGACGACCATATTTCGGCCAATGGAAGACCGGAATAGGGGTGTTGTGGTCGGTAGCCTGCCGATGCGGGTGTCCTCGGGCCCGTTCTGATCGGGGGCGTTCCGCCGTCTAGGCCCCGCGATGCGGGATGACCTGCCCCTCTTTGCTGTGGAAAAGCCGCGGCGCATGGTTTCTCGGGCGGCCCTGAGGTGGATCCGGCCGTGTCGCGGATCAGGCGCGCCGCTTGCCGATCGGGTGAACGACTTACTCGGAAGGCCCGCTTCCTGGCCGGTGGGAGGAGAACCGCTCCTGAGCCCGCCGGGCCCGCGCTCCGGCCCGCCGACTGCGCGGCGGCTCCCCCTCGGGGAACGGCGTGCCGCCGTGCTGCCTCGGGCCGGGACGGTCGCGGCGACCCGGCCGCAAGGACGCAGTAAACCGGAGGGTAACTTAAGACGCGTCCACGCTTCCGGGGCTTCCCGCACCGATTCCGGCCCCGCTATCGACAACCGCGGAGGACGCGATGTCCACACCCTTCGCCACTGCCGACCTCATCGACGCCTACGGTGACGAACTCGCCAGTTGCGAGCTCCAGTTCCGCCAGTTCGGCGGGGTACGGGCCTTCTTCGGCCCCATCCAGACCATCAAGTGCCATGAAGACAATGCCCTCGTCAAAGAAGTCCTCAACCAGCCCGGGGACGGCCGGGTGCTCGTCGTCGACGGGGGCAGCTCCCTGCGGTCTGCGCTGATGGGCGACATGATCGCCCGGGCTGCCGAACGCAACGGCTGGGCAGGAGTGGTGATCAACGGCGCGGTCCGCGACGTCGCCGAACTGGCCACGCTGTCCCTCGGCATCAAGGCGCTGGGCTCCAACCCCCGCAAGTCCGCTAAGGCAGGCGCGGGCCAAGTAGGCGTGAATGTTGCCTTCGGTCAAGTAGTATTCACTCCGGGTGCATGGCTGTACAGCGACGAAGACGGAATCGTCGTCAGCGCCAAAGAGCTGTCTTTGCCCTGACCTGGCAGCCAGCCCCGTGCCGGTGAGGGAACCGGTGACCACCACGGTGGCCACCGGTGGGAGACATCCGTCAACCCTGCCCTCACGGGTAACGACGGTGTTGGTAGAGGTCGTGTCCCGACGTGCCCCCCTTTTTTCCATCTCCCCCTGGTACGCCGGGACACGACCCGTCTGCGGCGGGTGGACGGGACATGCCGGGGATGCCCGCCCACCCGAGTTCAGGCGCGTTCATCCAGGCGCCGCAGCCGTGGGAAACGGCTGTCACCACTCCCCAGCGCCTTGCGACTCCACTGTCCACACGGCCCCGCACACACCGAGTTGCAACGCTCGGTGAATGCTCTGCTTCAGAATGTTACCCCTCCACGTTGGCCACGTGGGTCGATTCGCGATTTTCCCTGCACCAACCTCTTCCGCCCCGAAACCCGGTCGCATCCCGCCCGGATTCGGCATAAATGCCCCGCCCTGGTAGGCAGCAGCCTCACCTGGGGCTGAATCTCGTATTCCACCCCTGCTCATAGGCCTGCACCTGGCAGGATGAAAAGCGCGTGTGCCTGGAGAGCCGAAGCGAATCATCGAGGGAGGCGCGGTGGCCGACCACAAAGACCGAGGTGAGCTACTCACGGAACTACGTCACCAGGTCACGCTTCTGGAAGAAGACCTCCACTCCCGCAGCGAAGAAGACGAGTACGCGGCCGTTCTAGAGACGGAGTACCGCGCAGCCCGGCAGGCACAACGCACCGCAGCCCCCTACCCCGACTGGCGGAACGAGCGCATCACCCAAGTGGCAGCAGCCTGGGTGCTCGGCACGCTGTTCGTCCGGTTCTGCGAAGACAACGGGCTCGTCGAACAGCCCTGGATCGCCGGCCCAGGCGACCGGCTGGCTGCCGCCCAAGCCCGCCAGCGGGCGTTCTTCGCCACCACCCCCAACCTCAACGACCGCGACTGGCTGATCTCTGCTTTCGTCCACCTCGCCAAATGCCACCGCGCCACTGAAGGGCTGTTCAGCCGCTCCTACAACCCGCTGTGGCAGCTCACCCCTGGGGTGGAAGCGATCGGCTCCCTGCTCGAGTTCTGGCGCCGCCGCGGCCCCGACGGCACCCTCATCCACGACTTCACCGACCCTGACCTGGACACGCGGTTCCTCGCCGAGCTGTACCAAGAGCTCAGCGAGTCGGCGCGCGCCGCCGACGACCTGCTGCCCACGCCGGACTTCGTCGTGGACTTCCTGCTCGACCTCACCCTGGAACCGGCGATCGACGAATTCGGCCTGGACCCCGAACTCGACGTGCACGACAGCTCCGGCGCCCCCGTTTGGCGGCACCGCGGGCTGCGGACCGTGGACCCGGCCTGCGGCAGCGGCGAGTTCCTCCTCGGACTGTTCACCCGCATCCTGGCCCGGAACCGCGCGGCCGCAGGCCCCGGCGCGGACCGGTGGGAGCTCGTCCGCAAAGCCCTGAACTCGGTCCACGGCTGCGACAAGAACCCGTTCGCGGCCAACATCGCCCGGTTCCGCCTGCTCATTGCCGTGCTCCGGGAGACCGGGGCACGCCGCCTCGACCAAGCCCCGGACTTTCCCGTCCACATCGCGGTGGGCGATGCGCTACTGCATGGCCGGAACGCCGCACCCCCCGACCACAGCCTGGACGCCGACGGGGTGTTCACCTACACCACTGAAGACATCGGGGACTTGGTGCGGCGCGTCGACCTGCTTGGCCGCAACAGCTACCACGTGGTGGTGACGAGTCCGCCCGCCGTCCCGGTACGCGACCCGCAGGACAACGTCGCCTACCGTTCCCGCTACGACGTATGCTCAGGGACGTATCCGCTGGTCATCCCGTTTGCGCAGCGGATCTTCCAGTTGGCGAGCCGAGAACGCGCGGGTTTCGCGGCACAGTTCGCTCCCAGTGCGTTTCTCAGACGCGAGTTCGGCCGGCGGCTCGTTGAAGACTTCTACGGCCGCACCGTGAAACTCACCCACGTCGTCGACACCTCCGGCGCGGTCATCCCCGGCCGCACCGCTCCGACCGCCATCGTCGTCGGCCGCAACACCGACCGCGGCTGGGCTGACCCAATCCGCGAAGTCCTCGGCGTACGCGGGGAACCCGTCCCGCCGGAGAACCCCGCCCAGGGCATGGTGTGGCGCTCCATCGTGGAGAACATCCAGCGTCCCGGGATCGAAACCTCCTGGGTGCGGGTCCGTAACAGCGACCGCGACCTGCGGATCGCCCACCCGTGGTCGCTCAACGGTGACGGCGCCGACGAACTGCGGCGGCAGTTGGACACCGCCCCCGGGCGCCTCGGCGACCGAGTCGCAGAGATCGGGACCATGGCGCGGCTCCGCGACGACTGCTGTGCCATGGTCGGCGAAGACGTCCTCCGCCGGGCCGGGATCAGCCCTGCCTACCGGCGGCCCGTAGCCGACGGCGACGCCATCCGAGACTTCCACATCAGTGACCCGGTCGTCTCCCTGTGGCCGTACGCGGCAGCAACACTCGCCCCGGAGCTCTCCCCCGAAGCGGAACGCTTCCTCTGGCCCTACCGGACCCTGCTGCGCAGCCGGGCCGACCAGAGCAGCACCCCCGACCAGCACAGCCCGCTGTGGTACGCGTACCCGGTCTTCCACACCGGCCGGTACCGTGCCCCTCTGCTGCTCGCCTACGCGGAGACCGCCACCCACCCCCACGTCGCGCTGGTCCGCGGCGGCATGGTGCTCCGGCACACCGCCCCCGTCCTGCAACTCCCCGAGGGCGCCACCGAAGACGACTACCTGCGGCTGCTGGGAGTGCTCAACTCCTCCGCGGTGTGCTTCTGGCTCAAACAGGACCCTGAGCGGGACCCCCGCGGGGCCTGGCGCGACCCGCAGGAAGAATCCTGGGAGGAACGCCACCGGTTCACTGCGGCCCGGATGCGGAACCTTCCGCTCCCCGCCCACCTGCCCGTCGAGCCCGGGCGGAGCCTGGACACGCTCGCACGGCAAGCCGCCGCCTGGGACCCGGTCGCCCTCGCGGACCGCGAAGTACCCACTCGGCAGCGGTTCGCTGAAGCCCGCCGCGCCTCCGAAACCGTCCGGCACCGGATGGTCGCGCTCCACGAAGAACTGGACTGGCAGGTCTACGGACTCTACGGGCTGCTCTCCGAAAGCGAGGCTGCCGCCGTGCTCGCCCCCGACCCTGCCCGGATTCCCGAGATCGCTCCCGGAGAACGGGCCTTCGAAATCGTCCTCGCCCGCCAGATCGCGGTAGGGGACTCCGCCACCACCTGGTTCGCCCGCAACGCCATCACCCCGGTCACCGAGCTCCCCCAACACTGGCCGGAAGAGTACCGCCGGGTGGTGGAAGCCCGCATCGACCTCATCGAAAAACGCCGCGACCTGGCGCTCGTGGAAAGCCCCGACTACAAGCGCCGCTGGCACTGCCCGCCATGGCAGGAGCGGCAAGGAGCTGCGCTGCGGCACTGGCTGCTGTCCCGGTGCGAACAGCGCGACCTGTGGTTCGACGCTCAGGACGGCCGGGAAGTACCGCGGCCCCGGTCGCTTGCTGACCTGGCTGAGCGCCTGCTGCGCGCCCCCGACCGGGACGCGGTCGCCGCGGTCGCCGAGTGGTACGCCGACGAATACCTGGGGCAGCCCGAGGCCCGCCTAGCCGACGTGCTCGCGGAACTCGTCGCCGACCAGCACGTCCCCTTCCTGGCCGCCTACCGGTACCGGGCAGCGGGCCTGCACAAGTACGCGCGTTGGCAGGAGGTGTGGGCGGCCCAGCAGGAAGAGGACAGCACCGGGCAGCGGGCAGCCGTTCCACCGCCCCCCACGTATGCGGCAGCGGACTTCCGGGCACGGTCCTATTGGGCCAACCGGGGCAGGCTCGACCTTCCCCGGGAACGGTTCGTGTCCTATCCGGGAGTGGTGTTCGCCGACGATCCCACGATGGTGGTGGGCTGGGCTGGCTGGGACGATGCACAGCGGGCCGAAGCCCTCATCTGGCTCGTGGACTCCCGGGCCGGGCACTGGTCGCGGGAGCAGGTCATTCCCCTGCTTGCCGGAGTGTACGAGTTGTTGCCGTGGCTGCGCCGGTGGCATGGCGGCCCGCTCGCCGCACGGGTCGCGCGGTGGCTCACCGCCCAGCAGGAGCAGTACGGGCTCAGCGACGACCATCTCACCACGTGGCGCCCTGCTTGACCATCGCCACGGGTCCCCTGCTCCTTTCCGCTGCGTCTCGGCGCGGTGGGACGCGGGGAGGGACGGCTACGACGTGGGGCCGCACACGTCGGCGAGGATGTCCAGCATCGCGATCGGGTCGGGCAGGTGCACGGGGGTGGACCGTCCGTAGGGGGAGCGGATCCATTCGACGGTCCGTCCGGAAGGCAGCAGCGACGGGGGCGCGGGAATGTAGCTGTCGCGGCAGTGCCAGCGCAGCCCCGGCATGTCCTCGACTGTCTCGGGGAAGCAGTCCAGGCGGCACGACCACCATTCGTCTTCGTCGATCGGCGACCGGGTGGCGACGAAGAACAGATACCGTTCGGAGTCCAGGACCGCGACCGGGCCGAGGGTGAGCCCTGCACGGTCCATCTGGGCCATGGCCATCACCCCGGCACTGGTGGGCACGTCGAGGACGTCGAAGACCCGTCCGGTGGGCAGGATGATGTTCGCCTCAGGGGTGGCGGACCACCAGCGCCGGATCGTGTCGGGGTCGGTACTGGCCTCCATCGCCCACGCGGCACTGATCGGGTGGACTCCCGGAGCCGGACAGCCCAGCCGGTCGCAGGTACAGGACCGCGGCCCCTCCCGGTTGGGTTGGGCACCCCGGCATACCGGCCATCCCAGGGCCGCGTACTCCAACGCGGCATCGACCATGGCAGCCCGTTTCTGGCGACGGCGCCTGAGTCTGCCGCCCAATACACCGACCATGAATCCCCCATCACCTCTCGTGCCGGCCACCGACATCCGGCGCGGGAATCCGTACGGTCGGGCCCGCGGGTGTCGGGGCTGATTCCGGCTTCCTCAGCACCCGTGTGAGCCGCCGGGGAGTGGTCCGTGGTCCGGTCACCGCAAGAGCCGCGCTGCTTCGGTAGCCCAGTAGGTGAGGATCTGTCCGGCTCCCGCCCTCCGGTAGGAGGTGAGGATTTCCACGATCACTCGCTCCCGGTCCAGCCAGCCGTTGCGGGCTGCTGCCTCGACCATCGCGTACTCGCCGCTGACCTGGTAGGCGGAGACCGGCACGGTGACGGCTTCGGCGACCTTGGCCACGATGTCCAGGTAGGCCAGCCCCGGTTTGACCATCACCATGTCCGCTCCTTCGGCCAGGTCCAGCTCGACCTCGCGCAGCGCCTCCTTAGCGTTGGCCGGGTCCTGCTGGTAGCTGGAACGGTCACCGAACTGCGGTGCACACTCGGCGGCGTCTCGGAACGGTCCGTAGAACGCCGAAGCGTACTTGGCAGCGTAGGAGAGGATCGCGACGCCGGTGTACCCGGCCCCGTCCAATGCGGCGCGGATCGCCCCGACCTGGCCGTCCATCATGCCGCTGGGGGCGACCACATCCGTGCCGGCCTCGGCCTGGGCCACCGCGATGGAGGCGTACCGCTCCAGGGTGGCGTCGTTGTCGACCTCGTTCCCTTCGGTGAGCACTCCGCAATGTCCGTGCGAAGTGTACTCGTCCAAACACAGATCGGTCATCACGACGACCGCATTGCCCAGGTCTGCGGTGAGTTTCCGCAACGCCACCTGGACGATCCCGTCGGGGTCGTCGGCTGCTGACCCGCGTTCGTCCTTGACGGCGGGAACCCCGAACAGCATGATCCCGCCGACCCCGGCCTCGACCGCTTCTTCCGCGCTCTTCCGCAGGCTGTCCAGGGTGTGCTGGTAGACGCCCGGCATGGAGCTGATCTCCTGCGGCGCGTCGATGCCCTCCTTGACGAACATCGGCAGGATGAGCTCTTCGGGCCGGACGCGGGTCTCCGCGACCAGCCGCCGCATCGCGGCTGTGGTGCGCAACCGCCGCGGTCGCGCCAGCGGGAAACGGGCCGTCATACGGGTTCTCTCCTGTCCTGAATCAGATCATGAGGTTCTTACGGCGACGCCCCCGGCGCTTCTGGCTGGGCCGCAGCACGGGCTTGCCCGCTTCGATCGCCGCCTGCCGCTGGGCGGCACCGAACTCTGCGAGCGCTTCGGCCAGCGCTGCCACCGACGCCTTCGGCGCGCGGACGTCGACACGCAGGCCGAACTCTTCCGCGGTTTTCGCGGTCTCCGGCCCGATCACGGCGATCACGGTGGTGGCGTGCGGCTTGCCCGCGATCCCGACGAGGTTGCGGACCGTGGAGGACGAGGTGAACATCACCGCGTCGAACCCGCCGCCCTTGATGGCTTCGCGGATAGGTGCGGGCGGGGGTGCGGCCCGCACCGTCCGGTAGGCGGTGACGTCGTCGACCTCCCAGCCGAGGTTCACCAAGCCTTCGGAGAGGACCTCGGTGGCGATGTCGGCGCGGGGCAGCAGGACCCGCTCGATCGGGTCGATATCCGGGTCGTAGGGCGGCCACACTTCAACGAGCCCGGCCGCGGACTGCTTGTCCTCCGGCGGCTGCAGGTCCGGGTGGATGCCGAAGGCGCGGAGCGCGGCCGCGGTCTGCTCCCCGACCGCGGCGACTTTCACCCCGGCGAAAGCCCGCGCATCCAAACCGTAGTCTTCGATACGCTCCCGGATGGCTTTGACCGCGTTCACCGAGGTGAACGCCACCCACTGGTAGCGTCCGGTGACCAGGCCGCGGACCGCCCGCTCCATCTGCTGCGGTGTGCGCGGCGGCTCCACCGAGATCGTCGGCACCTCCTCGGGTACCGCGCCGTAGCTGCGCAACTGCTCGGAGAGGGCCGGGGCCTGCTGGCGGGTGCGCGGCACCAGGACCCGCCAGCCGAACAAGGGCTTGGTTTCGAACCAGGACAGCTTCTTCTGGCGCTGCGCCACCCCTTCCCCGACGATGAGCAGCGACGGACGGGGGATGGTGTGCCCCTTGGCGTCGGCGGCTTTCAGATCGGCCGCCAGCCGGGCCAGGGTTGAGGTGATAGTGGTCTGGTAGGTGGTCGTCCCCATCCGGGTCACCGTGACCGGTGTGGTGTCGGGCCGACCGCCGGCGATCAAGGTCTTGCAGATCCGGTCGAGGCCGGGGCCTTTCGCGTCCGGATCGTCCTCGGTGGGCGCATCCGGGTGGAGCACGACCAGGGTCGCCTTGCTCTGCGCAGCGTTGACCCAGTCCACGTCAGTGTCGGCAGCGTCGAGGATCCGCACCTCGTTGGTGCCGTGCGGCAGCAGCTCGGTTCCCGCGTAGGCAGGGACGGCGGTAATCGAGGAGAGCCCCGGCACGATCTCGAACTCGATCCCCGCGTCGCTGGCAGCCTCGGCAAGAGCCGCGCCCTGGCCGCTCAGCAGCGGGTCGCCCGGGTAGAGGCGGACGACACGCAGTCCTTGCGCAGCCTTGGAGAGCGCGAACGCGTCACCGCTGTCCCCGTACTCGTCCGGGTCGACGATGACCGTGTCAGGGCGGCAGTGGCTCAGCAGCCCTTTCCGGTGCCGGGCAAGATGCGGCGGTTCACGGAACGTGAGGACGACGTCGGCCTGACCCAGCAGCGCGGCGCCCCGCAGTGTCAGCAGCTCGGCGTCGCCCGGTCCAGCACCCACCAGCGCGATGTGACCGGCGGCGGGCTTGGCGGCGTGCTCGGCCCCGGTAGCCGGGGTCTCAGTCTGCGGGTTCACTTCGCTCCTCTTCTCACCTGTCCGCGTCCCTGGCTTCGGCGGGACTCGTGTCAGCTCTCTCCTCTTCCCGCCGCGGCGTCGGCCACGATCTGATCGGCCCCCTGCTCGATCATGTCGTGGGCGAGCTGGCGGCCGAGTGCGGTGGCCGCCTGGACCGCGTCGGGGAATTCGGTGACGGTGACGGTCTGCTCGGCGCGCACAGCCTGACTGCCGTCCGTGGCGACGACCGCGGCGCGCAGGCGGAGGCGATCCTCAGCCACGAACTCGGCGTAGGCGCCCACCGGGGCGGCGCATCCGGCTTCTAGTTCCGCCAGGATGACACGTTCCGCGGTGACCGCGGCCCGGGTGGGGAGATGGTCGACCGCGGTGAGATAGCGCAACGGTCCGGTGAAGTCGGCGGTGCGGCATTCGACGGCGAGCGCGCCCTGGCCGGGGGCAGGCAGGACCTGGTCCACGTCGAAGACGTCGGTAACGTCGTCGAGGCGGCCCACCCGGTGCAGTCCGGCGTAGGCGAGTACGACCGCGTCGAGTTCTCCAGAAGCGACTTTGCCCAGCCGGGTCTCTGCGTTGCCGCGGATCGGCACGTAGCGCAGGTCGGGGCGGAGCGCGGCGAGCTGCGCGACCCGGCGTGGCGACCCGGTGCCCACCGTGGCGCCGGGGGGCAGGTCGGCGAACTTGAGGCCGTCGCGGGCGCACAGGGCGTCCCGCGGGTCGTCCCGTTCTGTGACGGCGGCGAGCACGATCCCCTCAGTGGGGGCGGTCGGCAGGTCTTTGAGGGAGTGGACGGCGAACTCCACCTCGCCGGCGAGCAGGGCGTCGCGGAGCGCGCTCACAAAAACCCCGGTGCCGCCCAGTTGGGTCAGGTGCGCGCGGGTGATGTCGCCGAAGCTGGTGATCAGGACCAGTTCGACCGGTACTCCGGTGCGTGCGGTGAGGATCTCGGCGACCCTGCGGGACTGGTTGGTGGCCATAGTGCTGCGGCGGGTGCCGAGCCTGGCCGGTGTGGTGGACATATCATCTCTCCTCGCCGAGAGCGGTCCCGGGTTTCACTACCGCGCTCGGGATTGCCGGGTCGAGGTCGAACAATTCGCGCAATGCCTCGGCGTAGACGGCCCCTTCAGGGCCGGTCGCCAATTGTTTCACTCGCACCGTGGGCTGGTGCAGCAGTTTGTCGACGACGCGCCGCACAGTGCGGGTGATTTCCGCCCGGGTGCGGTCATCGATACCGGGTAGCCGCCCGTTCAAACGTTCCAGTTCGCTTTCCACCACCTTCTGGGCTTTGCTGCGGAGCGCGACCACGGTGGGGGCAACCCGTTCTGCGCTGCGCACCGCCTGGTATTCGGCGACCTCCTCGGCCACGATGTCGCGCACCGCGGTGAGGTCGGCCACCTGTCCGGTCGCGGTGCCGTCTTCAGCGGCGTCGCGGAGCTCTTCAATATCGACGAGGTGGACGCCGGGCAGTTTGCGCACGGCCTTGTCGATGTCGTGGGGGAGTGCGAGGTCCAGGAAGACCAGGGGGCGGGTGGCGCGGTCGCCGCCCGCAGCCACCTGCTCGGCGGTGAGGACGATCCCTTGCGCTCCCGTGCAGGAGATCACCAGGTCGATGTCGGCGAGGTGGCGGGCGGCGTCCTCGAAGGGCACCGCGCTGCTGCGGACCGACTCGTAGCCTTCAGTGAGGCATTCTGCCAACCGCTGCGCCCGGTCGAAGGTGCGGTTGGCGATGAGTATCGTGCTGGCGCCGTGGCGGGCCACCGTGTTGGCGGCCAGGGCGCTCATCGACCCGGCGCCCAGCACCATGATGCGGCGCCCGGTGAGGAGCTGGGGGTCAGGCAGCGCGGCGCTGACCTCGACGCCGGTGTCGCCGTCGACCGGACAGACCGCTGCAGCGGCAGACGGCTGCGGTTCGCGATCGGGGGTGAGGAAGCGTCCGGCGACGGTCAACCCGAAGCTGACCATGCTGGCTCCGGCCTTGTCCAGGTGGGTCTCGGTGTGGGCGCGTTTGCCGACGCGCAGGGCGCGCTGGCCGAGGTCGTTGAGGACCCTTCCGAGCGTGCCGACGTGCTGGGCGTCTTTGAGCGCGTTGCGGACCTGGCCGAGGATCTGGCCCTCGCCGACGACCATGGAGTCCAGGCCGCAGGCCACGGAGAACAGGTGCTGGACGGCGCGCTCCTCGTAGTGCACGTAGCAGTGCTGGGTGAGTTCTTCCTGGGAGACACCGGTGTACTGGGAGAGGAGTTCGCAGATGGCGGCGACCCCAGGGTGGAACTGGTCGACGTCGGCGTAGACCTCGGTGCGGTTGCAGGTGGAGACCACCATCGCCTCGTTCACGGCAGAGGTGTTGACCATCTCCGTCATGAGTTTGAGGCGTACTTCACCGCTGAGCGCTACCCGTTCGAGCAGCGTCACGGGCGCACTCCGGTGGCTCAACCCTAGGGCGAGGACACTCATCCGCACTCCAATGCAGCCATCGTTTTCGCAACGCTCCCTTCTTTATGCGCGTCCGTTCGAACGCCCGCCTGGCGGCCACCTGCTCTCAGGCTTCCAGCACGTCCACCCAGTCCTTTCCTTGGTCTCGTGCGGACTTGCGCTGCTCGTGGAAGGCCAGGATCTGGAGCTCAATGGACAGATCGACCTTACGCACATCCACATGCTCGGGCACATTGAGGACCACTGGAGCAAAGTTGAGGATGCTGGTGACGCCGGCCGCGACGAACCGGTCGCACACCCGCTGCGCGGCTGACGCGGGAGTGGCGATCACCCCGATTGCGATCTTCTCACTGCGGACAACGCTCTCTAGATGGTCAATATGCCGTACGGTCAGTCCGGCGACCTCGGAGCCCACCACGTCAGGGGCCTCGTCGAGAAGCGCTGCGATACGGAATCCGCGGTTTCCGAACCCTCCGTAGTTGGCCAGGGCGCGCCCCAGGTTGCCGACGCCGATGATGGCCACGGCCCAGTCCTGGGTGAGACCGAGCTCGCGGGAGATCTGGTAGATGAGGTATTCGACGTCATAGCCGACTCCGCGGGTGCCGTAGGACCCGAGGTGGGAGAGGTCTTTGCGGAGCTTGGCCGAGTTCACCCCCGCCGCCGCGGCGAGTTCCCCGGACGACACCGTGGGGATTCCCCGCTCGCTCAGCGCCTGGAGGGCACGGAGGTAGAGCGGGAGTCTGGCGACTGTCGCCTCTGGGATACCCCTATCCCGAGGCCGTGACGGACGGCTGGTCACAGGTGCGCGCTCCTGGGCGACATCGGCATTGCGGGACTTTCCTTGACCGAGTGCGGGTGCCGAGGAGAGGTTCCTGTGGCACCCGTCACATGATCGGTTCGAAAGAATTTGCCCTCAGGTTACGCCCTTGTGAAAGGGTGAACAAAGTGGGGTCGGGTATCACACTCAGGCACGTTCTTCAAGGAGTGCGGCGCGCAGCCGCTGCTCGTTCACCCGCCAGAAGTCGTGCTGCTTGCCGTCGACGAAGATGACCGGGATCTTGTCCCAGTACTCTTCCTTCTCCTTGTCGTCGGCTGTGGTGAGGTCGCGGACCTCGTACCGGGCCCCCGTTTCGGCGCAGACTCGCGCGATCACGGCGAGCGCTTCCTCACACAGGTGGCACCCTGCTTTCCCCAGCATGGTGACCACGTGAGGATTGTCACTTTTCTTGGCATGGTTCGACGCCGACGCCAATCCCCTCGTCCTCCCTACTCCCTGCTGTTTCCGGCTGCCGCGCGGAATCATCCGCCCGCGAACGGCGGAAGCACTTCCACAATCCACCCGGGTTCGAGAACCACCTCGTGATGGGGCCGGACGCCCACCGGAGTGGCGTTCACCAAAAACGAGGAACGCGCTAAAACAGCGAGCATTGCCGCGTTTCCCTCGTATTTCTGGCGCACCTGTTCGAGCAGGTCGCTCAGGGTGCTTGCGGTGAAGGTCTCCTCGTGCCGACCTGCGGCCGCCTTCGCCGCGGCCCAGTACCGCACCGTCCCGCAAGAGGTCAACGGATTATCCTTGTATTCCTCGGAGGCAATTTTTCCACTACGCATTCTTGTCGGGGGCAATGGGGCCTTCGTACGCACCGTTCATGGGCGACGGGAAGGGCACATGAGCCACCTTCTACTACTCACCAACTCCAACGACCCATCCGATCAGATCCTGCCTGCACTGGGCCTGCTCCTGCACTCGGTGCGTGTGGCACCCGCCGAGGCGAGCGCCCTCCTGACCCCCGGTCCCGACAACGCAGCCGGGTCCCCGGTGGACGCAATCCTGGTCGACGCCCGCACCAACCTTGTCGCGGCCCGCAACCTGTGCCGCCTCCTCAACACCACCGGCCTGGACTGCCCGCTCATCGCTGTCCTCACGGAAGGCGGTGCCGCCGCGCTGACCCCTGAATGGCAGGTCACCGACTTCCTGCTCACCACCGCGGGCCCAGCTGAGGTAGAGGCGCGGCTGCGGCTCGCGATCGGCCGGGCCGACAGCGCCGACGACCCTGACGAGATCCGCCGCGGCGACCTGGTCATCGACGAAGCCACGTACAGCGCCCGGTTGCGCGGCCGCATCCTCGACCTCACCTTCAAAGAGTTTGAGCTGTTGAAGTTCTTGGCCCAGCACCCGGGTCGGGTCTTCACTCGCGCGCAGCTTCTCCAAGAGGTGTGGGGATACGACTATTTCGGCGGGACCCGGACGATCGACGTCCACGTACGGCGGCTGCGCGCCAAGCTCGGCCCCGAGTACGAATCCTTGATCGGGACGGTACGCAACGTCGGCTACCGCTTCGTCATGGACCCCGCGGCCAAGTCCAACAGCGACGCGGCGATGCCTCGCATGGCGGAACCGGAGCGTTCGCTCGCCCCGCACCAGCTCTAACCGCACGTGGCGGGTCAGGGCCGGACAGTACGGCCCTCCCCGCCTACGACACGCGATCAACCGGTCACCCCAAGGGGTCGTTTTCGACGCCTAAAAGACTTAGGATGGTACGCGCCAGTTTTCACGCTACTGACCGTTTCACGGTGAGGTAGCGTTCCTTTTCCCTTGCTGTCGGGAACGTGCCTGTTCACACGGTTGGCAGCACGCGGTTTGGTGATCGAGGAGGGCCGTCCCCATGCCCCCTGGGATGGACAAGGCTCGCGTGTCCCGTCCACGGCGGCGCGCCTGGCTCGGAGTCCCCGTGGGTGCGGCTTTTATCGGGTGCCTCCTGGTGCCCACCCTGCCTGCCTCCGCTGACGCCACACTCGACCTGGACTTGTCCAGCCGCTCCGCTCTCCCGGGCACCGCGTTCTCTCTCCCGCTTTCGGTCCGCAACACTCTCGAGTCCGCTGAGGTCACGATCAGCGAAGCGACCGCTACAGCGGACAGTTCTGACGTGACGGACCTCGCCGTGGTCGACCTCCCCGAGGTCCTCTCCCCGGGGGACACTGCTGAGGCCGAGGTCGTCGGAAGCGTGGTAGGCGAGCCCGAAGAGTCCCAGATCCGGATCGAAGTCGAGATCGCCTACTCCTACCCGGCCCCGTGCGAAGCCCCGGAGCCCTCAGCGTCCGCGGATGACGAGTCCTGCCTGGAGACGCCGCTCACAGGAACGGCGCGGGTCAGCGCCTGGCTGCGGGTGCCGCAGTTGACGCCGAAGCCCACCCCGACGCCCACGGTGTCGCCGTCCGTGCCCGCACCATCCCCGTCGGCGACGCCGACAGCACCTGTGCCTCCGGAGCGGCCGTCCACCCCGCCTCCTCCACCACACCCCTCCGCTACGCCGTCGAGCCCGAGCGGGCAGCCTTCAGCCACGCCGTCTCCGCGTTCCTCGTCGCCGCAGTCCCCGATCCCCCACAGCCCGGTGTCGACGCTGCCGCCGCAGAGTGCTGCGGGCGGCCCGTCCTCGCCTCCTGGGCTGCCGACCGACACCGCGCACCTGCCCGAGCTGGCTGCGCCGAGCGACGAGTACGCCGAGCTGCCGATGGTCACTCCCGGCGAGGAGAACAGCGAGCAGGACGGGGCGGCCCCGGTCTCCCAGGAGGGGCCGGTCGACCCGCTGCTCACCCCGTTCATCCTGCTGCTGGTCTTGATGCTCCTGCTGCTGTTGGCCACTCCGCTGGGCCCGGTCCGGCGGGTGCGGGTCCGGCACAGCTACGTGGGGCGGCGCCGCAAGCGCTGACCAGGCGTGACCCGGCCGCGCAGCAGGGCGGGGGACGCTCAGTAGGCTCGTGCCATGAGCCACATCCTCACCACTGACACGCTGAGCCCTGAGCAGGTCGCGGCGGTGCTCGCCCTGGCCGAGGCGGTGCGGGACGCCGACGGTGTTGCCGCGCTGTCGGAGCAGACCCTGTTGCGGGTCCGGCACGGCGCCCGCGGCCGGGGGCGCTTCCACTTGGCCTACGTCGACGCCGAGCAGGGCCGAGTCCTCGCCGGTTGTGCGTTCGCCGAGGTCTCCCCGGGGGAACCGGATTCGGCTGAGGTAGCGGTGGCACCGCAGTGGCGGCGGCACGGCCTGGGGCGGCGGCTGCTGGACGAGCTGTGGGCGCATGCGGATGCGCGCGGCCTGCGGGTGTGGGCGCACGGCGATTTGGCGCCGGCGCGGGCGCTTGCCGCTTCCGCCGGCCTGCAGCGGATGCGTGCGCTGTGGAAGATGCGGCTGCCGCTGCGAGGCACGGATTCGGCTCCTGCTGCCACGCTGCCCGAGCCTGCCTTGCGTCCCGAGGTCGCCCAGCAGGTGGAGATCCGGACGTTCCGGGTGGGGGTGGACGAGCAGGAGTGGCTGCGCACCAACGCCCGCGCTTTCGCTGACCATCCCGAACAGGGCGCTCTTACCTTGGAGGACCTGCAGCAGCGCGAACAGGAGCCGTGGTTCGACCCGGAGGGCTTCTTCGTCGCGGTGGACCGGGGCAGCGGCCGCATCGCGGGTTTTCACTGGACCAAAGTGCACGACGACGGGGCCGGGCTCACCGACGGGGAGCCGGTGGGCGAGGTGTACGTCGTGGGGGTGGACCCAGACTGGCAGGGCAGCGGGCTGGGCCGGGTGCTGACGCTGCGGGGCCTGCACCATCTGCGGGACCGCGGGCTGCCGTGGGTGCTGCTGTACGTGGATGAGGAGAACCGTCCCGCGGTGCAGTTGTACCGTTCGCTCGGTTTCGAACTGTGGGAGAGCGACGTCATGTACGGGCGGGTACCCGAGGAGCGGTGAGCGGGCGTGGCCAGGGGTGCACGCTCAGCGATGGAACAGTGCACGCTCCGCCGTCACCGCAGGCCAGAAAGGGGCAAAATTCTCAAAACGCACCTCGTTCACCCAAACTCTATGAGAGGGACGAACTACTTTTAGCGTCACTCATCCCCACGTTCACCGCCTGTTCATCTTCTTTGGTATGACTGGCCACCTCGGCTCCTTACCTTGGCTTTCGGCGGGAACGCCGACATATCCCGCCCCAATGGTGGACAAGCCAGAGGAAGGACACCCGGGCTGTGAAGCTCATTAGGTACGGCAAGATCGCGGGCGTGACCCTCGCCAGCGCCCTTGCGCTCTCCGCCTGCGGCAGTGACCAGGCAGTCGCTCCCGAGGAGACCGGCGGCACGGCCGCGGGCAGTGTCGACTGTGTCCAAGGCGGCGGGACCCTGGCCGGAGCCGGCGCCAGCTCCCAAGAAAAGGCGATGGCGGCGTGGGTCGCTGCGTACACCAGCGCCTGCGCGGACACCACCGTCAACTACGACTCGGTGGGCTCCGGTGCCGGACGCTCCCAGTTCATCGAGGGCGCCGTCTCCTTCGCCGGGTCCGACTCCCCGATGGACGAAGAGGAGACCGCGCAGGCCACCGAGCGCTGCGGCGGCTCCGAAGCCGTCCACCTGCCCGCCTACATCAGCCCGATCGCCATCATCTTCAACCTCGAGGGCGTCGACTCGCTCAACCTGCGCCCCGAGGTGATCGCTGACATCTTCAACCAGAAGATCACCAAGTGGAACGACGAGGCGATCGCCGCGGACAACCCTGATGTCGACCTCCCCGACGCCGACATCATCCCGGTCAACCGCTCCGACGAGTCCGGCACCACCGAGAACTTCGTGCAGTACCTGTCCGAGGCCGCCCCCGACCACTGGCCGCACGAAGTCAGCGGTGACTGGCCGATTCCCCCGGTCGAAGCCGCCCAGGGATCCTCTGGCGTTGTCTCCGCTGTCCAAGGCGGTACCGGGACGATCGGCTACGTCGACGCCTCGCACGCCACGGAATTCGGCACCGTGGCCGTCGGCGTGGGCGACAGCTTCGTCCCCTACAGCCCGGAGGCCGCCGCAGCGATCGTCGACTCCGCAGAACCGCGGGAAGGCAACACCGAAAACGACCTGGCAGTCAGCCTCAACTACGCCACCGACGAGGACGGCGTCTACCCGATCGTGCTCGTCAGCTACGAGATCGTGTGCCTGGAGTACGAGGACCAGACCGAAGCCGACCTGGTGAAGAGCTTCATCGGCTACGTGATCAGCGAAGAGGGCCAGCAGGCCGCCGCTAACGAAGCCGGCTCTGCGCCGCTCTCCGATGCCACCCGCGACAAGATCCAAGCCGTACTGGACAAGATCCAGGTTGCGAGCTGACCCGCACTGGTCCTGTCGCTGTCAGGGCAGGGCACCACAGACCGCTGTGGGCCCTGCCCTTGGCTGCGTTGTCCTCCCCACTCCCCCGGTGCCCCGCACACCCGCCCAGCGCACCGGCAACGCCTCACCGCGAGGACAGCCGCGCTTTGCCCGCCCTGACCAGAGATTTTTCTCGCTCTTCGGGTATTTCCGGAACGACTCCTGGGTGCCTTCCGTTCTGGTCAGGGGTGTACTCCACAATGTCACGGGCCCTGCCCTCGTCCGGCGGAGCGGTGTCGCGTGCGGGCTCCGCTGCCGCCGAGTGCATACCCGCATCAGTTGACCGGAGTCTCAAATGACCACCACGGATCTGTCCACGACGGGCCGCGCGCAGCGGCAGAGACGTCGCCTCGGTGACGTCCTCTTCGCTGCCGGAGCCCAAGGGTCAGGGATCCTTATCCTGGCGATCCTGGCCGGGGTCGCCGCGTTCTTGATCCTGCAGTCCTTCGACTCCTTGGCTGCCAACCAGGCGAACTTCCTCACCAGCAGCGAGTGGGACGCCAACACCCGGGAAGAGCCCTCCTTCGGTGTGGCGGCCCTCGCCTTCGGTACCGTGCTCGCCGCGGCAATCGCCCTCGTGCTGGCCACTCCCGTAGCGATCGGCATCGCCCTGTTCATCGTCTTCTACGCCCCCCGCCGCATCGCCGCCATCCTGGGCTACCTCGTGGACCTGCTCGCGGCAATCCCCAGCGTCGTCTACGGCCTGTGGGGCATCGGCTGGCTCGTGGTCCAGCTCGCCCCGTTCTATGCCTGGCTGGAGACGTACTTCGGCTGGATCCCGCTGTTCGCCGGACCCGTGTCCACCACTGGCCGCACCATGCTCAGCGCAGGCATCGTGCTCGCCGTGATGATCCTGCCGATCATCACCGCCATGACCCGCGACGTGTTCCTCCAGGTGCCGCAGTCGCACCGGGAGGCTGCCCTCGCACTGGGCGCCACCCGCTGGGAGATGATCCGCATGGCGGTACTGCCGTTCGGGCGCCCCGGCATCATCGGCGGCGCAATGCTGGGCCTGGGGCGGGCGCTCGGCGAGACCATGGCGGTGGCCATGATCCTCTCCCCCTCCCTCGTCATCTCCTGGTTCCTGCTGCAGAGCGGCAACCAGACGATCGCCGCGCACATCGCCCTGCAGTACCCCGAAGCCACCGGCTACGGGGTGTCCGCGCTCATCGCGGCCGGTCTCGTCCTCTTCGCCATCACCCTGGCCGTGAACATGGTGGCCCGCTTCGTCGTCTCCCGCCGCAAGGAGTTCGCGTAAATGTCCGCCACGAAACTGTCTGCTCCGGAGAAGACCGTGCCGCCTCGGCCGCTCGCGCCCTCACTCGGCGCCAAGCCGCTGCCTGCCCTGTTCCCGCCGACCCTGCTCGCCGGGGTCGCCCTGGTCGCGGCCGGGCTGCTGTACGCGCTCGGGTGGTGGAACCCCGCGGTGTGGGCCATCGTCACCGCGGTGGGCTACATGGTGCTCATCACCGCGGCCTCGGCCCTCGTCGAGAACCGCCGCAAAGCCAAAGACCGCCTGGTCACCGCCATCGTCTACACCTGTTTCGGCATCGCCATGGTGCCGCTGGTCTCCCTGCTGTGGACGGTGCTCTCCAAAGGCCTGGTCCGGTTGGACGGCTACTTCCTGACCGTCTCCATGAACGGGGTCACGCCGAGCATGGACGCCGGCGGCGCCTACCACGCCATCCTCGGCACCCTGCTCATGACGCTCATGGCCGCGCTGATCTCGGTGCCCATCGGTCTGATGACCGCGATCTACCTGGTGGAGTACGGCCAGGGGCGGCTCAAGCGGGCGATCACCTTCTTCGTGGACGTGATGACCGGTATCCCCTCCATCGTGGCCGGTCTGTTCGTGGTGGCGCTGTGGATCCTGCTGTTCGGTCCGGGCAAGACCAACGGCGCGGCCGGTGCGATCTCACTCTCGGTCCTGATGATTCCGGTGGTCGTGCGCTCCTGCGAGGAGATGCTGCGCCTCGTGCCCAACGAGCTGCGGGAAGCCTCCTACGCGCTGGGGGTGCCCAAGTGGCTTACCGTGGTCAAGGTGGTCCTGCCCACCGCTATCGCGGGGCTCACCACCGGTGTGATGCTGGCCTTGGCGCGGGTCATCGGCGAGACCGCCCCGCTCATCCTCACTGCGGGCTCCTCAGCGGTCGCCATCAACGCCAACCTGTTCGAGGGACAAATGATGAGCCTTCCGGTGTTCATCTACTCACAGGTGCGCATGGGCGGCGTCATCAACTACGAGCGTGCTTGGGCCGGGGCGCTGACGCTGATCATCATCGTGATGCTGTTGTTCCTCGCCGCCCGCCTGGTCTCGCACTTCTTCGCCCCGAAGACGCGGTAACCCCCTCATCCCCTTTGCCGTCTCATCCGAACCAACCACGGTCTTGAGGAAACACAGTGGCCAAGCGAATTGACGTCTCCGGACTGCACGTCTACTACGGTGACTTCCTCGCCGTCGAAGACGTCTCCATGACTATCGAACCCCGCTCGGTAACCGCCTTTATCGGCTCCTCCGGCTGCGGCAAGTCCACCTTCCTGCGCACCCTGAACCGCATGCACGAGGTCACCCCGGGGGCACGCGTCGAAGGCAAAGTCCTCCTGGACGACCAGGACATCTACGCGCCCGACGTGGACCCGGTGGAGGTCCGCCGCGAAGTCGGCATGGTCTTCCAGCGCCCCAACCCGTTCCCCACCATGTCGATCTACGACAACGTCATCGCCGGGTACAAGCTCAACAACCGGCGGCTCCGCAAGTCCGAAGCCGACGAGATCGTGGAGCGGTCCCTGCGCGGGGCGAACCTGTGGGAGGAGGTCAAGGACCGCCTTGACCGGCCAGGGGCGAGCCTGTCCGGTGGGCAGCAGCAGCGCCTGTGCATCGCCCGGGCCATCGCCGTGGAGCCCAGCGTGCTGCTCATGGACGAGCCGTGTTCGGCGCTGGACCCGATCTCCACGCTGGCGATCGAGGACCTGATCTCCCAGTTGAAGGAGAACTACACGATTGTCATCGTCACGCACAACATGCAGCAGGCCGCCCGGGTCAGCGACGTGACAGCGTTCTTCAACCTGGCGGGTACCGGTAAACCCGGCAAGCTCATCGAGATCGGCGAAACCAACAAGATCTTCACCAAGCCCGAAAAGAAAGAGACGGAGAACTACATCACCGGACGCTTCGGCTAGTCCACTCCACGGCTGTGGCCCGCCCAAGCGCTTGGGCGGGCCACAGCCGTATGCGTACCTGTGTCTCCGCCGCGGGTCAGACGACGGTGTGCAGCAGCCCGTAGACCCCGGCGGCGATCACCGCGGTGACGGGGACTGTGACCAGCCAGAACAGCACGATGGTGGCGAAGATGCCCCAACGCACCCCCGTGACCCTGCGTGCGGTTCCCGCACCGGCAATGGCCGAAGTGGTGGTGTGGGTGCTGGAGATCGGCGCGTGCCACACCAGCGACGTGAAGCCCATGATGGCGGAGACCGCTGCCTCCACCGCGAACCCTTGCGGCGGGTCGATGCGGCTCATCCGCCAGCCCAGGGTGCGCATGATCCGCCACCCGCCGGTGGCGGTGCCCAGCGAGATCGCGACGGCCGAGCAGAGGGTCACCCAGGTAGGAACCTCGTAGGTGTTCTGGCTGCCGACGGTGATGAGCGCCAGGACCACGATCCCCATGGTTTTCTGGGCGTCCTGCAGGCCGTTGCCGAGGGACAGCATCGCCGCGGAAACGCTCTGCGCGAGCCTGAACCCCCGGTTCACTACGCCGGGGCTGGTGTCGCGGAACAGCCACAGGATCCCCAGCATGATGAGGTAGCCCAGCAGCCAGCCCAGAAGCGGGGCCACCAGCATGGGGACGAGGAAGCTGATGAGGACGCCGTCCCAGCGCACTTCTCCTTGGGAGGCCAGTGCCGCCCCGACCATTCCGCCGATCAGCGCGTGGGAGGCGGAGGAAGGCATCCCCCGGTACCAGGAGAAGAGGTTCCAGGCGGCCGCGCTGGACAGTGCCGCGAACAGCACAGCCAGGCCGTCTGCACCGTGGATGGGGCTGATGAAGTCCTGTCCGATCGTGCGGGCCACGCCCTCGCCGAGGAAGGCGCCGAGCAGGGTCATCAGCGTGGCCAGGGCGATCGCAACCCCAGGGGTGAGGGCCCTGGACACGATGGCGGTGACAATGGTGTGCGCGGAGTCGTGGAGGCCGTTGGTGAAAGCGAAGAGCAGAGCAGCCAGGACCACCGCGAGCAGGGCGGATTCGAGGAGCACGGGAAAGTGTTCCTGAGTCGGGGTAAGGGGGTGGTGGGGGTGGGTCAGGCTTCCTTGACCGCGATGCTTTCAATGGTGTTGGCCACGTGCTCGAAGGCGTCGGCTGCGGCTTCCAACTGGTCGACGACGTCTTTGAGTTTGAGCACGGTCAGCGCGTCGTATTCTCCGCCGAACAGGTGGGCGAGCAGACGCCGGTAGACCTGGTCGGCCTGGTTCTCCAACTGGTTGATGGCCACCCAGTAGCCGGAGAGGTTGCGTAATGACCGTAGTTTCGGCATGGCTTCCGCGGTGAGTTCGGCGGAGCGTTCCAGGATCCCGACCTGGTCGATGATGCCTTTGGGGAGGCGGTCGAGCTGGTAGAGCCCGATGAAGTCCACGGCCGCTTCCATGGCGTCCATCACGTCGTCCAAGCTGGACGCCAGGCGGTAGATGTCCTCGCGGTCGAACGGTGTGACGAAGCTCGTGTTGAGCCGGCGCATGATCGCGTGGGTGCGTTCGTCCCCCGCCTGCTCGCACTGCCGCATCTTCTCGGTGATGGCTTCTCGGTCGGCGTCTTCGCTGATGAGTTCCACCAGCAGCCGCGAGGCTGTGACTAGGTTGTTCGCGAAATCGGCGAACATCTCGTAGTAGCTGTCATCGCGCGGTGTCAGGCGAAGACGCACATCTTTCTCCCATGAGTGCGGTAAGGCTCATGTCCTTGAAGTGTCGGACCCTGTCCCGCGGAAGTCCCTTCGGGCACGACCGCGCCGCACCCCGGCGCCTGCGACGCGGGGTGCGTCACTCGATGTTCACTTACAGCTACCCCAGCGTCCGCCAGAATGCCGACGTAGTGGAGCGATTCCATCCTAACCGCCTCCCCTGCGGCAGGCAGGGAGATGACTCATCAACGCACTGGCAGTCCTCGGAGGTATGGTTCGTGAACGAGACGTGAAACCGGGGGAAACCTGCAGGTCACAGCGTTTCACCGGCACGTCATCGCCACAAAACGCAAGATTAACGCACAAGTTCTGGCAATAACCCCGAATCAGGAGAACTGGCAATTTATCCACACACCGTCCCGGTGGGCACGGTGATTGTTCTGCGATCGTGACCTCTCCCATGGCATCTCTCTCCCCTGCTGCGCGGCGCCGCCTCGCCGCCCTACGCTCCGCACTCGACGAGCAGCTCGCCGCCCTCGGCGAACCGCCCTATGCGGGACCGGGCCACCCCGCTGCTGCCCTCACCGCCTGTGTGCAGGCCCTGCTGCGCGCCCAGCGCCGCGGCCTGGCCCCGCACCGCCCAGGGGTCAAGGCTGCGGTGCGCGCCACCCTTGCCGAACTGGCCTCCCGCTACCCCGGACAAGCCGTTGAAGTGCGAGTTCCGCCGTATGGGGCAGTGCAGTGCTTCCCCGGTCCCCGCCACACCCGCGGCACCCCGCCGAACGTGGTCGAAACCGACCCCCTGACCTGGCTTGCCCTGGTCACAGGTGACCTCACCTGGGCAGATGCGGTCTCTTCCCACCGTGTGTCAGCCAGCGGAGCACGCGCCGACCTGTCCCCGGCCCTTCCGTTGTGGTCTCCTCCACACGAAGCACCCCTGCATGGCACCGGCACCGGTGACAGCCGTTAAGCTGGATCACGTGTCGCAACCCGACGGCCGCCTCAGCCTGGACATCGATCCTTTAGAACGCGGACCGCAGGACGCCTGCGGAGTGTTCGGGGTCTGGGCTCCCGGCGAAGAAGTAAGCAAACTGACCTACTTCGGTCTCTACGCGCTCCAGCACCGCGGCCAAGAGTCCGCGGGCATCGCCCTCAGCAACGGTGAGCGGATCGTCGTCTACAAAGACATGGGGCTCGTGTCCCAGGTCTTCAACGAAGTCACCCTGGACTCCCTCAAAGGGCACCTGGCGATCGGCCACTGCCGCTACTCCACTACCGGCTCATCCGTCTGGGAGAACGCGCAACCCACGTTCTTCAGCGCGCGGGAGGGCGGTCTCGCGCTCGGCCACAACGGCAACCTGATCAACACCCCGGAGCTCGCGGCGCTGCTGCCGTCGGATCGCCTGAGCGCGACCACGGACACCGAGGTGCTCACCCGTCTGCTCGCCGCCGCCCCGCACCGCACCACCGAGGAAGCCGCCCTCGACGTGCTGCCCAAAGTCAAGGGCGCATTCTCCCTGGTCTTCATGGACGAGCACACCCTGTACGCGGCTCGCGACCCCCAGGGAATCCGCCCGCTGGTCCTGGGCCGCCTCGACACCGGGTGGGTCGTGGCCAGCGAGACCGCGGCGCTCGACATCGTTGGTGCTTCCGTGGTGCGCGAGGTCGAACCGGGAGAGCTGCTGGTCATCAACGCGGACGGCGTCGCTTCCCGGCGTTTCGCCCCGGCCGAGCCCAAAGGCTGCCTGTTCGAATACGTCTACCTGGCCCGTCCCGACACCACGATCGCGGGACGCAACGTCAACAGCGCCCGCGTCGAAGTGGGGCGGCGGCTGGCCCGGCAGCACCCGGCCGATGCAGACGTGGTCATCCCCGTCCCCGAATCGGGCACGCCCGCGGCCGTGGGCTACGCCGAAAGCAGCGGCATCCCGTTCGCCCAAGGGCTGGTGAAGAACTCCTATGTGGGCCGCACGTTCATCCAGCCGAGCCAGACGCTGCGCCAGCGCGGCATCCGGCTCAAGCTGAACCCGCTGCGCGAAGTCATCGAAGGCAAGCGGCTGGTCGTCGTCGACGACTCGATCGTGCGGGGCAACACCCAGCGGGCCCTGGTGCGGATGCTGCGCGAGGCGGGCGCTGCCGAGGTCCACGTCCGGATCTCCAGCCCGCCCGTGATGTGGCCCTGCTACTACGGCATCGACTTCGCCACCAAAGCCGAACTGATCGCGGGTAGCCTCTCCGTCGAAGAGATCTGCCAATCCATCGGCGCAGACTCGCTCGGCTTCATCGATCTCGATGAACTGGTCGCAGCCACCAGAGTCGAGAAGAACCGGCTGTGCCGGGCCTGCTTCGACGGCGTCTACCCGGTCGAGGTCGACGAGGACTCCCGCGGCAAGTACCTGTTGGAGAAGTCCTGCGGCGCCCCTAAGCGCCCCTAGCCGCCGTCACGTTCCCAGCCGTCTGTGTGCCTGCGGTCCAGCCGCACGGCAACCTACGACTACAGAAGAGGTTTTCCGTGTCAGAGCGCGCCCCCACCGCTTATGCCGCCGCCGGCGTCGATATCGCCGCCGGGGAACGCGCGGTGGAATTGATGAAGCGACATGTGGCACGCACCCACCGGCCGGAGCTCGTCCCCGACGCCAGTGGTTTCGCCGGGCTGTTCCGGCTCGATCTCTCCAAGTACACCGCCCCCGTGCTGGCCACCTCCACCGACGGTGTCGGCACCAAGGTGATGCTCGCCCAGGCATTGGACCGGCACGACACGATCGGCATCGACCTGGTCGCCATGGTCGTGGACGACCTGGTGGTCAGCGGAGCCGAGCCGCTGTTCCTCACCGACTACATCGCCTGCGGCTCCGTGGTGCCCGAGCGGATCGCCGAGATCGTCAGCGGGATCGCGGAAGGCTGCTGCCAGGCGGGATGCACGCTGATCGGCGGGGAGACCGCGGAACACCCCGGTGCGATGGGTCCCGACGAGTACGACCTGGCCGGGGCCGGAACCGGGATTGTGGAGGCGGATGCCATCCTCGGCCCGGACCGGGTCCGCGTGGGCGACGTGGTGATCGCGATGGCCTCCTCCGGCCCGCACTCCAACGGCTACTCGCTCATCCGGCGTATCGTGGCCGACGCCCAGCTCGACCTGCACGCGAACGTGCCGGAACTGGGCGGCCCGCTCGGCGAAGTCCTGCTCACCCCTACGAGGATCTACGCCAAGGACTGCCTGGCGCTCGCCGCCGATATGGAAGTGCACGCGTTTGCCCACATCACCGGGGGCGGGCTTGCCGCGAACCTGGCCCGTTCCCTGCCCGCTACCGCGGACGCTGTCGTGGACCGCGCTTCCTGGGCGCCTCCCGCGGTCTTCGGTTTCCTCGCCCGCCACGGCCAGGTCTCCCAGGAGGACATGGAAGCCACCTTCAACATGGGCGTGGGCATGGTGGCGATCGTGGCCGAGGACGCCGCGGAGCGGGCGCTGGAGCTGCTCGCGGAACGCGGAGTGCCCGCCTGGGTGCTGGGCTCTGTGATCCCCGGTTCCGGGAAGGTGGTGATGACCGGGGAATACCGTTCGTAGACATGCGAAACCGGGGCTTCTCAACGGTGAGAGCCCCGGGTTTCGCCGCTGTCTAGATGTCTGGCTCGGCGGTTCCGTCGCCCAGAGTCGCTCGATTTACTCGAGAGTCACGCGATCCGGAATCCGGTCCCGTGCGATCTGTCTCTGGTCGACGTGGAGATCAGCAGATCAGCGACGTTCTGAGTCGGAGCCATCGCTGGGCGGGTAGTTCTCCGCGAAGTCCGCGTAGCGCTCGATCAGCTCGTCGTAGGGGTCCCGGTACGTGTCGTCCGGTGAATCCGAAGACTTCGACGCACCCCCACCGACACCCAGCTCTGCCCGAAGCCGATCAAGGTCCGTGTTGACGGTGCTGTACTTCAACCGCCGGGCGACCTTCTGCTGCTTGGCCCTGGCACGGCCGCGCCCCATTGGCTCGACCCCCTCAACGATTGGGTTCTTCCAAACCCGTTCACTAGCAAAACCGCATTGCCGGGCTGGCGGCCATCACCGAACTGACGACAGGCCCCAGCTTTACGTACGAATACAACCGTACCCGGTTCAGAGGCGACGTGCCTACGCCGCCCGTGTCCTACCGAGCGTGCCGCTTGTGTCACGCCCGTGGAGGACGGGATTGCGCGACGCACAACCCTGAGGTTTCACCTCCTACAGACTAGGAACGCCGTCTCGTCCCGCTTCCTTCCCCGCACCAGAGCATGCCCCGCGGGACGGGACCGGATCCCGGTGCGGGTCACGTGTGAGGTTACTCTCCTTGCCACGGTGCCCTTCAGCGGGACCGCTGTCCGAAAACTGCCGCCATTCCAGGCGAAATCCCCGCACGTCGGCGCCGTTCTGTGCCACTATGCGAACGTGCTCCCCTATCCCGCCTACCTTCGCCTCTACCAACCACTCTCCGTTTTTCCCCGTCGCGAACGGGAGTACTGGAAGGCGTATGCGGAGTCGCCGCGGTATCGGGGGCGGCACGAGGCGATGGCTGCTGAGCACGCGGAGAGCCTGCACCGGCTGCTCTCCAAACCGCCGCTGGCTGCGCCCCTGGCAGAGAGCAGCGACGCCTACATCCACCGGGTCGGCGACGAGCTGCTGGTCTGTCCTTGGCAGACACGGCTGCGTTCCTGGCTCGCTTTCTCCACGTTACAGGCTACGACGTCGCGGCGGCTATTCCAGAGTTTCCTGCCGGACTTGGTCGCCCAGGAGACCCAGCGCGATTTCGAGCGATGGCAGTCCCGCACCGGTCGCACGCGGCCTCAGATCCTGACCAGCACGTGGGAGGTGCCGCTCCCCTGGTTCGTGCTTTTCGATGCCGCAGAGCGCCATCTCGTCCTGGACCAGGCCGGGGAGGAGTACCGTCCTCCTGCGCCTCATGGCGGGGCGTGCCCCCAGTGTGCGACCTCTCTTCCCGCTTTCCAGCAGACGCCGGTGCGCGCGCTGCTCTACCTCACCCGGGCCGCCGACGCGCTTCCTCGCCTGGTGAGAGCGGTTCGCCTCGTGAGCGGATACTCCCCTGCGAGTTCCTCCTTCCTGTACGCCTTGGAACGACTGGAGGAGTGGGTGAGCGCGGTGGCGCACCCCCGCGCACTCCTGGAGCTTGACTACGGCGGCCTTGTCCTCCTCATGGACGACGCCACGCTGCGGTCGGACCAGTCGGTCGCGGAGGTGCATACGGCACTGACCGCGATCGAACAGGACCGGCCGGAGCTGGTGGCCGCAATGCGCTTGCGGCTGCGGACGCGGTGGAACGCGATCCGCGCGCTCCGCCACGCCAATTGAGGGCCCTGCGGGTTTGCCCGCCTTCGCGCTCACCGCGCCCAGTGTGCAGGCTCACAATCCCCGTTTCCCCCGGTGGCAAACCTGGTTCGCCAGGTTTCTCGGGAGGTGTTTCCGGTTGTCGCAGGGTGGACGCGGGGGATGGCTCCATAAGCCTCTTAGTTGACAACAAAATTACCAAAGGGGGACATACCCTTCGATAGACGGCGATATAGACTGCACTGGGACCGTTACAGAGAGCAACGAGAACATTCGAGAACCCCTACCGCATAGGGGTTTCCACGCCGCGCGTCTGCGTTGGCGGCCGTCCCAGGCCTGCCACCGGCGCCCTGACCCGCACAGGAGGAAAAAGGCCAGACCAACCATCCACGACCGCACCCGAGGAGGGGGAGCATCCCCAGTTAAGGATGCGCTGTCTTTGCGTTTTCGGTCAGCCGGATTACCGAAACCCCCGTCCGAGAATGAAGTTTTGACCGAATACGCCACATGCCACTAAACGTATCGCTAGAATCACTCAGCGTGACGCGCTACATGTGCGACTTTGCAATCCCATTTGACAAAGTCGCGTTAAGTGGTCGCACAATCACCTCGGGTGATGCCAATATAGACCTCAGGGAAATATTGGACATCCGGACCAAGCGCCAGGATTGAAAAGTCTCAAGGATCAACACACCGATCCGGGAGGAGAGGCCGTACATATGTCAACTCGCACGCCCGAGGCGGAACCCCTGTTGACCCCTGCCGAGGTCGCCACGATGTTCCGCGTGGACCCGAAGACCGTCACCCGGTGGGCGAAGGCTGGAAAGCTGACGTCGATCCGCACCCTCGGCGGTCACCGCCGCTACCGGGAGACCGAGGTTCGCGCCCTGCTGGCCGGGATTCCCAGCCAGCGTAGCGAGTAGCCCTCCTCGCCTCGACCAATTCGGCGGGATGGCGGGGGGACGCCCGCGATACCCGAAAGAGTAGAGAATCTCGAGGGGCGGGCCGCTATGGCGGTCCGCCCCTCAGCATGGCGCGGCGTCTCTTGCACAGACCCACTTCAGGACAGCACTTCCCCCTCGATGTAGTCGGTCCCGATCTGCTCCCAGTGGAGGAAACGTTCCGTCTCCCCCAGCAGCATGGCGGTCAGCCACACGGCCACGCCCACGTCGTCCGCGGCTCCGAAAAGGGGGATGAACAGCTCAGGAACGAGGTCGATGGGGGAGATGATGTAGGCGAGAGCGGCGAGCAGCAGCACGATCTTCGAGGTAGACAGCTCGCGGTACTGCCCGCGCATCCGGGCTTTCAGCATGCGGGGAAGGGCTTTGACCCGGGCCGCGAGGGACGGCTTCCCGGGCTGGGTGCTCTCATAGACCAGCTTCATGGCGGCAGCGCCGGCCGCAGCACGATTGGACTTGCGCATTCCTCCACCTCGTCGGGTCCGTGCGCCCGGAGAAGTTCCGGACGTCTCTTGCGATATGACGTGTCTCCGTTCGGTTCTGTTCCCTGCCCCGCCCAATCCCACGCCCGACACATCCCGCTTTGTCCGCCTGTTCCCCGCGTGCGTTCGGTAACCGATGTGGCATAGGTTGGTTATGGTCATTGCGGCCACACCCATTCCACCGTTACGACTGTCTGTTCCGGAGGAAGCATTACCGCCCGAGTGCCCGCTCCCCCGCGCCTGCTGCGCCTCCTCGCAGCCGTTACCGGAATACTGCTGACCACCGCGTGCTGGACGCCTCCCCCGGACGCCCGCCCGCCCATGGCAGAGACCGCCTCGCTTCCTCTGCCCAGGCCGGACGACATGCCCGGACCGCGCGACACGCCCGCACCGTCGCCTCCGGCTGCGCCGCTGCCCCTCGACGGCGCCGTAGTCGTCGTCGACCCGGGCCACAACGGCGGCAACGCTGACGCGGCCCGCGAGATCAGCCGCGCCGTTCCCGCAGGCCCCAGCACCAAGGAGTGCGACACGGTGGGCTCCCGGACCGAGGACGGCTACTACGAGCACGAGTTCACGTGGGAGCTGTCCCTCCTCGTCCGCGACCGCTTGGAGGAGCAGGGCGCAACCGTCATCCTCACCCGCGACAGCGACGACGGGGTCGGTCCCTGCATCAACGAACGCGCCAAGATCGGCAATGAGGCTGAGGCGGACGCGGCGATCTCCATCCACGCCGACGGCGCCGCCCCCGGCTCACGGGGCTTCCACGTCATCGTCCCCGGTGAAGTCCCTGGGTTCACCGAACCGATCCTGGAGTCCTCCTACGCCCTCGGCGTAGCGCTCCGCGACGAATTCCACGCGGTGACCGGACACCCCTACTCCGACTACCTCGGTGAGGAAGGCATCGACGTCCGCACCGACCTGGGCGGGCTCAACCTGTCCACCGTGCCCAAGGTGTTCCTCGAAGTCGGCAACATGCGCAACCCTGAAGACGCGGCCAAGCTCACCGACCCCGAGTGGCGTGCCCTCGCCGCGGACGGCATCGTCGCCGGGATCAGCCGGTACCTCGAGGAGGCGCCAGCGCGGTGACCCGCAGCCGCCTGGCACGGCGGCACGGTTCCCCGCTCGGACCCGCTTCCCCACAGGGTGCCCCGGACACTCCGGGTTCGCTTTGTATGGTGCTGATCACTTCCTGACTGCACAATGGGTGCTATGCCACTGACATCCAGTGACGTGCGCGACAAGCGGTTCAGCACCTCGCGCCTGCGCCTAGGGTACGTCCAGGAGGACGTCGACGCCCTGCTGCGCCGGGTGGAGGAGACGCTGCGCGCGCTTGAGCAAGGAACCCGCCCCACAAAGCTCATCACCGCCTCCGACGTAATGCGCGCGCAGTTCCGCACCACGGTCATGCGGCCGGGCTACGACGAAGAGGAGGTGGACGCCTTCCTCGACGAAATCGCGGAAACCCTGCGGGAACTCGGGCTGTACTCGCAGCAGTTGCGCACCGGGAAGCACAGCGCCGAATACTTCCGCCGCGAGGCCGCCCCCAAGCCCCGGGAACCGGTCTCCCCGCGCATGCGCCCAGAAGACATCCGGAACAAGGGCTTCCACACCACCCGGCTGCGGATCGGCTACTCAGAGGAGGAAGTCGACGCCTTCCTCGACCTGGCCGAGGCCACGGTTGCCGCTCTGGTGGAGGGCAGGCCCCAGGAGGCCCGGTTGACCGCATCACAAGTGCGCGGCGTCCGCTTCTCCAGCACGCGGTTCCGTCCCGGCTACGTAGAAGAAGAGGTGGACGCGTTCCTCGACGAGATCGCCGACGAGCTGGAACGCTACGGCCTGCACTGACCTCGGCGGATCAGTCGGCGCGCAGGCTCGCGAGCAGCAGGTCGGCGTAGTACTCGCCCAGCTGGGCGCCGTCCAGCTCGCCGTCGGCCCGGTACCACATGCTCAAGTGGTGGATGGAGCCGAAGAAGTAGTTGACCACGATGTCCGCCGGGATCTTGTCTTGGAATACCCCTTCACGCATCCCCTCCTCGACCAGGGAGCGGAACAGCTCGTGGTAGGCGCGGCGCTCCTTGCGCACCTCGCGCTGGCGGTCCGGCGAGAGCATGTGCAGTGAGCGGAAGAAGATGACCATGTCGTCAAGGTTGTCCACGGTGGTCTTGACGACATCGGCGGCCGCTGCGTGCAGGCGTTCGGTGACGTCTCCACCTCTCTCGACGATCTGGGCGAGCCGGCTCATCTGCAACTGCAGCACGCGCTGGTAGATCGCGAAGAGCAGGTCGTCCTTGGAGGTGAAGTAGTGGTACATCGCCCCCTTGGTGACCCCGGCTGCCTCAACCAATTCTTGGACTGAGACGCGGTCGAAACCACGCTGGGCAAACAGCCGGGTGGCCTCGGCCAGGAGGCGGTCCGGCACGGAAGGGGAGACCGTGGTGGACTCCGCTGACTGCGTCATGTTCCCCTACACCTCTCGCGTCCGCCGCGGATCTGCGGCGCCGTCACTCCCCGGATGGGCACGTCCCCTCAGCATAGAACACGCGACATACCGACCAGTCTGTCGGTTCGGGTAACCATGGCGGGGAAACCCTGACACCATTGTGTTCCGGAGCTCACCCACCGCTCAATCCAGCAAGAATGAACGGTAAGGGTTTTCGTATTAAGGTCTAGCTTCGACCCGCTGCCACAGACTGTCCCACAACCGAACCTATGTTCGATAAAGTGCGCGGGTGAGTCTTTACAACGAGCAGATCGACGTCCGTTCCACCACTAACGACGCTCCTGTCCTCTTCTCCTGGCGCGGCACCCTCTACCGGGTGCGCCGCGTCATCGGCACCTGGCACGGCACCAGTTCTGAGGCCGCCAGCGAAGTGCGGCTCGTCCGAGTCGCCGCCGAATCCGACCACGGCCACCGCGGCATCGCCGACATCGTGCTCGACACCGCGACCAACCATTGGACGATGCGTCGTCTGTGGTACTGACCGGCTACGGCGCGGTCCCATCCGCGCCGACTTCCACCTCCACGGTCGTCTTTCCTTGCAGCTCGCAGAGGGCCTGCCCGGCGGTGATCTCGGCCACCCACGCCGTGAAATCCGCCGGGTCGGTCCCGTACAGCGCGACATCGATCTCCACGTCGGCCCCGTACCGCACGTCCACGACCCGGTGCGGCGACTCCCGCAGATCGCTCTCCAACCGCCCGGCCTGCTGGTAGTCGGCGAGCACTGTCACCACCGGAAGAGAGCGGCGCTCCAAGATCCCGACCTCGTCGATCGCCGCGGCCACCGCGCTCCCATACGCCCGGATCAGCCCGCCCGCGCCCAGTTTGATCCCCCCGAAATAGCGGGTCACCACCGCAGCCGTGTCCGTCAGCCCGCGGTGCCGCAGCACTTCCAGCATGGGCACCCCCGCGGTCCCGGCGGGCTCCCCGTCGTCGCTAGACCGCTGGATCCTGCCGTCCTCCCCCACAATGTAGGCCGTGCAATTGTGGGTGGCGTTCCAATGCAGTTTGCGCCGCTCCGCAATAAACTCCCGTGCCTCGTCCTCGCTGCTCACCCGGGCAAGCGCGCAAATGAACCGGGACTTTTTGATCTCGATCTGGTGTTCGCCGCCGCGTCTGATCGTTCTCATGCCGCCTTCGATCGTATGCGCCGCGTCCCGGCCCCAGCATGCTCTGTATGGTCGGTGCCATGCCGACACCTCCCTTCGTCCTCCGCTTGCGCGAGCAGGTGGGCCACGCCCTGCTGCCCCTCGTCGGAGTGACGGCCGTGGTCATCGACCCTGCCGGGCGCATCCTCCTGCACCGCCGCGCCGACGACGGACGCTGGTGCACCCCTGGCGGCCTCGTGGAACCAGGCGAGCAGCCAGCCGCCACCCTGGTGCGGGAACTGGAGGAGGAAACCGGGCTCCGCGTCCACCCGGAAACCCTGGTCAGCGCCGTCATGGAAGCGCCCTACACCTACCCCAACGGGGACCAGGTGCAGATCCTCGACCTCACCTTCCGGTGCCGTCCCCTCTCCGGGGAAGCCCGCGTCAACGACGACGAGTCGCTCGACGTGCGCTGGTTCGACTACGCCGCACTCCCGCCCATGCCCGGCCGCATCATGCGCCGCATCAACCACGCACTCGAAGGACGAGTCGGCTGGTTCGACCGCCGCAACGGCCCGTGGAGCGAGACCTGACCGTGCCGGGCAGGCGTCGCCGGCGCGCCCCACACGCTGCTGGGCCGCGCCGGATCCGGTCAGTTCGGCAGGTTCTCTTCGATCGCCCTGATGATCTCGGGGTCTTCAGGCTCCACCTGGGGCCGGAAGCGGTACAGCACCCTGCCGCCGGGGGCGACCAGGAACTTTTCGAAGTTCCACTGGACATCCCCCGCCAACCCCTGGGAGTCCCGAGCCTTGGTCAACTCGACGTACAACGGATGCCGGTTGGGGCCGTTGACCTCCATCTTCTCCAAGATGGGGAAACTGATGCCGTACGTGGTGGCGCAGAACAACCGGATCTCCTGGGCATCCCCCGGCTCCTGGCCGCCGAACTGGTTGCACGGCACCCCGATCACCGAGAACCCCCGGTAGGCGTACGCTTCCTGGAGCCTCTCCAGGCCGCTGTACTGGGGGGTCAGGCCACACTTGGAAGCGACGTTGACGATCAGCAGCAGTTGCGTCTGCGGCAGCCGGAACGGCTCGCCCTCCAACGTCCGCAACTCGCTCTGGTAGATCTTCATGTCCCGGAGCCTAGCCTCAGCCCCCTGCCCGTCCGAAGACCCCACAGGCGAATCCTGCCGCGCCGCATGCCGAACCGTCCCGTGCTCACTCCCCCGCGGGCCTAGGATCGTGGCGCAGGCAATCCGGCACAGAGAGTTAGGGAGCGTCATGCGCAGCAGACAGCACGGCCTTTTGCGGCTGGTCACCAGCGTGGTCCTCCTGTCTGCCGCAGTGTCCTGCACCGGTGAGGACAGCCCCGAGCCGGAACCGTCGCCCACCCCGCAGCCGACCCCCACCGTCTACGCGGGGGAAGCCCCGCCCGGGCTCGCCGCCCAGCCGCTGCGCTACCTGCACGACCCTGCGCAGCCCGGCCAGGACATCCTCAGCGACCCCCTGGGGGTGCGCATCCACTCGGTTGGCGACGCCTTCCTCATCAGCTCCAACAGCGAAGAACGGCACCTGCTGCAGCACGCGGCCGACGGCACAGTCCTGTGGCAGGGGGAATCCCACATCGAACGGTTCACCCAGGACCGGGACGGCGCAGACGTCTTCGAAGTGAGCACCCGCACCGGCGACCGGGTGACCCGCACCGTGGTGAACGAGGCCGGGGAAACCGTGTGGACCGGCTCCGACCCCCGGGAGAGCTACCTCAACGGGCTCGTGGTGCGTGCCCCCGCCGAGTGGAGCGCCAGCGACCCGTACGGCACGTTCACCCTCCGCGACCCCGCCGCGGACGGCGTGGAATGGTCCTACGAGTTCACCGCCCCCGACGAGGCGGAAGCCAGCAGCGCCGAGGACCGCGACACGGCAGACGACGAAGACGACGCAGCAGAGCAGGCCGCCCACCTGGGAGTCCCGGTCGGGGCGCGCGACGAAGTCGTGCTGCTCGACGACGGCGCGGGCCTGCTCCAAGCCCGCGACCTGACTGACAAAGGGGCGCTGCTGTGGAGCGTCTCCGGTGACACGGTCGCTGCCGACGACGGCCGCACCCTGTCCGCTCCCCGGCCGCGCCTGGTCGGCTTCTACTCGCTGCCGGCCGACGACACGTCGCCCAGCGACGAGGCAGACGACGAAGACACCGACGCCGAGGCGCAGCCGCGCCGCACCGTCCTCGTCCGCTGGAGCAGCCCGGAAGAATCCTCGCTGCTCTCCCTGCACGACCTGCGCGACGGGGAGACCCTGTGGACGCTCACCGAACCCGGCAGCAACACGGTCGGCCGGGCTTTCGCTACCACCCCGGTCACCGGAACCGTGTGGAACGGCACCACCGGGGTCCTGCTCGTGCCGCAGGCCGACGCCACCACGTCGCTCATCGCCGTGGACCTGGTGTCCGGGGAAACCCTCTGGGTGTTCGAGGACGCTGTGGAACGGTCGATCGCCCCGCGCTTCGCCCTGGCCGGATACGTCTACGGGGACACACGCGCCGAAGACGGGGGTACGCAGGTCGTGTTCGACAGCAGGACCAAAGACGTCGTCGCCGACGACCTTTCCGGCTATGTGGAAGCGGTGACCGACGACGGGTACGCCCTCGTCGTCCAGAACCGCCAGCGGTTCGTCTTCGCCCCCGAAACCCCGCCCGGCGGCACCGCCACTCCGTCACTGTCCCCCACAGAGCGTGGCTGAGATGCGCTTTCCCTGAACCCTGGTGCCCGGCGAACCGAACGCCATTCTCTACTATCCGGGGTATGAGCGTGCCGGAGAACACAGCCACGGCGACCGGTGCTCTGCCCTTGGCAGCTGAGTTCCCCTCGGTGACGAAGGAGCAGTGGCGCGAACTGGTCGCGGGAGTGCTGCGGAAGAGCGGGGTCGACGTCGAGTCGGCGCCCGAGACGCCCGAAAGCCTCCTGACCACCACCACTTACGACGGGATCGCCATTCAGCCGCTGTACGACAGCGGCGACGACATCGAATCCGGTTTCCCCGGCCTTGCGCCGTTCATCCGGGGAGCACAGCCACAGGGCGCGGTTGTCGAGGGCTGGGATGTGCGCCAGCGCCACGCTCACCCCGACGCCGCGACCGCACGCAACGAAATCCTCGAAGACCTGCACAACGGCGTCACCTCGATCTGGCTGGGCGTGGGCGCCGCCGGAGTGCCCGTCGACCGGATCGACGAGGCGCTCGCCGACGTCCACTTGGACCTGGCCCCGGTCGTCTTGGACGCCGGAGCCGACTACGAGGCTGCCGCGGCCGCCCTGCTCGCCGCCTACGCCGACCGGAACCTGCCGGACAGCGTGGTCTCCGGCAACCTGGGCATCGACCCGCTGGGAGTCGCTGCCCGCACTGGGGAGCGGGCCGACCTGGCCGCGGCCGCGCGTTTCGCTGCCCCGCTCGCCGCCACCCGGCCCCAGTTGCGTCTCGTTGTCGCCGACGGCACCCCCGTGCACGAGGCCGGCGGCTCCGAAGCGCAGGAACTGGGTGCGGCGATCGCCGCTGGCGTGGCCTACCTGCGTGCGCTCACCGACGCCGGGCTGGACCTGGCGGACGCGGCTTCCCGGATCGAATTCCGGTTTGCGGCCAGCGCCGACCAGTTCCTCACCATCGCCAAGCTGCGTGCTGCGCGCGCCATGTGGCACCGGGTCACCGAAGTGTGCGGGCTCACTGAACCGCACCGCGGCATGCGCCAGCACGTCGTCACCTCCGCGGCAATGATGACCCGCCGCGACCCGTACGTGAACATGCTGCGCACCACGCTGGCGTGCTTCGCGGCGGGAGTCGGCGGCGCGGACGCGGTCACGGTCCGCCCGTTCGACCACGCCCTGGGGCTGCCTGATGCACTCGCCCGGCGGATCGCTCGCAACACCCACTCGCTGCTGCTGGAAGAGTCCCACATCGCCCGGGTCATCGACCCGGCGGGCGGCTCCTACTACGTGGAACGCCTCACCGCCGACCTGTACCAGCGCGGCTGGTCGTTCTTCCAAGAGCTGGAAGCCGCCGGCGGCATCGTGGACGCGCTCGCGTCCGGGCTCGTGGCTGACCGGGTGAACGCGGTGTGGGAGGAGCGCCGCGTCAACCTGGCCCACCGCCGCGACCCGCTGACCGGGGTGAGCGAGTTCCCCAACCTTGACGAACCAGTGCTGGAGCGGGCTCCCGCGCCTGTGGTGCCCGTGGCGGACGCACCCAACGTGCTGCGCCCGCGACGCTACGCCGCCGGTTTCGAGGAGCTGCGCGACCGGTCGGATGCGACACTGGCCGCCACCGGTCAACGGCCCCGGATCTTCCTGGCCACGCTGGGCCCGGTCGCCGTGCACACGGCCCGGGCTACTTTCGCCGCCAACCTGTTCCAGGCGGGCGGGATCGAACCGGTCAGCGGCGGCGGCGCCGGGCCCGAGGAGGCCGCGGCCGCGTTCCGGGAAAGCGGGGCGCGTGTCGCCTGCGTGTGTTCCAGTGACCGGGTCTATGCCGAACAGGCCGCGGCCACGGTTGCCGCGCTGCGTGAAGCAGGCGCGGAACGGGTACTGCTGGCCGGGCGTCCCTCTGAGGACTTCTCCGCTGCCGGGGTCGACGACTTCGTGTTCACCGGCTGCGACGCACTGACCCTGCTCACCGACCTCACCGACTTCCTTGGAGCAGCCCGATGAGCGCGAACATCCCGAACTTTGCGGAGATCGCTGCGGGCACCCCCGCGGCGGCCTCCAGTCCGGAACAGGCCGAGCGGTGGCGTCAGGCGCTCGTGGAAGCCACCGGGAAGAACCCGGACGCACTGGTGTGGGAGACCCCTGAAGGGATCAGCGTCAAACCGCTGTACACCCAGGCTGACCGGGAAGGCTTGGACTTCCTCCGCACCTATCCAGGGTTGGCGCCGTTCCTGCGCGGCCCCTACCCGACCATGTACACCACGCAGCCGTGGACGATCCGGCAGTACGCGGGCTTCTCCACGGCGGAGGAGTCCAACGCGTTCTACCGCCGCAACCTGGCGGCCGGCCAGAAAGGGCTGTCGGTCGCGTTCGACCTGGCCACCCACCGCGGCTACGACTCCGACCACCCGCGGGTGGCGGGCGACGTGGGCATGGCCGGGGTGGCGATCGACTCCATCTACGACATGCGGCAGCTCTTCGACGGCATCCCGCTGGACCGCATGAGCGTGTCCATGACCATGAACGGCGCAGTGCTCCCCGTGATGGCCCTCTACATCGTGGCCGCGGAGGAGCAGGGGGTGGCGCCCGAACAGTTGGCGGGGACCATCCAGAACGACATCCTCAAAGAGTTCATGGTCCGCAACACCTACATCTACCCGCCGCAGCCGTCGATGCGGATCATCTCCGACATCTTCGCCTACACCTCCAAGCGGATGCCGCGGTTCAACTCCATTTCGATCTCTGGCTACCACATGCAGGAGGCCGGGGCTACCGCGGACCTCGAGCTGGCGTACACGCTGGCGGACGGGATCGAATACATCCGCGCCGGGCTCAACGCCGGGCTGGAGGTGGACGCTTTCGCGCCCCGCCTGTCGTTCTTCTGGGCGATCGGCATGAACTTCTTCATGGAGGTCGCCAAACTGCGTGCCGCGCGGCTGCTCTGGGCGAAGCTGGTCAAACAGTTCTCGCCGAAGAACCCCAAGTCGCTGAGCCTGCGCACCCACTCGCAGACCTCCGGCTGGTCGCTGACCGCCCAGGACGTGTTCAACAACGTGGTGCGCACCTGCGTGGAGGCGATGGCCGCCACCCAGGGCCACACCCAGTCCCTGCACACCAATGCGCTGGACGAAGCCCTGGCACTGCCCACCGACTTCTCCGCGCGGATCGCCCGCAACACCCAACTGGTGCTGCAGCAGGAGTCCGGCACCACCCGGGTGATCGACCCGTGGGGCGGCAGCGCGTTCGTGGAGCGGCTCACCTTCGAGCTCGCGGCCCGCGCCTGGGGACACATCCAAGAGATCGAAGAAGCCGGGGGCATGGCGAAAGCCATCGACGCGGGCATCCCCAAGATGCGGATTGAAGAAGCCGCGGCCCGCACCCAAGCGCGGATCGACTCCGGACTGCAGCCGGTCATCGGGGTCAACAAGTACCGGCCGGAGACCATGGACGAAATCGAGGTCCTCAAGGTCGACAACAGCCGGGTGCGCGCCGAGCAGATCGAGAAGCTGCGGCGGCTCCGCGAGGAGCGCGACGAGGACGCGGTGCAGGAGGCGCTGCGGCGGCTCACCGCAGCGGCGGCCGCCGAGTCGAACGGTGCGACACTGGAGAACAATCTGCTCGCCCACGCGGTGGATGCGGCCCGGGCTATGGCCACGGTCGGGGAGATCTCCGAAGCGATCGAGAAAGTGTACGGACGGCACTCCGGGCAGATCCGCACCATCCAGGGCGTGTACCGGGAAGAGGCGCACAACGCGGAGGCGGCACGACAAGCCATGGACGAGGTTGCCGCGAAGGTCGCGGAGTTCGAAGAAGCAGAGGGACGCCGGCCGCGGATCCTCGTCGCCAAGATGGGCCAGGACGGCCACGACCGCGGGCAGAAGGTGATCGCCACCGCTTTCGCAGACCTCGGTTTCGACGTGGACGTGGGCCCGCTGTTCCAGACGCCCGCTGAGGTCGCCGCGCAGGCGGTCGAAGCCGACGTGCACATCGTCGGTGTGTCGTCGCTGGCCGCGGGGCACCTCACGCTGGTGCCTGCGCTCCGCGACGAACTCGCCGCCCTGGGGCGCTCCGACATCATGATCGTGGTCGGCGGGGTGATTCCGCCGTCCGACTTCGACGCCCTGTACGAGGCGGGTGCCGCGGCGATCTTCCCGCCGGGCACGGTGATCGCCGAGGCTGCGCTAGGGCTCCTCGACCAGCTTCGGGAGCGGCTGGGACACTGAGTGGTCCCACCCAGGCGCGGGGATCCCGGACTGCCGGGGTCCCCGCGTGTTCCATCTGTCCCGGCCGCACTCGCTGACCTGCAGACGATCGAGGAGCTATGAGCAGAACGATTGACATCGACGCCTACGCCGAGGGTGTGCTCGCCGGCCACCGGCCCACCTTGGCGCGGGCGATCACCCTGGTGGAGTCGCGCCGCACCGACCACGCGAAACTGGCCCAGCAGTTGCTGGTCCGGCTGCTGCCGCACAGCGGGAACGCGCACCGGGTGGGCATCACCGGGGTGCCCGGGGTGGGCAAGTCCACGTTCATCGACGCGCTGGGCAGCATGCTGACCGGGCGGGGGCACAAGGTGGCCGTGCTCGCCGTGGACCCCTCCTCGGTCCGCACCGGCGGCAGCATCCTGGGCGACAAGACGCGGATGACGCGCCTGGCCACGGACCCGAACGCGTTCGTGCGTCCCTCCCCCTCGGCGGGGACGTTGGGCGGAGTGGCCCGTGCGACCCGGGAGACGATGATCCTCATGGAAGCCGCCGGATTCGACGTGGTGCTGGTGGAGACGGTGGGTGTCGGCCAGTCCGAGGTCACCGTGGCCGAGATGGTGGACTGCTTCCTGTTCCTCACCTTGGCGCGCACCGGCGACCAGCTCCAAGGCATCAAGAAGGGTGTTCTGGAGCTGGTGGACGTGGTCGCGGTCAACAAGGCCGACGGTCCGCACGTGCAGGAGGCCCGCCGGGCTGCGCGGGAACTGTCGCGGGCACTGCGGCTGCTGCAGCCGCCCTCCCCGTCGTGGACTCCCCCCGTGCTCACTTGCAGCGGGCTGGAAGGGAGCGGCCTGGACGAGGTGTGGGAGCAGGTGCTGGCCCACCGGGCAGCGCTAGAAGAGACCGGGGAGCTGGCTGAGCTGCGCAGCCGGCAGCAGGTGGACTGGATGTGGGCGCAGGTCCGGGACCGGCTGCTGCAGGAGCTGCACACCAATCCTCGGGTGCGGGAGCTGGCCCCGCAGCTGGAGAACGAAGTGCGGGAGGGCACGATCACCGCGACGCTTGCCGCGGACCGAATCTTCGCCGCATTCACCGGAGTATCCCGGGACGAGTGAATCACCACCACCCCCACTTTTCCCAGGGGTCTGGCATTCTCGGGCCGGTTGCTCTCAGTAACGTGAAAATTTCTTGCTCTCAGCCATTCCCGATTGGCGTTTTGGCTAATACCGTGTGTGTCCAAAGCCTTACGAGCGACCAGGGGATCGGGGAGAGGCGCCCCCGCTACTCGGTGCGGGTGGACACCGTGGGGCGGGAGTATCGGCGCGAGTAGGGACCGCGCTGAGGGCAACCGGTCTATGACATGGCCTGAGGTCGCTATGGGGGACCCCTCATGACTTCGTGAGGCTGGGAGGAGTGACAACGTGTACAGGCTTGGGGTGAGCACCCGGGTCGAGAACCGCAGCGTGATCGTGTCAGTGGAGGGCGATCTCGACATTGCTACCGCGGGCGACCTGCGTTCCGCGGTCCAATCCGCGGTCGACGCACACGGGCCGTGGCTGATCCTTGACTTCTCCGCGCTGGACTTCATGGACTCCAGCGGTCTCAACGCCATCATCCACGCCTACCACCTGGTGCGGGAGCGCGGCGGCAGCCTCGCTCTCGCCGCTCCCAACGAGCGGGTGACGAAGGTCATCCGCCTGGTGGGACTGCACCGCCAGCTTCCCGTGCACCGGACGGTGGCGGAGGCTGTGGCCGCCATGCGGGCTCTCGTGGTCAAGCAGGCCGGCTGAGTCTGCGCACGGTTCCGGTACGGCGCCGTGCTTCTGTGGGTCCGGCCGTATTCCGACCGGACCCACTTCTGGTGTGCGGTTCGCGGATGTTTCGTGAAGCAGCGGAAGGGTTTTGTTCCGCGTCCCGCCGGTGTTTTCCCCGCCCTAATATCGTGACTATTAGCTACAGATTCATTACTTTAAGCAACTGCTGTTGGTAACGTTTTTCCCGCCGCACCGCTAGGCGTCCAGCACCGCGGGATCAACCGCGGCGCGGACCGTCTCCCGCGCCTCGCAGGGCCCGGCAGCGTCCATTGCCAGCGCAGCCAGCTTCCGACAGTCCGCCACCGTGTGCCGGGCCAGCGCCCCGCGCACCACTGGCAAAGCCGCGGCAGCCATCGACAGACTCGTCACCCCGAGCCCCACGAAAACCAAAGCGAGCAGTGGATCAGCCGCAGCCTCCCCGCACACTCCCACCGGCCGTCCCGCCTCCCGGCCTGCCGCCCCGACCCGGCCCACCAGGTGCAGTACCGCGGGCTGCCACGGGTCCAGCAAGTCGGACAGCGCGGGGCGGGTGCGGTCTGCCGCCAGCGTGTACTGGGCGAGGTCGTTCGTGCCGATCGACACGAAATCCACCTCGCGCACAACCCGGTCGGCCAGCAGCGCGGCCGACGGCACCTCAACCATCACCCCGACCTCGGCGATCCCTGCTTCCCGAGCCAAAGCCACGAAATCCGCGGCCTCCTGCGGGGTGGCGACCAGCGGCGCCATCACCCTGACGCGCGTCCGCGTCTCCTGCGCGGCCCGGGCCACCGCGGCAAGCTGCCGGCGCAGCACCTCAGGGGAGGTGCGCACCATGCGGAACCCGCGCACCCCCAACGCCGGATTGGGCTCGTTCTCCTGCGCCAAGAACGCCAGCGGCTTGTCCGCCCCCACATCCAGCGTGCGGACCGTCACCACACGGCCGCCGAACGCGCGGAACACCCGCGCATAGGCGGCGCTCTGCTCCGCACCCGTCGGCTCGGCCACCCGGTCCATGAACAGGAACTCGGTGCGCAGCAGCCCCACGCCCTCGCAGTCGTGCCGGGCCGCGCGTTCCGGATCCTCCCCGCCCAGGTTGAGGAGGAGCTCCACCCGCTGTCCGTCCTTGGTGCGGCCCGGCCCCGTAGCGAGCCCTCTGGCAGCCTGGGGGCGGGAATGCCGCTGGGTCGTGCACTGCTGCGCGGAGGAATGCACCACGACCGTGCCCTGGTCTCCGTCCACCGTGACCGGGGTCCCCTCGCACAACTGGTGCGCCTCAGCACAACCCACCACCGCGGGAATGCCGAGCGAACGGGCCAGGATCGCGGTGTGGTCCGTGGCCCCGCCCACCCGGGTGACGATCGCCAGCACCGTGTCCGCGTCCAACCTGGCCACATCCGCGGGGGCAAGATCGTCAGCGACCAGGACGAACGGGTGCCCCGGGACGGGCGGCCGCGGCATGGGGACATCCAACAGCACCGCTAACGCCCGATTCCGGATGTCACCGAGGTCCGCGGCGCGTCCCGCCACGTACTCCCCTGCACCGCGGAGCAGCTCCTGATAGGAGGCGACCGCCTCGTCGAGCGCCCACTCCGCGGCAAGCCCGTTGCGCACCCGCTCAGCGATCCCCGCAGCGAGTTGCGGGTCGCTGGCCATGAGCGCTTGGGCTTCGAGAATCTCCCGCGCCTCGCCGTCCACCGTGGCGGCTTGGCGGCGGAACTGGTCGGCGACCTGGTGGAGCGCGGCCGTAGCCCGGGCGATCTCCGCGTCAGGATCGGTGACCGCCGGGCGCCGTGGGGGAAGCGTCGGCGGCGCGGCCAGGACCGCAACCGGTCCCGTGGCTTTGCCCGGGCTGGCCGCGACCCCGGTCAGGGTCTGTTCTCCAGCAGCGGGGGAGCACCCCCGGTCCGGTTCCATCCGATCCTCCGTCATCCGTTGCGCACCGCCGTGCGCGCCCCGCAGCCCGCGCGGGCCGCGGCAGCGCAAACCGCCTCCATGGTGGGGCACCTGCCGCTGTTCCGCCAACGGCCCACCATTCCGACAACGGCAGACAACCCTCCACCACCCTGCCTGAAGGGGACCGGCGAAACCACATTGTTCGCTTTCGGAAATCTCGGCATAGTGCGTTCACTCAGGCACATTGAGTAATGTATGCGCCCGAAAGCCGTGAATTACATCACTCCCGGAGAGGAACGGCCATGCGCATCCCGTCGACCGCCATCGGTGTGGCCCTGTCCCTGCTTCTGTTGGCGGGCTGCGGCTCCTCCGAAGAACCCAGACCAGAACCCTCCCACCAAGTCCAGGCGACCTTCGAACCCTGGCGGGAAGGGGCGACCGCCATCACCTACGACGAGGAGAACGTTCCTATCGGAGCCACCGTCGAAGTCACCATCACCCCGATCGACTCCGGCTCCGAGATCATGCTCAGCGTCACCGGACTGGTCGGCGACCGCGACTACGGCGCCCACCTGCACACCAACCCGTGCGGCGAAAACCCGGAAGACGCGGGCCCCCACTACCAGAACGAGCCTGCCCCCGACCCCTCCACGCCCGACCCCGACTACGCCAACCCGGAGAACGAGGCGTGGCTGGACTTCCACACCGACGAGGAAGGCCGCGGCCACTCGCAGACATCAGTGTCGTGGCAGCCCCGCGACGGCGAAGCCAACTCGGTGGTGATCCACGCGGAACGCACCCAGACCGTTCCCGTGCTTGCGGGCACCGCGGGAGAAACCCTCGCCTGCGTCACTATCCCCCAGTGACAGCCGACAGCCGCCAGGCTGCCCCACCGGTCACGGGCGAAGCCCGATCGTGGCGCTAGCCCGGCGCTGCGCGGTGGGCAGCCACGGCAACGGGACAAGATCCCCGAGAAAACCATATTCGCGGGCAAGCCGCTCCCAGCTCTCGTCACGGCGGGACGCGCACACCTGCCCCCACCACGCGGCAATATCCGCCCACCCCGGAGCCGACAGCGACCCCCCGGTGTGCTGCACGGACAGCGCCGCGCACAAGTTAGCGAACCGCAGGCGCTGCTCCAAAGGCCACCCGGCCAGCGTGCCCATGATGAACCCGGCCCCGAACACGTCGCCCGCACCGGTGGTGTCCACGGCATCAATCACGATGCCTTCCACCTCGGCTTCCTCACCCGTGGTCTGGTCAATCGCGATCGCCCCGCGCGGCCCGTCCGTGACCACCGCGACCGGCACGTGCTCGGCGAGCGCCGCCACAGCCAGCGCCGGGCTGCCCGTCCGCGTGTACGCCATCGCCTCGATCGCGTTCGGCATGAACGCGTGACAGTGCCGCAGCTGCTCCAACACGGACGGAGACCAGCGCTGACTATCGTCCCATCCCACATCGGCGAAGATGAGCGTGCCGTTCTTCGCCTGCTCCTGCGCCCACTCCGGTACCCCGTCCTCATTGCTCAAACTGACGAACGCAGCCCGCGCCTGCGGCAAATCGCGCGCCATGTCCTGCAACGGGATCGGTGACGGATGCTCGTGGGTGACCATGCTGCGGTCACCCCGGTAGGCCAGCGACACCGTGAACGGGGAATGCCAGTTGGGAATCCGCCGAGACGCAGACAGATCCACCATCTCCTGGTTCGCCAGCGTCTCCCAGCAGAAGTCGCCGTACACGTCCTCCCCGAACGCTGCCGCCACTGCGGTGCGCAGCCCTAGCCGGGATGCGGCCACCGCCATGTTCGCCACCCCGCCGGGGCAGGACCCCATCCCCTGGGCGCTGACCTCGGTGCCGCTCGCCGGCGGCGAACTCAACCCGGTCAGCACAATGTCGAAGAAGACCGTCCCGCTCAACGCCAAGTCGATGGCGGGTCCGCCGCTCTCCCGGGTCTCCTTCAATACGTCCTTCGGCTCCCCCACCAGAGGAGTGGACTCGAGTTTTCCGTACTGGGATGTCAGCCCTTGGGGGTCCCCTGCTCCGTCCGAGGCCATCGGCGCTCCCTGCGTATCTGGTGCTCAAACCGTAGGTTAACCCTTTTCCCACCCGTGTCGACGCTACGACGGCTCCGCTCCGGCCGAAGCCCACTACCGTGAAGCGCAGCCGCACCCGACAGGGAGGGGAAAAGACGTGCGACTGACCATCCTCGGCGGCGGTGGTTTCCGCGTCCCGCTCATCCACCGCGCCCTGCTCGCCGACGCACGGCACCCGGATCCGCCCATCACCGAGCTCGTGCTGTTCGACACCGCACCGGAGCGGGTGGCGGTGATCCGCACCATCCTGGAACAGCAGCGTGAAGCCCACCGGGCCGTCTACGGCGAACCCCCGCTCACCGTCCGCGTCGCAGACACCCTGGACGAGGCGTTGCGGGGAAGCGCCATCGTCTTCTCCGCGGTCCGTGTCGGCGGCGCCGAAGGCCGGGTCCGCGACGAGCGGGTGGCGCTCGCCGCTGGAGTACTCGGCCAAGAAACCGTGGGCGCGGGCGGGATCAGCTACGGGCTGCGCACCGTGCCGGTGGCCGTGGCCATCGCCCAGCATGTGGCCCGCCTCGCCCCCCAAGCATGGGTGATCAACTTCACCAACCCGGCCGGGCTGATCACCGAGGCGATGACCCAGATCCTCGGCGACCGGATCATCGGTATCTGCGACTCCCCGGTCGGGCTCGGCCGCCGCGCCGCCCGGGCACTGGGCTTGGACCCGGCGCGCGTCCACTTCGACTACGCGGGCCTCAACCACCTCGGATGGCTGCGCGGCCTGCACGCCGACGGCCGCAACCGGCTCCCCGACCTGCTCGCCGACGAGGCCGCGCTGACCTCGTTCGAAGAAGGCCGACTGTTCGGCGCGGCGTGGCTGCGCGCCCTGGGCGCCCTCCCCAACGAGTACCTGCACTACTACTATCTGGCCCGCGAAACCCGCGAAGAGATCGCCCGCACTCTTGCGGCCGGCGGCCACACCCGCGGGGAGCAGCTCGTCGTCCAGCAGAAAGAGTTCTACCGGCTGGCTGCGGCCCGCCCTCGCGACGCCTACGACCTGTGGGAGCAGACCCGTCGGGAGCGGGAAGAGACCTACATGGCCGACAACCGGCGCGCCGCCGGAGGAGTGGAACGCGACGAAGCCGACTTGGACGGCGGCGGCTACGAGCAGGTGGCGCTAGCGGTCATGCGCGCGATCCTCCGCGACGAGCCCGCCCGGCTGATCGTCAACGTCCGCAACCGGGGCGCCCTGCCCGGCGTGGACGCTGACGCAGTCGTGGAAGTGCCCTGCCTGGTCGACGCTTCCGGGGCCCGCCCACTCGCCGTGGACCCGCTCGCCCCGCACCAACTCGCTTTGGTGCACGCGGTCAAAGCCGTGGAACGGGAAGTCCTGCACGCGGTCCGCACCGGTTCACGGACTGCGGCGCTGCGGGCTTTCGCCACCCACCCGCTCGTGGACTCGGTGGCTGTCGCCCAACGCCTCCTCGACGGCTACCTGCAGGCTTTCCCCGAACTGGCCCGCATCCTGCCCGGAGACTAGAAAGTCCTGCCCCGATGCCGTCCCCATCGGGGCAGGACTGTTCCGCAGCCGTGCAGGAGGACGGCCACGGAACAGCGCAAGGGATGACAGAGCACCGGCTGGAGCCCGCGGCTGCTTCAGGGATGTGACACTGCTCGGTTGCAGTCGGGCAAACCCCTGGCCTCCCCGCTTCAGCCCCGGTCACCCTTCCGTGTTGCGCCGGACGAGAGCGACCGCTTCCCGAGCCCGGTACACGTCCATGCCGGTCGCCTCCCGGACCATCTCCACCGCTTCCGCTTCCCGACCTTCCCGTACCAGGTCACGCACTCGGGACAGAATGTGCGGGGCGAGGACGGGTTCGTGACCGGTGCTGTCCTCAACAAGCGGCCAATACCCCCCGATGCCGTTGCCTTCCGGCAGAGGCTCTATGCCGTCCGCGTCGAATGCCCGGCCTCCCCGGTACTCGGCCCCCCAGCGCACGAGCGCTATCCCCACCGCCATCACCAGGACAGCTCCGAGCAGTGAGACCAGCATCAGCAGCATGCTCATACTTCGACACTAAACGTCACCATCCCCACCGTGAGGGATTGGTCGCGGGGCGTCGGAACAAAACAGGACACGTACCGGTTACCCTAATACCCCCAGGGGTATTCAAGGGAAAGGACGGTGTCAGCCATGGCGACGATCGAACTCACCAAGGAGAACTTCAACGAAACCGTGACCGGCTCGGACATGGTGCTCGTCGACTTCTGGGCGAGCTGGTGCGGTCCGTGCCGCATGTTCGCCCCCGTCTACGAACGGGTCGCTGCCCGCCACGACGACATCGTCTTCGGCAAGGTCAACACCGAAACCGAACAGGAGCTCGCCGCAGCGTTCCGCATCTCCTCCATCCCCACCCTCATGGTGATCCGCGAAGGCGTCGTCGTGTTCTCCCAGGCAGGGGCCATTCCCGAGCAGGCCCTGGAAGCCCTGATCGCGGACGCCCGCAAACTGGACATGGACGAGGTGCGGCGCAAGATCGCAGAACAGTCCGCAAAGGCGTGACACGGCCCCACAGCAGAGGCATGCAAGGCCCACCGGTTCCGGTGGGCCTTACGCCTGCACCGGGCAGGCTGAGCGTCTCGAAGACCGCCGCCTTCCTCCCACCTTCCCGCTGACTTTCCGCCCGTTCCTTCCCCCCACCTGCGGGTAGTCGCCCCAATGGGATTGCAATCCCAAGGCGGACCGCTCGCAGAGGAGGAACACCATGCATGCCGTCCAATACCGTGAGGTCGGCCAGCCGCCCCGCGTCGTCGACGTTGACGTGCCCACTCCCGGCCCCGGCCAGATCCTGCTGCGCGTCACCGCCGCGGGAATCTGCCACTCCGACCTCACAGTCATGCACTGGGACGCCAAAACCCTCCCCTACCAGTTGCCGCTCACCCTGGGCCACGAGGGCGCTGGCGTCGTCGAAGCCGTGGGGGAGAACGTGAACGCCGTCTCCGTCGGCGACTCGGTTGTCGTCTACGGACCGTGGGGGTGCGGCACCTGCCACGCCTGCTCGCAAGGCCGGGAGAACTACTGTCCGCGCGCCGCGCGCCTCGGCATCATGCCCCCGGGACTGGGCCGTCCCGGAGCACTAGCGGAATACCTGCTCGTCGACTCGGAGCGGCACGTGGTGCCGATCGGGGACCTCGACCCGGTGAAAACCGTCCCGCTCACGGACGCTGGACTCACCCCGTACCACGCGATCAAACGCTCCATGTCCAAGCTGGAACCGGGCAGTGTCGCGGTGGTCATCGGCGCAGGCGGGCTGGGGCACGTCGGCATCCAACTGCTGCGCCTCATGTCCGCAGCCACCGTGGTGGCCTTGGACATCCGCGAGGAGAGCCGGGAACTGGCGTTGCGCAGCGGAGCGCACCACGCGCTGCCGTCCGACTCCAAAGCCGTGGGCCTGGTGCGGGAGCTGACCGACGGCGCAGGCGCCGACGTGGTGTTCGACTTCGTGGGGGCACAGGTCACCCTCGACCTTGCCGCGCAGATGGCAGGCTTGGACTCCCACATCAACATCATCGGTATCGGCGGTGGGTCGCTGCCGGTGTCGTTCGACTCGCTCCCCTACGGCACCAGGGTGAGCACCAGCTACTGGGGCACCCGCTCCGAGCTGATCGAACTCGTCGAACTCGCCAAACAGGGCGCGATCGACGTGCACGTGGAACGCTACGAGCTTGAGGAAGGCCCCGAGGTGTACAAGCGGATGGAGGCCGGGAAGATCCAGGGTCGCGCGGTGTTGGTGCCCGCCCAGAGGTCGTGACAATCGTTTTGGGGTGGATACCCTCCTGGAAAAGTATCCACCCCAAAGATCTTTTATTACGCAAAACATCCAACGCAGAGCTGATTGACCAGCAATAGCTCAGGAAGTCTCTCTACCGTTCGACATAGTTCCCCGTTGAACGGGGACCACCATCTACCAGGTCGGGATCTTCTTCATATTTTCCACTGCTGCCCAATTCACTCCGCACCTGACGCCAAGCACGAATGATTGGCGGTATTCGTGCCAGGACCTCATTGATCTGCGAGAGTGTCAGAGTGACACAGCCGGAGAAGGCAAGGATAGCGAGAGTCAAGCTGTCCCACTTCACGGCGCTTCCCCGTCCTCAACTGGATGAGAAAGAGTGCGGTATTCACCTTCTTCTACATCGATTCCAAACTCTACCAAAGACTCTAATATGGCATCGGGTCCACAATCGATGTCTGAGAAGTCATGCTTACCGTCGCAACCTTCGGGACATTCCATTTCCTCACAAAGCTCCGGATCAGGAGGCATGGCGTCGTTGATGATCCGATAAGCGAGAGAATTCGCCACAGCGAACCTCGTTGAGATCATTTCCAACGCGAGTTGGAACTTTTTTCTTTGCATAATCTCGTCCTCGTCCTCAACGGAGGCCGGTTGTTCGGGAGCACCGTCCTCAACCCAGGCATAAGCCGACTCCAATTCCATGAACAACCAGGCGGTCTGCGAAGCTCTGAGATCCTTCTCCGTAACGAGGTAGGCTACGGCCTCCGCTGCCCGACGCACCCGCTCAAGCTCAGCGAGATATCGTCCACGCTCTGCAGCCCACGCAGTTGCTTCCTTCCGAGCCTGCTCAGCTTTTCGGACAAGTGCGCTATCACGCAGTTGACGTGCCCGGGCGACCAGATGGGTTAGACAAGGGCGGCATGCAAACAACCCGAATCCTTCAGTCCCCCCGAGCGAGACTGGTGCGCGTCTCCCAAAAGGCTCGTTGCAGAAACAACAGTCCAGGCCAGCCACTTGTCCTGGGGTCGGGACTAGTGGTAACTCCGCACGGATCGTGGCACGGGCATAAGCAGGAATGTGCATACGCGAGCAACCCCTTGAAGCAACAAAGCTAGACGTCACCTTCCATGCTTCGGACATCTCTGGCTGCATGTCGTCATCTGACAGGAAAAGCCAGGAAGTTGACTAAAATTGACGCAATCAGACTGCTTTGTTGGCAAAAGTTGACATTTCCTGCTGCTGGAAGGAGCCCATATGCCGGCAGACGCTACTTCATTCCCTGCTTCCTTGGCACACGAAGAGCTGGTTGAGGCTCTCCAGGAACTGCATAGAGCTACTGGATTGCTGAGCTATCGGAAGATCAGTTCGCTCATCAAGGACCGAGACGATCTCCCAGACAGTGTCAGTCATGAAGGCGTCCGGACTGCTCTCAAAGGAGAACGGAAGCCGCGCTGGGAGACTGTTCGCTCAATCGTTGTCGTGATGGCCGAGCAGTGCACTCCGCCTCGAGACCCCCAGTCCGAGGTGGCACGGTTCCTTCCGCTATGGCGTGCAACACGTCAGGGCGAGGCAGGAGCTTGGAAGTCTGCTCGAGAATTCGATCTCAGCGGCTGGGGCGGCGAGGACGGAAAGTGGACCCCTGAACTAGTTGCTGGACTCATCATCAATCCCTTCAACGCTATTGAAATCCACCCTTCATTGACACTCCCACATGAGCCAATAATTTCTGAAGATGAATGGATTTATTCCGTCAAAAGAATAATTGAAGAAAATGGAGTAGAGTTCGCTCTTCGCGCACTTTCGCGCATACTTAAAGGCGACTATCCAGGAGCAGAGGAAGGAGTACCTTATGGTTACAAGAGCCCCGAGGTTGAGGAAGTATCAGCCATCCAGGCTTTCCGTTACGGATGCTCAGAAATTTTGCGGCGCCTGCGCTCTGAGCCCAACCTTCTCCAAAAATCTGTACATGCCATCAGAACTGATGAGACGATAAGCCAAGAGGAGCGAGCGGAAATACTCCAGGAAGAGTCAGATGTCACTTTGTTGCGAGAGGTGATGACTGTAACTCCCGAAACTTGGCATGAAGTCTCAGAAGAAGCACATCACCTAGTATTCAACTATCTTATTAAAAGAATTGAAACTATCGGCCCCATCAATCTACCCCCAGAGAGTCGCTTTCGAATTATTTGGCGCATCCCTGAAGAGCCCCAGACACCTTAAAATCCAAAAACATTCAGAAAATTGGGAATTAGTAGATCATGGAGCGAAGATTTTTTAATTCCCTGTTTCAAACTTTTCTTTGGGATCGCTGGCGTTGGAGTGCCGCCCCGATCAAGCACCGGGAACGAAGAACTGCGGCTTAGCATCTCGACCACTGGCTTAGCGTGTGGCCATGAGGCTTCCTCACGGAGAGGTACTACTCTCCTCAGTCGTCCAGATAAGACGCAACAACTTTCCAACAGATAGACGACATAAATCCTCATAATAGAAATAATAAAAATTACAAAAAAAGAGGCTTGTTTTTCATATCTGTTTCCCACCCCCTTGCCATGGGTAAAGTTTCTACATCGTGGAGAAATGGTCTTCTCGTCCTCTGTCAAAGGAGTCCTATGCCTCGAGAAGAACAACTGTCCCTTTTCAGCCCCGATCTCGAATCGCCTCCGTTAAAGCCTCCAGGGGATCAACTGGAGCGGATGCGGGTCCTCATTACAGTCAAAGCCGCTCCCACACCGTCAAAAACCTATGGCGAGACAGTCTGCGTCGCGGGTTTGCGCCTCGACCCTGACTGTCAAGGTTGGGTCCGGTTATATCCGATCAACTTTCGGGCACTCGAATCCGAGGACCAGTTTAACAAGTACGATGTGGTGTCTCTGTTCGCGAAACCATCGAGACTCCACGACCAGCGTCCGGAAAGCTGGCGTCCTCGCTTAGATTCCCTAAAAATCGAAAAAAAGCTGAAGGGATGGAAGAAAAGAATCCCCTATATCTCCGGCTTCATCGAGGAGTCCATGTGCCGGATCTACTGGCGGTGTAAAGAGGATCCCCAGGCACGTTCCTTGGCTGCTATCCGCCCGAAACGTATCTACGGTATCGAGGTTGCCCCGCATCCTCCGTGGACCCCTGAGGAGCAGCGGAAAATTGACAAGTATGTCAACCAGCTTGCCCTCGACTCCTCTGCGCCACGAACCGCTCTCGAGGCACCACGGTTCGCAGCGTGGTACCGCTACACCTGCTGGCAGCCAGAGTGTCGAGGCCATCGTCAAAGAATCCTCGACTGGGAACTTGTCGCTTTGCAGCGCCGCTTCCGACCGGCCTCCGACCAAGAACTCACATCGATTATCAAGGAGAAGTTTTTCGAAGAGATGTGTGCACCTACCAAGGACACCGTCTTCTTCGTCGGAAACCAAGCGAAGCGACGACACACTTTTTCTGTTCTCGGCATTTACTACCCCGATCGTTAAAATAGATTCTTATTTGCCGATTACTATCACTTCATCAGGCAGTAGCGAGCTTTCCGATACGATCACGGACTTCCCGGATCGTTACATAGCGGTGGCAGCGCTCTTCACAGGCCTCGAAGCACATCAGAGCAACTGTTCTTGTCATGGCCTGCTCTGCAATCCACTCGATCCACTGCTTTGCTTCATTGTTTTGCATAAGCTTTGAATATGTGGATCGTGCTTCCTCTAGCTCGCGCGGATCTCCAGAGAATCCTGGTCGATTCCACTTCGGATTCCCGAGACAGGAAGCGTGCTTGTACTCGATTCCGACAGCCTTGAGATTCTCACTTAACCTCGTTTTGCTAAGTCCAGGCTTTCGTGATATCGGAGTCTTTCTAATATCAACAAGAAGAGACACTTGGTCTTTTTTCAGTTTTTCTATAAATTGAAAGACATCGAGCCCTTCATAGCCCACTCCAACAACACCACAAGCATCAAACAGAGGAGTATCCGACATTGCCACCTCTCTTGCCAATAACTCCTTAACCCAAGGATATCAGCAATCGAACAACAAAGACACAACTATCCTCAAACTATTTAAAACCAAAGAAGAGAAAGTTTTCCACATGATGTGGAAAACTCTAGCAGTCGAACCACAGTCAATTCCCACCCCATCACTCCCTCTAAAACTGTAACGACAAATTTTAAAGCCCCCAACCAAGACTTTCTCAAACACCATTTCCTTCACCGTATAATTCAAGCTTCCAAACCAAACTGTACCCACAAACAGAAACAGTCATATTTCGACAGAAAAATGAGTTAATTTCCACTGTTCATTCGACCGTCAGATCTCGAACCAGGTTTCTTGGCCGTGCCATCCTTTGCGACTTCCCCAGCGGTCGGCGAGAGCGTCAACGATGAAGAGCCCTCGGCCGTGTTCGTCGTCGGTTTCGGGTTTGGTTACGTGAGGGGTTTGTTGGCGGTTTCCGCTGTCGTGGACGGTGATGCGGACTATTTCGGTACAGGTGTGTTCGACGGTGACGAAAAAGCCGTCGCCGTGTTGGCCGGAGCGGGTGTGTTCGATGGCGTTGGTGGCCAGTTCGCTGGTGAGCAGAATTGCGTCGTCTTGGCGGGGGTGGCTGGGGAGTTCCTCGGCGATGAAGCGACGGACTTGGCTGATGGACCCGGGGCGGCCGGGGAACCAGCGGGCGCGGGCCGACTGTGTCGGATGGAGGGGGTGGGCAGCGTGCAGGCTCATCGCGGTGTGACCTCTCGTGAGACAGCCCATAGCCGACATGAACTGCGCGACTAGTATTTAAAGTACGGCTGGAGTACAATAAGTAAATGTTGTTTGGAATGTGTTTGCCACACGATGAGTACGGACAGCGAAACGCATAGAGTCAGCTAAGGGAGTCGCCGTGTTCGGTCTGGTGGTTAAGTTCGTCCTGAAAGACCAAGCCAGCGCGCAGGGGTTTGATGCGCTTGTGGCCGAGACGTTGCCCAAGATCCGCCAGAGCGAGCCGGGGACCCTGGTCTATGCAGTGCACGAGGTGGACGGTGAGCCGTTGCAGCGGGTCTTCTACGAGCTGTACGCTGACCGGACGGCTTTCGAGACCCACGAAGAGCAGCCGCACGTGATGCGCTTTCTTGAAGAACGCGGCCAGTACCTGGAGTCTTTCACCGTGGACTTCCTGAACCTGCAGGATGCCAAAGGTGTGGCACGGTGAGTACGGAGTATCAGAAAGCGCTGGGCCGCAAGATCGCCCAATACCGGCGCAGACGGGGCCTGTCGCAACGGGAGTTCGCTGCTCTCATCAACCGTTCTGAAGCCTGGGTTTCTCAGGTGGAACGCGGGGTGCGCAAGGTCGACCGGATGTCGGTGCTGGCAGCCGTGGCTGAGGTGTTGGACGTACCGGTTGCGGAACTGGCCGCTGAGGCACCTATCGTCGCGGCCACAGCCAAAGAAACCCCAGACAGTACCCGGCTGCGCCTGGTGCTGAGTGCCGCGCACGCCCTGAATGCGCTCCTCGCTCAGAAGCAACCAGCTGATCTTGCAGAGTTGCGGCCTCGTGTAGAGCAGGCGTGGCAGCTCACCCATAAGGGTCACTACCTGGAGTTGACAGACCTGCTGGAATCCTTGGTGCCTCAACTGGAGACAGCGGCACGATCCGTCGACGACGAGCAGCGCACCGAATGTTTCCGGTTGCTGGCCTCGGTCTACCAGGCGTGTTCGTCGGCGCTCAGCAAGCTGGGCGACTTTGCGGCGGCCTGGGTTGCTGCTGAGCGGGCAATCGTCGCGGCAGAGCGGGCTGATGATCCGCTGTTGATGGCGGCGGGCGAGTTCCGGTTGTGTGTGACCTTTCAGGGGGCCAAACACTTCCACCAGGTCGACACAGTAGCGCGCACCTCAATAGAGGCGCTGTCCTCTCTGGCTTCCAACGACCGTCCAGAGGTGCTATCACTCATGGGAGCGCTGACTCTGCAACGGGCCATTGCCGCCGCCCGCAGCAACGACGCAACCGCCGCATACACACACCTCATCTCAGCACGATCCCTAGCTCAACAACTCGGCGCAGACCGCAACGACTTCCACACCGAGTTCGGCCCAACCAACGTGAGCCTGCATGAAGTATCGGTCGCAGTGGACCTAGGCGATGCCGGAATAGCGCTGCGAGCAGCAGCAACAGTCGATGCTTCAGACCTATCCGCAGAACGGCGAGGACGGTTCCTCATCGACGTCGCACGCGCCCACCTTCAGCGACGCAACCTCGACAAAGCCATCCATACGCTGCACCAAGCAGAATCAATCACACCCGAACAAGTCCACAGCCATCCCCTAGCCCGTCAAGCAATCGGAGACCTCCTCACCATCCAAGACCCCGCCAGCCCAGCACTCCAAGAACTGGCCCGCAGAGCAGGCATGCTTTAGATACTCACAACTCAAAACACCAGGCAGTCACACAAGCACCGGTCAGGGTGTGGCTACCGCCGCACCCCTCCCGCATGCGCGGGGAGCACTCGACACCGATCGTGCCGCCGGCACGCTGACGCGGTCCATCCCCGCATGCGCGGGGAGCACCGAGCCGAGGCGATGCGTTCTCGCACCGAGCCGGGTCCATCCCCGCATGCGCGGGGAGCACACTTAACGACCTGCGACTTTACCGGCCCAAGGCGCCAGTTTCATTCACTTCTTGGAGAAGTGTAGATCGTTGATGGTGGCACTTCGAGCCGAGCTTCTCTGTTTGGGGATCCCTCCGGGTTCCGGCAGCACCACTACGCCGCTTTGACCTGAGCGTCACCGCCAACCCATGAAGGTTTCCTGTTGTTTTCCGCATCACGCTGGGCCATGGAGGCGCTGAACGGGCGGCGACGGTTGGCGGCTCCGTCATCGTCCTTCAAGCAAGGGCGTTGGATCTTCCGGTCCCGTCAGACCCCGAGGAATGCAGACGAGGCCGGCTTCCGAAGCCTGGCCAGAGACCCCTCCTCAGCACAGAGGACAAGAAAAGGCCCTCCCTGGACCGGGGAGGGCCTTCCGTACTGCGAGCCGCCTGTGGGAATCGAACCCACGACCTACGCATTACGAGTGCGTCGCTCTGGCCGACTGAGCTAAGGCGGCCTTCACAGAGGCTCTGTAAGTCTAGCGCGTTCCTGGGCAGGACCGAAATCGAATCCGGACGGGTCAGCACGCCACCCGTGCGGGCAGGTCGCTGGTGTCGGGGAAGCGGTCCAGGTAGGTGGAGAACGCGAAGTCCAGAAAACGCGCTCCATCATCCAGGGTACTCGCTAGGCCGAAGGAGACGCGGATCGCTCCGGCCGTGGGCATGCCCATGGCAGCGAGCACCTCGTCGACTGTGGCGGGAAACTGCAGTCCGGGCAGTCGCAGGTTTTCCCGGCGGAGCCGGAAAGCCGCCTCCCCTGCCCCGGGGTTGCAGAAGCATCCGGTCCGCAGCGAGATGGTGGCGCGTGCCGCGTCACGGGCCACCACCCGTTCGTCGACGACGCGCCCCGCCGGGTCGAGGAAGTTGAACGCGATCGTGCCGCCGCGCGCGTCCGTGGTGGTGGGCCCGTAGATGCGGACGAGCGGCGTGCCCGTGGCGTGGCGGGCGCGGACCAGCTGGTCGAGCAGCCAGCCGGTGAGGCACTGCACCCGGGTGTGCACGGTGTCGATGCCGATCGCGGACAGCCAGCGCAGTCCCACTTCCACATCCGGAATGGACAGGTAGTTGACGGTGCCGTCTTCGAAGGCTGCGGCGCCGTCCAGCGGGTGGAACCAGTCGCCTTGCACGCTGACCGCTTGGATGGTGCCTCCGGAGAACCACGGCCGCTGCAGTCGGGCAAGGGCTTCACGGCGTGCGATGAGACAGCCCAGGCCGGTCGGATACCCGAAGAGCTTGTACCAGCTCACAGGCATGAAGTCGGGGTGGATTTCTGCGAGGTCGATCCGGTTGGCGGGCGCGTAGGCGGCCGCGTCCAGCAGCACGTCGAAGCCGTAGCGGTGGGCGATGTCGATCCATTCCAGCGGGTGTTGCACGCCGGAGAAGTTGCTCTGCGCCGGGTAGGCGAATAGTCCGGCCCGCCCGCCGTTGTCCTCCCGGTTCCGGAGGGGCGGGGGTGGGGGGCGGTCGAGCGCGGTGTGAATCTCGTGTTCTTCTGCGCGCAGTTCGGGAGGTGTGACGTCGATCGTGTCGATCTGTGCTCCTCTGCGGCGCGCGAATTCGCGGATGCCGTTCACGGAGTTGTGGTTGTCGGCGAGCTGCACGAACCGGGTTCCGGGTTGGAACGGGTACGCCTCGCCGACGAGACGGCAGGCCCCGGTGGCGTTGGGGGTGAAGATGGCCGTGTACTCGTCGGGGGAGGCGTTGAAGAACCGCAGTACCGCGTCACGGGCCTGTTCCACGAGTTCGGTTGAGGCGGCGGAGGTGGGGTTGGCGGAGTGGGGGTTGCCGAAGCAGTTGGCCCGTACCCGGTCAGCATGGGCTTGGATCTGGGTTTCGGCGGGGAGTCCGCCCCCCGTGTAGTCCAGGTAGAGGTGGTTTTTGGCGTCGAGGTACCGGTATTCGGTGGCGCGCAGGTGGTCGAGTATCGCCGTGTCGGCGTACTCGGGGTAGGTGTCGAGGAACGTGCTCTGCTGGGGGATGGGGGACTGCGGGGTCGGATGCGTCCCTGTGGCGTTCGGAGCCGCGCGGTCCTTCGTCCGTTTCATGCTGCCCTCCGCGTCATGCCTGTCCTTGTGAGGGCCATTCCCGCGGTTGCGCCCCGCTTCCCACCATCCTCGCGTATTTTGAGGAGCTTTTACCTGGTTCAGGGTAGTTTGCCGGGTTTATCGGTTTGTCTGGGTTCCCAGGGCGCAGACAGTCCCGTCTTCCGGCACGTCCCCCTCCACCAGGTAGGCGTCGACTTCCGCGTCCACGCACGCGTCGAACCCGTAGGCGGTGTGGCCGTCCCCGTCCCAGGTGAGCAGCACCCCCGACTCCAGAGCCTCAGCCATTTCCTCCGCCCACGCGTACGGGGTCGCGGAGTCCCGGGTGGTGCCGACGACGAGGATGGGCGGCGCGCCATCGCCGTCGATCTCCGGCACCGCGTCCTCCTGGGCTTCTTCCGGCCAGTACGCGCACGTCAACGAGCCCCACACGAGGGACGGCCCGAACAGGGGCGACGTTGTTTTCACGGTGCGCGCAGCCTCCTCGTAGGCGGCGAGGTCCCGCGGTCCGGGCCGGTCCGCGCAGTTCACCGCGATCAGCGCGGCCAGGGAGTTCTCGTACGTGGTGCGGTTGTCCCGGCGGTACAGCATGTCGCCGAGTTCGAGAAGCGTCGTGCCGTCGCCGTCGTTGATCGCTTCAGCGAGCCCGGCGCGGACCCGCGGCCACAGCGACTCGCTGTACAAGGCGGCGAGCACCCCCAGTTCCACGCGGGTCTGGTTGATCTCCCGGTCGTCAATCCGGTTGCGCAACGGCTCGGCTGCGGCCTGCTCCATGAGTGCAGCGATCCGCGCCACCCCTTCTTCCACGGTGGGGTTCTCCCCGTCGGCGAGCGGGCAGTCGGACCAGGTCAGGCAGTCGTCAACGAAAGCGTGCAGGGCCGTGGTGAAGCCTTCCGCTTGTTCGACGCTGAGCTCCAACTGGTCGCCGTGCGGGGCGACCGCGCCATCCAGGACGAGGGCGCGCACCTTGTCGCCGAAGAGTTCGGCGTAGTGGGCGCCGATGAACGTGCCGTAGGACTTGCCGAGGTAGGTGAGCTTGTCGTCGCCGAGCACTTCCCGCAGCACGTCCAGGTCACGGGCCACGTTGGCGGTGCCCACGTGGTGGATGAGCTCCCCGGAACGTTCCAGGCACGCCGCAACGAAGTCGCGGTTCACCTGGGCGAACTCGTCCAGTCGGGTGTCGGCGGGGTCCTCGCTGTCCAGGATGGGCGCGGGGAAGCCGATGAACTCGTCCAGTCCCGCGCTGTCCATGCAGTAGATGGGGGTGCTCTGGCTGACGCCCCGCGGGTCGAAGCCGACGATGTCGAACCGTTCCCGCACCTGCTCGCTGAACAGGGAGGGGGCGGCGCTGACATAGTCGAGTCCGGAGCCGCCCGGCCCACCCGGGTTGACCACCAGGGATCCGATTTTGTCCCCGGAGGCGGGGAGGCGTTTCACCGCGATCGTCACCTGCCGTCCGGACGGGTCGTCGTAGTCCATGGGGACTGTGATCGTGCCGCATTCGAAGCCCCGGCCGCAGTCCTCCCAGGCGATCTCCTGGTCGTAGAAGGCGGCCAGCGGGTCCGCTGTCTCCGACGCGGCAAGGGGGTTGACGTTAGCGCATCCGGTCGCGAGCAGCGCCACCACCAGTGACGCGCCGATCCAGCCCTGTGTTCCCACTCGTTTCTGTTCTCCGTGCCAGGCCCTCGTAGGCGTTGTCGTATGCCTGCCTCGCCGCGCAGACGTCCGCTCGGTCGCACGAGAAGCGCCGCCCCGGGGACTCGTGCTCCTGGTCCGGCTCGTGCTCGTAGCGCAGGCAGCACATCAGCTTGCCGCACGCGCCCGAGATCCGCAGGGGATTAGCGGGCAGGTTGTGTGCTTTGGCCATGCGCATCGTCACCGGTTCGAAGCGGGTGAGGAAGGTGGCGCAGCACAGTTCGCGGCCGCACGGGCCGATACCGCCGTGCCGGCGAGCTTCGTCGCGTGCGGAGAGCCGGATGAACCGCACCCGCGCTTTGAGGGTCTGGGCCAGCTCCCGTTGCAGGGCCCGGTAGTCCACCCGGGTGCGCGACGTGTAGTAGATGGTGACGGCGTCGCTGTCGGCGACGTGGTCGGCGCCGACGACCACCAGGTCCACGCCGCGGGTGCGGGCTAGGCGCCGCGCAGTACGGCGTGCTTCAGCGCGTCGGCGGCGGGCCTGTTCGGCGCGGGCCAGGTCTGCGTCAGTGGCCAGGCCCAGGCAGACGGGGAGGCCGTGGATGTCTTCGTTGACCCACTGCGGTGCCCACACACATTCGGCAACCTCGGGTCCGCCTTCGGCGGGGACGAGCACTTTGTCGCCGACGCGGGGACTGGTCTGCCCCGGGTCGAGGTAGTGGAGCCGTCCGTACCGTTCGAAGGCCACCGCCATGATCATGGGCATGGTGATCAGCCTAAGCGGCGTCCTGCGGCCAGCACCAGTGTCGTGCAGGGCTCAGCCCAGATACAGGGCGGCGGTCATCGCTTCCATGGCGATCTGCGGGTGGACGTTGGCGTTGATGCGGCGGCGGCATTCCATGATCGCGTCGATGCGGCGCAGGGTGGCTTCCGGGGTGCTGGAGCGTGCCACGCGACGCAGGTCGGCGTCGCGGTCCGCGGTGGAGAGTTCCACGGACGCACCGAGTTGGATGGCGAGCACGTCCCGGTAGAAGGCGACCAGGTCCATGAGGAACGTGTCGTAGGCGTCCCGTTTGATGCGGGTAGCGCGGCGTTTCTGCCGTTCCTCGAGTTCTTTGAGGGCTCCGGCTGCGCCGCGCACTGCTTTGGCCACGCCTTTGCCGGTGGCGCCTTCCCCGAAAGCAGCTTTGAGGTCTGCTTTCTCCTGTTCGTCGAGGGCCGCGGTGCTTTCCTTCGCGTCGGCTTCCGCGATCTCGTACAGGCGGGCGGCGGCGTGCACGCACGCGCCGAGGCTGTCGAGCCGGGCGGGGATGGTGAGGACTTCTTCCCGCCGGGCGCGGGCGGTTTCGTCGGTGGCGAGTTGGCGGGCGCGTTCCAAGTGTCCGGCAGCGGCGCGGGCCGCGGCGACTGCGCGGTCCCGGTCGATCCCGTCCCGGGTGACGAGGGCGTCGATGATCGCTTCCGTGCTGGGGGTGCGCAGGTTCACGAGGCGGCAGCGGGAGCGGATCGTGACGAGCAGGTCGTGGGCGGTGGGCGTGCACAGCAGCCACACGGTGCGCGGGGCGGGTTCTTCGATTGCTTTGAGCAGGGCGTTGGAGGCGGCTTCGGTGGCGCGGTCGGCGTCTTCGAACAGCACGACCCGGAAGCGGCCCCCCGTGGGGCTGGAGGCGGCGCGCACCACGAGTTCCCGGGTCTGCTCCACGCCGAAGCTGAGCCCGCTGGGGCGCACGTAGAGGACGTCGGGGTGGGTTCCGGCAAGCACTTGGTGGCAGGAGGCGCATTCGCCGCAGCCGCCGTGGGTGCATTGGAGGGCGGCGGCGAATGCGCGGGCTGCCTGGGCTCGCCCTGCCCCGGGCGGGCCGGTGAACAGCCACGCGTGGGTCATGCCCGTGCCGTCACCGCCGGAGAGCAGGTTGTCGGCTGCGCGCACGGCGGCGCGCAGCCGTTGGACTACCGTGTCCTGGCCCACCAGGGTGTCGAAGACGCTCATCACCGGCCAGCATAGGGGGACCCGACGACAGTCGGGGCGGTCTGGGTGCTTCGGGCGGGTGCCTGAGGCTCGGTCACTCCTTGATGATCGGGATCATGCCGGTGATCTCTTCGGCGTCGTGGGGGACCGGGTCGGGCAGGATGCGCCGCAGGTGCCTACGGATCGCCTTGGTGATCTCTTCCTGCGGTTCCCGGGCGTCGAGCACGAGGTAGCGGTCGGGGGCGCGGTCGGCGAGTTCCAGGAAGCAGCGGCGGACCCGCTCGTGGAATTCGAGGTTTTCTGACTCGAGCCGGTCGGCGGGACGGTCGGCGTGCCGCCGCAGTCCTTCTTCGGCGGGAATGTCGAGCAGGATCGTCAGGTCCGGCACGAGCCGCCCGGTGGCCCAGTTGTTGATTGTGGCGACGTCGTCGGGGTCCAGTTCCCGTCCCGCCCCCTGGTAGGCGAGCGTGGAGTCCACGTAGCGGTCGCTGATGACGATCGCGCCGCGTTCCAGTGCGGGCCGGATCACTTTGTCGACGTGTTCGGCACGGTCGGCCGCGTACAGCAGTGCTTCGGTGCGTGCCGCCATGCCCTCGTTGGCTTTGTCGAGCAGCATGGTGCGCAGCCGCATCCCGAGTTTGGTGGCGCCCGGTTCGCGGGTGGTGAGCACGTCGAAGCCTTCGTCCCGCAGCCACACGGCGATCTCGCGGACTTGGGTGGACTTGCCGGAGCCTTCGCCGCCTTCCAGGACAACGAACAGGCCGCCGGGCTTGTCGGGGGCGCCTTCTTCTTCGGCTGCGCCGCCCAGCAGGGTTTTGAGTTCAGCCCACAGCGTCTTGTCGTGGCCTTCGTTCATCTGCCAGTAGGCCACGAGGGAGACGAGGATGAGGAGGACCGCGGCGATCAGCAGCATGCCGGCGGAGCCGTGGAACTCGTAGCTGAGCTGCCCGGCTTTGAGAGTGGCAGACCCCATGGTGGCGGCGATCAGCGGGGACACCGCGACCGAACCCATGAGTACGACGCGGGCCATGGCGTGCAGGAACGCGAAGGTGCGGCCGCGGATCTCGTCTTCGACTTCTTGTCCGAGCAGGGTCAGGCCGATCACCCAGGCGATGCCCGCGCCCACGCCGACGCCCGTGGTGAGCACTGCAGCCAGGACCATGTCGGGGATCAGGCCGGCCAGCAGCAGCGCAATCCCGGAGCCCAGCAGGGACAGGCCGAACAGTCGGCGGCGGCTGAAGTCGCGGAGCACGCGGGGTCCGGCGAACATACCGAGCGCCATGCCGGTGAAGACCGCGCCGAACAGGACACCGAACCCGGCGTTGCCGGCGCCGAGGTGGGTGACGTAGATGCGGGCGACCCCGATGACTGCGCCGCCTGCGGCGAACGCGCCGAGCATGCCCAAGAGCAGGCCGCGCACCAGGCGGGTGGTTCCCGCATACCGGAGGCCGTCCCAGATGGCGCGGAACATGGAGATCCGGGTCACCTTGTCCGAACTGTGGGTGGTGGGGATGGGCAGTCGGGCGATGACGACTGCGGCGACGAAGAAGGTGACGCCGTTGATGTAGAGGGCGATGTCGGCTTCGGGGGTTTGCAGGACCGGGAAGAGGCCGCCGAGCACCGTGCTGAGGGAGGCCAGCAGCGCGAACAGTCCGGCAGCGACGGGGGCGGAACCGTAGGTGGTGAGCAGGCTGAGCTGGTTGGCCTGTTCCAAGCGGTGCCGGGGCACCAGGTTGGGCACGGTGGCGTCCTTGGCGGGCGACCAGAACAGGGCCACGCATTCGGCGAGGAAGTTGGCGATGAGCAGCCAGTCCAGGCGGCCCACGATGGGGATCGAAATGTAGAGCAGGCCGCGGATAACGTCGCCCACGACCATGGTGAGGCGGCGGTCGAGCCGGTCGGCGAGGACTCCCGCGATCGGGCTGAGCACCACCGAGGGGAGCACTTTGAGGACGACGACTCCGCTCACCGCGAAGTATTGGATGACTGCTTCCTCGCCCTCGGTGAGGATCGCGGCCAAAGACATGAGTGCCAGGAGGCTCAGCCAGTCACCGAGGCTGGACAGGGATAGCGCAATCCACAGCCGCCGGAATGGCGGAATCGCGAGAACGGTGCGCGCCTCGCTGGGTGTCCCTAGGGGTGCGGGTCTGCTCATGGCGACCAGCGTAGCGACGGGTGCGAATCATGCAACGCTTACGGAATGCCCATTATTGGCATTTCTGGACATCTTCTCCCGGGGCCTCAGGATGAAAAGGACGTTCGTCCTGATCAGGAAGGGGAGGACCCGGGAAGGTCCTCCCCCTGGAATGCCTGTCACGCTTTTTTCGCGGTGCTTTTCGTGGTCTTCCGCGTGGTGGTGCGGGACGTGGTCTTCTTCGCGGGCGCTTTAGCCCGCCGCTCCGCCAGCAGTTCCGCGGCGCGCTCCGGGGTCAGCGACTCCACGTCGTCCCCCTTGCGCAAGGAGGCGTTGCTCTCCCCGTCGGTGACGTAGGGGCCGAACCGACCTTCTTTGATCACCATGGGCTTGCCGGTGACGGGGTCCGGGCCGAGTTCCCGCAGCGGCGGCGCCGCGGCCCGGGTGCGCCGCTTCTTCGGCTGGGCGAAAAGCTCCTTGGCTTCTTCGATCGTGACCGTGAACAGTTGCTCTTCGGTTTCCAGGGAGCGGCTTTCGCTGCCTTTCTTCAAGTAGGGGCCGAACCGGCCGTTCTGCGCGGTCACCTGCTCCCCGTCGATCTCCCCGACGACGCGGGGCAGGGAGAGCAGCTTCAACGCGTCCTCGAGGGTGATCGTCTCCAACGACATGGACTTCAGCAGGGACGCGGTGCGCGGCTTGGGGGCAGCGGTCTTCTTCCGCCCCTTCGGCTTCGCCTCCTCGGCCTCAGCTTCGGTCTCTTCGATGACCTCGGTGACATAGGGGCCGAACCGGCCGTTCTTCGCCACAATGGTGCGCCCCGTCTCCGGGTCCTTGCCGAGTTCCCGGTCCCCGTTGGGCTGGGCAAACAGTTCTTCGGCCCGCTCCTTGGTGAGCTCGTCCGGGGCGAGGTCGTCGGGTACGTTCACCCGCTGGCCGTTGCGTTCCAGGTAGGGGCCGTAGCGGCCGACCCGCAGCACGATGTCGCTGTCCGGCAGCGGGAACGAGCTGATCTCCTTGGGGTCGATGTCCCCCAGGTGCTCGTTGACGAGTTCTTTGAGGCCGATCTGTCCGTCAGCGCCGAAGTAGAACCGGCGCAGCCACGGCACCCGTTCCGCTTCCCCGCGGGCAATCGCGTCGAGCACGTCTTCCATGCGCGCGGTGAAGTCGTAGTCGACCAGGTGGCTGAAGTGCCGCTCCAGCAACTGGACCACGGCGAACGCCAGGAAGGACGGCACAAGCGCGGAGCCCTTCTTGAACACGTAGCCGCGTTCCAGGATGGTGCCGATGATGGTGGCGTAGGTGGAGGGGCGGCCGATTTCGCGCTCTTCCAGTTCTTTGACTAGGGACGCCTCGGTGTAGCGGGCGGGCGGCCGGGTGCTGTGTCCTTCCGCGTCGACGCTTTGGGCGTGCAGCGGGTCTCCTTCGGTGAGCGGTGGCAGCCGCCGTTCCCGGTCGTCGAGTTCGGCCTGCGGGTCGTCGGTGCCTTCCACGTAGGCTTTGAGGAAGCCGTGGAAGGTGATGATCTTCCCGGTGGCGGAGAATTCGACCTGTTCGCCAGCGGTGGAGGTCCCTGCGACGCGGACGCTCACCGATTCGCCGACCGCATCCTTCATCTGGGAGGCGATCGTGCGTTTCCAGATGAGTTCGTAGAGGCGGAGCTCCACCCCGCTCAGCCCGGTCTCCGCGGGGGTGCGGAAAGTGTCGCCGGCCGGGCGGATCGCCTCGTGGGCTTCCTGGGCGTTTTTGACTTTGCTGGTGTAGGTGCGGGGCTTGTCCGGCAGGTAGTTGTCGCCGTACAGGCGGGCGACTTGGGCGCGGGCCGCGGCGATAGCGCTCTCCGACAGGGTGGTGCTGTCGGTGCGCATGTAGGTGATGTAGCCGTTCTCGTACAGCCGCTGCGCCACCTGCATGGTCTGCTTGGCGGACAGGCCCAGCTTGCGGGAGGCCTCCTGCTGCAGGGTGGTGGTGCGGAACGGCGCGTACGGCGACCGCCGGTAGGGTTTCCGCTCCACGGAACGCACCGTGTACTGGGCTCCGGCCAGGCGTTCCGCGAGTCCGCGCGCCGTCTCCTCGTCCAAGTGCCGCACCCCCTTGGGGGAGCGCAGCACGCCTTGGGAGGTGAAGTCGCGGCCTTGGGCGACCCGGTCGCCGTCCACGGTGGCCAGGGTGGCCGGGAAGGTCGTGGGGTCGGCCCCGTCTGTCCCGGTGAGGACAGCGAAGACAGCTTTGAGGCCCCAGTATTCGGCCGGGGTGAACGCGATCCGTTCGCGTTCCCGTTCAACCACGAGACGGGTCGCCACGGACTGCACTCGCCCTGCCGACAGGCTGGGCATGACCTTCTTCCACAGCACCGGGGAGACCTCGTAGCCGTAGAGCCGGTCGAGGATGCGGCGGGTCTCCTGGGCGTCGACCAGGCGCAGGTTGAGGTCGCGGGTGTGTTGGGCCGCGTGGCGGATGGCTTCCTTGGTGATCTCGTTGAACACCATGCGCTTGACCGGGATCGTGGGTTTGAGTTCCTCGCGCAGGTGCCAGGCGATCGCTTCGCCTTCGCGGTCCTCGTCGGTGGCCAGGTACAGTTCGTCAGCTTCGGCCAGCAGTTCTTTGAGCCTCTTGACTTGGGCTTTCTTGTCGGCGTTGACCACGTAGAGAGGCTCAAAGTCGCGGTCGACGTTCACTCCGAGGCGCGCCCACGGCTCGTCCTTGTAGCGTGCCGGGATCTCCGCGGCCTTGTTTGGCAGATCCCGGATGTGGCCGATGCTGGACTCCACGATGTAGCCGGGGCCGAGGTAGCCCGCGATCGTCTTCGCCTTGGCGGGCGACTCGACGATGACGAGTTTGTTTCCTCCGCCCCGTGCGGTGTCCTTCACGCCGTCTCCGGCACTGCCCTTCTTGGGTGGCACGTCTTCCCCTACGTCTCGCCTCGCGTTCGCGCGTCCACTCCGCAACGCGCGGGTCGGTTGCCCAAACTTTGACGGTAACCGACGCCGCTTGGTGCCTTTCGCACATCCGGACCGACGTGATGGGCCCGCGGTCCGGGTATCTCCCACTATGGGAGAGACACTGTCCCTCAGTTCGTCCGGGTAACGCTCTGGCGCAACACCCGTCAGCAGTCGCAGAATAAACGCAATGCTTGAGTACGAATACCAGGAACTCCGCTTTCCACGCGGCACTTCGCGGAGCGCGGCCCGTCAGGCCCTCACTGATCACGCCGAATACGGACGGTGGGAGCTGGCCCGAGTACGTGTGTACATGGACGGCAGCCGCCGTGTCACCTTACGGCGCCGGATCATCCGACAACCCAGACTAGTGTGATTTCAGACACAAACATAGCGAGGCATGTCCGTGTCCTTTGAACGGCGCGGAGGAAATGCCCTCGTCGCAGGACAGACTGGAGAAGTCTGGCCTGCAGACCACGGCGCGGGTGCGGGGTCTCCGCCGTCGACGGTCCGCTGCCGTCACCGGAACAGGTTCGGCCGGTCTGCGCGGCCAAGACCGTACCCGACGTAGATCGCGACCCCACCGAGCAGGATCGTGGCGACCCCCGCGGTGAGCAGCGGGGAGTCCTGAGATCCGACCGTGGTCAGCGCATACGAGGCGACTTCGGGGGCTGCAGGGCGGTCAAGCGGTTCCGGCAGTCGGGGGATTTCTGCGAGACGCAGCGGAGGGATCTCCTCAGGCTCCGGGCTCGCGGCATGCCAGGTGTCGTTGTTGCGGGGAATGTTCGCTTCGAGGACGGGGGCGATTCCGGGCTCCGCAGCGGACACCGGTTCTGCCTCGGCCTCGCGGGAGGGGGCTTCCACCGGTTCCGGTGTCTCCTCGGTTTCCTGGGGCGGCGTGATGGCGTGGACTTCGACGATCTGCGGCAGGTTTGCTAGCGGGCAGTGCGCTTCGGCTCGGCACCGGTCCGGGGCCGCGTCTGCTTCGGCGGGTGCGGGCTGTTCTGCAGCGGGGGCGGCTGGCGTGGTTGCGGTCGCGCACACTGTGGAGCGCTGCACGAGCGTGAGAGAGGTGTCGCAGACGTTGAGCGTGGTGTCGATCAGGGGGGTCCACTTTCCGTTGAGGAGCGCGTCGTGGTCGTCTCCGACCGTGTCGGCATACGCTGCCGGGCTGGCCGCGACAAAGCCCGCGGCGATGAGGGCGGCGAGCGTGGTGTTCCGCACGGGTGCGTACATGCGTGTTCTCCCTCTGGACAAGTCTCTGGTGTCGACGGACGCGGCGGTGCGGGTTATGTGAGGGTTGGGGAGCCGTCGGCGGGTGTGCGCCGGTCGGGTTGGGCCGCGTTCCGACTGGCCGGGTGGGGAGTACCTCGACGTCGTTGTCGCCTCGATAGGGGAGCTGTCCCGTGGACCGGGAAGTGCCGGGGCGGCTTCTGGGGTGCCGCGGCGGGGGTTTGCGTCGCCCGGTCCGGGTGCCGATGCCGCCACCATCGGCCGACGCTGTGCGGGCTTCCCGGGAGTGTGCGGCTGCCCCGCACTGGTGGGAAGCCACCGCGGAACAGGGTGGCACCGCCACCCCGCAGCGGGGCAGCGGTAGTCGTGGGGGCCACGGCCAGCGCAGCCTTCGCTTTCCACTCGGTGGGGAAGGCAGATCGGGCGGGGTCCGCCCCGAATCTGACGCCCAACCCGTCGCGGGCCGGGATGTGAGCGGAAGCGGGAGGGGCAGCACCGCAGACCGGACGGCCAGCGGCGTCCTGTCGCTCGCGTTCCGAGCACACCATGGACCAACCCCTCAGTGACTCCGGCTGAGCAGGACTAATCCCACGACTGTCGCGGAGATTCAGCTCTCCGAAACACAAAGCAACGGTAGCACCGAGTAAGCAGTCCGTCTCGATGTGAAACCAGGCGTGTCTAGGGTGAACCGTCCCGAAACCACCCCGAAGCGGTCCCGGGACGGCAAGGCGTTGCTCAGGCCAGGTCGAAGAAACGGTCGAGGACCCGTACCCCGAACTGCAGGGCGTCGACGGGGACCCGTTCGTCTACCCCGTGGAACATGCCCGCGAAGTCCAATCCCGGGGGCAGCCGCAGCGGCACAAACCCGAAGTTGCGGATACCGAGCCGCATGAACGCCTTGGCGTCGGTGCCGCCGGACATGCAGTACGGCACGGCCTTGGCTCCTGCGTCTTCGGCCTGCAGCGCCTGGGTCATGGCGGTGACGATGCCGCCGGTGAACTCGGTCTGCACGGCAGGCAGGTACTGGATGAATTCGCGGGTGACCTTGGGGCCGAGCAGTCGGTCGATCTCCGCGAAGAACTCCTTTTCCAACCCGGGGAGGAAACGCCCGTCCACTTGTGCGGTGGCCGTTCCGGGGATGACGTTGGCCTTGTAGCCTCCGGCCAGAACGGTGGGGTTCACCGAGTTGCGCAGGGTCGCGCCCACCATGCTCGCGGCCGGGCCCAGCTGGGCCACGGTGGCTTCCACGTCGTCTTCGCGGAACTCGATACCGAACTCGGCGCACACTTCTTCGAGGAAGGTGCGTACTGCCGGGGTGAGCCGGACCGGGAACTTGTGCTGGCCCAGCCGGGCCACGGCGGCAGCGAGTTCGGTGATCGCGTTGTCGTTGTTCACCATCGACCCGTGCCCTGCCGTGCCCCGCGCGGTCAGCCGCATCCACGCGAGGCCTTTTTCTGCGGTTTCGATCAGGTACAGCCGCCGGTTCTCGTTGACGGTGATGCTGAACCCGCCGACTTCGCTGATCGCCTCGGTGCAGTCGGCGAACAGGTCGGGATGCTTTTCCACCAGCCAGTGGGCGCCGTGGGTCCCTCCGGCTTCCTCGTCGGCGAGGAAGGCGAGCACGATGTCCCGCGGAGGGCGGCGTCCTTCCCGCATCCGCTGCCGGACTACTGCGAGCACCATCGCGTCCATGTCTTTCATGTCGATGGCGCCCCGGCCCCACACGCATCCGTCGGCGACCTCCCCGGAGAAGGGGTGGTGGGTCCAGTCGGCGGGGTCCGCGGGAACCACGTCGAGGTGTCCTTGCACAAGGAGCGGCGGCCGGGACGGATCAGTTCCTTCGATCCGCGCCACCACGCTGCTGCGCTTGGGGTGGGATTCGTAGATCGTTGCTTCCAGGCCGACTTCGTCGAGTTTGGCGGCCACGTATTCGGCGGCTTCGCGTTCCCCCGGCCCGGAGTGGTCCCCGTAGTTGGAGGTATCGATCGCGATGAGCTCTCGGCACAGGTCGACGACCTCGGTTTCGGCCGTGCTCATCCCTTCCCTGTCCGTCATGGGTCGCACACCATCCTTTGTTGCGTTGATTCCTGCCCCCATGGTCCCGGTTCTGAGCAGTCCTGTGCTGCTTCTCGACGGATGAGGTCTCCGTTGTCGGCTAAGCTGCCGATCCGAGGCAGGGTTTATTGGCGTACGGGCCACCCCAGAGTTTTGATATGGTTGTCTTTGTCAGGCGGTGGTCCGCCAAGGAGCACCCCAGGTCCGGGTGGCGGAATAGGTAGACGCGCTAGCTTGAGGTGCTAGTGCCCGTTATAGGGCATGGGGGTTCAAGTCCCCCCTCGGACACGGACCTGAATCGACAAAGTCCTGGTTGCTGGCAGCAGCGGCCAGGACTTTTCGTTGTGTGGGCAGTCAGGCCAACGCTAGGCCGGGTTCGGCGTAGGCTTCCGCGGTGCAGGGGGCTGTGCCTGGAAGCGGCGAGTGCGTCTCTGTTCCAAGATTGCTTCGGACCTTGGCAGATACCGGGCTGGCGTTCCTGTTCGCCGCGGTGTGATTTTCCTCGACTGGTTCCAGAGCTCTCGGCGGTTGGTGGCCTGGGAAAGCCGGCAGCGGGGCCAACCGGGCGTTGTCCGGCGCTGCGGCGATAGCCCCCGGCAGAGGTGTCTCCGCCTGGCCATCTGCCGGGTAGTGATCCCTGCTTGTCCTGGCGCAAGGCCGGGTGATCCCAGAGGACTTGCCTCTGCGGGAGAGTGTGCGGCTTCTGCCCCGCGTCAGGGTTCCTGCAGGCCAGAAACGAACAGCCGCACTCGTGCGCTGTGTGGGGGTACAGCGCACGGGTGCGGCTTTGCGGTATGGGTGGTGGGGCCGCCCTTGGGGCGGCCCCGGTGTGGTTCACCTCAACGTGGGTCCGGGTCAGGAGCAGGTGGCTCCGTTGAGGGTGAACTGGGAGGGCGGGGAGACGTTGCCGGTCTTGTCAGCAACGAAGCCCAGTTCCACGCTCTGGCCCGGCTGGAGCGTGGAGTTCCAGGCAGGAGCGTGGACGGTGATCTGCGAGCCGCTCTGGCTCCACTCGCCGTTCCAGCCGTTGGAGATGTTCACACCCGAGAAGCTGAACTGCAGGGTCCAGTTGTTGATGGGCGAGGATCCGGTGTTGGAGACGGTGATCGCCCCCTGCATACCGTGACCCCAGTCATTGACCACGGTGTAGTCCACGTCACAGGTGGCTCCCGGGTTGCCAGGGCCAGGGGTGGGAGTCGGAGTGGGGGTCGGCGTCGGGGTCGGGGTGGGCGTCGGGCCAGGGTTCGTGGGCGCGCCAGCGGGGAAGGTGAAGGTCCAGCCCTGCGCCTTCCACTGCGGGATGACCTGGTCCACGGCTTGCACGGTCTGGCTACGGTCGCCTCCACCGTCGTGGAGCAAAATCACCGCCCCCGGGGTGACCCGCTCGTTGAGCCGCCGCACCAGTTCGCTGGTGCCGGGAGGCTCCCAGTCGGCGATGTCCATGGCCCAGCCCAGCGGCTGCATGCCCATGTCAGCGGCGACCTGCGGGCTCTGTCCCCACGAGCCGTACGGGGCCCGGAAGTACGGGATGTCAGCGTTGGGGACAGCCTCGCGGATGGCCTGGTTGGTGGCTTCCAAGTCGGCGCGGATCTGGGCTGCCGACCAGTTCCCCATGTCGTCGTGGCGCATCGAGTGGTTGCACAGGATGTGCCCCTCCTCCGCGATCTGCCGGGCGATCGCCGGGTATTGGCGGACGTGCTCGCCCCACAGGCAGAACACCGCTTTGACCTGGTGTTTGCGCAGGACCGACAGGAGGGCCGGGGTGTCGTTCGGGTTGGGGCCGTCGTCGAAGGTGAGGGCGACGGTCCTTCCGGGCTGCCCGGTGGTGGTGACGATGTCAGGAGTCACCTGGGCGTGGGCTGTGGCGGCGGAGGTGAAGGCGAGTCCTAGCGCGCACAAGGCCACCAGGAGACGTTTCCGTAAGGGGGAGCGTCGGGGGACGGTCGTCATCTAGGTCTCCTCTCCCTGGCCCGAAATTTTCGGAAACTTCCGGAAGATATAGGAAACCTAGAGAGCACCACGCCTCTATGTCAATATGTGTACACACTCCGTAATAGGCGACTTTTTCGACAACTCGGGCAGATCGCCTGGAAGTGTGTCGGCCCGCTCCCGCCCGCCCACCCCGCCAATAGGCACCGTCCCCAAGCCCCGGATCAGCCCAGACGCAGGACGATCATGCTGGGCTGCACCGGCCGGGCAGGACGTGTGAAGATCCAGTCCTGCGCCTGCCACCGCGGGATCACCTGGTCCACGGCTTGCACGGTCTGGCTGCGGTCGCCGATCCCGTCGTGGAGCAGGACCACCGCCCCCGGGGTGAGCTGCTCGTTGAGCCGCCGCACCAGTTCGCTGGTGCCAGGCTGCTCCCAGTCGGCGACTTCGACCGTCCAGCCCAACGGCTGCATGCCCAGGTCAGCGGCGACCTGCGGGCTCTGTCCCCACGAGCCATACGGAGCCCGGAAGTAGGGGATGCGTGCCCCGGGCACTGCCTCGCGGATGGCTTTGCTGGCTTCGAGCAGGTCAGCCCGGATGTCCGCGGCTGACCAGTCGCCCAAGTCGTCGTGGTGCATCGAGTGGTTGCACAGTGTGTGGCCGTGCAGCACGATCCTGCGGACCAGGTCAGGGTGGTTGCGTGCCTGGTCACCCACCAGGCAGAACACGGCTTTGACCTGGTATTTGTGCAGGACTTCGAGCAGAGCCGGAGTGTTGTCCGGGTCGGGACCGTCATCGAAGGTCAGTGCGACGGTCTTCCCGGCCCTGCCCGTGGTGGTGACGAGGTCGGCGGTCGCCTTGGCATGCGCGGGAGCTGCAATGCCGCAGGTTAAACCGATGGTCAAGACGGAGAGCACGCCGAGTAAGCCGTGCCACCGCTTCGTTTGCCCACAGAGCATGGATGGAAACCTCACACGGGAATCTCCCGGACTTTTCTGCGTCCGGGCAGGTAAAGAGACGCCAAAGAAATCGACTCCGCACAGTCAACGGAGCCTTACATAAAGTAGCGTCATTTTTTGGTTGCTGTGGGCGAAGGAGCGGTGCTGTCTCGAACGATGAGCTCAGTAGCGAGTTCAACGCGAGGACTTTCGATCTCCTCGCTGTCCATGAGTCGGCGCAGGGTGCGCACGGCGAGTCGACCCATGTCGTCGAGGGGCTGGCGCACCGTGGTCAGCGGCGGGGACGACCACCGTGCCTGCGGCAGGTCGTCGAAGCCGACCACGCTGACATCGTCGGGGACGCGGAGGCCACGCTGGCGCAGCGCCTCGTAGACGCCGAGAGCCATCTGGTCGCTGGCCGCGAACACCGCCGTCGGCGGATCGTCCAGGTCAAACAGGCGTTCACCGGCGCGGAACCCGGATTCGTAGTTGAATTCCCCGGGAGCGATCAGCTCGGGGTCCACCTCGATTCCCGCTGTTTCCAGGCCGGCCCGGTAGCCGTCGAGGCGGGCGCGGCTGCACCACAGTTCGGGGCGTCCGGCCACGAAGCCGATCCGCCGGTGGCCGAGCTCGATGAGGTGCGTCGTGGCGCTGAGTCCGCCTGCCCAGTTCGTGCAGCCGATCGTGGGCACCGTGAGGTCAGAGAGTCCGACCGGGTCGATGACCACCACCGGAATGTGGAGTTCTTCCAGTTCGGAGCGGAGTTCGGAGTCCAGGTCTGTGGTGACGAGAACCGCGCCGTCGCTGGCCCGGGAGCGGACGTTTTGGAGCCATTTCCGGGTGGAGCTGGCTTGGCGGTGGATGGCGGACACGGCGATGCCGCTGTCCATGCCGTGCGCGGCATCCTCGACCCCGCGGATGATCTCCACTGCCCACGGGCTGTCCAGGTCGTTGAAGACCAGGTCGATGAGGCCGATCCGCTCGCCGCGGCGCTGTCCGTCGCCGCGGCTCCCCCTGCGGCGGTATCCGCGGAGGCGGAGCAGGTTTTCGATGCGTTCGCGGGTCTCGGGTGCTACATCGCCTCGTCCGTTGAGGACGCGCGAGACCGTCGGCGCGGACACACCCGCCTCTGCCGCGATTGCGGAAATCGTCACGGATCGGCTCGGTGTCTCGGCCACGCGTCCTCCTTTTCCTCTGTCTCTCCTTCAAAGTATGAGCGCAGAAGGCCGCGGTCATACCTAAGACGTCGCCCGGTGGTTGACGACCTGCCCCATTGCCTCTAGTGTCCTTCGTCACAATGTTCCGGAAATTTTCGGAAAATATTACGACTCAACCTTAGGGAGTCTGATGAAACCGGTGCGTCTCATCACCGCCGCGCTCACTACTGCGGTGCTGTCTCTCCCCCTCATGGTGGTTCCCGCTAGCGCGGGACCGGTCCACGACCATCATCCCGCTCCCCACTCCAACGCGAAATCCGAGCGGCTGCGCTGGGCTGCCCCCGACGGCTTCTACATCGGCAGCGCGGTCGCGGGCGGCGGCCACCACCTGGAGCAGGACTACCCCGACCCCTTCACCCACGACGGGAAATACCGCAGCATCCTGGCTCAGCAGTTCAGCTCAGTCTCCCCGGAAAACCAGATGAAGTGGGAGTACATCCATCCTGAGCCGGACCGCTACGACTTCGCCATGGCCGACAAGATCGTCGACTTCGCGGAGCGTAACGACCAGAAGGTCCGCGGTCACACCCTGCTGTGGCACAGCCAGAACCCCGAGTGGCTCGAAGAGGGCGACTACTCCCCTGAGGAGCTGCGCGAGATCCTGCGGGACCACATCACCACCGTGGTCGGCCGCTACGCCGGACGGATCCACCAGTGGGATGTGGCCAACGAGATCTTCGACGAGCAGGGCAACCTGCGTACTCAGGAGAACATCTGGATCCGCGAGCTCGGCCCCGGCATCATCGCTGACGCGTTCCGCTGGGCGCACGAGGCAGACCCGAACGCGGAGCTGTTCTTCAACGACTACAACGTGGAGGGCATCAACCCGAAGAGCGACGCCTACTACGAACTCATCCAGGAGCTGCTCGACGACGGGGTTCCGGTCCACGGCTTCTCCGTCCAGGGGCACCTGAGCACCCGCTACGGCTTCCCGGGCGACCTGGAACAGAACCTGCGCCGGTTCGACGAGCTCGGTCTGGCCACGGCGATCACCGAGCTGGACGTGCGCATGGACCTGCCGGCCAGCGGCAAGCCGACCCCGAAGCAGTTGGAGCAGCAGGCCGACTACTACCAGCAGGCGCTTGAAGCGTGCCTGGCCGTGGAAGGCTGCGACTCCTTCACGATCTGGGGCTTCACGGACAAGTACTCCTGGGTGCCGGTGTTCTTCCCCGACGAGGGCGCGGCGACGATCATGACGGAGAAGTACGAGCGCAAGCCCGCTTTCTTCGCGCTGCAGCAGACGCTGCGGGAAGCCCGGTGCGCGGACAGCCCCAAGCCGGGACCGGGCAAGCCGAAGCCGGGCAAGGGCCCCAAGCACGATCACTGCTGAGGCGCTCCGTTCTGAGCTTCGGGGAGGGCGCCGCGTGGGGCGGCTGCTCCCTGGGCGTAGCGCTTGACGGCGGGGAGCCGGGACTCCCGGTTCCCCGCCACGGCATGTCTGCCCCTGGCGTGTGCCAGGGGCAGTTTTTCTGCGCTGCACCGGCCGGATGCGTCCCGCGCGGCTTCCATGGGGTGCGAGGCCAGTTGTCAGACCTAGTGGGCGTGCCCGCGGTTGTTCGCGCCGGGCACGGTGCGGCCTAGGGCCGTGGGAGCGTGCTTCCCAGCTTGCGGGCGCAGGCGGTCTCGCGGGGTCTCTCCTCGGCGTCCCGCCAGCGGGATTCTGCGGTGCGGTCCCCTTTTTCCTGGTGGGGAAGAGGATCCTGGACTCCGGTATGCATACCGTTTTTTCGATTTCTGTTCGGATTCCGTCCCCTTACCAGGGCCTGACCTCGAAAACTCCACAGATTGTCCGTAAAGTCCGCTGTATTCGTTCTGCCATCGGCGTGAAATTTCCTTTAACTTATCCGCCCTCGGACGTCAAAAAAATACGCGAGTACCGCGGATCGCCACCGCCACCTCGGCCTCTACGGATTCCGCACAGAAACCGCGCCAGCGGCACAGTCGCATAACCGCTGCTCACCCACGGGATCCCTGACCGGGATTACCCGAATTCTTCCTATTGGTGATCATTCCGCTATTCTTCAGGCAAGAAAACCGCATCTCCCCGCCGGAATCCCGGTTCTCGGGCGGCAGAGACGACACAATCGTCCGTTCCTGCCTCGACCTTTCCACGCCCGAAACGCGGAGAGAGCCCTGTTCCCCCCAGGACGATCCGAAGGACGAACCGTGACGAACACCAGACGGTCTCCGCAGACCCCGGTTTCCGCACTCCTCGCCCTCCTGCTCCCACTGGCAGCCTGCGGCGGAGACGGGACCTCGAGCGCCCCACCCACGCCAGAGGACCGGGGCGTCACTGCTGAGACGCTGTCCGGTTTCGCCCGGCTGGCGGAGAGCTCGTCGGGAAAGACCGTCTACCTCACCTTTCACGACGTGGATGACGGAGTCCAGAAGCTCTTCCTCGACCTCACCGAACTGACGGACCGCTCCGCGAACTACATGTTCTTCCTGGACACCACGGACTTCGCGTTCTCCGCGGACTTCCGCCACGCCGCCTACGAGACCTCGGAAGGAGAAATCCGGCTCGCCGAGCTGGACGCCGACAGCCGCTCCTACCATGTGACCGCGGTCCTCGCGCCGGACGAAGCAGCGCCGGAGACCGAGGACGTGTACGGCGTCGGAAGCGAGGAATCCGAAGCCGAAGTCTCCTACCAGTCCCCGCAGTTCTCCCCGAACGGCAGCGAATTGTGGTTCGAAGAACGGCGCGAAGGGGAGGAGAAATACCGGGTACTCGCGGTGCCCACTGACGCTCCTCTCGACAATCCCCCGGAGGAACGGGGCGAGGTGCCGCACGATTCTCTTCCCCTCGAAGAGTATGAAGGGGCTCTTCTCCTCAAAGGTCCGGAAGGCTCTTTCATCCCTAAAGCCGCCTACACCGCCACTACGGACAACAAACTCCAGATATTGACCTCTCCTCGAGGGGCAGCCACCCAAGAATTCCACTTCCTCACCGACGGGACCCGGGTCGCCTCGCGGAATTTCCTCCCCGGGCCGTCGGGGAACTTCGTCGGCCTCCTGCCGAAGGACGGGCAGGGGGGTGAGGTCGACCACTCCACGCTGCGGACGTTCAAACTGTCCCCGGACGGCGAAGTCTCCGACGTGGAAGAGCTCGTCACACTCTCCGGGAAGAAGATCGAGCGCATCTGGACGGACTTCGACAACAACCGCTACGTCCTCTACGCGGACGGTACCTACTACGGTTTCCCGTTCCACGCCCGGGGCGGCTCACCGACGGAGCTGTTCTCCGAGTTCACCTTCGACGACTCCGTCTCCCACCGCACCGACTCGGCACGCATTCTCGGCATCATCCCCAAGCAGGGCACGTAGCGGGCACGCCCAGCAGTCGTGACGGCCCCGCCGGTCCCGCCGGTGAGGGCCGTTGTTTCTTCCGCAAAGCAGCCGCGACGCGCACGCCCCACCGCCGTACCAGGGGAAACGCTTCACTACCACCCCCGAATTTTTACGGCGATCACCGTATTTACACTGGGAGCGTGGGAAGTGAGGACGGGACCGTGCGAACTCCAGGCATCGACCCCGGCGAACACCGGGTCTTCGCGGACCCGAGCCGGGTGGCTGTCTGGGAAGCCCTCCGCCGTGCCCCAGGTCCGCTCACCGTTCAGGACCTCGCCCAGCGTGTAGGGCTCCACGCCAACACTGTCCGCGGCCATCTAGCGATCCTCGCGGAACGCGGATACGTGACCAGCGCCCCTGAGGAACGCGACCAGCCCGGCCGCCCCCGCCTGCTCTATTCCGCGGTCACAGACGAGACCGCTGCCCTGCGCAACTACCGGCTGCTCGCGGAAATGCTCGTCGACTACCTCGCGGAAACAGCGGCCGACCACGCCGCCGCCGCGATCGACGCCGGCCGCAGCTACGGCCGCCGCATGGTGCATGCACCGCAGGCGGGCGAGCGGGTCGATGCCGACACCGCGATCCGCGCCGTGGCCACGCTGCTGGACCAGGCCGGTTTCCGTCCCCGCCGCAGCGCAGCCGGCATCGACCTGCACCGCTGCCCGTTCCGGGAACTCGCCGAATCCGCCCCCGACATCGTCTGCGGCATCCACCTGGGCATGATGCGCGGCGTGCTCGCCGAACTGGGCGCCCCCGTGGAGGCGGTGCGGCTGCGGCCCTTCGCGGAACCCGACCGCTGTGTCGCAGAACTCCGGCCCCGTAAGGAGACAGAGTGAACGCCGACACCCTCCTGTGGTCCCTGCTGCTCGGCGTCATCGTCGTCGCTGCCGCGGCGGCGATCATCATCCCCACCGTGCGGAACAGCAGCACGGCTCCCCCGCCCGGGGCGGTAGGGACCGCGCTGGGTGCGGCGCTCACCGCCGCTGCCCTCGGCATAGCGGGCAGCGGAACCGCTCCCGCCTCCGAAGTGCCCGCGGGCTCCGGCCAGGTCCGTACCGTCGACGTGGTGCTGGGCGACATGACCGTCTCCCCGTCCCACGTCACCGTCGCGCCCGGCGACTCCCTCGTCCTCCGCGTGCGCAACGAGGACACTCAAGTCCACGACTTGGTGGTGGAGACCGGGGCCCGCACGCCCCGGCTTGCGCCAGGTGACAGCGCCACCCTGCAGGTCGGCACGGTGACCGAGCCCATCGACGCCTGGTGCACTGTGCTCGGGCACAGCGCCGCGGGCATGCGGATGCGGATCGACACCACTGACACTGCGGACAGCGCTGACAGCCCCGACACGCCCGCTGGTGCGGACAGCGGTCCGCCCGCACCGCTCCCCCTGTCCGCGGAGATGAGCGACGACTGGCAGCCCCGCGACGCTGTCCTGCCGCCCGCGCCGGACCGCACCGAACACGAAGTGGAGATCCGGGTCACCGAAACCGAGCTGGAGGTCGCCCCCGGGGTGCGGCAGAGCGTGTGGACGTTCGGCGGCGACGTCCCCGGCCCTGTGCTGCGCGGCAAGGTCGGCGACGTGTTCACCGTGACCTTCGTCAACGACGGCACGATGGGCCACGGCATCGACTTCCACGCCAGCAGTCTCGCCCCGGACGAGCCGATGCGCACGATCAATCCGGGCGAGCGCCTCACCTACCGGTTCCGCGCGGAGAAAGCCGGTGCCTGGGTGTACCACTGTTCGACCTCGCCCATGCTGCAGCACATCGGCAACGGCATGTACGGCGCGGTCATCATCGACCCGCCCGACCTTGAGCCGGTCGACCGTGAATACCTGCTGGTCCAAGGAGAGCTGTACCTGGGCGAGCCGGGCAGCGCCGACCAGGTCGCCCGGATGCGGGCGGGTGAGCCGGACGCGTGGGTGTTCAACGGGGTCGCCGCCGGCTACGCCCACGCGCCGTTGACCGCCGAGGTCGGGGAGCGCGTCCGGATCTGGGTGGTGGCGGCCGGTCCCACCAGCGGAACGTCTTTCCACATCGTCGGCGCCCAGTTCGACACCGTCTACAAGGAGGGTGCCTACCTGGTGCGCCGTGGCGACGCCGGGGGCGCGCAAGCGCTCGACCTGGCGGTCGCCCAAGGCGGTTTTGTCGAAACAGTGTTCCCCGAAGCGGGCTCCTATCCCTTTGTCGACCATGACATGCGGCATGCCGAGAACGGGGCCCGCGGCTTCTTCACGATCACGGAGTGAAACGGTGCTGACGATCTGGACAGTGGTGCGGTTTCTCCACGTACTCGGCGCTGCACTGTGGGTGGGCGGGCAGCTCACCGTGTCCCTGGTGGTGTTGCCGCTGGCCCGGCGCAGCCTGGACGACGAACGGCGCGCCACCCTGTTGACCGCGGTCGGCCGACGGTTCGGCATTCTTACCGCGGCGTTCTTCCTGCCGTTGCAGATCGGCACCGGTGTCGCCTTGGCGTGGCGGAAGGGCGTGACATGGGAGTCGCTGCTCCTGCCCGGCTACGGGCAGATCCTGACCGCCAAACTCGTGCTGTTTGCTCTGGTGATGGTGGCGGCGGCACTGCACGGCGAAGCGAGTTCGCGGGGATACCCAGTCTTCGCCCGGGTGATGGCGATCACCAGCGTGGTGGCCTCGGTGGGGGTGATCGCGCTGGCCGCTGCCCTGCCCGCCACCTGACCGGCGGCCGGGGTTGACAGGTCAGCGGGCGGCCTGCCGGGGCGGCTCTGCCACGGGGGCGGCGCTCCGCTCCCGGTACAGGGTCAGCACGGTCATATCGTCGCGGTAGTCCTCCTCGGTGAACTCGCCCAGGTCCGCGGCGATCCGTTCGATGAGCTGTTCCGCGGGCACGTTCCGCCACCCGCGGAGGCGTTCTTTCAAGGGGTAGAACTTCCCGTCGCGGTTGCGTGCCTCGGTGACCCCGTCCGTGCACAGCAGGAGGGTCGCCTCCGGGGGTAGGGAGAACTCTTGGATGACCCGGGCCTGGGGGACGAGGCTGCCCAAGCCCAGCGGGGCGCTGGGGTCGTGCGGGACTGCTGGACCGGCGTACTGGGGGCACACCACGTAGGGCGGGAGGTGGCCGCAGTTGATGACCCGCACCCGGCCCTGGTCGTCGATGTCGAGGAGGAGCGCGGTGACGAACCGTTCCGGCTCTTGGACCTGTTTGGCGTAGATGTTGTACCGCACCACTGAGGTGTCCAGTACATCCGCTAGTTGGATGAGGTCTTTGATGTGGTAGGCGGCGCTGCGGAAAGCGCCGAGGACGGAGAACGCGGTGCCGACCGCGGGCAGGCCTTTGCCTTGGACGTCGGCGATCATCACCCTTACCCCGAAAGGGGTACGGACCACTTCGTAGATGTCGCCGCCCACCATCTGGTTCTCTTCGACGGGCCGGTAGTGGCCGTCGACGATGAGCCCGGACACCCGTGCGGGCAGCGGGCGGAGGATCCGCCGTTGGAGCTCGGCGACGGTCGACCGCAGCTGGCGGACTTCTTCTTCGTGGGAGCGCCGCCGGTACTCTTCTTCGGCGCTGCGGATGCGGTACCAGCTCGCTGCGATGCTCAGCACCGCCAGGACTGCGGCGAGCACGAGCCCGTACAGTTCTTGGCCGGAGATCCCGTCCCGCGAGGCGTACACCATGAAAGCGACAAGGTAGGTCCACCCGGCGATGATGGCGGTCTGCTGCAGTGTGCCGACCGTGGCGACGATCGCGGGAAGAAAAACGAGAAACGGAACGAGCGGCGCAAGCGCTCCCACCACGAAGCTGAGGGTGAGGACAAGCGAAATCCCCAGCGAGGCCCAGAACACGACCGTGCCCAGGGTGGACGACCGTCGTGGCCCCGCACTGAGGGGGCGTCCCTGTTCCACGGCTCCGCCAGCACCGGCAGTCCGCATCACGATCTCCTCTTCCCGGTGTGCTGTCCGTGTGTGATCCGGTAACCGGTACCCACCAGGAAAAACAGCACACCGGTGACGTTCTTGTCCCGAGGCCGGTGGACCATAACGCTGACTACGGGGAATGCGGGCCGTGGCACCTGCCGGGCACGCGAGTAAAAAAAGGGGCCCGCCTCGGGTTCCGCGGTGCCGGAACCGGGGCGGGCCCCTCCTCCCTCCCCACCAGGGAGTGGTCGCTGCTGCGCCCGGGTTAGCGCAGCGGGTCGAATGCGGCCAGTGCTTCCGGCCGCTTTCCGGTGGTGATCTGTTCGGCGAGGAGACGGCCGGTGATCGGGCCGAGGGTCAGCCCCCACATACCGTGGCCTCCCGCAACGTAGACGCCTGGTGCTTTCGTCGCTCCGATCAACGGCAGCCCGTCCGGGGTGACCGGGCGCGGGCCGACCCATTCGTCGGTGCGGTCCTCCCAGGAGATCCCTTCCATGAGCGGGCGTGCCGAGGCGATGATCGCGCGGATCCGCCCCGGGTCCAGAGGGTCGTCAGGCCCGCGGAACTCCATCGTGCCCGCGACCCGCAGTTTGCCCTGGTAGGGGGTGCAGGCTACGCGCACGGCGGGCAGGTACAGGGGGCCGGGCACGGGTTGCTCGGTGGGCACGGTGAACGAGTATCCGCGTCCCGCCTGCACGCGGGTGCGGACCCCCAGTTTGCGGGCGAGCCCGGTGATCCACGATCCGGCGGCCAGCACCACCACGTCGCCGCGCACGCTCTCCCCTGTCGTCGAGCGGACCGCGATCGCCCCGGAGTCCGGCCGGATGTCGGTGACGGTGAACCCTTCGCGGAGGGTGCCGCCGCGTTTCACCACGGCTTCGCCGAGCGCCTTCGTGTACGCTCCCGGGTCCACGTAGCGCTGCCCGTCCAATCGGATCGCGAGTTCCACCCGCTGCGACACTTGCGGCATCCGCTCCCGCAGCTCGTCCCCGGTCATCTCGGCGAAACCGATCTCCTGGCCGGAGTCGCGGATCAGCCGCAGCTCCCGCAGCAGGTCCGCGGCTTGGGCGCGTTTTTCGAAGGCCGCGGTGATCGGCGCGTCCACTGTCGGCACGGTGATGTCGTTCTCCGCCAACTGGTCGTAGGCGTCCAAACACTGCGAGTTGATGGGGATGAACCCTTGCATGGACCGGCGCCACGCCCGCATGGTGCAGTGGGCGGCGAACCGCAGCAGGAATCCCCACAAGCCCACGTCGACACGGATCGGAACGTAGAGGGGGGCATTGCGGTCCAGCAGCGACCGCAGTCCGTAGCGCAGGACGGACGGTTCAGGCAGCGGGATCGACAGTCCCGGGGAGATCCATCCCGCGTTGCCCCATGACGCGCCTGCCGCCACGCTGTCCCGGTCGACCACGGTCACGTCCACGCCCCGCTCCTGCAGGAACCAGGCGGTCGACAGGCCGACCATTCCGGCCCCAATGACCACCGCGGTGCGCGGTGCGCCTCCGTCTCGTGTCTGGTTCATCGCCGCTCCCCACAAAGCTCCACAGACCTTCCCTCTGCTCTGAGCATGGCGGACAATCTCGCGGAGCGGTCTATTCGGTGTGAACAAATCCACAAGTCAGGACTGTTCGCGGAGAACAAAAGGACCGTCGGCCTCTACTGCGAGAGCGATCGCGAGCGCGAGGTTGGTGCGGGGGCAGTCCAGGTCGACACGGGCGATCTCGGCCATGCGGCGCATCCGGTAGCGGACCGTGTTGGGGTGGACGCCCAGCAGGTCGGCGGCGGCCCGGTGGTCGCCTTGGGCGTCGAACCAGGCGCGGAGTGTCTCCACGTGGCGGGTGCCGTGCTCGTGGTCGTGGCGGGCGAGGCGCGCCACGGGGTGACCCGCAGGAATCCGTCCGGTGGCGGCGACCCGGCGGAGCCGGCCCAGCAGGATCTCGTCCCAGTCGTCGTCGTAGCTGACTGCGATCCGCCCCCGCGGGTGGGCGGCGTGCAAGGTCAGGCTTTCGTCGGCTTCCTGGCGGCTTTCGGTGAGCTGGTCGATGTCGGCGGGTCCGCCGATCCCCGCGTGCACTTCCACGTCGGACGGCAGGGCGGCGACCACTCCGGCGATCCAGTCGCGGGCCCGGGCCACGCCGGTATCGGGGAGCACCGTGTAGACGGTGGTGCCGAACAGGGCGCTGCGTCCCGGACGTGCCCACCCGAATCCGGTGGTGACGTGTTCGAACACCAGCAGGGCTGCGGCGTGCTGGTCGTCGCCGACGTGTGCTTGCAGGGCCACGACCCGGAACGGGCCGACGGGCAGGCCGAGCTGGGCGGTCACCAGCGCATCGCCGCGGCCTTCGAGGAGTTGGATCACCCCGTCGGATTCGACTTGGCGTTCCAGGTCGGCGCTGGCGCGGGCGCGCAGCAAGTGCAGGGCCACGGTGCGGGCCCCGCTTTCCAAAGCGGCGGCGCGCGCCGGGGGGAGGGGTGCTTCGGCGTCCACCCAGATGGAGCCGAGGAGTTCCCGTCCGGCGCGGACGGCGACCACGACACGCCCGTTGAGCCCGTGTTCGGGCATGGGTGGCACGAACAGCGGCTGGTCGGATTCGGCGAGGTGCGCGAAGACGCCGCGTTCCGCGAGGGCGAGCCGGACGGGTTCGGGGACGCGCCGGCCCAGGATGGTGCGGGCCCGGGCACGGTCGGTGTGTTCTTGGAGGCTGGAGTAGGCGAGGACGCGGGACAGGACGTCTTCGACCGTGACCGGCCCGCCGACGGCGCCGGCGATCGTGTCTGCGAGCGCGAACAGGTCGGTGGGGCCGCGGCCCGCCTCGGTTTCTTGGCCTTCCAGGACGAGCCCGTAGGCGACCGCGGCGAGCTGGCTCCACGACACGGCCGGGTCGAGGACGGCGATCGCGATCTCCTCGTGGCGGGCCCGGGACAGCACGTCGCTGTCCGGGGGTGTTTCGGCGCGGACCAGCACGACGACGGCGTTGGCTGCGGCCGCGAGGTCGACGGCGTGGGCGACGCTGGCCACTCCCACGGCGAGGAAGACGTCACCGCCGACCGGCCGAGGGTCGGTGGGATCGTAGGTGACGACGCTGCGCAGTTCTGCCTGGCGCATCCGCGGGTCGCAGTAGAGCCGGACTCCGAAGCGTCCCAGGACGTTGACTAACCGGTCGAGCCTGATCATCCGCTTTCCCCACTCCCGTGTGTGGAACGCCCTCATCTTCCCTGTGTCGGGATGGGCGCGGATTCGGTGCGGACTGTGCTGGTGGTTGTTCTGGAAGGGGCGGCCGGGTGGCGGGCCTGCTGCGGCCAGCCGTGCGGGGGAGGCAGCCCGTTCCGTGGTGGTCCGGGCCCCGGTGGTGCAGCGCCGCTGGGCGCGGGCCGGCACCGGGTCCGGATGTGCGTCCTTCCCGCAGCCCACCTCTCCCCTACCACGGGGATGGGGTCAGTATCCTCGGGTTTTCTTCCGGGGCGGGGAGGTTTCCCGGTTCCGGTTCTGGATCGGCAATGCCGGGCCGCTCAGGCGGGGCGGCGGTAGCCGTTGAGGAGCAGCCGCGTGATCTGTTCGACGACTTCGTCGGCGGAGAGTCGGCCTTCGGGGTCGTACCAGCGGTATGTCCAGATCGCGGCGCCGAGCAGGGTCGCCGTGGCGACGGTTGGGTCGACGTCGAGCAGTTCCCCGGTGGCCACGCCTTCGGCGTAGAGGCGCTGCATGATCTCGGTGTATTCGCGTTCCCGTTTGCGCATCTCCCGTTCCCGTTCGGGGGAGAGGAGACCGCGCTCGTTGTAGAAGACCGTGTTGGCGTCGAGGTTCCGCAGGATGGTGCGGGTGTGCTCAACGAGGAGGGCGTGGATGCGTTCCCCAGGGCTGCCGGGACCGGCCGCAATGGCGTGGAATCGTTCCAGGGCCTCGTCCACGATGCTGTTCACGATCGCGAACAGCACGTCTTCTTTGCTTTTGAAGTAGTAGTAGATGGCCGGTTTGGTGAATCCGATGCGGTCCGCAATGTCGTCCAGGGACGTGGCGTAGTAGCCCTTTTCGCGGAAGAGTTCGGTGGCGACCTTGATGATCTGGGTACGCCGATCGTTGCCGGTCCGTCCCCGGGTGTGGCCCTGCCGTTTGTCTGTTGTTGCCTCAGCCATCACATGGTCCGAATCGGATCGTTGTCCCACGCGGGTCCCGGTGCCGTGGGGGCGGCCGGGTCGGCGCGGGCGGCACCGGTTGGTCGGAAACGCTTCTGCTCCCTCCCGCTGGCCGGGCGTGCGGCGCGGCAGGGCAGTGTCTTGACCGAGCCATCGTATCCTTCCCGATCCTTCCGGGACAGGAGTCGGCTGGCCCACGTTGCAGCGTGCTCGACTGCCCGCTGCGGTGAGGGGCCGGTTTTCTCCCCGATCCGCCAAACAGTGTCCTCTCTGGCGTCTTTCGTGAGATTTCTCCCTCGAACTCCGGAAGTCCGTCATTTTTTGGCGCGGCTCAGGATAGAGTTTGGGTAGGCCCGGTAAGCGCCGATTCTCTTTCCTTCTCCCGGTACCCCGGAATGACGTGCCGCTTCCGTGTGCCTTCTTGTCGCCTGAGCACTCCGGACCTGTCAGGGACACCATCCTCGACGGGGATCGGGCACGTTGCACCGATCAATCCGGACCGCGGGCTGCTCTCCCCCGCAGGTGCTCTGGTGATCGCAGACGACCTTCTACTGCTGAAAACGCGGGCCACCTTTCCCGTTTCCAGCAGTGGCTGGTCTGTCTCCTGTCCTCCGCGAACCGCGCACCGGTGCTGGGGGACACTCGCCTCCGCACCGTCGCGGAAGGCATCCCAGCCATCATCGCCAGCACGCCCTTCCTACGGCGTCCCTCGTCGAAGGTTAGTGACCGTGTACCAGCTCATCCCCTCCGAAGAGCTGCGCCGCGCCCGGGCGGAGTTCCCTCACTACGAGATCTGTGTACTCCACGACGATGCCGGCATCCCGGAGGTAACAGCCGTCCTCAAACCTCCCTATCAAGGCATCGGCCTGGCTGTCCTGGTGTGTGCTGCTTCAGTGTCTGAACTGGTCCACACGCTGCGCACTGCGCCTAAGGCGAAACTGCCGCGACGCGACCCGAACCGTCGCTACTGGCCTCGGCCGTGGGAGCTGCGCCCCCGTCCGCAGTGAGCTGTGCGCGGGCCGTCCCAGGCGACAGCAAAACTCGCTGCTGCTGGAGAAGCGCGACCGCGAATGTGGGTAGAGCGGTTTCCCACACCGTCAGAGACGAACGAGGGGAACCATGGCGAAGACAACCACGATGCCGACGACGCGGTCGCTGCTCGCCCCGGGGCGGTATGTGCAGGGGCGGGGGGTTCTCGCGGATCTCGGCACCTATGTCGCAGCGATCGGGTCCGTGCCGCTGATCCTGGCTGATCCCGTGGTCCGGCAGTTGACGGAGGCCACGGTGACCGAGTCGTTCCGGCAGGCGGGGCTCGCGGTGCGGTTCGAAGAGTTCGGCGGGATCCCCACCGCCGCTGAGGCGCGGCGGGTCGCCGACGTGCTCTCTGACCGCGGCTGCGACGTGATCATCGGTCTCGGCGGCGGTTCGACGATCGACACTGCCAAGGCTGCCGGGGACAACGCGGGGATCCGGTGGGTGAGCGTGCCGACGGTGGCGTCCACGGACGCCCCCACTTCGGCGCTGTCGGTCGTCTACAGCGAGGAAGGCGTCTTCGAAACCTACCGGTTCTACTCGCGCAACCCCGACCTTGTCCTCGTGGATACGCAGCTCGTCGCCAACGCTCCGGCACGGTTCCTGGTCTCGGGTATCGGGGATGCGCTCGCCACGTGGATCGAAGCGCGCGCCGTGCAGCGGGCGAACGGCCCCACGCTCGCCGGGGGAATGGCGACGCACACCGGGATCGCGTTGGCCAAACTGTCGTGGGACCTGTTGTGGGAGAACGCGCTGCCAGCGGTCGAGGCGGTGCGGAGCAACCTGGTCACCCCCGCCGTGGAGGCGGTGGTGGAGGCGAACACGCTGCTGTCCGGTCTCGGGTTCGAGTCGGGAGGCTTGGCGGCGGCGCACTCGGTCCACGACGGGTTGACGGTCGTGCCCCACACCCACCACCTCATGCACGGCGAGAAGGTGAACATCGGGTCGATCACCCAGCTCATCTTGGAGGCGGCGGCAGCCGAGGAGATCCGCGAGTTCATCGAGTTCACCGCGCGGCTCGGACTGCCGACCACGTTGACGGAGGCAGGCCTGGGCCACGTGGACGACGAAGTGCTCCGCATGGTGGTGGAGGCGGCGCTCGCCCCGGAGGAGACGATCCACAACCTGCCGTTCTCGGTTTCGGAGAACGACCTGTTGGACGCGTTGAAGATGGTGGAAGAGCTGGGGCGGTCGGTCCGTGCCGAGGCTGGACTGCCCGAGCCTCGCGCCCCGCAGGAGGAGCGTCCGCCGGTGCCGGCCGCCCGCATGGCGTAGGTGGGAAAGGGTCGGGGCAGGAGGGCCGTGCCGCAGGGACGGCTGCCCTCCCGCCCCGGTTTTGCGGGGGAACTACGGGCGCAGGATGACCGGGAATTCTTTAAGGCTGTTGACGATCACCGACGGGTTGGGGACGAGCTCCGAGTCGTCCACGGCGAGCTTCATGTCGGGGTAGCGTTCGAACAGCATGGGCAGGGCGACCTGCGCTTCGAGGCGGGCCAGGGGGGCGCCGGGGCACACGTGAGGGCCGTAGCCGAAGGAGATGTGGCGGCTGCTGGTCTTCCGGGTGACGTCGAAGACTTCAGGGTTGTCGCCGTGCTGGCCGCGGTCGCGGCCGATCGCGCCGTAGGAGATCATCACCGAGTCGCCCTTGGCGATGGTCACCCCGCCGTATTCGATGTCTTCGGTGGCGAAGCGGAAGATGAAGTTGGTGGTGGGCGGGTCCCAGCGCAGCGATTCTTCGATCGCCGCCTCCCAGGTGGCCTTGCCGGTGCGCAGGAGTTCAAGCTGGTCGGGGAAGCGCAGCAGGGCGCGCACCGTGTTTGTGAGCAGGTTGACTGTGGTCTCGTGCCCGGCGGCCACGACGATCTGGAGCGTGCCGAGGACTTCCTCGTCCGTCATCCGGTCGCCGTTCTCGTTGGCTTGCAGGAGAGCGGTGGTGAGGTCGTCGCTGGGGTTGGCTTTCTTCCGCTCCATCAGTTCGGTGTAGAACTGGACGAGGGCTTCCCGGGTGGCGAGGAACTCTTCGGGCGGGGTCACGGAGCTGAAGAACTTGTCGTAGAGGCTGCGCAGCTGCCCGTGGGCTGCTTCTTCCACCCCGTACAGCTCGCCGATGACCCGCATCGGCAGTTTGAAGGAGAACTCGCTCTTCAGGTCCTGGGGTTCGTTGGCGCGTTCTTCGAGGGCGTCGAGGAGTTCTTCGGTGATCTCGCGGATGCGGGGCCGGAGTTTCTCTACGCGGCGGGGGGTGAACGCCTGGGCGGTCAGGGTGCGCAGGCGTTTGTGTTCAGCGCCGTCCGTGCCCAGCAGGTTGGTGGGGGTGGGCGGGATGACGCTCAGCAGCGGCCAGGTCGGGGAGATCTCGCCGCGGTTGTAGGCGCCCCAGTGCGCCATGTTTTTCGACAGGCGGGAGTCGGTGAGGAGTTCGCGGGCAGCCTGGTGGTGGGTGACGGACCAGGTCCGCACCCCACCGGGCAGTTCAACCCAGGCGATCGGTCCGGCCTCGTAGAGGCGTTCCCGTTCACCTTCCAGATCGGAGACGTAGGGATCGAGGACAATCGGATTGTCGGTAGGCGAAGCCATCACTGACCTCCAATGGGGGGAACGGGGGTAAAGACCACTGGAAGCGCGACGAGGCCGCGCATCCAGGGGGAGGGACGCCAGCGCAGTTCGTCAACCGGGACAGCGAGTTCCACGTCGGGCAACCGGTCGAGGAGGACTTCGATGCCCGCGGTGACGATGATTTCGGCAAGTTCTGGGGCGGGATAGGGGCAGCGGTGTTCTCCGTGGGAGAACGACAGGTAGGCCTGGTTTCCCTGGCTCATCCGGCATTCCGGCCCAGGGTTGATCTGCGGGTCGCTGTTGGCTCCCGCGAGCCCGAGGAGGACCAGGTCGCCGCGGCGGATCAGCTGGCCGCCCAGTTCGACGTCGTGGGCGGCGTAGCGGCCCAGGTAGATCTGCGTCGGGGTGTCTTCCCACAGCACCTCGTTGAGGGCTTCGCGCACACTGCTGCGGGCCCCGGTGAGGGAAGCGGCGAACCGGTCGTCGGTGAGCATCAAGCGCAGGGTGTTGCCGAGCCATTCGGTGGTCGGCTGGTGGCCGCCGCCCAGGATCACTACGAGGTCAGGGATGAGTTCTTCGTCGCGGAGCTTGGCGGGGTGGTGGACGAGTCGGCTGACCACGTCGGGGCCGGGCTGTTTCCGCCGCTCCGCGACGAGCGTGCCCATGGTCTGCAGGAGGAACTGCTGGGCTTTCACCGCGTCAGGGCCGCTGTCGATCATGGTGGTCATGGCCTCGGCGAGCACTTCGGCGTGCTTCTGGTCGAGGCCGTACAGCCGGCCCAGCACGATGGCGGGCAGCCGGGAAGCGTAGTCGGCGCGCAGGTCGGCTCGTGAGGCAGCGCAGAACCCGTCGATCAGCCGGTCGGCAGCCTGGACCGCGTACTGGCGGACTTCGTGCTGGTCTGCCCCGGATAGCGCGTCGCTGATGGCCGTAGCCCTGCGACGGTGTTCTTCTCCTTCGGAGTAGAGGATGTTGGGGGTGCGCGTGACCATCGGGTAGAGCGGCCAGTTCTCCGGCACCAGGTCCCACGCATTCCACCGCCGGGAGCTGCGGGCGAACGTTTCAGGGTGGTTGAGGACGTGGGTGACTTCCCGGTAGCCGATGACGAGCCAGGCGGGGATGTCCCCGTCGAGGAGGACGGGGGCCACCGGCCCGTAGTCGGTGCGCATCTGCCGGTACAGTTCGGCGGGCTTGTTCTGGAACTGGGGACCGTACAGGCGGAAAGCGTTCTGGTGGCTGCTCGGTATGCCGCGTTGGGCGTTCATCGGACGGCCTCCCCCGCGATGGTCGTCATCACATGTCGGACCAGGGTGACCAGCACCTGTTTGGCGGACTCTCGTTCCCGGGCGTCGCATTCCAGGAGGGGGACTGAGGGGTCCAGGTCGAGTGCCCCGCGGATCTGGTCCAGGGTGTAGGAGGACCCGAAGTTGTTGTGGGCGACGACGAAGGGAGTGCCTTGCGCCTCCAGCCGGTCGATGGAGTACCAGGAGTCTTCGAGTCGGCGGGCGTCGACGAGGACGACTGCGCCGAGCGCCCCGGTGAACAGCCGGTCCCACAGGAACCAGAAGCGCTCTTGGCCGGGGGCGCCGAACAGGTAGAGCACGAACGTGTCGTCGACGGTGATGCGGCCGAAGTCGAAGGCCACGGTTGTCGTGGACTTGTTGGGGATTCCGTGGAGACTGTCCACCCCGGCTCCTGCCTGGGTCATCGTCTCCTCGGTGTTGAGCGGACGGATTTCGCTGACCGCGCGCACCAGGGTGGTCTTGCCGACGCCGAATCCGCCGACGACGACGATTTTCAACCCGTGTGCGGCTGTGGCGGGCAGCACTGTGGATTCAGAGGTTGTGGAGTGCAACGAGAACCTTCTCCAGCACGGCCGGGGAAACGGGGACTGTCGCGGAACCCGTAGTAACGGGGTGGCGGGCTGTGACGTACCCTGCGTCGAGCAAGTCGGTCAGCAGGATGCGCACCACGGTGACAGGCAGTTCGAGCCGGGCGGCGATCTCCACAACCGCCATAGGACGTCGGCACATCTGCAGGATGCGAGCGTGTTCCGACTGCATTCCGGGCGTCGGGTCGGACTCGGTGACGATGAGCGTCACCGAGTCGAGTGCCTCGTCCCCACCGCGGCTGCGTCCGGAGGTGATGACGTAGAAGCGATCGGGTCCCTCCCGGTCGATGGCTCTGCTCATGCTCTACCAGACAGGGGTTCAGCGGTACGGACTCCGACGCTGAGGTGTTCGCCGATCTGTTCGACGAGCTCGTTCATGTTGTGCCCGGTCAACCCGGGATCGGCGTCCTCGGCGGCGATGACGGCGAGGTGGGCTCCAGCGCCTGCTTCGATGATGAACAGCAGTCCGCCGTAGAACTCGGCCATGGCTTGGCGGACTCCACCGGCCCCGTCACCGAACTCCATAGACGCACCGTGCGCGAGGCTCTGCATTCCGGCGGCGATGGCCGCGAGGTGGTCTGCCTGGTCGGTGCTGAGCCCGGAGGTGTGGCACAGCTTGAGGCCGTCCCGGGAGAGCACGAGAGCGTGGCGGGCTCCGGGGGTGCGTTCCAGGAGATTTTCCAAGAGCCAACTAAGCTTGGCGAGATCCATCAGGATTCGTCCTCCTGAGTCCGGTTAGGGGTCGTCTTGCGTACCGCGGCACGGAACGCTCCGAAGCCCTCTGCCGACGTGGTCGGCGTGCGGCGGGCGGGCGGCTTCGGGGCCTGCTGTCGCCGCTGGGCTGCGGCGAGGGTTTGACCGCGGCGGCGTACCGGGAGGCCGCTGGCGTTGCGGATGGCGGCCTGCGCAACGGGTTCGGTGGTTGCGGTCCAGCCGGAGGGGGCGGTCTGCGGGGCTGGGGTGCGCGGCTGCCGTTGGGGCGCGGCTGGCGGTGCACTGGCCGCGGAGGGCTGCGGCGCGGTTTTGAGGATGCGCTGCGGGACGAGCATGACTGCCGCGGTGCCGCCTCGGGAGGAGGGCCGGTAGGAGACGGACAGGCCGTAGCGGCGGGCGAGGGCGCCGACGACGGCGAGGCCGAGCCGGCTGCCGGAGAGGTTGGTGAGGTCTCCCCCGTTGCTGACGGCTTCGCGGGCGCGGCGCAGCGCTTCTTCGCTCATGACCAGGCCGCTGTCTTCGACGGTGATCGTGACTCCTGCCTGCACCTCTTCCACGTAGACGTGGACCGTGGAGGAGGGCGGGGAGAATTTCGCGGCGTTGTCGAGGAGTTCCGCGAGGGCGTGGATGACTCCTTCAGCCGCGTATCCGATCACGGCGAGGGTGGAGGTCGAGTGGCAGCGCACGCGCTTGTAGTCGCCGATACGGGCCATGGCGCCGCGGAGGATGCTCTCCATGGGAATGGGGCGGGTCCAGCGTCGTCCGCTGCGGGCCCCGGTGAGCACCGCGATGCTGTCGGCGACCCGTCCAGCCTGGGCAGTGCTGTGGTCCAGGTGCATGAGGTCGCCAAGGATGTCTCCCGCGGGGGTGTCGTTGCCGTAGCGTTGCTGCATTTCCCGCAGGTCGGCGGCCATCGCGGTGGTGATGGCTTGGACTCGTCCGGCCGCGGTGGCGCAGGCCGCCATGGCGGCAGCGCGCTGGCGTTCGCTGCGCGCGATTTCGGTGGCCACGGTTTCCAGCACGGTGCGGTGGACGGAGTCGACGGTCTCGTTGACGCCGTCGAGCGCGGTGGCTGCGGACGCTCCTGAGCGCACCCGCTGCACCACGGTGGGAAGGGCTTCGCCGACGAGCCGCTGGGCGTCGGCGGTGATCCGGTCGGCACGGTCGGTCGCCCGCGCGGCCCGTGCGGATTGGTAGTACATGACCACCCCGAAGGCGACCAGCAGGATGATGGAAGCCCCGCCCGTGAGCAAGACGGGCAGCAGGATGGTTGAGGGGGCGCTCCACGCTGTCCAGGTCCATCCCGCGGCCACGATGAGGACGGCGGCCAGCAGGAGAAGAACGCCCAGCGGCGTTGCGCCCGTGTGAGTGCGAGCAGTTTTCTGATCAGTCATTATGGTTCGCGTTCAGGCACGTCACTGAAATGTGGGGATAGGGGGGATCAGCAACGGTTGACGCCACCATCCTCCAGAGATCAAAGATGTGTATTGATTGTCATGAAATCGCGTCTGGGGATCTGAACCCGATCCCATGGCGTTTCACCTTTGGGACGCCTCACCGCCACTGCGGCAGCATAGCCGAGCGATGGACGTCCCTAAAGCTCCTAAACGAGAATTCTCTATTGTTTACGGTTAAATCAGTCTCGATAACTCCAAATCATGGAACTGATCAGCAGCAATGACATATGGCGCCGTTATGCGTAATACGAATTTTTTCGTCTCAGTCAGGTCATCACATCATCCCATCAATTGGAACATTACAACCTAAGCAATCATTCTCATATTTGTCGTGACATCTGTTCTGACGAGGAGAAACAACGGGATCGCCGGATCACGACCCCACGCAGGTGACCTTTTTCTTTCTTGTCCACTTTCTTGCCAGGAAGGCACATCTGGGGCCTTCGCCACCGCAAATCCCGCACTGCGATCCGTGAACTAGACCACTTTTGCCGTCGCGGACGCACTGCCCCGAACCGACCGACCGGCGCGGCACCCGTCCCGCTGCACCGGGAGAACACCCACAGGAACCGCAAAAAGGCCGGAGCCTGCGGCCCCGGCCTCACCTCGGACTATTACGAACGGCGCAGTTCCGGAAACTCGTCGTCGCGCCACTCCTGACTCGCCTGTCCCGTGCCCTCAGCACGTTCCTGCTCCTGCTGCCGCAATTCCACTCGGCGGATCTTGCCCGAGATCGTTTTCGGCAACTCGGCAAACTCCAGCCGCCGCACCCGCTGAAAAGGTGCGAGATTCTCCCGGGCATACCGCAGGATCGACAGCGCTGTCTCCCGTGTCGGCTCGTATCCGGGGGCCAGCGCCACGTACGCTTTGGGCACTGCCAGCCGCACCGGGTCAGGGGCGGGCACCACCGCGACCTCCGCCACCGCTGGATGCTCGATGAGCACGCTCTCCAGCTCGAACGGGCTGATCTTGTAGTCGGAGGCTTTGAACACGTCGTCGGTGCGCCCAATGTAGGTGATGTACCCGTCAGCGTCCCTCCGGGCGATGTCGCCCGTGTGGTACCAGCCGCCTTCCATCGCCTCCGCGTTGCGCTCCGGGTCGTCCTGGTAGCCGCGCATGAGCATCACCGGACGGGCCGACAGGTCGAGGCAGATCTCGCCTTCCTCGGCGGGCTGTCCGCTGCGGGGATCGATCAGCACGACCGGGCAGCCGGGGAGCGGGCGGCCCATCGACCCGGGTTTGACCGGGGAGCCCGGGGTGTTCCCCACGACAGCGGTCATCTCGGTCTGCCCGAATCCGTCGCGCAAGGTCAGGCCCCAGGCTCGGCGCACTTGGTCGATCACCTCGGGGTTGAGGGGCTCACCTGCGGCGACGATCTCCCGCAGCGCGCCGGGGCCGCCGGAGAGGTCCGCGTTGATGAGCATCCGCCACACGGTCGGCGGTGCGCAGAACGTGGTGACCCCGGCGCGGCGGATGTGCGCGAGCAGCGCCGCAGCGTCGAACCGGGAGTAGTTGTAGACGAACACGGTGGCTTCGGCGATCCAGGGAGTGAAGAAGCAGCTCCACGCGTGTTTCGCCCAGCCCGGCGAGCTGATGTTGAGGTGGATGTCGCCGGGGCGCACCCCGATCCAGTACATGGTCGTCAAGTGGCCGAGGGGATACGAGGCTTGGGTGTGCTGGACGAGTTTGGGGCGGCTCGTAGTACCGGAAGTGAAGTACAGCAGCAGCGGGTCGTCCGGGGCGGTCTCCGGGTGTGCGATCTTCGGTTCAGCGATCGTGGCGGCAGCGCGGTAGTCGGCCCAGCCCGGGACGTCGCCGTCCACGACGATCCTGCCGTAGTCGCCGGGCACTTCGGCAAACTTCGCGGTGTTCGCGGCAGAGGTCACCACATGTTTGGCGCCGCCGCGCTCGATCCGGTCAGCCAGGTCGGCCGGGCCCAGGGCGGTGGTGGCCGGGAGGATCACCGCGCCGAGCTTCATCACGGCGAGCATCGTCTCCCACAGTTCCACCTGGTTGCCGAGCATGACCATCACCCGGTCGCCGCGCCGCACCCCCTGCTCTGCCAGCCAAGCGGCTACCTGGTCGGAGCGGTGGACCATCTCAGCGAAGCTGTACTTCGCTTCGCTGCCGTCCTCTTCGACGATCCACAGCGCCGTGGTGTCGTTGTCCCGCGCGTAGACTTCGAACCAGTCGATCGCCCAGTTGAACCGGGGTCCCAGGTCAGGCCAGCGGAACGTCTCCACCGCGGTGCGGTGGTCTCCGGACAGTCCCAGCAGGGTGTCGCGGGCGCGACGATAGTTCTCGGTTGCGGAACCGTCGGTCACGTCTCCCCCTCGAGGTCGGTTCATGGTGCTGTCCACGGCAGTAGCGGCCTCCCAGCCCTGTGGGCGCCGGTACGGCCTCTTGCGGGGGACATCCTGACCTCGAAGTGAACTGGGTCACTACCCCCGAAATGGGGTAACGTGGTCTGCGTCACTCATATGTCGACCCCGGGGGTGTGGCCTATGACGATCCCTCCCGGCCCGTATTCCCCGAACCCCGCTCCCCTGCTGGCCCGCGCACTGCGTGCGCTGCGCCGTGACACTGGTCTTCCCGTCGCTTTCGGCGGCCCGGTCTCCCGGGACGGCCGGGGGTTCGTGATCGAGCAGCTCGACAGAGCCCGGACGACGTCGCTCCTTCGCCTTCGGGTCCAGGCCGGTGCCGGGCTCGGCGGTCGGGCGCTCGCACTCGCCCGCCCGTGGGTCGTGGACGACTACTTTGCCGCTGAGGAGATCACGCACGTCTACGACCACGCTGTTGCTCCAGAACACTTGCGGTCGATCGCCGCGGCACCCGTGGTCGTCGACGGGGCGCCCCGCGCTGTGCTGTACGGGGCGAGCCGCAGCTCGGTGGACTTCGGAGACCGGCTCTTGGAATCGGTGGCCCGTGTCGTGCAGCTCGTGGAGCGGGACCTCGCCGTTGAGGAAGAAGTGCGGCGCAGACTGGCTGCCGCCCCGCCAGCCCTCCACTCCGCGGAAGTGCACGAACTGGTGGCTGAGCTGTCGCAGATCGCCGCCACCGTCCAAGACGAAGGGATCCGGCGCCGTCTCGTCGACGTGTGCCGCCGCACCCGGCTGCTGGCGGGCCGTGTCCCGTCAGCGGACCGGTCCCCTGCCCCAGCCGTGGCAGCGGTCCGGTTGTCTCCGCGGGAACGGGAGGTGCTGGCAGAGGTCGCCAGGGGGTGCACGAACGACGAGGTCGCCGAGGCGCTGGGGCTGCTGCCGAACACGGTGAAGTCGTATCTGAAGAGCGCGATGCGCAAGCTTGGCGCAACCAACCGGGTGCAGGCGGTCAACCTGGCGCGTGCCGCAGGCGCCCTCGACTGACCCTGACCGGCCGCGGTCGTGCGGCGTGTCCCGGTGGCGCCTAGCGGGCACCGGTTACTGGACGAGCGCAGCCAGCCCTTCTTTGGCGTGCAGCAGTGACGGCCCGTACCAGGTGAGCAGCCGGCCGCTGACCAGCACGGTGGGAGCACAGCGGAACGCTTCCGGCCCGTCCTGCGGGGTGAAGGCGTAGGGTTCGTCGGGGAGGACGACCAGGTCCACATCGTCCCGGTCGATGTCGGCGAGCGCCACTTTCGGATAGCGCTCGGGATGGTCGGCGAACACGTTGGCGAGCCCCAAGCGCCGTGCCAGGTCCCCCGTGAACGTCGCCGACCCCACCACCATCCACGGGTCGCGCCACACGGGGATCGCCACCCGGGCCCGTACCGGGGGAAGCGGGTGCGACCACAGGCGGCGCGCCTCTACCAGCCAGTCGGGCAGCGGCCAGCACAAGGCTTCGGTGAACAGCCGCGTCAGCGAGTCCAGTGCTTGCGGCACGGTCTGGATGACCGTCACCCACACCGGGATGCCTGCGGCGCGCAGCATGCGCACGTCCAGTTCCCGGTTCTCCTCCTTGTTCGCGATGACCAGGTCGGGGCGGAGCGCGGCGATCGCCGCCCGATCCGGGTTCTTCGTGCCGCGGACCCGCGCCACATCGAGACCGGCGGGATGGGTACACCAGTCTGTCGCGCCGACCAGCGCCTCCCGTCGGGTGTGGGCGATCGCCTCGGTCAAGGAAGGGACCAGCGACACCACGCGCCGTGCCGGACCCGACACTGAGACCGGAAACCCCATGTCGTCGTAGGCCACCGCACTACCACCCTCTCCGTGCCGCGGTCGTCGTGCGCCGCCCGTTCTCTCGCCTTGCGGACCGGGAAAGTCCAAGCCCGCACACTGGACGAGCCTGCCAGCCGTGCGGGCTGGCAGGCTCCGAACCCAGCCATTCCAGTCAAGGACTGGTAACCGGTTACACGTTTCTCCGGTATTGGCCTCCCACTTCGAAGAACACGTCGGTGATCTGCTGCAGGGTGCATACCCGTGCCGCGTCCATCAGCACCGCGAACACGTTCTCGTTGTTGATGACCGCCTGCCGAAGGCGTTCGAGTTCCCGCTCAGCCTCCTCCCGGTGCTTTTCCCGGAATTCCCGGACCCGGCGCAGTTGCGACTGCTTCTCCTCCTCGGTGGCACGGGCCAGGGTGATCTCTTGGGCCGCGCCGTCGTCCCCGTTGGGGTTGCGGAAGGTGTTGACGCCGATGATGGGCAGCGATCCGTCGTGTTTGCGCTGCTCGTACAGCATCGACTCGTCTTGGATGCGGCCGCGCTGGTAGCCGGTCTCCATAGCGCCGAGCACCCCGCCGCGTTCGGTGATCCGGTCGAATTCGGCGAGGACCGCCTCCTCCACCAGGTCGGTCAGCTCGTCGATGATGAAGGAGCCTTGGAGCGGGTTCTCGTTCATCGCCAGGCCCCATTCCCGGTTGATGATGAGCTGGATCGCCAGCGCCCGGCGCACCGACTCCTCGGTGGGGGTGGTGATGGCCTCGTCGTAGGCGTTGGTGTGCAGGCTGTTGGCGTTGTCGTAGATCGCGATGAGCGCCTGCAGCGCGGTGCGGATGTCGTTGAACTGCATCTCCTGGGCGTGCAGGGACCGCCCCGACGTCTGCACGTGGTATTTGAGCTTCTGCGAGCGCTCATTGGCGCCGTACTTGTCGCGCATCGCGATCGCCCAGATGCGGCGCGCCACCCGCCCCAGTACCGAGTACTCGGGGTCCATGCCGTTGGAGAAGAAGAACGACAGGTTGGGCGCGAAGTCGTCGATGTGCATGCCCCGCGCCAGGTAGGCCTCCACGTAGGTGAAGCCGTTGGCGAGGGTGAACGCGAGCTGGGTGATCGGGTTCGCCCCGGCTTCGGCGATGTGGTAGCCGGAGATGGACACCGAGTAGAAGTTGCGGACCTGGTTGGCGATGAACCATTCCTGGATGTCGGCCATCATCCGCAGCGAGAATTCGGTGGAAAACAGGCACGTGTTCTGTCCCTGGTCCTCTTTGAGGATGTCGGCCTGCACTGTGCCGCGCACCGACCGCAGCGCGTTGGCACGGATCTCCGCGGCTTCCTGCTCGTCGGGGTCCCGGCCGTGCTTGTCCCGGAACGCGTCGAGCTGCTGGTCGATGACCGTGTTGAGGAAGAACGCCAGCACGGTGGGGGCCGGCCCGTTGATGGTCATCGACACCGACGTGGTGGGCGCGGCCAGGTCGAACCCGGCGTACAGCTCCTTCATGTCGTCGAGCGTGGCCACGGAGACGCCGGAGGTGCCGATCTTGCCGTAGATGTCGGGTCGGGGATCCGGGTCGCGGCCGTACAGGGTGACGGAGTCGAACGCGGTGGAGAGCCGGGTCGCGGGCTGGCCTTCGGACAGGAGTTTGAAGCGCCGGTTGGTGCGGAACGGGTCGCCTTCCCCCGCGAACATGCGGGCGGGTTCTTCGTCGTCCCGTTTGAACGGGAAGACGCCCGCGGTGAAGGGGAAGAAGCCGGGAAGGTTCTCCCGCCGCAGGAAGGACACGAGTTCCCCGTGGTCGGTGTAGCGGGGCAGGGCGACGCGGGGGATCTTCGTGCCTGCCAGGGACTCGCGGTGGAGCCGGGTGCGGATCTCGCGGTCGCGTACTTTGATGACCTGCTCGTCACCGGAGTAGGAGGCCACCACGTTCGGCCAGTTCGCGAGCTGCTCGGCGACGTCCTCGGGGACTTCTTTGCGGGCTTTGGCGAGCAGTTCGTCGACGGCGCTGGTGTCGTGTCCCGCCGCGGCGAGGTCGCGGGCGGTTTCTTCGAGCCGTTGGACTCGGCGGACCGCGGAGACAAGCCGCCGGGTCTCCGCGTGGTAGGCGCGGACGGTGTCGGCGATTTCGGAGAGGTAGCGGACCCGGTGGGGCGGCACCACCTGGGTGATGCCGGTGGAGTGGCGGACGTCGACGCGGGGGAGGACGCCTTCGCTGACGGGCAGGCCCCGCTCGGCGAGAAGGTCGCGCAGGTGCTGGTAGAGCGCGGTGACCCCGTCGTCGTTGAAGGTGGCGGCGGAGGTGCCGAACACCGGCATGTCTTCGGGTTTGATGCCGAACGCTTCCCGGTTGCGGATCAACTGGCGGCGCACGTCGCGCAGGGCGTCGTGGGCGCCGCGCCGCTCGAACTTGTTGATCGCCACCACGTCGGCGAAGTCGAGCATGTCGATTTTTTCGAGCTGGGAGGCGGCGCCGAACTCGGGGGTCATCACGTACAGGGACACGTCCGAGTACGGCACGATCGCCGCGTCGCCCTGCCCGATGCCCGGGGTTTCCACGATGATCAGGTCGAATCCGGCGGCTTTGACGACGGTGAGGATGTCGTCGATGTGTTCGGGGAGCTCGCGGCTGCCTCGGGTGGCCAGGGAGCGGTAGAAGATGTGGTCGCTGTCGATGGAGTTCATGCGGATGCGGTCGCCGAGCAGCGCCCCGCCGCCGCGGCGGCGCGTGGGGTCGATCGCGATCACCGCAATCCGCAGTTTGTTCTGCTGGTCGAAGCGGAAGCGGCGCACCAGCTCGTCGGTGAGGGAGGACTTCCCGGAGCCGCCTGTGCCGGTGATGCCGAGGACCGGCGGGGCGGAGGCAGCTGAGCGCAGCCAGGACCGCTCTTCGTCGGTGAGGCGGCCGAGTTCCGCTCCGGTGATGGCGCGGGCGAGGGCGAGCCGGTCTCCGGCGACGACGGCTTCCAGGTCGGCCCGGCGGTGCTCCCACAGGTCGTAGTCGCATTCGCGGATGAGGGTGTTGATCATCCCGGCGAGGCCGAGGCGCTGGCCGTCTTCGGGGGAGAAGATGGTCACCCCGGATTCGCGGAGCCGGGCGATCTCCTGGGGGACGATGACGCCTCCCCCACCGCCGTACACCTTGATGTGGTCGGCGTGCTGTTCTCGGAGCAGTTCGACCAGGTATTTGAAGTATTCGACGTGTCCGCCCTGGTAGGAGCTGACCGCGATTCCTTGGACGTCTTCTTCGAGGGCGGCGTCTACGACCTCACGCACCGACCGGTTGTGTCCCAGGTGGATGACTTCGGCTCCCTGCGATTGCAGGATGCGGCGCATGATGTTGATCGCCGCGTCGTGCCCGTCGAACAGGCTGGACGCGGTGACGAACCGCACGGGGTGGGTCGGACGGTGTAGTGCCCCTGGCGTGGCCTTGTCGCTCATCTGGGACCTCCCGGAGCGAGAAGCGAATTAGTAGGACTACCAACTAAATAGTAGGTCATCCAACTTTTTCCGTCTCAAGCGACTCGCTTTTTCCCCGGGACACGCTCTCCTGCGCTGCCCCTGGAGAGGCGCAGCACCCCCTCTACCGCCACGAATCCCAGGGGTTCCACGGCGGGAGCGACGACCGCTCACCACTGCGGAGCAGGTGCACCGGCACCATTGCTACCAGCACCATCAGGCACGCGGCCAGGAATGACACCCCGTCAGCGAACCGCACAGCAGCCGCCAGCCAGCCCCCGCAGCCGGCCCAAACCCCAAGCCACCCGAGCGTGAAGAGCATCTGTGCGGCGATCGCCTGCAGCCCGCGCTCCCCCTTCAGCCGGAACGTCATCGAGGTGTGGGCGATCACGGCAAGCGCCAGCACCCCCTGCCCCACCGAGGAGAACTCCATCTCCACCCCGTCCAGCAGGGCCACCGCGGCGCCAAGCCCGCCCAGGAAGAAAGCCCGGCTCAACAGCAGGTGGCCGAGCGGCTTCCAGGAGAACGAGGCCACCCGGGACAGCACGTCACTGCACAGCCGGTAGACGAGGTATCCGACCGCGACAGCCAGTACGGGGGTCCCCAGACCGGTGCCCAGGCGGGCCCCCGCCCACGCCTCGGACAGCCATCCCCCTAGCCACAGGCTGACGGGAAAGCCGACCGCGAGCACCGGCACGACGAGGACCGCCGTGAAGATCGCGTACCGCCAGCGCGCCAGCTCGAAGAGCTCTCTTGACAGGGCTACGCGGAGCGCATTCTCCTGCTGGGCACGGAGTTCAGCCTGGGCAACCGCCGTAGTGACCAGGTCCGCAGGCGAACCCGTAGCGGGCAGCACCATGGTGAAGGCGTCCCTTGTGCCCGCCCACATCCCCGGCGCGGCAGTCTCCCGCAACGCTCGGGCCCGGATATAGGCGCGGATCACGCCGATGGGGACCAGCACGAAGATCCCGACCACCGCCGTGAAGACCGCCGTCGCCACCAGGGGGCGTTCCCCCAGCGACACCCCTGGGACCAGCTCCGCCGCACCCCACACCCCCACGGCCAGGGAGAGTCCATTGCGTACCACACTGCCCGCCATCCCGCTGCCCCTCTGTGCTCGCCCGTCCGCTGCAGAACGCCGCCCCTGCGCTAAGGCGTTCCCTTGACCAGAAGAACAACTCCGCATGACCCAGAGTTGGCCTGTTGCGGCCACCGCAGACGGCTGCTCCGATCGCGCGCCCTCCCGGATTCCGTCCACCCCGTCCGAAAAAACCGCAAATAAGTACATTCCTCGCGAAGTTCCGGGTACCGAAAGGCGCATGACCGTTCCCACACACCTCTACGGCGGCCGCTCCCCAGCCACACCGGGGTGACGGCGGCATGCGGCGGCTCGTCAATGCCCTGATGCACGCCGGACAGCGGTGGCTGACGTCCGAACTCCCCGCTGTCCGGGACCGCCTGACTGAAAACTTCTGGCCGATCGTGCACGCCGTGGTCGCGGGAACTGTGGCGTGGCTGCTCGCCAAAAACCTCACCGCCACCCGCATGCCGTTCTTCGCCCCCATCGCCGCAGTCATCGCGCTCAACGCCTCCGCCAGCGAACGGGGCGCCAACGCCGTCCGCCTCCTGCTCGGCGTCGTCATCGGCATCCTGGTCGGCGAACTGACCATCGCCCTGCTCGGCACCGGCTACCGGGCACTAGCCTTTGCCATCGGCCTAGCCATGGCGCTCGCCATCGTCGTCAACTTCGCCCGCCTGGTCATCGGCCAAGCCGCGGTCAGCGCCATGCTGATCGTGACGTTCGCTGAAGAAGCGAGCCTGCACCGGCTCGCCGACGCGCTGATCGGCGCAGGAGTCGCGCTCATCATCAGCCAACTCCTGTTCCCCGTGCGGGTGGTCGCCATCCTGCGCCGCGCAGAAGCCAACGCGCTCGCGGAAATGGCGCGGATGCTCGACGACACCGGACGCGCGTTAGCCCGCGACGACGACTCCTCCACTGAAGAGACCGTCGATCGACTCGGCGGGCTGAGCCAGCCGATCGCCAACCTCACCCAGACCCGGGAGAGCAGTCGGCGCACCGTGCGCAGCTCCAGCATCCGATTAGGCGACCTGGAACCGATCACCCGCGAAGACGAGCACGTCGACCGGCTCATCTACCTGGGGGAAAGCTGCCTGACCTTGGCGCGCACCACGGCGGCGATGAGCACCGAGGAACGGCAGCGCTTCGCCCCCATGGTGCGGGAGATCGCGGAAGCCCTCGACATGCTCGCCAAGGACCTCAACAATCAAGCCACCCGCCAGCGCGCGGTCGACCGGGCGTTGGAAGCTGCGCGCCCGTTCGGTGGCCGCCCCACCGACGACGACCCGCTGACCGTCTCCACCCACCTGGCCGTGATGCTCGTCGCCACCGACATCATGCTGTTCGCCGGTATCGACCCGCAGGAAGTCCGCGGCGTGCTCGAAGAAGACATCGACCGGCCCCGGGTCACCCGGCACACCGCGGTGCCGTGGCTGCCGTGGGTGTCGTGGCGGCCGCAAGTCCCCGTGCAGGAAAGGGTGCAGAAGTGGCGCGCCCGGCTCGCTGAATTCGTCTCCCGGGAAGAAGACCGGCAGGAAGAGGAAGCGGAACGCAGAGAAGCCGAACGCAGGGACCACCAGCAGCGCAACATCCAGTGAGGAAGACGCATGCGTGCTTTGACTGTGGTGCCCACCCAGCCCGGATCGCTGGAGGTCCGGGACCTCGCCGATCCGGTCGCTGGTGCGGGGGAACTACTCGTCGACGGGATCGCGCTGGGGATCTGCGGCACCGACCACGAGATCGTCCACGGCGTCTACGGCTCAGCCCCCGCTGGCACGGACCGCCTCGTGCTGGGGCACGAGTCGCTGGGACGTGTGCGGGAAGCCCCGCCGGACAGCGGTTTCACCCCCGGAGACCTGGTGGTCGGCGTGGTCCGCCGCCCGGACCCGGTCCCCTGCGGGGCGTGCGCCCACGGCTACTTCGACTCGTGCCGCAACGGCCAGTTCACCGAGCGCGGCATCAAGAAACGGCACGGCTACGGATCGGAACAATGGACGGTGGAAGCCGAGTACGCGGTCCGGCTCGACCCGTCCCTGGAGGAGGTCGGCGTCCTGCTGGAGCCCGCCTCGGTGGTCGCGAAAGCGTGGGAGCAGATCGAGCAGATCGGGGAGCGTTCGTGGTTCGTCCCGCAGCGCCTGCTGGTCACCGGTGCCGGACCTATCGGCCTGCTGGCCGCCCTGCTGGGCATGCAGCGCGGCCTTGACGTGCACGTCTTCGACCAGGCGGCGCACGGGGTGAAGCCGGAGCTGGTGGCCGGGCTGGACGCGGCCTACCACACCGGTGATCTCGCGGCTGTTGCTGCCACGGTCAAACCGGATGTGCTCATCGAAACCACAGGGGTGCCCCGGCTCGTCGTGGACGCGCTCACCACCACCGCAGTTTTCGGCATCGTCTGCCTGGTTGGACTGTCGTCCGAGGGGGCATCGATCCCGGTGGACGCGGGGGCGCTCAACCGCACGATCGTGCTCGGCAACCACGCGTTCTTCGGCTCGGTCAACGCCAACCTGCACCACTACGAGCTGGCTGCGCGCGCCCTGTCGTGGGCGGACCTCTCCTGGCTGGCCCGGATGATCACGCGGCGCCTGCCGTTGGCGCGCGCCACAGAGGCGTTCCACGACAGCACCGGGGACGAGGTGAAGGTCGTCATCGACCTGTGAGCCTGCTAGGTGTGCGCGTGGCCCTTCTGGAGGAAGCCGCGGAGAAGGGCGTGGAACTCGTCGGGACGGTCGCGGGGCAGCAGGTGCCCGGCCTCAGCGACCTGCACGAGTTCCGCCCGAGGAATACGCTGGGCGACTTCTTGCACGGTGGCGAGGGAGACCAGGGTGTCCTTGTCGCCTCGCACCACCAGGGTGGGGGCGGTGATGCCGGACAGCAGCGGGCGCAAGTCGGTGCGCATGCGCCGCCACCCGTAGGAGTGGATCTGCCAGTCGTCCAGGATGAGTTCCCCCGCCGCGTGTGTGGCCCGAGCCTCCGCCTCAGCGAGCGCGGTGATCTCCGCGAAGTCTGGATTGCGGGCGCCGTCGACTAGGGACGCGGCCAGGGTGGCGCGGAGCAGCCTCGGTGCGCGGGCGAACAGTGCCGTGGTGAGCCGCAGCAGGAGCGGGGCGCGCAGCAACAGGTAGGTGGTGCCTTGGGCGACCCGGCGGCCTTCCATCCCGCCGGGGGCGATGAGTACGAGCCGGTCGACCCGCTCCGGGTGGCGGGCGGCGAAACCCGCGGCGATGGCCCCACCCAGGGAGAGGCCGACCACGGTGGCGCGCGGCAGCTCCCAGTGGTCGAGCAGGGTGGCGAGGACTGCTTCCAGTCCTTCCTGGTCGGTGGGCCCATGCCAGGGTCGGCTGCCGCCGTGGCGGGGCAGGTCGGGGGCGAACAGCCGGCAGGTGTCGCGGAGCGCGGCGAGGGTGCGCCCCCAGGTGAGCGGGGCGGTGTCGAGCATGGCCCCGTGGAGCAGCACCACGGCGGGCCCGGAGGTGCCGGCCCGGTAGTAGTGGAGGGGGCCGTGGTCGGTGTGGAGGGTGTGGGCGGTGGCGGCATCGAAGGGCACGGGTGTCCTCCTTTCCCGCTCGGCGGTCACTGCGGGGTGCCCGGACGTGCGGTGGCGGCCAGGTCGGCGAGGAAGGTGTCGAAGGCGCGCTGCCCGGCGGCGCGGTCGGCGTCAGGTCCGGCTTCGAACCCTTCCGCGAGGAGGGTGCTGAGCGCGTCCAGGGTTTTCTCGAGGGGCGGGGAGACAGCGGAGCCGACCGTCGATTCGATGGTGATGAGGCCGAGGGAGATGATGCCGAGCACGTGGGCGACTGCGGCCGCGTCCAGGTCGGCTCGGATGAGTCCGGCGTCTTGCATCCGGGAGACGAAGTCCACGACCAGGCGCTGGCGGGGGCCGTAGCGTTCGGGGCCGCGCCGCCGCACGATGTCGCCGAGGATCTGGCTGTCGGCGGTGTAGAACGCGCGCATCAGCGGGTCCGCGGCGAGGGCGCGGAGCGCGTGCCGGTAGATCACGGAAAGCCGCGCCCCGTCAGGGTCGTCGCGCACGGCGCGGGCGACGGTTGCGGTCAACTGGTGGACTTGGCGTTCCACGAGCGCGGCAACGACCGCTTCTTTGCTGGGGAACTCCTGGTATATGGCGCCTTTCGCGATTCCTGCCCGCTGCGCGATGTCGCTGACGCTGGTTTTGGCGTAGCCGTAGCGGGCGATCAGTTCAGCTGCCGCGTCCAGGATGCGTGTTGCGCGTTCCGTTCCCATCCCCGTGACCTTATGACCGTTTTAGTACTTTTGGTCACACGCTAGCAGATCTCCCTGGTGAGGCGGGTTCTGGAACCATGCCGTGCCTGGCACACGGGCGAGTTGCGGACTAGAGGAGGGGCCGCCACGGCGCCAGGAGCGCCTCGGCGGCCTTGGCGAGCAGCGGGCGCCGCTGCCACTCCTCCAAGGTGAGCAGACGCGCGTTGGTGAGGTCGTTGGCGAACACCTGCTCCAAACCGGCTGCAACCTTGTCGTCGATGATCTCCACGTTGATCTCGTAGTTGCCGGTGAGACTCAACCGGTCGACGTTCGCGGTACCGACCGTGCTCCACCGGCCGTCGATCGTGGCGGTCTTGGCGTGCATCATGGCATCCCGGTACAGCCACAACCGGACCCCGCCTTTCAGCAGCGGGGTATAACAGCCGCGCGACAGCCAGTCCGCGATGACGTGGTTGGAGCGTTCCGGCACCAGGATGTTCACTTCCACCCCGCGGCGGGCCGCGGCAATGAGCGCCCCCAGGATCTCCCGGTCGGGGATGAAATACGCCTGGGTGATGAGAATCCGCTCCTTGGCCCGGTCGATGGCCTCCAAGTACATGGCCCGCACCGGGTAGATGAGCACCTCCGGCACGTTGCGGTGGGCGCGGATCCGCGGATTCCAATGGTCGGTGCCGACGTCCGCCAACTGCGGCTGGCTGTCCTTCCGGTTGGCGTTCCAAAAATCGGAGAAGGCGTTCTCCAACTCCCACACGGCCGGGCCGACCAGGCGCAGGTGGGTGTCCCGCCACTCGGTGGCGTACAGCTCCCCCACGTTGTATCCGCCGATGAAACCCACCCGGCTGTCCACGGTGAGGATCTTGCGGTGGTCGCGCCCCGACTTGCGCACGTCGAGCAGGAGCACCCCGGGACGGAACGCGGGATAGCGGATGACGTTCACCGTCGGCGGGAAATCGAAGAACCGCCGGGGCACCACCAGGTTGGCGAACCCGTCGTAGATGACGAAAACCTCCACGCCCCGTGCGGCCGCGTCGATAAGCGCCTGTTTGAACTCGGCGCCGACCCGGTCCCCTTTGAGGATGTAGGACTCGAACAGGATGCGGTGCTGCGCGGACCGGATCGCCGCCAGCATGTCCCGGTAGAGGTCCTCCCCGTAGGTGTAGATAGTGACCTCGGTCTCGCCCACCGACACGGTGAGGGGTTTGGTGCGGGGGAACACTGCGCGGTACGGGCGGACCCGTTTGCGCCAGGTGTCGATGGCGACAAGCACGGCAGCCACCGCCAGTTGGGCGGTGAGCACACCGAGGAGAATCCGCCGCAGAACGGTCACCACCGTTTTTCGCCGCACCACTCGTTCCTCTCCTGTTGCGTCCGCACTCGATGCGGACGCAACCTGCGCGCCGTCCACCGCGGTCCACCGCGGCGCCTGTGTCTTTCTGCCGATATGTACCTTCCCACCGCTGCGCTACCCCGCGCTGCCAGGGTACGGTCACGGAACGCAATGGCACCGTTATCGCGTTGACAGCGCCTAAGAACGGTGAAAACCCTGGTTGGTACCGTTGCCGGACCAGCCGGATTGAGCCCTCTACGTGGAAGGACGCAGCGTGGGCCTGTTCGACATGATCCGCGGCGAGTTCATCGACATCATCGAGTGGCTCGATGACAGCCGCGACACGATCGCCTGGCGTTTCCCCCGCCACGACAACGAAATCAAGATGGGCGCCAAGCTCATCGTCCGGGAAGGACAGCTCGCTGTCTTCGTCAACGAGGGGCGGATCGCGGACGTGTTCGCCCCTGGCACCTACACCCTCACCACGCAGAACCTGCCCGTGCTCAGCACGCTCCAAGGGTGGAAGTACGGCTTCAACTCGCCGTTCAAAGCCGAGGTGTACTTCTTCAATACGCGGCAGTTCACTGACTTGAAGTGGGGCACCCAGAACCCGATCATCGTCCGCGACCCCGAGTTCGGCATGGTGCGGCTGCGCGCGTTCGGCGGGTTCGCGCTCCGCGTCGTCGACCCCCCGCTGCTCCTCCAGGAACTGGTGGGCACCGACCCGCAGTTCCGTACCGAGGAAGTCGCGGAACACTTGCGGCAGCGGATCGTCAGCCACCTCGCCCCTGCGCTCGCCAACTCCGGGATGTCGGTGCTCGACATGGCGGCGAACCAGCAGGCGCTCGGAGACCGGCTCGCCCAGGCGCTCAGCGCGGAATTCGCGTCGATCGGGGTGGCCATCCCCCGGTTCATCATCGAGAACATTTCCCTGCCGCCCGAGGTGGAGGCCGCGCTCGACAAGCGCGCCCAGATGGGGATCGTGGGCAACCTCGACCAGTACACCAAGTTCCAGGCCGCTACCGCGATGGAGCGCGCCGCGGACAATCCGGACGGCGCCATGGGCAGCGGCATGGGCATCGGTATGGGAATGGCGATGGGCCAGCAGATGGCTGCCGCATTCCAGCCGGGCGCCCAGCAGTCCGCGGCCCCGGCCGGGCCTCCCCCGCTGCCGCAGGAGCAGTGGTATCTCGCCGTCAACGGCCAGCAGCAAGGCCCGTTCCCCACGGCCGCCCTGCACAGCCACGTCGCGAACGGGACCCTCACCCCGGACACACTCGTGTGGAAGAACGGGATGGCGCAGTGGACCCCGGCCCGCCAGGTTCCGGAACTCGCCCCGTTCTTCACCCCGCAGGGTCCTCCCCCGCTGCCGCCCCAGTAGCGCGGCGTGCCTGGACTTCACCCTGGTGAGGCCCTGCCCCGTCCTCACCTTCGCTGTTTCGCTGTTTGACTGCCGTGAGGCTCTCCCATGTCCCAACCACCGCCCCCTATGCCGCCTGCTTCGCCATCCCCGATCTCGCAGCCCTGCTCGGGGTGTGGCGCCCACCTGGAGTTCGCACCCGGCACGCTCACCCTGGTCTGCCCCTACTGCGGTTTCTCACAGCAGATCACCGCCCCGACCCGTCCCGTGCAGGAGTACCCGTTTGAGCAGTTGGTGGCCATGCCCCGCAAACGCGCGGCTGAACTGGCGCCCCACCATCTCGTCTGCTCCCGGTGCGGGGCGCACACCCTGTCCGATGCGCTCTCCTCCCACTGCCAGTTCTGTTCCGCGCCGCTCGTCGTGGACACCAGTGAGGATCCGCAGATCGTCCCCGAAGCAGTGGTGCCTTTCACGGTGGACCGCTCCCAGGCGCGGGAAGCGCTCCGCAAGTGGACGCAGAGCCGCTGGTTCGCCCCCAACGGGCTGAAAAAAGTGGCGGACGCGGAGACGATGAAGAGCACCTACCTGCCGCATTGGACGTTCGACGCGGACACGGTCACCGCCTACCGGGGGCGGCGCGGCGAGTACTACTACGTGACGGTGACCGACAGCGAAGGCCGACGCCGCCGGGAACGGCGCACCGCCTGGTATCCAGCGTCGGGAACCGTGTCCCGCAGATTCGACGACGTGCTGGTCGTGGCCACCGACCGCGTCCCGGTGAAACGCCTCGACGCGTTGGATCCGTGGCCGCTCGCCCAGGCCCGCCCGTATGCCGCAGAGTTCCTGGCCGGCCACCACACGGTCCGCTACAGCGTGGAACCCGAGCAGGGCCTGGAGATCGCGAAAGGCAAGATGCGCAAGGTCATCGAGCAGGACTGCCGGCGGGATATCGGCGGCGACGAGCAGCGCCTCGACTGGGTGAACACCCAGTATTCGAACGTGGCGGGCAAGCTGGTACTGCTCCCCGTGTGGAGCGGCTCCTACCTGTACAACGGCAAAAGCTGGCAGGTGCTGATCAACGGCTGCACGGGGGAAGTCCAAGGCGACCGCCCATACAGCGCGGTCAAGATCGCATTCGCGGTCCTGGTAGCGCTCATCGTGGTCGCCGCGGTTATCGCCGTGATCCGGATGAACGGAGGGTGACCTGCTGCGGCTGCGCGGGCCAGCCCGGGCCTGGACGTGCCCCGCGCACGGCCGCACACCGACCTGGTCCGGGTCGGCCCGTGGTGTCCGATGTGTACCTGTGATGCCCTTGTTCACACACGGTGCATCGGTACCGCTACGCTGTGCCTCCAAGCCACCCTACCCACCCGGAGACACAGCCGCGATGAAGCGTTTCACCCCGACCGTGACCGCACTGGTGTTGAGCAGCGTGCTGCTGGCAACCGCCACGGCCTGCCAGTCCGACTCTGACTCTGGCACGGATTCGGCTTCCGATGTGACGGGGGCGACCCTGCACACCAGCCTCGGCGACATCGAAGTGGTGCTGTTCCCGGACAAAGCCCCAGAGACTGTCGCGAACTTTGTGGGACTGGCGGAGGGCGACAAAGCCACGAACCCGACGACCGGGGACGACCGGTTCTACGACGGCACGATCTTCCACCGGGTCATCAAGGACTTCATGATCCAAGGCGGCGACCCGGAAGGCACCGGCCGCGGCGGCCCCGGCTACACCTTCGACGACGAGATCCACCCTGATCTGATCTTCGACGAGCCCGGCAAGCTCGCCATGGCCAACTCGGGCCCGAACACGAACGGGTCCCAGTTCTTCATCACCACGGTGCCGACCCCGTGGCTGGACGGCATGCACACCATTTTCGGCGAGGTCGCTGACGAGGAGAGCCTCGAAGTGGCCGTGGCGATCTCCCAAGTGCCGACGGATGCCAACGACCGTCCCACCGAGGACGTGGTCTTGGAGTCGGTGACCATCCACCGCGACAACGAGTGATCTTCTCCCAGGCCAGCGGCCCCGGCAGGGCGGTGTCCGCTGGCCTGGGCCTGCCGCGGGAGGGCTGAGCGGTTCCCGCGGCAGCAGGTGCGCACCCCCTTCTCCTTGCCGGTGCACCGGCGCGTCCGACGCTTTTCCTGCCCGGCACGGGCGGAGAAAACCGGATAGCTGCCGTTGATCCGGGTAGTAGGACCCTCCCGCGGCCCACCGCGGGCAGCACCCTGGAGTGTGGTCGGCAGGGAGGTCTGGGATGACACTGCTGGGACACGGTCCCCGACTCGGCGGCCCGGCGGGCAGGCACCGCGATGGTGATGACACGCGAGCCGCAGGCTGACCCCCTGCAAGGGCGGCCGGTTCCCGTCCGCAGCGGCCTCACCGGCCCCGACGCTGCCCGGCGGCTCGGCCACGACGGCCGCAACCTCGTGCCTCCGCCGCAGCGCACCCTGCCTTTCCTGCTGTTGGCGAGCTCGTTCACCCACTCTTTCGCGCTGCTGCTGTGGGCTGCCGCGGCGCTTGCCTTCATCGGCGGCCTGCCGGAAGCGGCCTGGGCTGTGGTCACCGTGATCGTGGTGAGCGGCCTGGTCGGTTTCGTGTTGGACTACTGGTCCGACCGGATCGGGCAGCGGCTTCGCCGCCGCGCGCCCGCCGCCGTGCGCGTCATCCGTGACGGACGGCAGGCCCGAGTCAACGCTGACGAGCTCGTCGTCAACGATGTGGTGCTGCTGCGCGCCGGCGACCGGGTGCCCGCGGACATCCGCCTTACGGAAGTCCACGACTTCGTAGTGGTGGAGGTCGGGGTGACCGGGATGCGGGAAATGCTGCGCTGCGACGAAGGCACCACCGTGTTCGCCGGCACGCACGTGGCCGCGGGGGAAGCCGAAGGGGTAGTGGTCACCACCGGCATGTGGACGCGGCTCGGCCAGGACTCTCCGCTGCTGCGGCACGCCCGCCGCCCGTCCGGGCCGCTGGTGGAGAACCTGCGCGACCTGACGGCGGCCGCCGCGGCAGCCGCCACCGGGACCGCTCTCGTCGTGTTCCTGCTCACCCTGCTGGTGGGAGTTCCGCCCGCGGAAGGGTTTCTGCCCGCGGTCGGCCTGGCAGTGGCGCTGGTACCGCTGGGACTGCGGTCCATCGTCCACTTGTGTCTGGCGTGGGCGGCGCAGCGGATGGCTGACGCGCACGCCCTCGTCCGGCATTCCGCGGCTGTGCAGCAGTTGGGCACGGTCACGTTCCTGTGCATTCCCGCGGCCGGGGTCCTCACCCGGGGCGAGCCTGTGGCCGTGGAAGTGTGGACTCCGGAAGGCACCGTGCAGGTCACCGGTACCGGTTATGCCCCGGAGGGCGCGCTGGTGGGGGACGCGGCCGCGGTGGCTGCCGCCCACGACCTGGCGTTGAGCGCGGCCTTGTGCTCCAGTGACGGCTACTTCTTCACTGACGGCCAGTGGCGGCCCGTGGGGGATCCGGTTGAAGCGGCCTGTCACGTGCTGGCTGCCCGGGCCGGGGTGGATGTTTCGCTCGCCGCGGTGGAGCGCCGCTATCCTTTCGACCCCCACCGCAGGCGGGCTTCCGCGTTCGCGAAAGGATCCGTGCACGTCAAAGGCGCTCCCGACGCGGTGCTGCCGCGCTGCCGGGCTGTGGCGGGCGCCGCGGACGCTTCCGCTGCGATGGCGGACCGCGGGCTGCGCGTGCTGGCGGTCGCGCGCCGCGACCTTGCCGCCCCGCCGGAGCAGGCCGAGGACGCGGAACGCGACCTCACCCTGCTGGGGCTGATCGGGTTGGCGGACCCGCCGCGGTCGGACGCGCGCACCGCGGTGACCCGCTGCCGCAGGTTAGGCATCCGGCTGGCGCTGGTGACCGGGGAGGATCCGCGCACCGCGCTGGCCGTGGCCCGCGCCACCGGGCTGGCTAGGCCGGGCGCCCCGGTCCTCCACGGCGCGGAGCTTCCTGACGACCTGCGGGAGATCGGGGAGCTGTTGGACAGCGACGGGGCTGTCGTCAGCCGGGTCACGCCCGAGGACCGGCGGCGGGTGACAGTCGCTCTCCAGCACCGCGGGTACACGGTGGCGACCACGGCGGGCGGGGCCGCCGACGATGCGGCGCTGCGCCGCGCCGACGTGGGCATAGCCCCGGGGTATGCGGGGGCGGACACGGCGCGGGACTCCGCCGACCTTGTGCTGCTCGACAGCGGCATCGCCACGGTGGCGGCCGCGCTGGGTGCGGGCCGCGCGATCCGCGTCACGCTGCGCCGGGCCCTCACCTACCGGTTGACGGGGGTGGTGGCGATGGCTACCCCTTTCCTGGTCTGGGCGGTGACCGGGGGCGCGGTGCCGCCCGCGTTGACGCTCGGCCAGGTGCTCGCGATCGGGGTGGGCGTGGACCTGCTTCCCGCTCTGGCGTTGGGGGTGGGGCCGCGCGGGTGGCGTGCCCTGCGTGATCCGCCGCCGGACGGGGAGTTCTTGGTGGACCGGCGGCTCGCTGTCCGGGTGGGCGGCGTGCTGGGCCCGGTGGAGGCGGTCACGGCACTGTTCACGTTTGGCGTGGTGCTGTGGGTCAACGGCTGGCAGTGGGGGCAGTCGCCTGCGCCGCTGCTGCTCGCCCAGGCTTCCGGGGCGGCGTTCGCCACCATCGTGCTGGGTCAGGTCGCGGCTGCTTTGGCGTGCCGCAGTGAGACCCGGCCGTTTGATGCGGTGCCGTGGCGCAGCGACCCGCTGCCCCGCGGGCTCGGCGCACAGCTTCTCCTGCTGTGGCTGTTCTTCACCGCACCCCCGCTGGCCGGATGGCTGGGGAGCACGGTGCCGCCCGGCTTCGTCTGGCCGGGGGTGGTGTGCGTGGTGCCTGCGCTGCTGGCCGCGGACACGATCCACAAGGTGGTCCGGCCGTCCCAGGCCCCAGGGTGACCGTGCCGCCTTTCCCCGTCTGCTTGTGGTCCGGGTACGGCGGCACGGCCGAGCCGCTTACTGCGCCAGCAGTTCTTTGATGAGGACCGACACTTGGTTGATCTCGGTGAGGAACCCGTCGTGGCCCGAGGCTGATTCGATGACGCGGACTTCGTCGGCCCCGGGAATACCGTCGGCGAGCTCCTGCTGCTGGGCGAGGGGGTACAGGAAGTCGCTGCTCACCCCGGCCACCATGGTGCGGGCGGTGACCCGGCGCAGCGCCTGCGCCACCCCGCCGCGGCCCCGACCCACGTCGTGGGTGTTCATGGCTTGGGTGAGCACGACGTAGCTGCCCGCGTCGAACCGGCGGGCGAGTTTGACCGCGTGGTGGTCCAGGTACGACTCGACAGCGAACCGGCCCCCGGCCATCGGGTCTTCCCCGTCTTGGGGGTTGCGGCCGAACCGTTCGTCGAACTCGGTGGCACCCCGGTAGGTGATGTGCGCGATACGGCGGGCGATCCCCATGCCGGTGACCGGTCCCGGACCGGGACGGTCGTAGTAGTCGCCACCGTGCCAGTACGGATCAGACCGGATGGCGTGCAACTGGGGGGCGGCCCAGGCGATCTGCTGTGCGGAGCTGGCCGCAGGGCTGGCCAGCAGCAGGAGGCGACGCACCCGCTCCGGGTAGGTGGCCGCCCATTCGAGGGCACGCATCCCGCCCATGGACCCGCCGAGGACCGCGGCCCACGAGTGGATGCCGAATTCGCGCAGCAGGGCGAACTCGGCGCGCACCGTGTCGCGGATGGTGATCCTCGGGAACCGGGACCCCCACGGCCTGCCGTCGGGCGCGGTCGACGACGGCCCGGTGCTGCCTTGGCAGCCGCCCAGCACGTTGGGGGCGACCACGAAGTACCGGTCGGTGTCGAGTGCCAGCCCGGGGCCGATGATGCCTTCCCACCAGCCTGGGCTGGGGTGCCCGGGGCCTTCCGGGCCTACGACGTGGCTGTCGCCGGTGAGGGCGTGCAGCACGAGGACCGCGTTGGAGCGGTCCTCGTTGAGACTGCCCCACGTCTCGTAGGCCAGGCGGACCCCGGGAAGTTCACCCCCGGTCTCCAGCGGCAGAGGTTCGGACAGTTCGACCCAGCGCCGGTCGCCCGGAGGGTCCCCTTCCCGCCACGCGCCGGTCGCGGGAAGGGGAGGGGTGGTGTCGTGACTCACTGGTATGCCTTGGCTGCGCGCAGCCCGGCCTCCAAGTCTGCGCGAAGGTCGTCAACGTGTTCCAAGCCCACGGACAGCCGCACGAGGCCGGGAGTGACCCCGCTGGCGAGCTGCTCTTCGGGGGTGAGCTGGCTGTGCGTGGTGCTGGCCGGGTGGACGATGAGGCTGCGCACGTCACCGATGTTGACGAGCTGGCTGAACAGTTCGGTGCCGTCCACGAAGGCGCGTCCGGCCTCGATACCGCCGTGCAGCTCAAAGGAGACGATCGCACCCGCCCCCTTGGGCAGGTACTTCTTTGCAGCCTCGTAGTAGGGGCTGGAAGGCAGGCCCGGGTAGTAGACCTTCGCCACCTCGTCGCGGGATTCCAGCCACTCGGCGAGCGCCTGGGCGTTGGCGACGTGCCGTTCCATGCGCAGCGACAGCGTTTCGATCCCCTGGAGGATCAGGAAGCTGTTGAACGGCGAGATGGCCGCGCCCGTGTCGCGGAGCAGTTGCACCCGCAGCTTGGCAGCGTAGGCACCCGGTCCCAGCGCCTCCCAGTACTTCAGGCCATGGTAGCTGGGGTCGGGTTCGACGAAGCCGGGGAACCGGTCGCCGTGGGCGCCGAAGTCGAAGGTGCCGGCGTCCACCACGATGCCCGCGATCGTGGTGCCGTGGCCGCCGAGGAACTTGGTGGCCGAGTGCACCACGATGTCCGCGCCGTGGTCGATGGGCCGCTGCAGGTAGGGGGTGGGCACGGTGTTGTCGACCATGAGCGGCACACCGACCTCGTGGGCGACGTCCGCCACCGCGCGCACGTCGAGCACGTTGTTCGCCGGGTTGGGCAGGGTTTCCGCGAAGAACAGCTTGGTGTTGTCGCGGGCCGCGGCACGCCACTCGTCGAGGTCGTCCTGGTCTTTGATGAAGGTGACCTCGATGCCGAGCTTGGGCAGGGTGTAGCGGAACAGGTTGTAGGTGCCGCCGTACAGGGACGGGCTGGACACGATGTGGTCACCCGCACCCGCCAGGTTGAGGACGGCAGCGGTGATGGCAGCTGACCCGGACGCGAACGCGACCGCGGCGACCCCGCCTTCCAGAGCCGCGACCCGCTTTTCCAGCACGTCCTGGGTGGGGTTCATGATCCGCGTGTAGATGTTGCCCGGCTCTGCGAGCGAGAACAGGTCGGCCCCGTGCTGCGTGTCCCGGAAGACGTACGACGTGGTCTGGTAGATGGGGGTGGCCCGTGCGTTGGTGGCCGGATCGGGGGCCGCTCCGGCGTGGATCTGCTTGGTTTCGAACGACCACTTGTCGGCCGCGGTGGATTCAGGCGTGGTGTCTTCAGCGGTCATGATGCTCCTGTCAGGACGCAGTGCCACAACGGGAAACAGGCACTGGAAACGGCTGACCCCAGCCAGGATCGGTCGGTGGGAAGGGTGGAATGGTTGGCAGCACGCCGGTATGGCAGACGCAGTGCGGGAGAAGAGCGTCGGTTGATCAGAACATGCAGCGCATGCCGCGACAGAGCATGCTGCTCACACGGGCGTAGTCGATGTGTCGGCGCGAGACCAGCTCAACCATGCTCACGAGGTTAACCGCTGTCTCAGCATCCCGTCCAGGCGTCTCGCACTTTGGACAGAGTGATCTTGCCCTGGAGGCAAGGTCTCCCCGCTGCACGGGTGGCCGGGTGCAGGGCGGCGGGTCGAAGGGCGGGGGTAACGGGTCCGGGTCCGCGGTCAGGCGTTGACCTGCGCGTCCCCGGTCCCGCTGGTGTCGTCCTGTCCGGCTTGGGCAGCCGCGTTTAGTGCACCAGTTGCCCGAGGCGGGCCTCCGTGCGCCGGGTCCACTGCTGGCGCTGCTGCCCGGTACGGGTGAGCACGGCGATGGTGTGCGCCACAGAGACCAGGGTCATGTGGCGGTGCCATCCGGGGAAGGAACGTCCTTCGAAGTCGCGCATGCCGACCCGGCTGCACGTTTCCCTGTCAGCGCGGACCCAGTGGAGGGCCCTGCCGAGTCCCAGGAGCATGGGGATGGGCGTGTCAACCATGTTGGTCAGCCAGATCATCGTGGCTGCCCGGGGGTCGGCGGTCCACTGCGCCGCCATGAGGAGCGGTCCGGTGCGCACGGGTCCGGCGGCCCCGACACGCAGGCCCAGCCCGCACACCGGGGTCCTGGGGGCACCGGATCCGGCGGGGAGCAGTGGCCGGCTCGCCCCCTTGTGCAGTTCAGCGAGCTGCGCGGCGGCCATCAACCGTCCGGATTCGAGGTCGGCGAGCCGGGTGTCTTCCCTGATGCGCAGCAGGAAGGGGACGGAGCTGGCGGCGAGTTTCCCGATGAGCGGCAGCGGGTCGACTTCCCGGGCGTCCATGACCACGGGACGCTGCCGCAGCCCCCACCGGGAGAGTTCTTCGATCGCTTCCCGCAGGCAGTCGCTGCGCGACGGGCAGGCTTTGCCGGGTGTGCCGACTTTGCGGCGGGATTCGCTGCTGGTCCACTTGTCGGGCAGGACCATATGCCATTCCACGGGCACGCTTGCTTTCTCGGAAGCGATCCAGACCCCGAGGACATATTGGCGTTGCACGGTTTTTCCCAATCCGGGGACGAATGTCCTCCGGACTCCGACGGAATGTTCGCCTGCCTTCTGGATGACGAGCGGGTCGACGACCCATGCGACAGGTGCTACCGCATTATCCGCGTACCGGGCGAGTTCTCTTCTTACCTCTTTCCAGTCCCACGTCGAATTGGTAATGAAATGGTGCAGATTCTGCTCTGCGGAAGACATCCCCGCGCTGCTGGCGATACTGCGTATGGATTTCCTTCCCGCAGTAGTGAGAAGGCCTTTGACATACACTTCCCCCCATTCACGCTGCCGTCTTCTCCGGAACGGGGAGAAGGCCGTTTCGCAGACGTGTTCTACCAGCTTGTCGGATGGATGACGGACTCTTGCTGCTCTCTGGCTGCTGCCGTTCAAACCCCCTCCTTATCACAGCAGGCCAGCGTTTATTTCCGTGGCAGGTTCCGCTTCTCCCCCACTCCTCACCGCACTGCGGTATACGCCATCGCCAGCGGAACACTGTTCATTACACAGCAAAAGTCGACAAATCGCAAATATAGTGTTATATATAGACAATCACCCTGCGTAGTCACCGTCGATAGACCCGGAGCAAGAAGGCCTGAAAGGCGACCGTGATATTTCACAACCAAATTTCTACCTGCACAAATATCCCCCGCTCTCGACTACGTTCATAAAACGACGCACTGGCCTTCCGAACGGTTCCCTGAAATAGAAAAATAAAAGGCCGGATCCGGCCACGGAGGAAACGTGAACCTCGAGCTCCTCAGAACGTTCTTGGCCGTCCACCGAGCGGGGTCACTCACCAGGGCAGCCTCCCACCTGGGGATGTCCCAGCCGACAGTGACCGCGCAGATCCGCACCCTTGAGAAGGAACTCGGCCGGCAGCTCTTCATCCGCAGACCCGACGGGGTCCGGCCTACCGGTCCCGCCGACCAGCTTGCCCGGCGCCTGGCCCCGCACCTGGACGCCCTGGAAGCAGTGATCGAAACCGAAGTGTTCCAGCGGGTCCCCTTCGAACAGCCCCTGCATATCGGCGGCCCTACCGAACTGCTTACCGTGCGCGTCCTCCCTGCTCTCGCCGAGCTGGTGGCGGAAGGGCTTCAGTTGCGGACGGTGACCGGCATGCCGGACGAACTCCTCGACGGGCTGCTCGCGGGCCGCCACGACCTCGTCGTGTCGACTGCCCCGCCTCGACGCCGCGGTATCTCCAGCACCCCCCTGATGGACGAGGAGTTCCTGCTCGTCGCCCACCCCGACTGGAAGGACCGGCTCCCTGCCGACGTCGCGGCGGATGCCGGAAAAGCACTGGACAGCGTGCCCGTCGTCGCCTACGCCGAGGAGCTGCCGATCATCCGCCGCTACTGGCTGACCGTGTTCGGACGCCGCCCGCCCATGCGGGCAGCGGTCGTCGTGCCGGACCTGCGCGGCGTCTTGGCGACTGTTGTTGCCGGGGCGGGAATCACAGTCCTCCCCCGCTACCTTGCCGCCAATGCTCTGGAACAGGGCGAGCTGACCGTCCTGCACCAGCCCGAGCTCTCCCCGATCAACACCATCTACCTGGTGGTCCGGGCAGGGTCGCTCGCCCAGCAGCGCATTGCGCTCGTACATCAAAAGCTCCTGACCGAAGCCAGGAGCTGGTGAGAAGGGTGGTTCCGGGCGGGTGGCGTCCCCTCAGCGCCACCCGCCTGCTCGTCAGTCAGCCAGCAGCTTGACGGTCTCCTCGGCCACACCGGAGGCCGAAGCCGGGTTCTGCCCGGTGACCAGGCGCTCGCTGACCACAACGCACGATTCGAACTTCGGCTTCTTCACGTGGATGCCGCCGCGCTCCTCCAGCTTGCTCTGGAGCAGGAACGGCACCACACCCGACAGGTTGACCGCGTCCTCCTCCTCATTGGTGAAGGAGGCGAACTCCTTGCCCTCGACCAGGTAGCGGCCGTCCGACAGTTTGAGGTTGACGAGACCGGCCGGGCCGTGGCACACCGCCGCGACGACGCCGCCGGCCTCGTAGATGTCCCGAGCCAGAGCAGCCAGGTCGGCCGCGTCGGGGAAGTCCCACATGGTGCCGTGGCCGCCGACGAAGTACACCGCCGCGTAGTCGGCCGGGTTGAGGGAGTCGGCGGTCGGCGTGTCGGCCAGCGCCTTCTTCACCTCGGGGTCCTCGAGGAACTCCCTCTGGACCTCGTCTTCGGCGTTGTATCCGGTCGCCGGGGGCTGCCCGCCCTTGACGGAGACGAAGGAGACTTCGTAGCCCGCCTTGCGGAAGACCTCCCAGGGGTGCGCGGCTTCCGGAACGTAGTAGCCGGTGGGCTTTCCGGTGTCGCCGAGGCTGCCGTGGCTGGTGAGCGCGAGCAGCACACGCTTCGGAAGGTTCGGCATCTCTTTCCCTTTCCTCGTCCTCAACGGACTTCCGCGGTCCTACGCCCACCAGACGATAAGCACCCGCTCCCCCGCCGTGCCAATAGATATCTCAAGGGGGGCGGATAGGCATATTAATAGCCCCTCGTTAATGGCATATGGAAAGCCTTCCCTTCCCCGTGCAATAGGACGAGGATCACACTCCCAGAACAGAAAATGACAAAGTCGGAGAAAAACCTTTGCCTCACCCGGAGGACGCGCCCCAAGATTGCACACGGCTGGCGAAAACGCCCGCCAGAACGCCCGTCTCACACCCGGAGGAAATGGGCCTTTGTCTGCTGTACCAATTCTCGAAGAAAACCGGTCCGCAACGTCGCTGCACATCGACGCGGGCCCGGCCGATATTGCCGAATTGAAAAGGCTGACCCGCGGCGGGGCGCGCGCACTCAATGAGCAGTTCGACGACGATTCGCACTTGAACGAGATCATCCCCAAACCGTGGGGGTACGAGTACCGCGCCTACGTCGACGACTTCTTCGACCTGTGGTCGCTGCACATCGACGTATCCCACAGCACGTCGACCCACGCGCACCCGCGCAAGCTCACCTACCTGCTGTGCTTGTCGGGTGAAGGGGTCACTGCAGGGCTCGAGCGGGAGTTCCCGGTGAAGCCTGGGAGCATTGTGCGCATCGCCCCGGGGGCGTTCCACTCCACCCGGAACACCGGGTCGGAAGCGCTGGAACTCATCGAGGTCGAGGTTCCGAGGAACAAATACGACCTGATGCGGTTGCGCGACGACTACAACCGGGCCGGGAAATCGTATGAATCGACGTCGTTGGTGGAGGAGAAGTTTCCTCTGAAACCGACCCGTCGCCTCCCCAACGCAAAAGTCCGCTCCGGATCTCCCGACGGGAAATTCCATTTCGAAATCAGAACCGGAATGGATGTCTTCTACCGGCGCCGCCCAGAAGACATTTTCTACATTCCCCTCTGCGTCTCAGGCGTCGTCTACTCCGATATCCGGATCCTGGCCAATTCTTCCGAAAACAGCCGTCCGGAACCGGACAAGAACTACCTGTGCGTCAGCAGGGCGAACTGACCGGAAGCCACACGAGAGGAGAACAGGAATGTCCCGCAGCGCAGTGATCATCACCGGCCCCGGATTCCAGGACCACGACGTGGTCTACACCTACTACCGCCTGCTCGAAGAGGGCTGGCACGTCGACGTCGCTACCAAGGAGGCCGCGCCCGTCACCGGCAAGTACGGGGTCCCGCTCCCTATGGACAAGACCGCGGCCCCGCTCATCTCCTTCTCCGACCTGGACGTCAACAACTACGACGCGGTGATCCTCACCGGCGGGCACGAGGCTCCCGACCGGGTCCGCCAGGACCAGCAGGTGCTGGCGTTCGTCGCCGCGATGGCTGACGCGGGCAAGGTCGTCGCGGGCCTGTGCCACGGGCCGTGGATCATGGTCAGCGCGGGTGTGCTCAAGGGCCGTCGGGCCTGCGCCTACATCGGGCTGCGGGACGACGTGATCAACGCGGGCGCCGAGGTGGTGGACAGCGACGTCATCGTCGACGGAAACATCATCACCTGCTCCTACTACGCCTACGTGGGCGCGTTCATGCGCGCGGTCTTCGAAACCGTGGAGAAGCTCGACCAGTGACCGGGCTGGGGGCGGCGGTGCCGCCGCCCCCTCTCCTCATGTCCGAGCACGGGAGCAGGAAGGAGAGCGCCGTGCTGATTCTCGACTTCGACGGCGTCGTCTGCGACGCGCTCGACGAGTGCGCCCTCGTCACCTGGTTGGGCAAGCCAGGCAACGAACCGGAGGCGACGGGGCAGGCGAGCTTGAAACGGCTTCCCCCGGAGTTCCGCTCCGTGTTCCGCCACGTGCGGGACTATGCGCGGCTCCTTGACCACTTCATGGTGGCGCACCTGCCCGGCGCGTCCACGGTCCGCAGCCAGGCGGAGTTCGACGCGCTGTTCGCGTCGATCCCCGCGGACGAGGTGGCCACCTTCGTGCGGCGCGCTTCGGCAGCACGCGACCTGCTGCGGGAGCGGGACGCCCAGTTCTGGCTGGGCATGCACACCCTGTATCCGGGGATCGCCGAACTGCTGGTCCGCCATGCGGGCCGCACGGCGATCGTCACCGCCAAGGACACCCTTTCGGTTCGGGCGATCCTGGACTTCCACGGCCTGGGGCACACGGTCGCCGCGGTGGTGGGCGAGTGCAGCGACAAGGCCGGGGCGGTCCGGGAGCTGTGCGAGCAGGCCGGGATTCCTCCCTCCGCGGCGGTTTTCATCGACGACAACCTCACCAATGTGCGCCGGGTTGCCGCCACGGGGGCGCGGTCGCTGTGGGCCAGGTGGGGGTATGGCACGCCCGAGCATGCAGCCGAGGCAGCCGCATTGCGGATTCCGGAGATCCGGCTTGCTGACCTCGCCTCTGTGACGGTGTGAGTGTCGGACGGGTCCCGCCCTGCGGACCGCCCCCGCGGGGCGGGATCCCTCATGGTCCGGTGATGAGCTGCTGGATCCCCGGGGCGTACAGGGCCACGATCCGCTCGGTGTCGGGGGTGCGGCCGGTGGCCCGGTAGTGGATGTTGAGGGTGGCGCCCAGGCCGAGCAGGTGGGCGATCACCAGTTCGGCGCGCAGCCGGGCATCGGGGCCGGTGAGGCGGTCCGCCATCGCCTCGGTGACCTGGGTGGTGAAGTATTCCCGCACGACGGCCCGCTCGTCTTGGGCGGAGGTGGAGAACACGACGCGCAGCAGCGGGTCGGCGCCGTTGCGTTCCCGCAGGGAGATGAGGGTGCGGACCATGTGTTCGCCGAGCCGGTCGAGGGGGGCGTCCAGGAGGAGTTCCACGGCTTTCGTGAAGTCCGCTGAGGCGCGCAGCAGTTGCTCTTTGGTGCCGAAATGTTTGATGACGAGGGCGGCGCTGACTCCCGCGTCGGCGGCGATGGAGCGGATTGTGACGTCGGCGTAGGGGTGGAGCGCGAAGGCGCGTCGCGCGGCCAGCAGGATCGCTGGCCGGCTGGATTCTGCGGTGCGCTCACCGTGACTGTGGTTCACCCGTGGCTCCTGGTGCGGACGGTTGGGGGTTCTTCTGTATACCGGAACGGCGTTCGCGGACGGGAAGCGTGACCACGAGGGCCGCCACCGCGAAGCAGGCCGCGAGGAAGAAAGTGGTGAGGTAGGCCTCGAAGGTGGGTGCGGTGCCGCCGGTGGTTTCCATGGTCATGCTGCCGAAGACCGCGGCGACGACGGCGCTGCACACCGCTTGTCCCACGGCGCGCATGAGGACGTTGACGCCGTTGGCGGCACCGGTCTGTTCCCGGGGCACGTGCTGCATGAGCAGGGCGGGCAGCGTGGAGTAGGGGAAGGCGGTGCCGATGCCCACGATCGTGGCTCCCACGATGATGGTGACGAGGTGCTCGCTGGTGAACAGCCGCAGCAGGTAGCCGACGGCCATGAGGACGAGGCCGAACATGACCGTGGTTTTGGGGCCGCGGACGGCGGCGATGCGGGCTGCGATCGGCGCGAACAGCAGCATGGTCAGCGAGGCGGGGAGCATGCACAGGCCTCCCACGATCACGGAGTATCCCAGCCCGTAGCCGGTTTCCGGGGGTTCTTGCACGAGCTGGGAGGTGACGAGGGAGTTGACGAAGAAGGAGAACCCGACGAGCAGGGTGGCGAGGTTGCTCAACAGGACGCCGCGGTTGGCCATGCTGCGGAGTTCCACGACGGGTGAGGGGATGCGCGTCTCGTAGTAGGCCCAGCCGACGCCGACGAGGAGGGCCGCGGCGAAAAGGCCGAGCACGAGCGGGGAGGTCCACCCCCATTCGCTGCCGCGGGAGACGGCGACGAGGAAGCAGACGAGGACGACGGTGAGGCCGAGGGTGCCCACGGCGTCGAAGCGTCCGCCGAGCCGGGTGCGGGTGCGGGGCACGAATGCGAGCACGAGGAGGAGGGCGACGAGCCCGAATCCGCCGCTCATCCAGAACACGGCATGCCAGTCGGCGTAGCGGGCGATCAGCGAGGTCAGTGGGACGCCGACGGCTGCGCCCACGCCCATGGTGGTGCTCATCAGCCCGGATGAGGAGGCGACCCGTTCCGGGGGGAGCACGTCGCGGAGGATACCGATCCCTAAGGGGACGACGGCGAGCGCGATGCCTTGGAGGGTCCGCCCCACGATGAGGAGCGGGATGTGGGTGCTGAGCGCGGCGAGCAGGGAGCCTGCGACGAGGCTGAGGAGCGCGCCCAGCATGACTTCGCGTCTGCCGTACATGTCGCCGAGGCGGCCGAGGACCGGGGTGGAGACTGCGCCGGCGATGAGGGAGGCGGTGACGACCCAGCTCACGGCTTCGTGAGTGGTGTTGAACGCGGTGATGAGGGTGGGCAGCAGCGGGACGACGAGGGTTTGCATGACCGCGGTGACCACGCCGGCGAAGGCCATGGCGACGAGGAGGAGGCGGGGGTGGCGTGAGGGATTGGCGGAAGCGTCGGTCACGGGGCTCCCTTCGGCCTCGGTGGAGAGGACAACCGGGGTGAACGGTTGTTCACCCCAAAGATCATCCTAGTCAGATATGCGCGTTTTCTCCCTACCGCCCCCGGGGAAAATCGCTGATCACCGCAGTTCCCACCGCTCTGCGGCCCGGACCGCCGGGACGGGAGCGCCCCCGGCTGCAGAATTTTTTTGCCGAACTTCGGAACCTAACCCTCCTCGCGCGGCGTCCCACCAGACACAAGACCGCCACCGCACAGCACCGTGGTGGCGATCGCGGGCGCGCAATCCGTCCGGTCCGGACTTCCGACTGGACCGGACGGTGAACCGGCTGGGGAACCGCGCCACTGCCCGTACACAGACGGCACCGCAGTGCACCGCGTCGGACCAACCGGGTCCCAGAGAGACAAAAACGTAGAGAGGGGTGCGGCAGAGCAGTGAGCGACTTCGTGACGGCCGCCCTCGCCTTCCCTACCGCACTGTTCAGCTTCGCCTTGGTCGTGGTCGCCTGCTACTGGTGTCTCGTCATCATCGGCGCCCTCGGGGTCGACACGCTCGACCCTGACGTCGACGGCACCACCGAACTCGGCGGCCTCACCGCAGCCATGTCCGCCCTCGGCCTGCACGGAGTCCCGGTCACCGTGTCGCTCTCCACCATGATCGCCGTCGCATGGTTCGTCTCGCTGAGCGGGACCGTCCTCCTCGACCGCTTCGACCTGTCCGATCCCCTCACGATCGCGCTGGGGATCCTCCTCCTCGCCATCGCCCTCGTCTGCGCGTGGGCCGTGACCAGCGCCCTCGCCCTAGCAGTACGCCGCTTCCTCCCCGACCACAAGGAACTCTCCCGCCACGACTTCATCGGCCGGGTCTGCGTCGTCCGCACCGGCCGCGTCGACCGGGACTTCGGCCAAGCCGAAGTCACCGCCGCTGACGGATCCACCGCGCTCATCCAAGTACGGCAGACCGGTGAGGAATCCCTCACCGCAGGCAGCACCGCCCTGATCGTCGACTACGACCCGGAAGGCTCCTTCTTCTGGGTCACCGCCTACCACGCAGAACTCGACCCGCACCGCTCCTAACTCCCCCACACCATCGCCCACCCACCAACCACGAGCTGTGAGGGACCACCACCCATGGACACTATTGCCACGGGGGCCGGTGTACTGATCGCTGTCCTCCTCCTCGTCCTCCTCGGACTGGTCATCATCGTCAGCCGCCTGTTCCGCAAAGTGGAACAGGGCAAGGCCCTGATCATCTCCAAGGTCCGCAAGGTCGACGTCACCTTCACCGGCGCCATCGTGCTCCCCGTGCTGCACAAAGCCGAGGTGATGGACATCTCGGTGAAGACCATCGAGATCTCCCGCATGGGGAAAGACGGCCTGATCTGCCGGGACAACATCCGCGCTGATATCCGCATCACGTTCTTCGTGCGGGTCAACAAGACCGTCGAAGACGTCATCAAGGTCGCCCAAGCGATCGGCGCGGAACGCGCCAGCGACCAGGCCACGCTGCAGGAACTGTTCAACGCCAAGTTCTCCGAGGCCTTGAAGACCGTGGGCAAGCACTTGGACTTCGAGGACCTCTACACCAAGCGCGCCGAGTTCCGTGACCGGATCATCAGCGTGATCGGCACCGACCTCAACGGCTACATCCTCGAGGATGTGGCGATCGACCACCTGGAGCAGACTCCCCTGTCCCAGCTCGATCCCCACAACATCCTCGACGCACAAGGCATCCGCAAGATCACCGAGCTGACCACCGAGCAGAACATCCGCACCAACGAGCACCGCCGCAACGAGGAGAAGGAAATCGAGCGCCAGAACGTCGAGGCGCGCGAAGCCATCCTCAAACTGGGACGCCGCCGCACGGAGGCTGAGACCAGGCAGAAGCGCGAAATCGAGACGATGCGCGCCCAGGCCGAAGCCGAAACCGAGATCGTGCGGGCCGAGGAGTTGCTGCGCGCCGAGATGGCGCGGATCCGCACCGAACAGGAGCTCGGTGTCCAGCGGGAAAACCGGGAGCGGGAGATCGCGGTCGCCGCGAAGAACCGCGAACGGGTCCTCGCTATCGAAACGGAACGCATCGAAAAGGACCGGCTCCTGGAAGTCATTGCCCGGGAACGCGAAACCGAACTGTCCCGCTACGCCAAGGACAAGGAGCTGGAAGTCGAACGGCGCCAGATCGCCGAAGTCGTCCGCGAACGCGTCGCCGTAGAGAGGACCGTCGCCGAACAAGAGGAGAGCATCAAGCGGCTGCGCGCGGTTGAGGAGGCGGAGCGCCACCGGCAGACCGCGGTCATTCTCGCTGAGAGCGAGGCCCAGGAGAAGCTCGTCAAGGACATCAAGGCCGCGGAGGCCGCGGCGCAAGCCGCTGAGCACACGGCGCGCAAGCAGCTCACTCTCGCAGAGGCCCGCCAGCGGACCGCGGAGCTGGAGGCTGACGCCACGATCCGCCTGGCGGAAGGCACCCAGGCTCAGGCCGCGGCCGAAGGGTTGGCCCAGGTGCAGGTGAGCGAGCGCGAAGCCGAAGCGTTGGAGAAGCTGGGCCGGGCCGAGGCTGCGGTGGCCCGCGAAAAGGCGCTGGCCCGGGCCGAAGAGATCGAGCGGATCGCCCAGGCCGAAGCCGCTGCCGACCGGCAGAAAGCCCTCGCTCGCGCCGAAGAAATCGAAAAGGTCGCCCAAGCCGAGGCCACTGCGGACCGCCAGAAAGCCCTGGCCCACGCCGAAAAGATCGAACAGATCGGCCAGGCCGAGGCCACTGCCGACCGCCAGAAAGCCCTCGCCGCGGCCGAAGGGGCCCGGGAGAAGCTCAAGGCCGATGCCGAAGGGGTCCGTGAGAAGCTCAAGGCGGAAGCCGAAGGGATCCACGACAAGGCCGAAGCGATGGCCGCGCTCAACGAAGCAACCCGGGAACACGAGGAGTACCGCCTGCGGCTGGAAGCCGAGAAGGAAGTCCGGCTCGCCGGGATCGACGCGCAGCGGCAGATTGCCGAAGCCCAGGCCACGGTGCTCGGCAAGGGCTTGGAGAACGCCGACATCGACATTGTCGGCGGCGACGGCGCGTTCTTCGACCGGGTCATCAACGCGGTCAGCGCAGGCAAGGCCGTGGACAGCTTCATGGACCATTCAGCGACCGCGCGCACCCTGGCCGGTCCGTGGCTGGACGGCTCCCGGGACCTGCCCGCCGATCTGACCCGCGTGTTGAGCGGGATCGGTTCGGAGGACGTGAAGAACCTGTCCTTGTCGGCACTGCTCCTCACGCTGATCAACGCGGGCGGTCCGCAGGCGAAGCAACTGTCCGCCCTGCTGGAGTCCGCCCGGAAACTGGGGGTGGCTGACCTGCCGCTCGCCGACCTCACCAGCCCTGTACCGGAGAAGTGAGGGTTTCGTGACTGACCTTGTCACACCCGCTTCCGACGACACCCGTGCCGGGCTCGACATGGGCACCTACGAGGTGCTCCGAGCCCGGCTGGGCGAGCAGGCCGAGGAGCTGGCGCGCCGCGCCGAAACTCTCAACGCTGCCCGGCTGAAAGTTTTCGGGGGTGCCGAGCTGGCGCTGCTCGGCACCGAACGCATCCACACCGCCGCCGCCTGCGTGCCGCGGGACATCGTCCCCCTCGGCTCTTTCCTGCTGTTTGGCGCCAACCCGGCCCGCGGACTAGGGTCGGAGACCCGCGTCTCCGACGTGTTCTCCCTGCACCGCTTCTCGTCCGGTGACGGCACGCCTTCCCTCGTCACGGCAGCGCCCGGCGACCTGCCGGGCCTCGTAGACGACACCCGATTCCGCCGCGATTTTGCGGAAATGTACCGGTACTTCCGAAACACGCGGCTCCTGCAGTTGCGGCGCGTGGAAGGCCTGCTGCTCGCCGTGTTCCAAACCGGTCCCACGGTCTCCGACGTCCGGGTGCTGCGCTGGCGGATCGGGGCCGACGGCTCTGTCACCTACGTGGACAACAAGGGGGAACGGGACCATGTTCTCCCGCCGCAGCAGGACGTCACCTGGGTGCAAACCACCCGCGACGACCACGTGCTCGGCCGCCACCCGCATATTTCCGTCGACGGCGAAGTGTTCGTGTCAACAGTCGGCGGCACCCTGACCGTCAAGGTCGACAACGACACGGAGACCCGGGACGGCATCTACAGCGAACCGGTCGCGGAACGGTTGCAGAGCCTCGCCGACGCCGACGTCTCCTACGCCCGCATCGGATCTCTCCTCCTGCTGCGCATCCTCCCGTACAAGGAGACCGAGCACCGGCACCTGGTGTTCAACACGCGCACCAAAACTGTGGTCCGCCTCGACGGGATCGGGCAGGCCTGCCAGCGGCTCCCCGACGACCAGGGGATCATCTTCCCCGGCGGCTACTACCTGGCCACCGGAGCCGTCAAAACGTTCGACACCGACGTGTCCGGCCTGGAGTTCCTCTCCCTGGTCCGCTCCCCCAACGGCGAAGACGTCCTCTACGTCTTCCACTCCCGCGCCGAGGGCCGCAGCCTGCTGCTGCCCTACAACACGATCCGCAAAGAGGTCGCCACCCCGATCTCCTGCCACGGGCACGCGGTCTTCGACGACGGCACCATGGTGGTGTTCCGCGCCTTGGACGACGAACCCACCCGGGTGCACCCCTTGCAGGTGTGGCGGACCCCGTTCCAGTCCGACACGTACGCGGCCCGCCAACCCACGGGAACCGGGCCGTTGGAACGGGTCGGCAACGCCGACCTGGTGCGCGGGATCTCCGACGCTTTGGCGGTGACCCGCATGGTGCGGGAGATGGCCCCGTCCGGGCCGGTGTTCGACGGGCTGATCGCCGCGTGCACGCGCATCCTCGACCAGCACTACTGGCTGTCCGACCCGGAGTTGGAGAACCTGGCGGAGCCGCTCACCCAGGTGCGGGCCACCGCCGAACAGGTGGTGGACGAGTTCGCGAAAGTCCAGGAGCTCACCGCGCAGGCCAGGCGTGCTCTCGACGAGACGGAAGCGGACATCACCGCGCTCGTGCGCCGGATCCGCGCCGAGGTGCCGACTTCCGCGGACGAGTGGGTGCGCAGCCTCGCGGAGATGCGCCGGGCCCGCGGCCGCGCAGAAACCCTGCGTGACCTCCGCTACGTGGACACTGCACGCTTGGACGCGCTCATCGACACACTCGAGTCAGCGACCGCGGATGCGGGACGCCGCGCCGTGGAGTTCCTCAGCGGCGCGGACGCGTTCGCCGACTACCATTCCGCGGTCGCCGCCCTGGCCGCCGAGGCGGAGGCGATCGCCACGGTCGCGGACGCTGAACCAGTACAGCGCAGGCTCGCCGAGCAGACCGACGGGTTGGAAACCGTCACCGAAGTGGTCGGCTCGTTGGAGGCCGCCGACGCGACGGTGCGCACCCGCATCCTGGAACAGGCCGCGGAAGTGCTGGCCACGATCAACCGGGCCCGCGCAATCGTGGACGCGCGCCGCCGCGAACTGCTGTCCGCGGAGCGGAAAGCCGAGTTCGCCGCCGAATTCGCGCTGCTGGAACAGTCGGTGGCCGGTGCGCTCGCCGCCGCCGACACGCCGGAGGCCTGCGACGAGCAGTTGGGACGGCTGCTGCTGCGGGTGGACGGTTTAACGTCGCGGTTCGCGGAGTTCAGCGACTTCCTCGCCCAACTGGAAACGAAACGCGACGACATCTACGAGGCGTTGCACGCCCGCAAACAAGCCTTAGTGGATGAGCGGATGCGCCGCGCCGACCGGCTGGTGGAGTCCGCGGAACGCATCCTGGCGAGTGTGCGACGCCGCGCCGCCACGTTCGGCTCGCTGGACGAGGTCACCACGTTCTTCACTTCCGACCCCATGGTCGCCAAACTCCGCTCCCTGGCCGAGGAGCTGCGGGAACTCGGCGACCAGGTGCGCGCTGAAGAGGTTGACGGCCAGGTCGCAGCGGCCCGGCAGGAGGCGGGACGGGCGCTGCGGGACCGGCAGGACCTGTTCGCCGACGACGGCACCACCATCCAGTTGGGCCGCCACCGGTTCGCTGTCAACACCCAGCCGCTGGAATTGACCATGGTGCCCCACGAGGGGCGCATGGCCTACGTCATCACCGGCACCGACTACCGGTCCTGGGTGACCGACCCGGACTTTGAGAAGACCCGCCCGTTCTGGGACCAGCCTTTAGTGTCGGAATCCCCGGACGTGTACCGGGCCGAATATTTAGCGGCAGAACTGCTCGCCGCAGCCGAGGCCGGACGGAACGGCCTGTCCCTGTCCGCGCTGCGGAAGGCCGCGGAGGATCGGGACGCGCTGCTCGCCGTGGTCCGCCGGGAAGCAGAGTCCCGCTATGACGAAGGGTATGAGCGCGGCGTCCACGACCACGATGCTGCCGCGATCCTGGCCGTGCTGGTGCGCCTCGTGGACCGGGCGGGCCTGCTGCGCTATCCGGGCCGGTGCCGGGCCGCAGCCCAAATGTGGTGGGCGTACGGCACCGCGGCCCCGGACCGGCAGGAGTGGGCGGCGCGAGCCCGGTCCCTGGTGCGGGCCCGGTCCTTGTTCGGCTCGGGTACCGCGGACGCGCTCGCCGAGCTCGCCGCAGAACTTGAAGAACAGGTCACCGTGTTCCTTACCACCACGGGATTGGACGCCTACCGCGACTGGGCTGCGGGCGCGGGCGGCTACCTGGTGGAAGAACTCGCTGCCAGCCCGGAGGGGTTTGTGACCAGCCCGGGGGCGCGGTCGCTGGTGGACCGGTTCCGTGACGCGCTCGGCCCAGACCAGGACTTCACGGCAGAGCTTGCTGCCCTCGGTTCGAAGGTGGCGGCCCGCTTCCGCGTGGTGCACGCGTGGCTGTCCGCGTTCGCCGCAACCCGGGAGGACGTGGACACCGCCGACCTTCCTGAAGCGGTCGCGCTGCTGCTCGCCGACACTCTTCCCCGCTACCCAGCGGAGGGGGCGCTCACCGCAGCAGTGGACGGCTTGCTGGGCGTGCACCCGCGGATCCAGGAACGCCGCCTGGAGGTGCGGTTGGACGAGTTCCTGGACCGGTTGCGCCGCTTCCGCACGGAACGCGTGCCCGCCTACCGCGCCTATCTGCGCCGTCGCAACGAACTGGTTGCCGCGGAACGTGCCCGGCTGCGGTTGAGCGAATACCAGCCTCGCGTGCTCAGCTCGTTTGTCCGCAACCAGCTGGTGGACGAGGTGTACCTGCCGTTGATCGGCGACAACCTCGCGAAGCAGTTGGGGGCGGCGGGCTCCGGCAAACGCACCGACCAGATGGGGCTGCTGTTGCTGATCTCCCCGCCCGGCTACGGCAAGACCACGCTCATGGAGTACGTGGCCGACCGGTTGGGTCTGCTGTTTGTGAAGGTGAACGGCCCGTCCTTGGGGCACGCGGTCACGTCGCTGGACCCGGCTGAGGCGCCGAACGCCACGGCCCGCCAAGAGGTGGAGAAGATCTCGTTCGCGTTGGAGGCGGGCACCAACGTGCTGCTGTATGTGGACGACATCCAGCACACGTCCCCGGAGCTGTTGCAGAAGTTCGTGTCGCTGTGCGACGGCCAGCGGCGCATGGAGGGTGTGTGGCAGGGCCGCACCCGCACTTATGACCTGCGCGGCAAACGCTTCGCCGTGTGCATGGCCGGCAACCCGTACACGGAGGACGGGAAACGGTTCCGGGTCCCGGACATGCTCGCGAACCGCGCTGACGTGTGGAATCTGGGAGACGTGCTCAGCGGCCGGGATGACGTGTTCGCGTTGAGCTACGTGGAGAACGCGTTGACGTCGAACCCGGTGCTGGCCCCGCTGTCGACGCGGGACCGCGGGGATGTGCGCTTGCTGGTGCGGCTGGCTCGCGGCGAGGAAGGTGTCCGCCCCGACCAGTTGTCCCACCCTTATTCGAAGGTGGAGTTGGAGCAGATCCTGTCGGTGCTGCGCACCTTGCTGCGGGTGCAGGAGGTGGTGTTGGCGGTGAACCGGGCTTATATCGCTTCGGCCGCCCAGTCGGATGCGGCACGCACCGAGCCGCCGTTCCTGCTTCAAGGCTCGTACCGGAACATGAACGCGATTGCGGAACGAATCGTTCCGGTAATGAACGACGCCGAGGTGGAGGCGCTCATCGACGACCACTATCGGGGTGAGGCGCAGGCGCTCGCCTCGGGCGCGGAAGCGAACCTGTTGAAGCTGGCTGAGCTGCGCGGCCGCATGACGGAGGAGCAGCGGGCGCGGTGGGCCGAGGTGAAGGCGGCGTTCCAACGCGCCCAAGCCTTGGGCGGTGCCGAGGATTCCCCCATCAACCGGGCGGTGGGCGCGGTGGGACTGCTCGCCGACCGGGTGGGTGCGGTAGAGCAGGCCATCGACCGCGCCGCGCAACGGTTGTCGTCGGAGTGACCGCACAGCGAGGGGAAGCACTGGTGGTCCTGTCCCGGGCGCGGGGCAGGACCACCGCGGGTTCTTAGGACAGGGCCGGATGGTGGGGCGGCTCTCTCTACAGAAGAAGCCGAGGGGGAAGACCACGCCGAACTGTTCTACGGCTCGGTGGACGAGTTCGTGCGCGAGGTCATTCTGCCCATGTACCAGCGCAAAGTTGGTCCCCGCAGCTCTCGCCGCTGGTCTGCTGAATGGTGGCGCTCGGCAGAGGCCGTGTCTCGTTTGGATGCCCTGTGGCGGGCCTGGGAGCACCTCCGGTTGGACGGCGCCTTGGGAATGAGCACCTGGTGGCGCGACCACGCTGACTACCACATGAACATCCTGTTTCCTCCCGACGGACCGTTCGGACGCAGCGAAGACGAGAACAAACCCGGTGCTCCCCTGCCCTACACCCCGCCCCGCCGGGACTGTTCCCTGACGTCCGCGAGGGGCGCTGACCTGGAGGCTAAATGAACGAGTCTGACGGCATTGAGGAAGCGCTCTATGAGAACCTGCGCGAAGCGCTCCACGTAGCGGAACAGCTCGGACGCCAGTGGGCCAGTGTCATCGGGAAGATCCGTGAGATCGCTGAACGGGAGCGGGAGGAAGCTGCACGCCGTGCTGCGGCCCAAGCCCGCTACCAGGCGGTGTGGGACAAGGCCCGGGAGAAGCTCGCCGTAGTGGACAACCCGCAGTGGTGGAGGCAGGCCACTGTCGTGGAGATCGCGGAAGTCCACGAGGTCGTGACCGCCTGGCGGGAACACGAGACGGAAGCCGCGCGTATTGACGTGGTCTACCGCAGAACGTTGGAACGCTACGAGATGAGCGTCATCTCCTCCGAACAGGTTCACGAGGCTCCCGTATACGAGGCCCCGCGCGAGGACCGGTCGGCTCACGCCAGCGCCGAATACGACTTCGATGGAGCAGGGCCGCTGGTGCCGGAGCCCACCGCCGGGGAAAAAGGCGAGGCAGCCCTTCCTCCTTGGGACTCTGCGGAGCGCCGCGTGCTGATGGAACAGCGGATGCGCGAAAGCGGTGTCTCCTCTGAGCTCATCAAAGTCCACATGCGGGTGCACCGGATGAACGCCAGGCCACCGCAGGCCGCTGTCCGGGACCGGCGTCGTGTTCTTTCCTCGAGCACGTCCCGCAGCCGTGTCCTGAGCCGCCAGTTGGACAAACCTCGAGCGATAACACGCTGATCCTGACACGAGGGTGGGCTGCCCCAGGCATAGAGGCGGCGCACCCTCGCGTGTTACTGCAACCGGTTGCGGCTTCTCGTTCTGGCTCCTGATGAGGTGGGAACGCCTTCGTCGATGTTTCCCGCAGCGGCGTGGTGACGGTTAAGGGCCGGACCGGGGGACGCTACCGCTCAAGACCGGGGTCTTTTTCACGTCCTTGACGCTTGTCCGCAGCAGCCTGAGGGGACGGGGAAGTCGACGTGCCCCTCATGGGCGGCGCTACCCCTTGCTGTGCTCGTTTCACTGCTTCCACAGCGTCTTTGGGCAGGTCCTGCGAGGTTTCTTTTAGCGCCCCCGCTACCAGCGCATAGAAACGTGTCTTCTCCTCCTTGCTGGCGTTCATGAACTCTTCTGGATGGCGCGGAAGCTGCGTGTTGGGAACGCCGCGCTCCCCAGCCTGGAAAACGATCTTCTGCACTTTCTGCCACGTTTCGTGCTGCGCCATCCGCTCAGGATCATCCGCATAGGCGACGTGGGCGACGCGGTCCGCATGCTGGTGCAGGGCGAGCATCGTCGGGGCTGTGGTGGGGTTCAGCTCCTCTCGAGCGATGAGATCAGCGGAGTTCTTCCAGTAGGCGTTCAGCCATTTCTGCGCTTGTTCAGCGTTAAAGGGGATTTTTCCTTCGCTGCGCGCTTCGCGTAGGGCTTCCGCGGCACGTGCCGGCTGCTGCCACGCCCCGTCAGGTCCGCGGCTGTTGTCGTAGTGGATCGTTCCTGCCCTGTCGGTGACGATCACCCGGTCTATCTGCGGGGTGTTTTCCAATATCTCGACCGACAAGGGCAGTTGGTCGAATGTGGCGTCATGGCCGCCAATGTCAGCCCACCGGCCCTCTCCCGGGGGATCGGCAAGGTAGCGGCCGACCATGTCCAAGGCGCTCTGCTCGCGGGGAGTGGCGACAACGACGATCTCGTTAAGGAAGCCGTCGTGGACACCCGGGACCGGTTGAGCCGCTTCCTGAGCGTATTGCACCAGGTATTCGGGAGAACGGAAGGTGCCCTCGACGACGATGCCGTACCCGTGCTGGTGGGCGTATTGGCGAACCATGTCGGACCAGACGTACATGGCCTGCGAGGTCAAGGGGACCATCTCGTGGGGGCGGTCCCGCATGATCTCCTCATAGCGGGGATGGAACGTGCGCAGCTGGTCAGGGCTGAGCTGGACTATGCGCCCGCCGTGCCGGACGACAATATCGTTGAGAGCGTGCGATTTTCCCGCTGCTAGCTGGCCGCCCAACTGGACCAGGACCGGGCGCTCACCCCGCGGATAGGGCTTTGCGTTCCTGAACAGCCGGGGCTGTATTAATTCGTCAAATATTCTTTGAAGTTCTTCCGGAGAGACGTCGAATTCGTTAGCCATTCCCCAGGCTCTCAGCCTTCGTTCTTAATCTCGTCCAGCTCTTCGCGCATCCTCAGAATTTTCTCGACCATCTGCTCTCGACTCAGACCAAGATTGTTTTGAATCTGCCACACTTCTATTGAGCGCTCTTTAATTTCCTCCCTGGCCTTGGGGTCTTCGATCTTTTCCGCTTTGCGCGCCAGGGCTGCACTCAGCCTTGCAGAAGTATGGTCAAGGACATCTCGGATCACTTCGTCAGAAGTGTCTTCGTCGTAGAGGACTTCTTTGTCGCTTCTGCCCTTCCATGTGTGGTCCATGTTCTACTCCTTTTCTTCCAGCCTCGGCATGAGGGTGCGCCGTTCAACGAGTGGCGCCAGTCCCGCATGCCTCTCCAGCACACTTTCGAACATGTGCGGAAAAGGATCGTATCGACGCCACCCTACCCACACACTCGCCCAGATATCACTACAAAACAGAAATAACGCCACAAAACTGGACGTCAAAGTTGACCGGTTCCGGCCATACCCCTACCGGCCGACGCTCCAAAAGAACTAGCAACGATAGGCACGTTGGTGCTCCGGCCCACCATCGGCCCCGAACGGGTCCGTAGGGCGACACCACCCCCTGGGCGGTGCACTCCTGTGGTGATCGACAGCGACCGTATGGAGGAATGCCACGCCTGATACAGCACCTAGGACTGCGTTTTCAAGGGGAATCGCACAGCCGAGAGCCCGGCACTATGCCGCCGCGCTCGGGAATGGAACGGTCTTCGAAATCTACTCGACGCCCCTAACCGCCACACCGGTATCATCCGGTCCGGTTTTCACACCAACGGAAGTTCGTCCCATCCGCCCCGCTCCCCTGAACACCATGTCCTTACCGATCCTGACCGGTCATCAAGTCGATATTCACGTCACTTAACCACCGTCTGAGGAGAAAGCCATGGCCGTGCCAACCCCCCACGACATCCACGCTTCCATCACCGCTGTTTTTGGCCCTGCCATCGACCGCCAAGTCCACACCTTCAGCTCCGGCGCCGTCTCCATCACCCTGCGTGCCCAGGGCCGTACCGCAGTCATCGACGGCACCCCTAGCGGCGAGTGGGGTGTGTCCATCGACCCTGACGAGGCCACCGCTATGGCCGGACACGACACCGTCACCGACTCCTTCTCCACAGCGCTCGATATCGCCCGCAACGCCCTCCTCGCCCCTTAATCCACTCCAGGAAAGAGACCGCATATGCCGGAACAAGACACCCCTAGCCCTCTTTCCCTCAAAGAACGCCTCGCCCTGGTCTACCAGCGTCTCGACCAAATGCCGCCGCCCACCACCGCTCAGGAAGCTTTCGACCGCCTCAACACCGTCCTGGAAGAAGTCGAAGACGAATACAGCGGCGTCCCCAAAAACCCCAACCCCGGCCTGAAGTTCGACGGCCGTATGTACCCGCCCAGGGAAGACTTCACGGAATACACCGCCGACGGCAGAATCCTGGCGGTGACCAAGGGAAACACCATTGAAGCCCTTCCCGACGGGACGCTCACTATCAGCAGCCGCAAAACCGGACAGCCCGTCTATCAGCGCAAAGGCGCAGGACAGTCCCTCACCCTCGACAACGAAGCAGGGCTCGAAATACAGAACCCAACGATTGCCAAAGCATTCGAAGCGGTACGGCAGGCTCAGCAAGGGATGGTCCCGCCTGGGACACGCGCACACGGCCGGTCCCAGGCTCCTGCCCCGCGCCGCAACCTTGACACCCCACACCGCAGCAAAGACCGCGGTCCTGAACTCTGACCCCCCTTCCGGCAGCCGCCGACCGGGGGAAGAACGGCAGGTCCCCGGCGCGGCCTTGGCTCTGCCGCGACAACCGGTTGCCGTGGCATTGGAGGACTGCTTTGCTGCGGGGCCGTCCGGCACTCCGGATCAGGCTGCTGGGTCGCCGAACCACCGGGGCAGATGGGCGAGCAAGTCGTCCTGGTCCTCCCCGATCCAGGCCACGTGGCCGTCCGGGCGCAGCAGCAGCGCAGGAACGTCGATCTCCGCTGCACTGTCGGCGACATGGTCGACCCGGTCCGCCCAGCCCGCCACGGAAAGCCGCCCAGTCCGGTCCAGCAGCACTCCGCGGCCGTGCCGCATCCGCTCATACAAGCGCCCTTGCCCCAGGCGCACGTCCCGCAGCCGACGGCCGAGCAGGGCATGGCCGTCCCCGAAGTCGTAGCGGACCCCGACCGCGGTGATCTTCTCCATCACATGCCGGTTCACTTCTTCGAAGTCCATCAGCTCTAACAGCAGTCGGTGTGCTGCCCGGGCTCGCGGATCGGTGGACATGAACGCGGACTGCGCCAAAGTGTTGTCCAAAACCTCGGCGGCGACCGGGTGCCGTTCCGTGTGGTAGCTGTCCAGCAGTCCTTCCGGCGCCCAGCCGTTCACCGCTGCGGCCAGTTTCCAGCCGAGGTTAAACGCGTCCTGGATGCCCAGGTTGAGTCCTTGCCCGCCGAGGGGTGCGTGGATGTGCGCCGCGTCGCCAGCGAGCAGGACCCGCCCCACCCGGTAGCGCTCGGCCTGCCGAGTAGCGTCGTTGAAACGCGACAGCCAGCGCGGCGAATGCACGCCGAAGTCGGTGCCCGTCACCTCCCGCAGCCGTTGCGCGAACTCTTCCAGGGTGGGCGGGGCCGCTCGGTCTTCGGACACGTGCGCTGCGGGAACCACGGCCCGGTACACCCCGTCGTCGAGAGGGCCCATGGCGAACCCGAGCTGGGTTTGGCGCACCTTCGCCATGACGGCAGCGACCGTCTCCGGGCTTGCGGTTGCTTTCACCTCGCCCAGCAGCCACTCAGTGGTGGCGGATTCGCCGGGAAAACCGACGCCGAGCAGGGTGCGCACGGTGCTGCGGCCGCCGTCGCAGCCGACCAGGTAGCGGGCCCGCAACTGGGTGCCGTCGGCCAGTTGTGCGGTCACCCCGTCCTCGTCCTGACTCAATCCCACGAGTTCCCAGCCGCGTCGGATGTCGGCGCCCAGTTCAGAGGCGCGCTCCTCTAGCAGCCGGTCGGTGGTCGGCTGCGGAATGCCGAGGATGTACGGGTGGGCGGTGTCCAGCGACTTCGGCCACGGCTTCATGATCCCGGCGAAGTAGCCGCCCACCGGGTGTTTTGTGCCGTGGGCGAGGAACCGTTCCAGCAGGCCGCGCTGGTCCATGATTTCGATGCTGCGCACGTGCAACCCGAGTCCGCGGACGATTCGGGTCGGTTCGGCCCTCTTCTCCACCACGACCGTGTGCACGCCGTGCAGCCGCAGCTCGCTGGCCAGCATGGTGCCGGTCGGTCCCCCGCCGACGATGATCACATCGATCATGACGCTCGTCCCCCATCAACGCGTGTCCCAGTCCAGGCCAGCGATTCTGCGGCATACCCGGGGTCTTGCCGCAAGCCCGGGGGTGTGTCGTACATTGGCAGTGGCGGGGATTTTTCTGGATCCCCGCCTTTTCTTGTGCCTCACGGCTCCGGTTTTGGTTCCTCGCGCGGTGCACGACAGAGCAGGTCCTTGTCCGCCTGTGGCTGTGCGCAACTGCGACGCTTAGGGAACAGGGGCGCCGCGTGGACGGGATTGGCCTTAGGCGGGTCTGGGTGGCGTGCGGCCGCGCCGGAACCTTCGGTGAGACCAGTACTGCGAATAGTGGCCTATAGCCGCCCCGCTATTCCGGTCGCACCTGAAGCCGGGTCCCTGCCGGCCGTTGATCCACCTTTTCCTTGCGTAGAAGGCAGCGGGGTCAAACTGTGCTCGTCTGCTGATTTCGACCGTGTATCAGTTGCGCACAAAAACTACGGCGACATGTCCATAGTCAGCTGAGGATGGGGAACCATCTCCGTATGAAGCGCAAATGGCTTTGGGTGACAATCCTTGTTGTTGTTGCGGTGATACTGGCCGGACTGTGGGCGCTTGCCCGTTTCGTGCCTGGCCTAGGCGGGCTCAGCGAGCTCAGCCAATTCTCTGCTATCGCCTCGTTCGTGGTGGCAGTAGCAGGCCTGGTGGTGGCTTTGTGGCCTCCTCCTGCTTCCCCTGAGGGGAAAGGCAAGAAAAGCGGGAACGGCGATGTCATCAAGTTCGTAAGCGTGAAAGCCGGGCGCTCCGTGAAAGGCAAAACCGGTCCCAGCACCTTCCCGGGCGGAGACTACATCCACATGCGCGGCATCGAGGCCGGAAAGGACGTCATCGGAAAGCAGACCACTCAGTCCCGGAAGGAGCGCAAGTGAGCGACACCGGGTCCACACCGAACCCTACCCCAGCCCATATCAAAATTATAAAGGCCCAGGCTGGCAACAACGTTATTGGCCAACAGATCACAAAAGAGAACAATTTTCACTTTTATCTCCATCGGTCCCGCCCCACCGCGAAGTTCTCCCTCCCCGCCCCTCCCCCGGCCCTGGTAGGCCGCCAGCACGAAGTGGACACTCTGCTGAGCTGGCTTGACCCCACCGCTTCTCACCAGGAGGAGGACGAAACGTCCTCAAGCGTCGTGGTGTCCGCGCTGGCGGGCATGGGAGGAGTGGGTAAAACCGCTCTGGTCGCCTCCGCAGGACGGATAGCCCACCAGCGTGAATGGTTCTGCGCGGAACTGTTCGTGGACCTACGCGGCTACACCCCCGGCGCCGTACCCCTGTCCGCAGACGCAGCCTTAGACGTGCTGCTGCGCCAAATGGGTATCGCCCCCGAGGAGATCCCCGCGGAGCTTGAGGAGCGCGCCGCGTTCTACCGGTCAGCTCTGACGGAACTGTCCCGCAACGACCCGCGCGGCCGACCGGTGCTGGTGGTGGTAGATAACGCTCAGAGCGCCGAGCAGGTGCGCCCCCTGCTTCCCGGTCCCGGCAATCACCGGCTGGTAGCCACGAGCCGCAGCAGCCTGCACTCTTTGACCGGTGCCCACCACATTGACCTGGACGTTCTCACCGCCGATGCGGCCGTGGAACTGGTGGCCAGCATCCTCAAGGAAGACGATGCGCGCACCCGCGACACTGAGGGCTTGCGGCAACTAGCTGAGGTGTGCGGCTATCTGCCGTTGGCGTTGGAGATCGTTGCCGCACAACTCGCTCGTACTCCCCAACTCACCCCTGCCCGCCTGGTGCAACGGCTCAAAAAAGCGGCCTCGCGAGTGGACAAGATCCACGACCTCAGCCGAGACGCGAGTCAAACACGGATTCTCCGAGCGGTCTTCGACACCTCCCTCGCACAACTGACCGACGACGAAGCACGAGTTTTCCTTCTTACGGCTTCCAGCCCAGGCCCGACTATTTCCACGTCCGCCGCCGCGGTACTCACCGGCCTTGACGAAGACGCCGTGGAAGAAGTGCTTGAAGAACTGGTGGCCGTGCACCTGGTCCAACACGCCAGCGAGGACCGGTGGGGAGCGCATGACCTGCTCATCGACTACGCTGCCAGCCACCCCCAACCGCCTGCCGACCGCGACCAGGCTCTTACCCGACTGTTGGACTACTACGTGACCACGGCTCACGCTGCGGACACCCATTTGAAAGCCCCACCCAGTCAAGAGGTTTCCAACCGGTTCGCCCGCCGGGAGGAGGCGCTGGCCTGGCTGGACAACGAGCAGGCCACTCTGGTAGCTGCCGCGCTCGCTGCCCCCACCCTCGACCACACCGACGCAGCGGTTCTTCTCCCCCTGCTCTTGACCAAGTACCTGGACCTCAGGCGTCGTTTCGGGGAGTTGGAACAGGTTTCCCGCTCTGCTCAAGCTGTTGCGCACGCCACCGACAACCCGAACGCAGAAGCGCAGGCATGGCTCGCTCTCGGCCTTGCCTTGGTAGGCATGCGCCGCCCCGAGGAGGGCGGCGCAGCGTTCACTCGTGCCCGCGACCTGTTCCGCCAAACCGGGAACACCCTTGGCGAAGTGGAAGCGTTGACCGGGCTTGGTGGAGCACGGCAGCAAGCGCGTCAGCTCGACGACGCTCTTGAGGCGTTCACGAACGCCTCCAACCTGCTGGGGCGTATCACAGATCCTCGCAGCGGGGTGCCGGCGCTCACCGGTGTCGGTCTCGCGCTCCAGAGTATGGGCCGCTTTAAGGAAGCCCTCGACGCTTTAGACCGCGCCCATGCTCTGCTCGAGCAGACCGCAGACCCTTACGGGGAAGCGCAAGTATTGTCCTGCCGTGGCCTCACCCTGCTCGGTATGAGCCGGTTTGAGCACGCCATCAAGTCGCTCACCCGCGCCCAAGAGCTGTTTCAGCGCACCGGGGACGCACACGCCGAGGCACAGACATGGGTGCTCCTCGGCACAGCGCTCAACCAAGCGAACCGGCCGAAGGAGGCTATCGACGCTTTCACCCACGCTCGAGAGCTGTTCCAGCGCACCGAGGACACCCAAGGCGAAGCACAGGCATGGGCTGGCCTCGCGGAGGCACTGCGGAAAACAGGACAGACGGAAGAAGCCGTCAAGGCCGCCGACCATGTCCGTGACTTGCTAGGGCAGGAAGAAGGCGCCGCCCTTGGAGCACCGGAGCTGGCTGCCCTTGGCATGTCCCAGCTTGCTTCAGGTGAGTTTACGGAAGCCGTCGACACGCTCACTCGCGCCCGCACGCTGTTCCGCCAAACCACGGACGCCCGTGGTGAAGCGGAAGCGTGTGCTGGCCTCGGCACAGCGCTGATTGGTGCGGGTCGGGGTGAGGCCGCTGCCGAGGCTTTCACCCGCGCCCAAGAACTGTTCCAGCAGGCCGGGGACATCCAGAGTGAAGCGCAGGCCTGGAGTGGTCTTGCCGCAGCGCTCGGCCAAGCGAATCGGCCTGAAGAAGCCCTCAAGGCTGTCACCCGCGCCCAAGAACTGTTCCAGCAGATCGGAGACACCAAGGGTGAAGCGGAAGCATGGGCCGGGATGGGGCTGACTCTGTTGGGATCCGGGCGCATCATCAAGGCGCTGAAAGCGTTCGTGCGGGCGCGCCAACTGCGCCGCCAGAGCCAGAAATAGCAATCCACTGCGGCACACCCTGGTGCGTGACACGCCCTGGTCAGTCCAGTGACGAGTTACTGGCAGGTAGTTAAAGGTTGGGGTGGCCCGCCGGGGCATCCCCGGCGGGCCGCTGCGTTTCCCCGCCCTGGTTCCAGGCTGGGGGAGCATTCCATGGACCTGGCCCGGGCAGCGGTGTTCCGCTGAAGCCGGAACACCGACAGGTCACTGCCCGGCCGTGGCTTGGCTGCCGCGGCCGTTACGGAGCAGGGTCGCCAGGTGGACGGGCCGGGCCTCCGGGTGGGCTTGGGTGACTTGCAGTCGGCAGCTGAACCCTTCGGTGAGAACCGTGTCCCCGGCTCCTGCGGCGCGCACCGCGGGCAGCAGTCCTTGTTCCGCGCATGCCAGCGACACTTCGTAGTGGCCGTCCACGAACCCGAAATCACCGGCCAGGCCGCAACACGAGTTCTGCGGCACCTCCACTGTGGCTCCGGCCCGTTCCAGCAGGGCTCGTTCCGCGTGCCAGCCGGATCCGGCGTGCTGGTGGCAGTGCACTTGAGCGATCACCCAGCTGGTGATGCGGGGCGGCTCCCAGTCGGGGGTGAACTCGGTGAGCGCCTGGGCGAGCGTGCGGACCGCGCCAGCGACTTCAGCGGCCTCGTCGGTACCGAGCAGGCGCGGCAGTTCGCGGCGCAACTGTTCGGTGCAACTGGGTTCCAGGCCCACGATGACCGCGCCCGCGCGCACCGCGGGCAGCAGGGCGCGCACCGTGCGCTCCGCTACTCTCCGCGCCACCCCGAGTTGTCCGGTCGACGTCCACGTCAACCCGCAGCACAGCCGGGCCGGGCTGTCCACGACTTCCCAGCCCGCGTCCCGCAGCACGGCGCGGCCGTCCGCGAGCACCTGCGGGAAGAACGCGAGGGTGAAACTGTCGGTCCACAGCACGGCGCGCGGCTGGTCTGTGGTGAACCCGCGGCGCAGCGGGGTCCGATCCGCGGCGGAGGCGCGACGTTGGCGGCGGGTGGCGAACACGGGCAGATCGCGTCTCCGGTCGATTCCCGCGACGCGTTTGAGGAGCCCGGCGAGCGGGGAGCGGGCCACCGTGTTGACCAGGCCCGGCATCACGCCGGCGGGTTTCAGCCACACGGGCAGCCAGCCCAGCGTGTAGTGGGCGCGCGGCCGGATCCGGTGCCGGTAGTGGTGGTAGAGGAACTCCGACTTGTAGGCGGCTACGTCCACTCCGACCGGGCATTCTCGAGCGCACGCCTTGCAGGACAGGCACAGTTCGAGGGCTTCGCGCACTTCGGGGGACCGCCAGCCGGCGGTGACCACTTCCCCGGCGAGCATCTCGCCGAGGACGCGGGCCCGGCCGCGGGTGGAGTCTTTTTCCTCGCGGGTCACCTGGTAGCTGGGGCACATCGCCCCGGCGTGGGCGCGGCACTTGCCTACGCCCACGCAGCGGCGCACGGCGCGCGCAAAGTCGTCGCGGTCCTCGGCGAGCCGCAGGACGGGGCGGACCGGGGCGGCCATGGCGAGCGGCCGCACGTCGGCGTCGAGCGGGCGGGGCCGCACGACCGCGCCCGGGTTGAGCAGGTTGTGCGGGTCCCACACGTGTTTGGTGTCGGCGAACGCGTTGAGTAGGGCGGGCGAGTAGACGCGGGAGAGCAGTTCGGAGCGGGCTTGCCCGTCACCGTGCTCCCCGGACGGCACGCCGCCGTGCCGGACCACGATGTCGCAGGCGGCTTCAACGAACCGGCGGTAGCGGGCCACGCCTTCCGGGCTGGTCAGGTCGGCGTTGAGCCGCACGTGCAGGCATCCTTCGCCAAAGTGGCCGTAGACGGGGCCGGACAGTCCTTCGTCGCGGCAGAGCGCGTCGAAGTCGCGGAGGTAGGCGGCGAGGTTTTCCGCGGGCACGGAGGCGTCCTCCCAGCCGGGCCAGGCTTCGTCGCCGCTGGGCGGGCGGGTGGCGAGTCCAGCGGCGTCTTCGCGGATCCGCCACAGCCGGACCCGGTCCGCGGGGTCGGTGACGACGAGGGTGGAGCGGACGTGGGCGGCGAAGGCGCGTTCCGCGCGGCGGGCTGCGGCTTCGGCTTCGGCGGGTGTGTCTCCACCGAATTCCACGTACAGCCACGCGCCGCCTTCGGGCAGGTCGGCTACCCGCGGGCCGAGCAGTTCGGTGTCCATGCCTTCCACGGTGAGCGGACGGTAGGCGAGGAATTCGTGGGCGATTTCCGCGGCGGCGTAGCGGTCGGCGCAGCCAACGAGGAGCAGGACGCGTGCTTTGGGGGCGGGCACGAGGGTGAGGGTGGCTGAGGTGGTGATGGCGCAGCCGCCTTCGGTGCCGACGAGGCTTTTGGCGTAGTCGCGGCGTTCCGGAAGCAGGTGCTGCAGGGGGTATCCGGAGACTTGTCTGCGGTAACGGCCGAGTTCGGTGCGGATGGGGGCGAGGGCGTGAGCGGCGACCGCGTCCAAGCCGTCCATGAGGGCGTGGTCGGGCAGCCCGTCGGGGGTGGTGATCTGGGTGGCGGTGACGGTGCGGTGGCGGCCGTCCGCGGTGACCACGTGCAGGGCGGTGATGTTGTCGGCGGTGGTGCCCCAGGCGACTGAATGGGAGCCGCAGGCGTTGTTGCCGATCATGCCGCCGAGGGTGCACCGGTTGTGGGTGGAGGGGTCAGGGCCGAAGGTGAGCCCGTGCTGGGCGACGGCGGTGCGCAGTGTGTCGAGGACGACCCCGGGTTCGACGACGGCGCGGCGGGCTTCCGGGTCCACGCTGAGGATGCGGTTGAAGTAGCGGGAGGTGTCCACGACCACGCCGGTTCCGAGGGCTTGTCCCCCGCAGGAGGTGCCGCCGCCGCGCATGGTGATGCCGACTCCGGCTTCCCGGCAGATTTCGACGGTGGCGGCGATGTCGTCGGTGTGGCGGGGGTAGACGACGCCGAGGGGGATGCGGCGGTAGATGGAGGCGTCAGCGGAGTAGAGCGCCCGGGCGAGGGGGGAGAAGTCGACGTCGCCGCGGATGGCTACGGCGAGGGTCCGGGCGAGCGGGGTGTGTTCGTGGGATGCGACGGTGGTCATGGGTCCACGTCTACCCCGCCGTGGCGTGGTCAGCGGGGCCGGGGGCCGTCATCGCGGGGAGGCGCGGGATGGTTTTTTAGCCGGGTGGCGCCGGGGCGGGTTTCCTGGCGTGGACACCACCACCGACAGTGCGAAGTTTTTCCGGTTTTTAGATCTTCATCAGCGAACGTCCAATTAGCGTTTTTCCTGTTCTTAGCCCCAGAACGAGACGAATGAACTTTCCTGCCCCGAACCCATTGACATCTATGAAGAGTGCCACAAATAATAGGTATCGACCGCTTGGGAGCGCTCCCAAAAGGTCAGGAGAAGATCCCTTGTTGGGCGGTGGCTGCCTTCCTCCACTCCTCCCATCCTCAGGGTGGCCACCGTTCCTCCCCCCGGCAAGAGATCTGTGAGCCCCCAGACCGGCGGCCCTACCCGGGAGGGCCGAACCGGTCACCGGATCCTCACTGGATGATGGCTCACCCCACTCGAGCCACTCCCAGAGAGACCGAGGTGCGTGCGGGCGCCTGGGTCTCTACCACCGAAGGGCTCGTCTCCAAGGCTTGAGCCAGCCCTGGAAGGGTTGGGGTGCGTGCGGGCGCCCTGGCTCTTCGCCACCTGAAGAGAGCTCGCCTGGAGACTTGAGCCACCTGGGGTCGGGGTGCGTGCGGGCGCCCCGACCCCCACTTCTTTTCCTCTTCTTTCCCCGCCTGGGGACATTTCTCACACCCGTCTCACGGGTGTCTCCACTCCCCGACTACGCGGCAGGCTCGAAACTCTCCGACATCCGGTCCAGCAGCGGCGCCCCCGTCTCCTCCCAGCCGTCCGCCGGATACACCAAGAACAGCGCATACCCCTTCTTCTCGGTGTGGAATCCCCGGTTCACCGCGTGCATCCGCTGGCCGTTGATCGTGAAGGTGAACTCCCAATCCGACGCCGTCACATAACGCTCCATCGACGGGTGGTCGGAATATCTGATGTCAATCAGGGAGTAGTTCGAAAAGCGTCCAGCCGCGCCCCGCTCTTGGGCCTCCCAGTCTTTTTTCGCGTCGGGATTCGGCGAATCCGTCTGGTCCACCTGCAGATAGCCGCCCTCGGGGTTGCGGAAGAACACGCTGCTTCCCCGCCGGTCCACCGACCATCCTTCCGGCACGTCCAACGAGAACCCAGTGGGATCCTCGTGCCGGACCAGCGGAGGCCCCGAATAGTCGTCGTCCTCCGCTTCCTCCTCGCTGTCCTCGTCGTCTTCTCCGACGCCCTGCTCGGCGGCCTCCGCGGAGGTTGTGGGCTCCGGCTCTTCCGCCTGCCCCGTCTCCTCGCTGCTCTGCGAGGTTTCCGCGGCCGGCTGCTCCCCGTCCGCCCGACTGTTCCCGCCCGCAGGGACGAACAGCACCACGGCGGTGATCACCGCCACCACCACGCACAGCGCCAACGCCACCAGGCCGACGGTCGCCAGCGTGCTGTTCCGCTTCCCCGGCTCCGCAGGCGAGGACAGCGGCAGCGCACTCGTGTCCGCAGCCGGCTTCGCCACGCTCACCTCGGCAGGGGCCGGGCTGGCCTCCTCCTGCAGCGTGTGCGTCCCCGTGGACGACGCGGAACTGCTCTGCGGCGGGAAGCTCATCACCACCCGCTGCAGCTCCTCCACGACCTCGTGCACCGTGGGACGCTTCTGCGGGTCCTTGTTGAGCAACTGTTCCAGCAGCGGCCGCAACGGCCCCGCCTTCACCGGCGGAGGCACCTCGTCCACCACCACCGCGGTGAGCGTGGCCATCGGCGTGGCGCGCTGGAACGGCGGGGCCCCGTGCAGCGCCGCATACAACGTGGTGCCCAGCGCCCACATGTCCGCTGCCGGGCTCGCAGGCTCGCCCCGCGCCTGCTCCGGCGCGAGATAACTGGGCGACCCCAGCAGGCTCCCCGTCCGAGTCAGCCGGCTGCTGCCCTCCAAATAGGCGATACCGAAGTCGGTGAGCACCGCCCGGTCCCCCCGGGCCACAAGCACGTTCCCCGGTTTGATGTCGCGGTGCACGATCCCGCGCTGGTGCGCCACAGACAGCGCCGCAGCCACCTGAAGCCCGAGATTAGCGGCCCGCTCCGGGCTGATCGCCCCCTCCTGTTTGATGATCTCGCTCAAGGACTTGCCGTGGACGAGCTCCATCACAATCCACGGAAAACCGTCCTTTTCCACCACGTCGAACACGGTGATGATCGACGGGTGGCTGAGCTGAGCGGCGCTACGCGCCTCCCGCAGCATCCGGGCCCGCAGAATCTCGATCTCCTGCGGCGGCAGATGCTCATTGATCGTCAACTCCTTGATGGCTACCGGCCGATCAAGGAGTTCGTCGACACCCTCCCAGACACGTCCCATCCCTCCTGCGCCGATGAGTCTGTGCAGCCGATACCGACCAGCGAGGAGGAAATCGGGGAGTTGGGGGGAATCATTGCTCATCGGCGGCTTCCTCGGTCTGATGCTGGCGCGGCCTACCGGTGCGGCGCCCCAACCGGAATTTTAGAAGGCTCAGCCCTTTGTGAACCCCTTCCACAGGCGGGACTGTCGCCTTGTCTGTCCAAATCCTTCGGAAACCCGGAATGACCTGCGGTCTTTTAGGGAGAAAAACGACACGGCCAATGGCGGCCCGCGCGTGTCTCGTCGGCTAGGGACACTGGCAACCCTTCCCCGAATACGATGGCACTGTGATTTGTCCTAAGTGCCAAGGCCGTATGCGCACCTTCGACCGTATGGGTGTCCACATCGACCAGTGTGAACGGTGCAGAGGCATCTTCCTCGACGCCGGAGAGTTGGAGCAAATCGTGGCGGCTGAGCAGCGTCACTACGCGGCCCCGCCCCCGCCGCCTCCACCGCACGGGGCACCGCCACCACCCATGTACCACGCCCGACCAGACTCCTACGGCTATGCGGACTCGCCGCGCCCCTACTATCCCGACTCTCCCCGACCGTACTACGCCGACTCCCCACGCCCCTATGGCTACAAGCGTCGCCGGAAAAGCTTCCTCGAGGAGTTGTTCGACTAGGCCGCAGCCGTGAACCTCCTCATCTGTGCGCGCTGCGACGCGTACACGGACACTCCCGTCGTGGAAGCAGACCCGCCGGTGCTCCACTGTGTCGAGTGCGGGCACCGGCGGCCGTTCCGACGCCTCCCCCTGTTTGCGGTGACTGGGCCCAGTGGCACAGGAAAATCCACGGTGGGGCGGCTGCTCACCGAACGGCTGTCCGACCGCTACGTGGTGGTGGAACAGGACGTGTTGTGGGTGGACGGGCTCCGCGACCCGTCCCACCACCACCGGCTGTTCCGGTCCACGTGGCTGCGTATGGCCGCCATGATCCACCAGAACGGCCGCCCCGTCGTGCTGTGCGGCACGGTCGTGCCCCCGGAGTTCGAACCGCTGCCGGAGCGTGCCCTGTTCTCCGAAATCCACTACCTGTCCCTCATGTGCGATCCCGAAGTGCTCGCTGCCCGGCTGCGGGCCCGCCCGGCGTGGCGGGAATGGGACGAGCCGCGGATCGCGGAAATGCTGGAATACGCGGCGTGGATCCGGGAGAACGCGGCGACCATGACCCCGCCGATGACCCTGCTCGACACCACCGACGCCTCGGTGGAGGAGACCGCTCACGCCGTGCAAGAGTGGATCACCAGCCATACCGCCACGCCCTGACCCGGGGCGGGACGAGGGCGGGCACACGGCCCCCAACAGCAGTTGGGCGGCGCGGGCAGCAGCCCGCACCGCCCAGACGGCAGCGTGTGGCGCGCTCACGGCGCGGCATGGGGGCGGAAGCCCCGCAGCCGCAGACTGTTGCTGACCACGAAGACGCTGGAGAACGCCATGGCCGCGCCCGCAATCATCGGGTTGAGCAGCCCGGCAGCGGCCAGCGGCAGCGCCGCCACGTTGTAGGCGAACGCCCAGAACAGGTTGCCTTTGATCGTGGCCAGGGTGCGGCGGGACAGCCGGATCGCGTCCGCGGCGACCCGCAGATCCCCGCGGACCAGGGTGAGGTCCGCGGCCTCGATCGCCGCATCCGTGCCAGTGCCCATCGCCAGCCCCAAATCGGCTTGGGCGAGTGCGGCCGCATCGTTCACCCCGTCACCGACCATCGCCACCACGCGGCCTTCGTCCTGCAGCCGTTTGACCACGTCCACCTTGTCGGCGGGCAGCACTTCGGCGATGACCTCGTCAATACCGACCTGTTCGGCGACCGTGCGGGCCACGGCCGCGTTGTCGCCGGTGAGCAGAATCGGGGTGAGCCCCAGCTGCCGCAACTGGGCCACGGCCTCGGCGCTCGTGGGCTTCACCGTGTCGGCGACGACAAGCACCCCGCGAGCCTTCCCGTCCCAGGCGGCCAGGACCGCGGTGTGGCCTGCGGCTTCCGCCTGTGCGGCCTTCCGCGCCACCGCCTCCGGCACGGCCACGCCTTCCTGGGCGAGCAGGGCGGCCTTCCCCACGAGGACCGTGCGGCCGTCCACTACCCCCCGCACCCCCAGCCCTGCGGTGGCAGCGAAATCAGTCACCGGCGGCACATTCCCGACCCGGTCGGCGGCGCTCCGGGCGATCGCCCGCGCAATAGGGTGCTCGGAGGCGTGCTCCACAGCCCCGGCTAGCCGCAGCACCTCGTCGGCGTCCTCCCCGTCGGCAGCGGCCACGTCGACGAGCGCCATCGTGCCCATGGTGACCGTGCCGGTCTTGTCGAGCACCACCGTGTCCACGCGGCGCGTGTTCTCCAACACTTCAGGGCCTTTGATGAGGATGCCGAGCTGGGCTCCACGGCCCGTGCCCACCAGGAGCGCCGTGGGAGTGGCCAAGCCCAGCGCGCACGGGCAGGCGATGATGAGCACCGCGACAGCAGCGGTAAACGCGGCCTCCACCGGGCCGCCCGCCCCCAGCCAGAACCCGAGCGTGGCCACCGCGAGCGCGATCACCACGGGCACGAACACCCCGGAAATCCGGTCGGCGAGCCGCTGCACCTCGGCCTTGCCGCTCTGCGCCTCCTCCACCAGCTTCGCCATCTGCGCGAGCTGGGTGTCCGCGCCCACGCGGGTTGCGCGCACCACGAGCCGGCCGCCGACGTTGACCGTGGCGCCGACCACCGCGTCGCCGACCCCGACTTCGACGGGCACGGACTCACCGGTGAGCATGCTCGCGTCCACGGCGGAGGCGCCCTCCTCCACAACCCCGTCCGTGGCGATCTTCTCCCCGGGACGCACCACGAACCGGTCACCGACGGCGAGCTGCTCCACGGGGATCCGCGTCTCCCGGCCGCCGCGCACCACCGTGACCTCTTTCGCGCCCAATTCCAGGAGGGCGCGCAGCGCGGCCCCGGCCCGCCGCTTAGCCCGAGCTTCGAAGTAGCGTCCGGCGAGGATGAACGTGGTGACCCCGGCCGCGACCTCCAAGTAGATGGCGGCAGAACCGTCGGTGCGGCTGATGGTGAACTCGAACGGGTGCGTCATGCCGGGCATGCCCGCTTCCCCGAAGAACAGCGCATACAGCGACCAGGCGAAAGCCGCCAGCGTGCCCATGGACACCAGCGTGTCCATGGTGGCCTCCCCCAGCCTCAGGTTTTTGACCGCGGCGATGTGGAAGGGCAGCGCACCCCACACCACCACCGGAGCGGCCAGGACGAGGGACGCCCACTGCCAGTAGGTGAACTGCAGGGCCGGGATCATCGCCATGGCGATGACCGGAATCGACAGCACCGCGCTGACCAGCAGCCGTGTGCGCAGCGCTGCCACCGGGTCAGCGGCCTGGTCTTCCGTGTCCTGGGCGGCGCAGGGCGGGGCAGGGAGGGCCGCCGTGTAGCCTGCTTTCTCGACCGTGGTGATCAGGTCGTCGATGGTGACGCCGCTGTCGAACTCCACTGACGCTTTCTCAGTGGCGTAGTTGACGCTGGCCCGCACCCCGGCGAGCTTGTTGAGTTTGCGTTCCACTCGGTTGGCGCACGACGCGCAGGTCATGCCGCCGATGAGGAGTTCAACCCGTTCGGCGTCGCGGCGCCGTGTGGCTTCCTCACCCATCAGTCCCCCTGCTCTTGCACGGCCACGGGCGTGCTTTCCGCCGCGTTCGCGTGGGTGAGCGTGCCCACCCCGTAGGCGATCCCGAATACGGCGACGAGCACCAAACCGTAGATTCCGAGTCTGCGCACCACGCTCATGGCCGGTTTCTCCGATGTTGCCGACACTCCCTTACCCTCAACCAATATACCCCCCAGGGGTATTCCACTATGGGAGGGCTCATCCGAAAAGACCTGGTCGAGGCGGGTGAGGCGGCGCTCCTCGCCTGCCCCGGCTCTGGCGGCGGAGGGCCTCGCCCCGGTGGTGCCGAGGTCCGGCAGCCCGCCTGCGCCACGTCCAGACCGCCACCACCGGGTGACACTCGCCTTCCTGAGAGACGTGACATCCCTCTCCACCGCTTTCCGCGGTTGAGCCTGAACTCTCCGCGATACCCGGGCATCGGAGGGGTAGGGGGAGGGGCTGCGGGAGGGAGAAACACGATGGAGTTGCGACAATCGATTCCACTCGGCCTAGGCATCGGAGCCGGTATGGGGATTGCGCTCGGCAGCGTGGTCGGCCTGGTGTTCGATGCGATCCCGCTGGGTATCGGTATCGGCTTCGTCGTCGGCTCCGCGGCCGGGCTCCTTGTCGGCCTGCTGTACGGCAGACGCCGCACCGACACGTGAGACCCGCTCGTTCACCGGGGAAACCAGGGCTGCGTGTGCCTCCCGCGGTTCGATGCCTCGTGCCCCATGTCACTCCCGGCAGGCGAGCGCGGGGAAGCCTCCACGCCCGCCCTTGGCGCGGTTCCTGCCCTGAGGGTTCTGGTCCGGTCCTTTGCTGATGTTCATGTCGGCAAGAACGAAGGGAAGGAACCGGTTGTGCGCCGCTTCTCACGGCAATAAACCACGGTGCAAGAAACGGTCAGAACCCGTGGAGGCTCGTCATGGCTGAGAAAACCCGCAACAAATGGGCTCTAGGCCTGGGCTTAGGGGCTGCGATCGGCGGCGCTTTCAGTCTTCCTGTCGGGCTGCTGTTCCTCGGCGACTACTTCGGAGCAGGAACCCTCATCACGATTCCTCTCGGATGCCTCATCGGCTTCATTGTGGGGCTCCTCCTCGACCGGAGAGACGCCAAGCGGACCCGTCAAGACTGATTGACGTTCCCCACCACGTCACCCGTGCAGGACCCCCATCCCAGCGTCGCAGCGACCCGCGCGTGTCCTCCCGGTGCGCCCTGGTCGCACCTTCCCCTCGGGCGCACCCCGTCTCCTGTTCCCTGCGGCGGAGGCCCTGCCTTCCCCACGCGACGCCTTTCCCTAGGCGGGTAAGCCGCCCTCTCAGCGAGGAAAGAGCGCGCCGGGGCCTCGTGCCCTGCCCTCGTCGTGGCTTCCGGCCGCCGAGCGCGGCCTTGTCGCCCCGCGGTTTGCGGAGATTCGGGCTGCACAGCAAGAACCAGTGGCCCACCGTCTCCGTCAAAGCAGAGAATCCTTTCTCCGCGGAGGCCAACCATGGTCAACCAGAAACTCAAAAACACACAGACCCTTGCCGTGATCCTGGGGGTCGCTGCCGGCGCGGCCTGCGTGCTGTCGCTCGGACTTCTCTTCAGCGGCGGCTCCGCGATGGGTGTCGTCCTCAGCATCCTCCTCGGATTCGCTGTCGGCGCTCTCGTGGGGGCGCTGCTCGGCTGGAGGGCCACCAAGCGCACCCGCTAGGGCGGCGTCGAGAGAGTCCCCAGTCGGAGAATTTCCTGCCGCCCTGCGGCGCGCTTCGTGCGCCCTGGGGATGGACGGCGGCACGGCTCTGTCAGCCCTTCACGGAATCCTGTCGCACCGTGTCCGCTGAAACCTGCCGTGGCAGAGCAGAACCGGATTTCTACCGTCGTGGTGAAGCCGACGGCGCGTCCGCTAAAAACCGCCAAAAGAAAAATACGGTGGCACAACTACCAAAAAGCCCGGGACAAAAGTTCCGGGCTTTTCTCCGATGCAGTGAGTGGCCAGGGGCGGAATCGAACCGCCGACCTTCCACTTTTCAGGCGGACGCTCTGCCAACTGAGCTACCTGGCCCCAGCCACATACTGTACTGCGAAGTGAGCGGTCCTGACGGGATTTGAACCCGCGGCCTCCACCTTGACAGGGTGGCGAGCACTCCAAACTGCTCCACAGGACCCCGATATTTAATTATTTTTTGTTTTTGCTTTGTCCGCTTCTTGCCTGATTCTATCAGGTTCGTCGCGTCCTCCGCGCGGTCTTTATTCTGCCAGACTCTGGCAGTGTTTCAGACCACCAGTACCCCCAACGGGATTCGAACCCGCGTTACCGCCTTGAAAGGGCGGCGTCCTAGGCCACTAGACGATGGGGGCCTCGACGACGACCGAGTCGTCATTTCCCCCGTCCTTCCGTCGGGGACGGCTTAAGCATAGGGGACATTGGGACCAAGTGCCAAAGTGTTTCCCCAACACGTCACCGTGGTACCGCGGAAGCGGGAGGAGACAACTCTAGGTTAGGCGATTCCGGCGGGAGAAGCGTAGGCGGGGTCGTGTCCAGCGACGGCGCAACCGTCTCCACCGGGGTGATCTCCCGGTCTGGGTCGCTTTCGATGTGCCGTTCGATCTGCACCGACGTCAGTCCCAGCCCGCCCAGCGTGATGTCGTCCCACGCCTGCAACCGCTTGGTCTCCGCGTCGAAATACAGCACCGACGCCTGGTACGGGGTGGGCTCGTCGTGCTCCAGCCCACGCAGCCCGGCGCCGCCCGTGGACCCCTGCGCGAAAATCCGGGTCCCGCTCTCCCGTATCTCGGTCCAGCGTTCATGGCCGTGCCCGCACAGTACGAGCGGCACCACCCCGCTGAACGCCTCCCCTTGCAGCGGGTCGTGCAGCACCGCCACGTCCACCGGAGGATCCGCGTCCGCAATACTGCGCGCCTGACGGGCGCCGATCGCGGCGACCTCTGCGTCCGTGGGATTGTCCAACGCCTTGTCTGCGGTGAACCGGGGGTCTCCCGCCCCGTAGAACCGCAGCCCTGCCACTTCGACAATGTCGTCGTCGAGCACGATCGCGTTGGGCTGGGCGGCGACCGCGCGCTGGGTGCCCATCGAATCGTGGTTGCCGCGCACCCACACGTAGGGCACGTCCAGGTCCGCGATCTGGTCCATGAACACGTCCTCGGCGGCGCTGCCCCGGTCGCTGATGTCCCCGGAGTCCACCACCACGGCCACCTGGAACTGTTCCACCAGCGAGTTGATGACCTCCCACGCGGCCGGGTTGAGGTGCAGGTCCGACACGTGCAGCACCCGGATCGTAGCGGCGTCCTCCTCGTAGACGGGCAGGGTCGAAGTGACCTGGTACAGCTGGGAGACGTTGCCCACCAGGCCAGCCAACTGCGCCTGGTATTCGGAGAAGTGGTTGATCACGTCCTCCACGCTGCCCACCACCTGGGGGGCGCCGGCGAGCAGACCGGTGTAGCGGGGCTCCGCAATCGCCCCCGGATTGAAAGTGAAATACGTCACACTGCCAGCGGTGGCGAGCATCACCAAGGCGGTGAGCGCGCCCACCAGGGCCCGCACCCAACTACGGAACAGCAGCAGGCACACCAGGGCCGCCGTACCCACCGAGGCCAGCACGGCCCGCCACGCCAACATGACCGCGCCCTGCTTCACGTCCGCGACAATGCTCGCGCCGAGCCGGTGGATCGACTCCGGGTTCTGCACCATCTCCTCGGCCGCGGTCAACCGGATCTCCGCGATCGTCGCCTCAAACCGCAGCGGCGCAGCATGCGTGTCGAACGCCAGCTTGCCCAACGGGGCGATATTGATCACAGTCTCCCCGCGCCACGACGGGCCCACCGCCAAGACGACGTCGGCAGGGCCGATCGGAGTCAGCACCTGACCGCCCACTGCCAGCCCGGCCCATCCCCCGGCGATCCCTGCGGCCACCACCGCCCCGACGCGCCACACACGGACCGCGTGGCGGTGCCGCAGCCACCCCGCAGCCCTGCGCCACGTCCGCGGATGGAAGGCCAGCCCTATCCGGGCCAGGACCGCTCGCCACTCCACAGCGTCGCCTCCCCAGGTCACCAGTGCTCCCGGACGTCGCTGCCCCGGGCTCTTTCGCTCCCCTTACCCTCGTGGCGCACAATACGAGACGTGATCGAAACCTCCCGCCGCCGCTTCGAAGAGCTCGTCGCCGACGCCCTCGACTCCATTCCACCCGAACTGACCGCGTACATGGACAACGTGGTCATCACCCTGGCCGAAGACCCCCCGGAACCCGGGCTGCTTGGCCTGTACGAAGGAGTGCCGCTCACCGAACGGGGCGACAGCTACGGCGGAGTGCTGCCAGACCAGATCTTCATCTACTGGCGGGAAATCCTCGCGATCTGCGAAACCGAAGAAGACGTCGTCGAAGAAGTCCGCATCACCGTGATCCACGAAATCGCCCACCACTTCGGAATCGACGACGAGCGCCTCCACGAACTCGGCTGGACCTGACCTGGCACTGGACTGCCCCGCCGCACGCTCCCTACCCCGGCAGCGGACGCCCGCAAACAAGAACCGGCGATTCCCCCAAACCGCTTGCCAATCTCGCCCCCTCTAGAGACGCTATGTCAACAGGCAACGACGCAAAGTGATTGAACGTGGGGGCAATCAAGAGTGCACAATCCGCGGTCAGGCGGCTTCAGCCACGGCATTCCACGACAGAGCGACGGGCGCCACGAACAGTTGCCCACCATTGACACGCCCACCCACGCCGATCCCCCCGCGGCCCCAGAACCTCCCCGCACCGACTGGCGCAGCGGCTACCGCGACGTGCTCCGCAACGGCGAATTCCGCGCCCTGTGGCTCTCCCACGCCCTCTCCATGACCAGCAACTACCTGCTGAACATCGCGGTCGCCGTCCTCGTCTACCAGCGCACCGACTCCGCCCTGGTCACCGGGCTCACCCTGGCGTTGACCTTCCTGCCGCCGCTCGTGGCAGGCCCCCTCCTGTCCGGGCTCGCCGATCTGTTCCCCCGCCGTCGCGTCATGATCGTCAGCGACGTCGTGCGCGCCGTCCTGGTCATCGCCATGAGCATTCCCGGGCTGCCGCTCCCCGTCATCTGGCTGCTGCTGTTCTGCTCGGTGATGCCGACCATCCCCTTCGGCGCGGCCCGCGCTGCGCTCCTCACGCAGATCACCCAAGGGGAGCGTTTCGTCGCCGGATCCACCCTCATCAACATCACATCCCAGGTAGGCTCCCTGGTCGGGCTTGCCGTGGGCGGGCTCGTCATCTCCCTGCTCGACGTGCGCCCCACCGTGTTCTGCAACGGGCTCACCTTCCTGCTGTCCGCGACCATCGTCACGCTCGGCGTGCGGCCGCGGCCCGCACCCGAACCCCAGGACGCGGAACGCCCCACCCTCTGGCAGATCACCCGGCAAGGCCCCCGTCTGGTCTTCACCGACCCGAGGCTGCGCACCCTGGCGCTCCTCGCCTGGCTTGCCGGCTGCTACATCGTCCCCTACGGCGTGGCCACCCCCATGGCCGCAGAAATCGGGGGCGGCCCCGCAACCGCGGGAATGATCATGGCGTCCCCGGCGATCGGCGCGATCATCGGCGGTTTCCCGCTCACCCGGCTCGTCCCCCCGCCGCTGCGCACCCACCTGCTGGGGCTCCTAGCGATCCTCGCCTCGCTCCCGTTGACCGTGTGGATCCTCAAACCACCGCTGTGGGCGATGGTGCTGCTTCTCGTCGTCTCCGGGATGGCGGCTTCCTACCAGTTCGTGGCGAACGCCACATTCGTGCTGTGTGCGCCCTCCACCGGACGCGGGGTGGCGTTCGGGCTCGTCGCCGCCGGCCTCCAAGTAGCCCAAGGCATCGGCATCGCAGTGGCGAGCTTCCTCGTGGAACACGTCGGAACCCACCTCGTCGTCACCCTCGCCGGACTGATCGGCACACTCGGCGCAGTCGCGCTGGCCTTCCCCTGGTCCCGACTGTCTGCCGGCGCCGTGGACATGATGCACGGCGCCGACTAGCTCACCGGCGTTCCTGCGGGCGCTCCGCGCGCGTGTCCCGCACATCCCGTTCCGACTGCCGGTCCGAGGCCGTCTCCGCTGCCTCCCCCTTCCGGGAGAAGAAATCCCGGGGCAGCGGAGCGGCCCGCCCGGACAGTGCGCGTAGCGTCCACTTCACAGCTTGGATTCCTTGCCCTGGAACGTGCGGATGATGTGCTCCAGCACGGAAGCGCCCGCGTCCTCCTCCGGGATCACCAGCCAGGCGATGAGGTACAGCAACACGCCGCTGCCGCCCAGCAGGGTGAAAACAGCGAAAGCCAGCCGGATGAGGTTGGCGTCCACGTTGAGGAACTCACCGATACCGCCGCACACGCCGGTGAGTATCCGGTTGCTCTTACTCCGTCGCAGGGTCTTCTTCGTCGTGTACTCGCTCATATCTTCAGACTGCCCGCCCCAAGCCTGTTATCCCATGGGGAAATTCCCTGGTCTCTCCCTGACCTCTCCCTGAAACCCCGGCAGGCCAAAGCCCGGAGGACAGACAGCCCCCGCCCACGGACAGGACAAGCCGCACCCTGGACCACAGCACCGGTCGCGCCCCGCCTCTGCTGCGCTCCGCGGCAAAAAGCAGAGACAAGTCGTGGGGCGCGCCGGCCCCTGCTCGGCACGCCCCACGAGAACAGTCAGTGCAGATCAGTCGTCTTTGCCGCTGCGCAGCCCCTTCGCGATGAGGTCCATCACCGACGAGTCGGCGAGCGTGGTCACGTCACCGATCTCCCGGTTCTCCGCCACGTCACGCAGCAGGCGGCGCATGATCTTGCCGGAGCGGGTCTTGGGGAGCTCCGGCACCACGATGATCTGCCGCGGCTTAGCGATCGGACCGATCTCCTTCGCCACGTGCTCCCGCAGCGTCTTGATGGCCTCCTCGCCGCTCGCCTCGTCCTGGGCCACCCCGGCGCGCGGGATCACAAACGCCACGATCGCCTGGCCCGTCGTCGGGTCGGACGCACCCACCACAGCGGCCTCCGCCACCGTCGGGTGCGCCACCAGAGCCGACTCCACCTCAGTGGTGGAAATCCGGTGCCCGGAGACGTTCATGACATCGTCGACCCGGCCCAGCAGCCAAATGTCGCCGTCGTCGTCGTACTTGGCGCCGTCCCCGGCGAAGTAGAAGCCCTTGTCCGCGAACCGCGCCCAGTAGGTTTCGCGGTAGCGCTTCTCGTCGCCCCAGATCCCGCGGAGCATCGACGGCCACGGCTTGTCCAGCACCAGGTAGCCGCCCGAACCGTGCGAAACCTCGTTGCCCTTCTCGTCGACCACCTTCGCGCTCACCCCCGGCAGCGCCCGCAGCGCCGACCCCGGCTTGAGGCTCAACGCGCCAGGCAGCGGCGAAATCATGATCGCGCCGGTCTCGGTCTGCCACCAGGTGTCAACGATCGGGGTCTTGTCACCGCCGATGTGCTTGCGGTACCACAGCCACGCCTCGGGGTTGATCGGCTCGCCTACACTGCCCAGCAGCCGCAGCGACGACAGGTCGTAGCGGGCGGGGATCTCCTCCCCCCACTTCATGAACGTGCGGATCAGCGTGGGAGCCGTGTAGTAGATCGTGACCTTGTACTCCTGCACGATCTCCCAGTGGCGCCCCTCGTGCGGGGTGTTCGGGGTGCCTTCGTAGACGACCTGGGTGGCGCGGTTCGCGAGCGGCCCATAAACGATGTAGCTGTGCCCGGTGATCCAGCCGATGTCGGCGGTGCACCAGTAGACGTCCTTGCCCGGCTTGTGGTCGAACACCACGTGGTGGGTGTACGCCGCCTGGGTCAGATAACCGCCAGTGGTGTGCAGGATGCCCTTCGGCTTCCCCGTGGTGCCCGACGTGTAGAGGATGAACAGGGGGTGTTCGGAGTCGAACGCCTCAGGGGTGTGCTCGGCCGACTGGGAGTCGACCAGGTCGTGCCACCACAGGTCGCGGCCCTCGGTCCACGGAACGTCCATGCCGGTGCGGCGGACCACGATGACGTTCTGGACCGCGTCGATCCCCTCGATGCCTTCGTCCACGTTGGCCTTCATCGGCAGGGCCTTGCCGCGCCGGTACTGGCCGTCAGTAGTGATGACCACCTTGGCGTCAGCGTCCTCCACCCGGGAACGCAGCGCGGAAGGCGAAAAACCCCCGAAGACCACGCTGTGCACCAGGCCCAGGCGGGCACAGGCCAGCATGGACACGATCGCCTCGGGGATCATAGGCATCTGGATAGCGACCCGGTCGCCCGGCTTCAGCCCCAAAGAAGACAGCGCGTTGGCGGCCTTGCACACCTCGTCCTTCAACTGGGCGTAGGTGATGTCGCGGGTGTCTCCGGGCTCACCCACCCAGTGGATGGCGACTTGATCGCCGTAACCGTTCTCTACATGCCGGTCCACACAGTTGTAGGCGACGTTGAGCCTGCCACCCACAAACCACTTGGCGAACGGTGCATTGGACCAGTCCAACACCTGGTTCCACCTGGTCTCCCAGTGCAGCCGCTCGGCCTGCTTCTCCCAAAACGCCTCCCGGTCAGCTTCCGCTTCACCGTAGAGGTCCGCGGTGGCGTTAGCCTGTGCCACGAACGCTTCGTCGGGAGGGAAGACCTGGCTCTGCTGCATCAGGTTCGCCAGCACTTCGTCGCCCATGTCAACTCCTGACAGGTGTGATTCCCGCTACTGCCACCCAACCGTAGAACGTGAGCTGTGCCATAGGAAACCGTTAAAGCGGCGAAGTGTCGGCTTCTCGCGACGGAATGCCTCGGAAATGAGACGAACGGTCGCTGAGGGCTCCACGTGCGGCAGGTCACAAACTAGTATTTACCTTCACGTATCCAACCTCACGGGAGTGGTCAGTCCCATCCATGTTGAGGCCGTCCCACCACCCGACCGATACACCGCCTCGCCGCAAACCATCCAGGCTATGGCGGCCCCGCCCACGCCACGATCTCCTCCCCACGCTGCGCGTCGCCCGCGCCATCATGAACGACCTGAAAGACGGGCTTTCCGGCCCCGGGGCGCGACGCGCCGCACGGCGTCTACGGCGGCTCCTCAACACCCCCGGCCTCGGCCTCGCCGACCTGTCCGGAAACCTCGTGTGGTCAGGACACTCCCCCGACTCCGACGCGGTCGCCACCCTCGTCGACCACGTGCTGCGCGGCGAAACCGCGAAAGACCTCCCGCCCCTCACCGCCACCCCCATCTACGCTGGCGACGGCGTCGCCGGCGTCCTCGTCGTCGCAGGCCCCATCCGCCGCTCCGCCCTCCGCGAAGCCGCCTCCTGGGTCGCCGACGCCGTGGAACGCGGCCGCCTCGAAGCCTCCGCGGACCGCGCCGAACAAGCGGAACTCCGCGCCCTCCGCGCCGAAATCTCCCCGCACTTCGTCTACAACGCGCTCACCGTGATCGCCTCCCTCATGCGATCCGACCCGGACCAGGCCAGCGAACTCATGCTCGACTTCGCCGACTACACCCGCTACAGCCTGGCCCGACGCGGCGACTACACCACCGTCTCCGACGAATTCCACGCCATCGAGACCTACCTGGCCCTGCAACGAGCCGTCCTCGGCGACCGGCTGCGCGTCCAAGTCCGCGTCGCCCCCGAAGTCCTCGGCGTGGCCATCCCCTACCTGGTCCTGCAGCCGCTCGTCGAAAACGCCGTACGCCACGGCATCGAACCCCGGGCCGGCGCCGGACTCATCCAAGTCACCGGGGAAGCCGAAGGGAACGACTGCGTCATCAGCATCGAAGACGACGGCGTAGGCATGGACCCTGAACGCGCCCGGGAAATCCTCGCGGGCCGGGGCGGATCCGACAGCGTAGGACTCGCCAACGTAGACCGTCGACTCCGTCACGTCTACGGTCCCTGGTACGGGCTTGTCGTAGAGACCGCAGTGGACGCAGGCACCCGCGTGATTGTCCGCGTCCCCCGATTCCAGCCAGGAGTGATGCCGTGATGCTGCCTTCCCCCCGCGGCCTACGCGTACTTGCGGTCGACGACGTTCCCCTAGCACTGACCGAACTGTGCCGCCTGCTCCGCGCGGCACCCGAGGTCGGTGAGGTGGTCGCCGCCGACGACCCGATCAGCGCACTCCGCAACATCCAAGCGGACCGGTTCGACGCGGTCTTCCTGGACATCTCCATGCCGGGACTCGACGGGGTCGAACTCGCCAACCTCCTGTCCAAACTCAGCGACCCTCCCGTCATCGTGTTCGTCACCGCGCACGAAGAACACGCTGTCACCGCCTACGGCATCGGCGCCGTCGACTACCTGCTCAAACCCGTCCGCGCCGAACGGCTCGCCATGGCGTTGACCAAAGTCGTCCGCATGCTGTCCGCCGGCACCGCCCCCGTCACCCCGCACCGGGTGCGCCGCCCCGACGCGATGGCGGTCCTCCCCGTCGAAACCGCAGGCCGCACCCGGTACGTGCGCCGCAGCGACGTCCGATTCGTCGAAGCCAACGGCGACTACGTGCGCCTCCACACCCCGGAAGGCGTCCACCTGGTGCGCATGCCGATCTCCCGGCTCGAGGAATACTGGGCAGATTCCGGCTTCCTGCGCGTCCACCGCGGCTACCTGGTCGCGTTGAGCGCCATCCGCGAACTACGCAGCGACTCCAGCGGCGGCCTGCTCGCCCACACCGACCTCGGCGACGTCCCCGTCAGCCGCCGCCACGCCCGTGAACTGCGTGAACAACTACTGCACGCAGCCCAAACCGGCATGTTCGACGACCCCACCCGGGGGGCGTGATGCCTCACCGACCCAAACGCGTAGCAGTCACCAGCCCGCAAACCCGGCTCGCCCACCTGCGCGGCAGAGCCCGCGGCCGGTGGCGGGTCCCCCGCCTCGACGCCGACGACGCGGAACGTGCGGCCGCCCTCTACCTCGCCCAACGCCGCCAAGGACTCCTCGCCCTCATCCTGGGCGTCGTCACCCTCGTCGGCCTGCCCCTCGTCCTCGCCGCCTGGCCAGCCCTCGACACCATCCGTCTGTGGACCATCCCCGTGTCCTGGCTGATGCTGGCGGTCCTGCCCTACCCGGCCCTGACCGCACTGTCCTTCTGGCAGTTGCGTCAAGCAGAACGGATCGAGCGGCGCTGATGGCCACACTCGTCGCGGTGGCCACCGTCATGGTGGTCACGCTACTGATCGGACTGCACGGGGTGGCTGCCATGCGCACCACCTCCGACTTCCTCGTAGCGTCCCGCCGCGTCTCCCCGCTGCTCAACTCCGCCGCAGTCTCCGGGGAATACCTGTCCGCGGCCTCCTTCCTCGGCGTCGCCGGGCTCGTCGTCCGCGACGGGGTGGGTGCGCTGTGGTATCCCGTCGGATTCACCGCCGGATACATCGCAATGCTCATCCTCGTCGCCGCACCCATGCGCCGCTCCGGCGCGCTCACCGTGCCCGACTTCGCCGAAGCACGACTCGCCTCCCCCGGCCTGCGCCGCCTCAGCGCAGTCGTCGTGCTCGTCATCGGCGCCCTCTACCTCGTGCCGCAGCTCCGCACCGCCGGACTCGTGCTCAGCGTGGTCAGCGACCTGCCCTACTGGGTGGGGGTCGTCATCGCAGGCGTCGTCGTCAGCGCCACCCTCGCCCTCGGCGGCATGCGCGCCGCCACCTACGTGCAAGCCTTCCAGTTCCTCGTCAAGCTCCTGCTGTTCATCGTCCCCGCGCTGTGGCTGCTCGTCATCGTCGGCCCCCACGTCCGCCACGAAGCCGTCCACCCCGTGGAATTCACCCACTTCCCCAAAGACACCGCGGTCGAATTCCAGGTGGACGCCACCCTCACCTTCCCCGAACCGGTCACCGTGCGCACCCCCGACGGCACCGAAACCGTGCTCGGCCCCGGTGAAGTACGCGTCGACGCCAACCAGACCCTCGTCTTCCCCAAAGACACCCCCGTGCCCACCGTGAACGGCGGCGGCATCCCCGGCGGCGAACAATGGCACCGGCCCCTGCTCAACCTGAGCGACTACGGGCACCCGCTGCTCGCCACCCTCGCCGTGCTCACCGCCACCGCCCTCGGCACCATGGGCCTCCCGCACGTGCTCATGCGATTCCACACCAGCCCTGACGGACGCTCCGCGCGCCGCACCGCCGCGTTCACCGTGGCACTGCTCGGCATCTTCTACCTGTTCCCCGGCATCTACGGGGCGCTCGGCCGCGTACTCGTGCCCGAGCTCTACCTGTCCGGAGTCACCGACACCGTAGTCGTCGCCCTCCCGTCCCGCGTCTCCGACGACTGGGTAGGCACCCTCATGACCACCCTCCTGTCGGTGGGCGCGTTCGCCGCGTTCCTCGCCACCTCGGTGGGCTTGCTGCTCGTCATCTCCGGGGCGATCTCCTACGACCTGCTGCCCGGCGGACTGCGCCGCCTGCGGATCACCGTGCTGCTCGCCGCAGCCGTCATGGTGCTCCTCGCGCTCCCCGCCGCACCTCTCGCCGCGGGCATGCTCGTCACCTGGGGGTTTACCGTGGCCGCGTCCACGTTCTGCCCCCTGCTCGTCCTGGGGATCTGGTGGCCGCGGTTGACGAAAGCGGGAGCCGTCAGCGGCGTCCTCGTCGGCCTGTTCAGTACCCTAGGTGCGATCGCAGTGGCCCTGTTCGGCCCCCCGCTCGCAGGCTGGCAGGCGATCCTCATCACCCAGCCCGCGCCGTGGACCGTGCCGCTCGCCTTCGCCACCATGGTGGTGGTCTCCCTGCGCGGCCAAGCTCCCCCGTGGTCGCGCACCGCGATGCTCCGCCTCCACCTGGACGAACCGCCCCGCGACACCCCGCTAGGCCGCTAGCCGGCAAGCGTTCCTCCGCCTAGCACCGGAGGCCGCACCCCTCCAGAGGACTTTCGGCCTGCCCCACGCCTGCCCTCGGCCGCCCTCCACCCCGGTCGACGGTCCTCGAACGCTCATATGCCGTTCATCGACCGCTGGTCGCAACACTCGTCGCAACACTCGTCATTCGATCTTGCGGGTCTTATCGCTCCCACCCCAGCCCACTTACTGTGGCGCAAGCCACATGTGTTCTCCCGCACATCCCGATTGCTGGGGAGGTCCCACCGTGACCCAAACCGAGTCCGGAAAGCTCACCCACCAGGGCACAGAACCCGCCTGGGAGTCGGTACAGGCAAGCCCTGAATTCGGGGAACTGCGGCGCCGCCTGCGCGTCTTCGTGTTCCCCATGACCGCCTTCTTCATCTCCTGGTACCTGCTCTACGTACTGGTCGCCGCCTACGCCTCCGACTTCATGGCGATCAAGCTCGTCGGCAACATCAACGTCGGCCTCGTCTTCGGCCTGCTCCAGTTCGTGTCGACCTTCATCATCACCGGCCTGTACGTGCGCTACGCCGGCAACCGCCTCGACCCCATCGCGGACAAGATCCGCCACGACATCGAAGGTGAGGACAAGTGACCGACATGCACCTTGCGCACGTCCTCGACTCCGTCAACCCCGCACTCAACTTCAGCGTCTTCGTCGCGTTCGTCCTGGTCACCCTGGTGATCGTGTTCCGGGCGAGCCGCAACTCCAAAACCGCGGCCGACTACTACGCGGCCGGCCGGTCCTTCAGCGGCGCTCAAAACGGCCTCGCGATCGCCGGCGACTACCTGTCCGCCGCGTCCTTCCTCGGCATCTGCGGTGCCATCGCCGTCAACGGCTACGACGGATTCCTGTACTCGATCGGATTCCTCGTCGCCTGGCTCGTAGCGCTGCTGCTCGTCGCCGAACTGATGCGGAACACCGCCAAATTCACCATGGGCGACGTGCTGGCCTTCCGCATGCGGCAGCGGCCCATCCGCGCCGCCGCAGCCCTCTCCACCCTGGCGGTGTCCTTCTTCTACCTGCTGGCCCAAATGGCCGGAGCGGGCGGCCTCGTCAACCTGCTGCTCGGTATCGAAGGTGAAGCCGCGCAGAACGCCATCATCGCCACCGTCGGCGTTGTAATGATCCTCTACGTGCTCATCGGCGGCATGCGCGGCACCACCTGGGTCCAGATCATCAAAGCCGCCCTGCTCATCGCCGGTGCCGGCGGCATGACCCTGTGGGTCCTCGGCATGTACGGCTTCAACTTCTCGGCCGTGCTCGCCGACGCCGTGTCCATGGAAGGCGGCAAGGGTGAAGCGCTGCTCGCCCCCGGCGCCCAGTACGGTATCAACGCGCTCACCAAGCTCGACTTCCTGTCGCTGGGACTCGCGCTCGTGCTCGGCACCGCCGGCCTGCCCCACGTGCTGATGCGGTTCTACACGGTCCCCACCGCCAAGGAAGCTCGCCGCTCGGTGGTGTGGGCCATCGGCCTGATCGGCCTGTTCTACCTGTTCACCCTGGTGCTCGGCTACGCGGCCGGCGCCATGGTGGGTGCTGAGGACATTTCCTCGGCCCCCGGCGGCGTGAACTCGGCGGCCCCGCTGCTCGCCCTGGCCCTGGGCGGCCCGGTCCTGCTCGGCTTCATCGCCGCAGTCGCCTTCGCCACCATCCTCGCTGTGGTCGCGGGCCTCACCATCACCGCGTCGGCCTCGTTCGCCCACGACATCTACTCCAACGTGATCAAGAAGGGCAAGACCGCCCCCGGCAGCGAGGTCCGCGTGGCCCGAATCACCTCCCTGGTGATCGGTGCGGTGGCCATCGTCGGCGGTATCTTCGCCAAGGAGCAGAACGTGGCGTTCCTCGTCGCGCTGGCCTTCGCTGTGGCCGCCTCGGCGAACCTGCCGACGATCCTCTACACGCTGTTCTGGAAGCGGTTCAACACCCAGGGCGCGCTGTGGAGCATCTACGGCGGTCTGATCACCACGATCACGCTGATCGTGTTCTCCCCGGCCGTGTCCGGTTCGGAGAAAGCGATGTTCCCGGACTTGGACTTCGCGTTCTTCCCGCTGTCCAACCCCGGCATCATCTCCATTCCGCTGTCCTTCTTCCTCGGCTGGCTCGGCACCATGCTCTCCAGCGAGCACGACGCCAAGAAGCACGCCGAGATGGAGGTCCGGTCCCTCACCGGTGCCGGAGCGGAAAAAGCGGTCTCCCACTGACCAGCCACACGGTGAGGTCGCCCTGGGGTTTCCTCCCCTCCAGGGCGGCCTCCCCTCCCACGCTCCCGCTGCTCGAGGTGCCCCTCACGTCCCTGCCCCATCTCAGCGGCGGGAGCTCCCAGCCACCACCAGTGGTGCGAAGTGCCCTCGCCACACAATGGCGGGGGCACACCCCTGTCCAAGGGCTCCCCGCCCGGCGACGTGTGGAGTTCCCGGGCACGCTTGAAGCCGTTCCGGCACGGTCGGGCAAGACGGGCGGGCACCCGCCGTGGCCACTCGGGCAAGGCCTGGCTGTGCAGCAGTCCTCCGCGGGCGCTTTCCTTACGACCCGGCTCACGCTCGCGTTGGTTGACGCAACAGTGCTGCTCGGCTGCGCTGCTCACCGGCGTGACGGCTCCCCTCCCCGCCACTGAGTGCAGGACGTAGTGCTGTTCCCACCGTGCAGCACGAACCCCTGTCCGGCACAGGGCTGCCCGATGTCCCCAAAGGCTGGAACAGCCACACTGGGCAGGTCACCTGCTCAGCGCGGCCAGCGCCCGCTCATGGGACGCAGCGTTAGCGGGATTCAACTCCGCAAGCCGCGCCAAAGTTTTCGGCCCCTCCCGCTTGAGCAGCGCAAATAGCGCCGTTTCCTGGACCGAGGAAGCGGTTACTAGCTCGCCCTGCCAGTTCCGCACCTCAAACCTGAGCCACTCTCTTTCCCGCCGGGTCAGCGTGGCGGTGAGCGGCTGGTCGGGAAAGTCCATGCTCGCCTCTCCCGTTTTGCGGAACTCGACCACCATGTCGACCAGGCCCCACCAAAGGAACTCGACATCGTCCCAGAGGCTCTGGTTGAGCACCGCCTTCCCGGAGAGCACCAGCTCAATCGCCCCCTCCAGGTAGGCCTTGGTCGGCTGCCGCTCGGCTTCCATGGAGAAGACGTCAATGAAGCGCCCCCGAGGAGTGCGGAGGTAAGTGGAGATGTGAAGCCGGTCCATCGTCTCCTCAGATGGTCCAGCGGGGTGCAGTCAACGCTGGAAGGAAACAGCGCACCTTATCGGGTCCTCCTGGTGCGCTTCTTCATGCTTCCAGTCGTGATTTATGAGAGTCCTGCCCCGTGTTCTCACATAAGAAATCCGTCTGCTGCTCCTCAAAGCTCCCGGTGGAAAGCGAACGGGCACCCTTATACCACGAATACCGCTGTGGCGTGTTGCTCACCAGAGGCGGATTCTCACGCGGTAACTCTCGTGCAGCTGTTGCGGGAACCTCCGCGCTCGGTTTCTGAGCTGGACAAAGACCAGCCCCAACTGCCAACCCTGCCGGGCCCTCACAACAAACAAAAGACCTAATGTGGTCAAAATAAGGATTTTCGTTTCTTGTCTTGCCATACTCTCCTCTGGCCAGGAAGTACCATCCTGGTTTCCAACGGCACTTCCTTCCTCTTTTAGGAGAGCTGATCCGACACATCGGCTGTTTCCTTAGAGACATCGAATCAGCGATCACCTCTTAGTTGTTTTGCATATATAAAAAGAAACGGATAGGAACACTGGTGGCAAGAAGAATCTCTGAGAAATCCTTCGTTGCCAAAGCCGCAGGAACAGTGGTAGCAGCGGTCTCCCTGATTGCTCTGACTGCTAGTCCTGCGTCTGCTCAAGAGTCCAATCACACCGTCTTCGAGCAGGAAATTATTATCACGGATGACTACGAGATCCTCGAAGTCGGCGAGGGCAAGGACGTCGAAAGCGTAGAGGAATACGTCCGACAGGCCATGCGGGAAGACGGCATCAACACTGACGGTCTTGGAACGTTCACCCCGATGGCGATCGGCTATGGGTACCTGAGCAACGGAACTCTGCGTGTCGACGCCATCGACTGCAGGGTTGCCTCCGTGGACTACTTCAAGAACTACGGCAACACAATTACTGCGAGGTTTGGTGTCCGCCAGTCTGGAGAATCCGATCAGTGGAGCTCCTACATGAACGTTCCTCCTGGAGGAAGGGCCGGAGCAACATTCCGTATCCGCTCCTACTTCACCTATGGCGGACCTCCTATTTCCGGTCTCATGCAAGTCACAGGGTCAAGCACGACTTACACGACTGAAAGGGTCTCGTGCATGTGACCTGAGAAGGTTTAACTGAAACTGATTTACTTTCCTGATTGCGTGCGTCCAGGTACCTCCGGACGCACGCAACCAGGTTTCACGAAAGAAACCCGTCATGTGGCAGGTATTGTTCTATGTGACCCCGATCACGGTCGGTATCGCCCTGGTCATTCTGGGAGTATCCGCCGTGGTGGTGGCTCGATGGAACCGCCGCTCACCGCGGTTGTTCCCAAGGGAAGCCCGATGGCTTCTGGGCACGGCCGCAGCGGTGTACCTGCTCATTCTGGGCGGTCCCTTGCTGGGGTGGGACAAGGTCGGCACCACCGGTTGGGGCATAACGTGGAATCCGCTGTCGGCCTATGAGGAACTGCGCCAGAGAACCCTTGCTTCAGAGGGCGCCTACCTGGCACTGGGACCTAGCGCGGAAGAAACCGTTTACTACGGGGCACGAGAACTATCCCCTGAAGAATTGGAACAGGCGCGTCGGGAAGTCGATCCAGGCGACGCAGCCTACTACCGTTATCCCACTACCGACGGCCGCATCGTATGGATCGACGCCTACGGCCACGACGTGGACCTCGACAAACGCGCGGAACTTGAGGCTGTCCCGCCACCTCCTGTCCGCACCGAGCCGTCAGCAGGCCTCATTGTGGAGGAGAAGATCGTCAACGCCCTGCTCTTCGTGCCCATCGGCATTTTGGCTTTCGCTGCTTTCTCCTCCTGGTGGGCGCGCCTAACCACAGGACCAGGGCTGTCACTGGCCATAGAGACAGTCCAGTGGGCAATGGCTGCTGGCCGTACCGCAGACACCGGTGACCTACTCGTCAACACTGTGGGCTCCGCGATAGGGGTGGCCATGACCGCGTTCGCCTCGCTGTGCCTCGGCTTCTTCCATCGCGAGGGCGCACGGCACCACAGCCCTGTCATCGCGGGAGAGGACAGCCTTCCCGTTTGAACAGCGCAAATAGCACCCGTTTCCTGGACTGAGGTCTTCATTCCCTCGCTGTTGAGGGACCTGATGATACGGCAGTTCTTCCCCAGGACACGGGAACGAGGCGTTCAGTGAGCCGGTAACCAGCTTTACTGGCACGGTCTCCGTTCAACCGTGGCCGCGGGGGAGCGGAGGCGTCCACTGGTGGAGCAGAGCCTTCGTCCCAGAGACCTGGGCGATGCGGGGGCGAGGGCTCCAGCCGACTGCCGGAACTAGGCGCACACGACGAAGCCCCGGGTCGGATCCTGTCTAGACAGGATCCGACCCGGGGCTTTTGTGGTGGGCCACCTGGGGATCGAACCCAGAACCCGCGGATTAAAAGTCCGCTGCTCTGCCAGTTGAGCTAATGGCCCGTGACATCTCACCCACTAGGGTGCCACATGCCTTCCTTAAGAGTAACGGGTTTTCGGACTGGATGTGGCCAGAGGGGGGTGGTGCTGGGTGTTATGAACACAACTGTAGGAGATGAGCCTGATTGCTACCAGCAAGAACCAAGCAGGCGGAGTGAAAATTCCTGGACGGAGCAGCCCGTGACTGTCCCAGGTACTTGGTGTCGCAGTGCCCCGGTCACGTGCCGTCGGTAGCCCTGCGCCTGGCCGCCTCGTCGGTTGTCCATCCCAGAGTTGGGATCCACTTTCAGCGATGCCCCTCGGCTGGCCTCGGCGGACCGGTACAGGCCCTCATCCAGGCCGTGCGCTGCTCGCTGACAGCGGCCCGTAGAGAACTGGGTGGCCCGTCACGATGTCTGGCATCCAGCCGAAGAGGGCCCTGAGACGAGCCAGAGTGCCTTCACGTGATGGGGGCCATGTGATGGGGGCACAACCCACTAACAGACAGGACACCTTGCAAGAAATTAACGATGAATACCTTAAATGTGCCAAAAATTTACTTGTGAAACTTCGTAAGAACCACTATCGTCAGCTAGCGAAAGAGTTTTGCTGGCCCCTACGGGAGGTCAGAAGTCGTGGAGCCAGGTGGCCTGGGGCAGACCGGGAGCCTGGCTCGGCGCGTTTCTGGGGCCGAGTATGCCTAGCGGACGAAGACTGTGACATCGTAAAGATTGTCGTGGAGGATGTCGCAGTACCTCGACTCTCCGTCCTGTTTAGCGCGAACTGCTCCGGCAACGATGTCAGCCGCCCATAGCAGTGGCTCATTGCCGCCAGGTTCGTGCCGGAGCGTGAAGCGGTCATCGTTGTGCTGCGCTTGGAATGGCCTGACCACCCGTTCGTCTTTTTTGTCGAGAGTCCGGCCACGCGACTCCAGCACCAGGGTTCTCACCTCGTAGCCGTAGAGTTCGTCCACCAGCCTCGTGAGACAAGCAGCGCGAGCCCGCTCCTGACGTTTTAAGGGCACAGGGGCGCCGACTGCGACAACGTGGAAGCCTTCAAGAGAGGCAACTGTAAAGGCTGCAGCCTCCCTTTGCTTTCGGTCCATCTCGTTCCAGTGCAGCTTGTCAGTGCGACGATTGCCGCGGAGCTCGCGCATCGCTTGGCGAGCTTCTTCGGCCACAGAGGGATCGAACGTCACACTGGCTAACACGTAGTAGCCGCCGGATACAGCTTCGAGATAAGACTCGTCGCCATAGGCCACGCGACCACCAGCAGGAGAAGAGTCCATCGGGGGGATCCATTCCAGCGCATTGTTTACGCCTATTCTCCTTGAGCCCGGCCATACAGGCGAATCTTGCTACAGAGCCCAAGCAAAGTGGCGATCTCGGAGCTTCGGTCCTTTCGTTCCGACAATTTTTGACAGTCGATCCCTAACCCCGAAAGCTGGACAGCAGGTGTTAACGGTAAGTCCTTACTCCCCTGCAGGGAGGGCTGTTCTAGGCACGGTGGATCAACTCAGGGATCCGATCACCTTTCCTCGTCTTCCTTCGAAGACAGCACAGATCTGACACACAAAGCACCACAAACATCAATTTGATCAACAAACACCCCAAACATCTCAGTCTGGGAAGTGTTTGTCGGCGGGCGTCCTGCCGTGGCCGCCATTGCTCCCCGTCGACTTCCCCAACCGAACGTAGCGGTTAGCCTTTTCCCACCCCGGAAGGATCCCCAACCCGAAGCCCAGGAACGTGTCTGGCAAGGTGCAGTGGGCATACGGTTTTCAGGGAAGCCTCTGTTGAGAAGCTAGCTCGGTGCGCCCCTGGTCCTTCGTTCAGTCCTACGGCTCTGTGCCTTGAGGCCGACCTTGCGCCTCTTGTCCGTGGACGGGTTGACACGCTGATGCCTTAAAGCGTTCGTCGCGGGCAGTACGGCTGTGATCCTCAGCGGGTGCGCACCAACCGCCTGTCCTGACACTTGCGCTCCATGAATGGCAGCCAGAGAAGCCCGAAAACCTGATAAACCAGGACAAAACGAACAAAACCACGAAGCTTCCCGGAATGCTTCTTAGTGGTGAGAAGCCTCCCCAGGCTCTTCACCACGGAATCGCGTCCCCACATCCACTGTCGGATCAATAGCGCTCACGGGGACATCAGAGCACAAAAGCGAACTACGATGTCGGTGTTTTCCCTTTTGAATCCCCCGAACGAGGAGCGCACTGATGAGCGACGAGCAGCACGACTCCGTGTGGCCGCCCCCAGGGCTCGACTTCTCCAAGCCCACGATAGCCCGCGCCTACGATGCGCTACTCGGTGGCAAGGACAACTTCGAAGCCGACCGGGCCTTGGCGGACTACGCCTGTAAGCACATTCCCGGGCTCAAAGAATCGGCTATCGAAAACCGGAAGGTCCTGGTCCGCGGAGTGAGGTTCCTCGCCGGTGAGGCAGGGATCAGCCAATTCCTGGACTTGGGCAGCGGGTTGCCCACTGTGCAGAACACGCACGAAGTTGCCCAGTCGGTCAACCCTGATGCGCGCGTGGTCTACGTGGACATCGACCCGATGGTGCTCACCCACGGTCGGGCGTTGCTGGCAAAAGACCCCAACACCGCGGTGTTCACCGCAGATGTCCGCGACCCGGAGTACATTCTCAACCATCCCGATGTGCGCCGCATGATCGACTTCAGCCGTCCAGCAGCAATCATGCTGGTGGGCATGCTGCACTATCTCTCCCCTGATGTTGTGGACAGGGTGGTGGGCGCTTATCGGGACGCACTGGCACCGGGCAGCTACCTTTTCATGACTTCCCTGGTGGACACGGGGCTTCCCGCACAGCAGAAACTGGCTCGGATCACTCGGGAGAACCTCGGCGAAGGGTGGGCGCGCACCCCCGAGGAGATTGAACGCCAGTTCGGCGACTTTGAACTTGTGGAGCCCGGCGTCGTCTACACCGCGCTGTGGCGTCCTGACGAGCCGGTTGACCCGGACAACCTCTCCCCGGGGGAGCAGTTGGGAATGGCTGGAATCGGCCGTAAGAAGGCCTGAGTGCGGCGATTCCCGGTCTCGTGACTTTCTCCCCGGTGACCGGGGCGGGGTGATCTTCCGTCCCGGGGCACTGCAACGAGTTTTCAAAAAACTGTGAAGGGGACGGCCATGTCCCCTTCACAGTTGTCAGGATCCTTCTTGCTACCCGTGGATGGCTTCGTATTCGTCCACGATGGCCTTCGGGATGCGCCCGCGTTCGCTGATCTGCTTGCCCTGCTGCTGCGCCCAGGCACGGATCTGTGCACTCCTCTCCCGGCTGAGCGCCGTGCGCTTTTTGGTCCTGGAGACACCCCGACGCGCCGGAACCTTGCGGGCGGCTTCGACGAACGGGGCGAGTTCCTCACGCAGTCGCTTGGCGTTAGCGCTGCTGAGGTCGATCTCGTAGGAAGTGCCGTCGAGTGCGAACGAGACCGTCTCCTCGGCTTGACTGCCGTCAAGGTCATCAATGAGAAGGACCTGGACTTTTCGTGCCATGAATCTCTCCTGAGAAATCCGAAAAGCAATTGGCCTCTTCGGCCAGTACCCCCCTTTCATCCCCCCAGTGCAGGACTCAAACCTGTGGGAGAGAACTATTCGTTCAGGGCTCCGGAAACAACCAATTGTCGCGTGTGTTCTCCCGCAGGCTCGTATACCTGGCTCTGAACCCAGGAGACTGGTTGTCAGCTTTACGGAGTCCTAGGGAGGACGTGGATCACCGGCCCATGAACTGTCCTTTACCGCGATAAGAGCGTGTCTTCTCCACTTCCGCTGAAACACAGCGCTGACTGGAGCATTAAAAGCGGTTTACACACGGGGGGTTAAGCACAGACAGTAACAGAGCCATGACGTTAGTGGACACGGTGAGTGTTGGTGGTAGTTGGGGCGGCTGTTGAGGAAAACAACCGCGGTCTCCTTATCCCTTATACCAGTTCGCTTCCCAGTCTAAGGCTTACCCACCAGCAAGAGTCATCCTGTCCGTTTCTGGGTTCTGTTCGTGGCGGCGTGCAGAGGGGATGTGCCGACGGGCGGCGGGGAATGCCCGCTGGGTCTGCGATCCTCACCCCCAAGAGTGTGTCTTCGCAGGTCCGTGCCGGTGCTGTCGGCGGTGGTTGTGCTCCTGGACACTTCTTTGGTCGGTTTTCTAGGCCGCATCTTGGGGCTTTGCGCGGGAGATTGACGGTTCGGTCATTGGGGGTCCCCGGCCGTCCCTACGGATTATCGGATGGTGAAAGGTTGCGGAGTTGTTCTGTCGCCGTTGCCTTCTCCCACGTCGCTGCGGGGCGGGGTGCAGCACTGCTGGTGGGGATCGGTGCTCTCCCTCCCTGCGATGGGGCGCATCGGTGGGGGTGACGTGGGTCTCTGTAAGGCAGTTCCTGAGTCGTGAGCACAGGGCGGGATCGCAGGTAGTCATGCTCTTCCCTGCACAGTGGAGAAATCCCTTTCAGGTGCTCGCACATTGGTGGTTTGCTTCGGGATTCCTTTCGGCGATTCAGGCAAGTGCGGGGGGAATGGTGGCCGGGAGCGGGTTGAGTTTCCGGTTATCGAGTATCACGACACCGTGTTCTGAAATTTTTATCTGGCTCAGCAAAATTTCAGGAATGCACAACGGAAAGGGAATGGCTCGGTAAAGATTGCGAGTGGAGAGCGGAGAATCAGCGTCTGTGAAATGACGCGGATTCGGTGTCTTTTTTCTGCGGGCCGTGATCTGTGAGACGGGCTGCGCGAGGCGGTTTCCCCTCCGGGGGAGGGCAACGTTGCCCAGGGGTCGTGGGTGCTGCGCTTCTCGTGGGGTGCCGTGCGGCGCTGGGCGCCTGGGCTGTGTGGGGTACGGGGTACGGGGTCCGGCGGCTGGCTCCAGCTCCGCGCTGGGGATGGGTTTCTGCTTGTGTGTCTGCTTGGCCTGTCGTGGTTCCCGGAGCTGCGGTGGCCGGGGGTTCTCGGTTGTCGGTGCGGGGCGCGCTCCAGGGTGGTCCGCTGCTGTCGCGGGATGCTGTCAGATGTCCCCCTTTTTGTGCGGTTGTGGGGGAGCGTGGGCGTAGCAGAGCCGGGTGCGGGGTGGCGCGCTGGGGCGGCGGCCGGTGGTGCGGTGCGGCTGTGGTGTTCGGGAAGGTGCTGGGCAGGGCTGGAATGGTCCGATCAGCGTGCGGGAATTCCGGTGTCCGGTGCGGGGATGGTCAGATCGGGTCCGATTCGGGACGGTCGGCCCGAACCGGCGGACTTCCTACTTCCAGCCGGCCTAAAAACCTGAAAAAAGTTCGCCGTAACTAGCACTCTCCGTCTTCGTTTTTGTTCCGTGCCATCTTCACCGATCCCCCTCGCGTGCGCAGCTCACCGACGATACGGAATCCCCCTGGACACTTCTGTACAAAATTGAACATTTTCGAATGCTGCTGCACGTTGCCGCTACCGTCCCCGCGCTCACCGGGCAGGACCCTGCCGCACCCAGCAAAGACACAGACCGGACATAGCGGACTCATCCCCCGTCTGGGGGATTGCGTCACACCACTGTTCCGGTAACTTCTTTCCCACAGTCCAATATTTTGTGGAGAGTTTGACCGCGCTCTTCCCTATACGGCGACAGACCGCCATTTCCGGGTCGCGTCCGGGCAGGCGCCCCATTCGCTTTCACGTCCAAGGAGTAGTGGCTCCGTGATCGTTCGTCTCAGCACCAGCGTGTCCGCCGGAGTCCGGGAGGTGCGAGTATGACCTCTGACCTGCTCAGCCCTAGCGGACCACATCCTTCCCTGCGTCGCACTACCCCGTCGACCGTCTACCGGGTCGCGCCCGACGCTCTTCCCAAGCGAGTGCGGCGGGGAGCCGACGGAAAGCTCTACGGTGAGGTGCCGCTGATCCCCGTCCCCCACGACGAGGGAGACCAGGGTGTCCGAAACACGCGGGGTGGGGAACTGGACCGGCAGCCTCCTCGTTCCACGGCAGTCCCCGACCTAGACGGACACGACACCCGTCCGGACCCCTTGGCCGCCACTACGCCAGCGGAGTTTGTGGAGGCCATGCGGCTCTTCCGCCGCTGGGCGGGCACCCCTTCCTACCGGAAGATGCAGCAGAACTGCGGCAACCGGTGCTCTGCCACCTCGTTCCACACTGCACTGAGCCAGGACAAACTCCCGAAGCTTTCCCTCGTCGAAGCGTTCATCGCCGCGTGCGGCGGCAGCGACGAGGAGTACCGTCGCTGGGCCACTGCCTGGCGCAGGCTGGAACTGCGTATCGCGGACCGTTCGAACCGCCGTTCCCCCGCTTCTCCTTCACTCCAGCGTGACACCGAGGAGGCATCGGACCGCGAGGAATAGCGTGTCCTGGTCTGACCGGTCTGCTCCTCTGCCGTGGTAAGGAGGTCCCGCTCGCCTGGGTGAGCATTTCCCCGTGGACGACGCGTGGGCACGAGCCGACACCCCGCCCAGTAGCGGCTACGCCGCCGTATCCCAGCTTCCCTGCCCGGTCCACCGAAGTCGTCCGCCCGCCAGTGGCTGCGCACTGGCGGGAAACCCGTTGCGGCGGTGACGGCAGCAGTTGCGGGACGCGGGCAGGACATGTGGTTCGTGGACTGCCTGTTCGACGATGGCGCCGGGGCCTGGGGAGGGTGGCTGCGGTGTTCCCCGGTGTTTGCGGGGTCTCCGCTGCGCTACGGTCCCGGGCCTGTCGACGGGTGCTCATGTCCGGGCTGTCCCTAGGTCCGCGCATTCCTGGGCTGAGGTGAGGGGTGCCGCCGGGGCCCATAACCACGGACGCCCACCCCGGCGGCACCGGCAGGGAGGTTACGTGCTCGTTCGGGCGATGACCGCGTCCATGACAAGGAATCCCACGAGGGAAACCGTCCAGACCGGCATCAGCCAGCCCAGTCCGACGAGCACCGCGACGAGTGCGACCTTCGCCCACAGGGGCAGCCGTCGCCAGCTCCCACGTGGGAACGGGCGACCTAGGGCGAATCCTTCCCGGGTGGTGGGGCGGCGCTGCCACCACATGCGGTATCCCCAGATGATGAGAGCCAGGATGCCCACGGCCAGCGCGGTCAACACAAGCTGGTTGGGGAGCCCGAACAGCAGGCCCATGTGCGCGGCAATGCCCCACACGGTGAGCTTGGCCATCAGCGGGTAGTCCTCGAACCGCAGGATGTCGATGACTTCCCCGGTCATGGGGTCGACGAGCGCCGAGTCCTGTTGGACCGGCCATTCCCTGCCGGTTTCGACGACTTTGAACGCCTGGGTTTCGGAAGCCGGGTAGATCACTTCGATGGGGCCGTCGATCCCGGCTTCGCGTACCGCGCCGACGACTTGGTCGACGCTGACCGCGACGTGGTGCTCGTGGCCGTGTTCTGCGGTTGTGCCGCCCGTGTCGTGGTGTCCTGCTTCGAAAACCTCCGAGTTCAGGGAAGGGGTCTGCCAGTTCAAGGCTTGGCGGATGGTTCCGATGTTCTGCCCGGCATAGGCTGACCAGGTCATGCCGGTTGCGGAGAGCGCGAGCACTCCGAGGAGCATCCACACGCCCACGGTGCCGTGCCAGGACATGGTGTTGCGCCGCCCGGTGGCGCCCTGGTCAGGCAGGAAGACGCGGCGGATCCACGAGCCGGTGCGGCCGCGGCTCACCCACAGGACAACGCCCCCGAGGGCGACCACCCACAGCCAGCTTGCCGCGAGTTCGCTGTAGAGGCGGCCGACCTCGCCCAAGTGGAGATGGCGGTGGAGCATGCTGATCCAGGTGCGTACCGGGAGGGCGCCGCTGTTGCCGTAGACCTCGAGGGTGCCGAGGACTTCCCCGGTGTAGGGGTCGACGAAGACGCTGGAACGGACGCTTTCTTCCAGCCCGTCGACCTGGAAGAGGACTCGGGTGCTGTCTTCGGGGCCGCCGATACGGATCGCGTGGAGGGTGCCTTCCGGGTGGGCTTCTTGGGCTGCTTCGACTTGCAGGCTGAGCGGAATCCGATGCCCTTGTTGTTCAACGCGCAACTGGTCAGCGTAGAGCCATTGTTCGAGTTGCGGGGTGTAGGCGTAGAGAAGCCCGGTGATCGCTGCGACCGCGATGAATGGTGCGACGAGGACTCCCGCATAGAAGTGCAGGCGCAAGGCGAGGGCGCGCAGCGGCGGCCAGAGTGACGGGGCGCTTCGGTGCTGTGTGGGAGCAGTGACTGGTTCCCCGGAGGAGGGCGGGGCGTGCTCCTGTGTGGACATATTTCTCCTTTGGTGTGTGCCCCCACAGTGGACATGGTTTAGGGCTCCGCATGTTCCCCACCCACTGGTGATTTACTGTCAATTATCCTCTCATTACGGAAAGTAAGACAAGATTCGCAGAAGTGTTCCCTGGTCATATCGAGGCCATGCCAGGTGAGCTGCTGCGAAATGCGAGGGTCCGGCACTGGCGGATCAGTGTGGGTGTTCCGCACGAGAATGGCGGCAGGACAGGCGCGCGCCAGTGCACGTGGGACCAGGCGGGGTTGCGGCCCGGTGTGGTGGGCAATGAAGCCTGTAAAGCCTGGGTCAAGGGCGTCTTCTCCGGTCACCATAGCGGGAGAAAGACGCAGGTCAAAGCTTCACTGCTGGTCTCGTGTGCCGCGCAGGGCCGGGTGCTTCCTGATGTGAGGCCCTCGCCGGTCCCGGTGGGTTGGGCGTCCCGGGGCGGCATGCTGGTGGCCCGGGTCGGGGTTAACTGCTCACCAAGAGCAGGAGGCCCGCGATGCCGAGGAGCAGGGCGCTGCCGCTCAACAGCAGGGCGTGGACCGGCGGTCCGGGGACGGGCGGGGGCGCGGTCGTGCTGTGTTCAATGCTGAGCCGACCGTCTTCGGGGGCGACGAGGACGGGGTGGCCTTCCCGCAGTTCTACCCGGCCCCGCACGATCAGAGGGTCCCCTGCGCGGATGGCGCGCTCCCGGTATTCGAATTCGAGGGTCTCTCCCCGGAAGATTCCGGACACGCGGCCTTTGATCCGGCCGAGCAGGTCGTCGGCGGGAGCAGGTACTCCGCGTTGCGGGCGGCTGACGACACGTTGGAGGCACAGGTTCACCCGGGTGGTGTCGGCCTCCTCCGGGTCCACCAGGATCGGCTGGTCGCTGGGAGGACTGCCGTCGGGGCCGATGAGGGCGAACAGTTCCGGGGAGCTGTAGTCGGCGATCCGGTCGTCGCCGAGCACTTGTTGGCGTTCCCCAGTCTCTTCAACGGTGCGCCAGGTGGTGTAGTGACGGATGACTTCGTGGCCGTGCCACACGCATTCCACCCCGGCTAGGCGGGATTCGACTGTTCCGGCCGGTCCGGTGGCTGCCCGGCCGTGCAGGGTGACGTTGTGGCCGGCGAGAGCGACGAAAGCGCGGGGGCACAGAGTGGCCAAGGCGTGGCGGTGCTGCCAGCGCCGGTAGGCGAGGAAGCCCATGGGTGCCAGAATCGCCGCGCTGGCAAGGAGGGCAATTCCGATCACCAGCATGAAGCCCCTCTTCTCTATTGTCGTGGTCCGCGGGCCACGGCATCCGTGCCCCTTGTCCGTTCCTTACTTCTTTACCAGGGTCTGTGCCGGGCTAGGGCCATAACAGGGAGACGTGAGAACGTCTCCACTGATATCCGTCGTGGACAACGCCTGCCCGAATGGCGGGTAGCCGGTGCCGAAGAGAACGGAGAAAACCGTGGTAGGCGCAAGAAGTGCTGGTGCCGGCCGCGTCGGCTGCGGGTACGGGCGAATGCTGTGCCGCCGCTAGTCTCGGACACTATGCAGTCTGAGATGCATCCAGAACTGGCGAAGCTGTCGTTTTTGCTGGGCCGCTGGGAAGGACTGGGGGTCGCAGGCTACCCGGATACCGAAGAATTCCAGTTCACCCAGGTCATCGAGTTCACCCACGACGGCCATCCGCATCTGAACTATCGGAGCCAGGTGTGGCGGGTCAACGAGGACGGTTCCCGGGGTGAACCGGTGACGTCCGAGTCGGGGTATTGGCGGGTTCGGACGGGCAAGGCAGCGCAGCAGGAGGATCCTGACCAGCCGCCCATCCACGTGGAGGTGCTGATCTCCCACCCCGAGGGGTACAGCGAGGTCTACCTCGGCACGGTTTTCGCTCACCGGGTGGAGCTGCACACGGATGTGGTGGTCCGCACGGAGACGGGGCTTCCTGCGGCGGCCAGCCACCGGTTGTACGGGTTGTTCGGGGACAACCGGGAGACGCTGGGCTACGCCTGGGATCTGGCGGCCAACAGCAAAGAACTGCAGCCGTACATGTCCGCCCAGTTGCAGCGGGTCGACCGCAAGTCGTGAGAAGTGGCCTGGGGCGGACCCTCGGGTTTCTCCAGCGCAGGCTGGGGCCAGTCGGACAAGGCTGGCCACCCGAGGGTCCGGGTGTCCACCGTGGATTCGCTAGCGCGATCCGTGGGGTCGCCCTAGCGGGCGAACACCTCGCGTGTCCGCAAAGAGCTCACTTTGTGGACCACCTCCTTTCTCGCGTGCCCTCGACGGTACGTGCAGGGACGGGTGCGGGGCAAACCTTTTTTCGCGGGTATTCCGGGAACGGGGAGGTGTCCGCCCCACCGAGCTGTGGCGGGGACATAGGCTCACAGGTATGACTTCGCCGTTGCTCACGCGTCCCGGCGCGGTGGCCGCCGAGGCGCCTGATACTGAGATCGCCGCCCACTACGGGGAAATGTTCCAGGAACAGCGGGCCTTGGACCGTGGCGCGGGCTGGGTGGACCGGAGCAACCGGGGCGTGGTCCGCGTGTCCGGCCCGGACCGGTTGGGATGGTTGCACGACCTCACCAGCCAGCATTTGCGGGAGCTGGCCCCGGGGACCGCCACTGAAACCTTGGTGATGGACGCCAACGGGCGGATCAAGCACCACTTGTCGGTGGTGGACGACGGCACCGCGCTGTGGGCTCACGTGGAACCGGGGACCGCGGAGGAGCTTGTTGCGTTCCTCCAGTCCATGCGGTTCATGCTGCGGGTCGAGGTGGACGATCTGAGCGCGGAGCGCGCCGTGGTGACCGTGGCGGGCCCGGATCGGGCTGCGGTGCTGGACGCGGTGCGTGACTCGTTGCCGCCGGAGACCGTGCTCCGTCCCGCTGCCGACGAGACCGACCTTTTCCTGCCGGCAGCGGCGCTGGTGGAGGTCACTGAGGCGTTGACTGCGGCGGGGGCGCGGCCTGCCGGGCTGTGGGCTTATGAAGCGCGCCGGATTGCCGCGCACCGGCCCCGGTTCGGGATTGACACGGACCACCGGGCGATCGCCCACGAGATGGGGTGGATTGGTTCCGCGGTGCACCTCGACAAGGGGTGCTATCCGGGGCAGGAGACGGTGGCGCGAGTCCACAACTTGGGGCGTCCGCCGCGCCGTCTGGTGATGCTGCACTTGGACGGCACGGCTGAGCGGCTGCCCGCGCGGGGGGCCGACATCGAGTTGGACGGCCGTTCCGTGGGGTTCGTGGGGTCGTCGGCCCGCCACTTCGAGCTGGGACCGATCGCTTTGGGTTTGGTCAAGCGGACGGTTCCCGTGGACGCCGAGTTTGTGGTGGACGGGATCGCTGCCGCGCAGGAAGTGGTGGTCAGCCCGGACACGGGGGCGAACGCGCAGATCGCCTTGCGGCGCCGCCCGCACTGACCCCGGTTTCAGGGGCTAGTGCAGGCGGAACACTTGGGATCCGGCGACTTCGTAGTCGCTGTAGGCCTTGGCCACGTAGGTGCCGGGGCGGGCGTGGACGACGTCGTCCCGGCAGTCCGGCCAGGAGCGGGTGCGGTCCCAGGTGAGGTCCACGTCGTGGGGGACGCCGCGCCGGAGTTCCACGGCTTCTGCGCGGAACGCGTCCCCGCAGTCGGCGCTGGACCAGATGCGGTCGTTGCCTGAGGTGATGCGCAGTTCCAGGGTGTCGGGTCCCACGTCTGCCCGGCAGGTGGTGGAACCGGTGTTGACCAGGGTGAGGGTGAGGACGGGGTAGACCCCTGCGGCATAGTCGTCCCGGTCGGAGTGCACAGTCACGACCACGTTCTCGGGGTGGCAGGGGGCGGCGGTGGACTGGGCACCGCTGCTTCCTCCCCCGGACGAGCCGCCCGCGGCGAAGTCAGGGTCGGTGCTGCCGCCTGCCGCGGTGGTGTCGGGGTCCCCCTCCCCCGCATCGTCGGTTTCAGGGGAATCGTCGGCATTGTCGGGGTCGTCGGGGGGTGAGGCTGGGATACTGGGTTCTGCCGACCCGGCGCTGTGCGGAGCGTCCTCCGAGCCAGGGCTGGAGTCGGTGCTTGCCGGGATGATCGAGTCCTCCTCGTCGGCGGAGGGACGGCAGGCGTATGCGATCAGCGCGAGTACCGCGAGCAGCCCTGCCAATACCACGAACCGTCGCCGCCAGTAGATTGCCTTGCTTACCGGTCCCGAAGCCATAACCGTAAGTATCCCGGCTTCCAGAGTTTTACGCCTACTCGACCCGCCGTTGGAATTCTGATCGTCTATGACCGCAAACCCCTACCGTACAGCCGTTCTCGCCTGGTATGACGCCAACGCACGGGATCTCCCGTGGCGCTCCGCGGAGGTGACCCCGTGGGGTGTGCTGGTGAGCGAGGTGATGCTCCAGCAGACCCCGGTGGCGCGGGTGCTGCCCGCCTGGCAGGCGTGGATGGAACGCTGGCCTACCCCGAAGGACCTGGCGGCCGATTCTGCGGGGGAAGCCGTGCGGATGTGGGGGCGGCTCGGCTATCCGCGTCGTGCGCTGCGGTTGCACGCGTGTGCGACGGTGATCGTGGAGCGGCACGGCGGCACAGTGCCGGACTCGTACGACGAACTGTTGGCGCTGCCCGGGGTGGGGGCATACACGGCGGCCGCGGTGGCGAGTTTCGCGTTCCAGCAGCGGCATGCGGTGTTGGACACGAACGTGCGGCGTGTCTTGGAGCGGCTGGTGAACGGGCGGCAGTATCCGCCGCGAACCCCCACGAAAGCCGAGTACCGGCTGGCGGAGTCGTTGCTTCCGGAGGAGCCCGCGGTAGCGGCTCGGTGGGGGGTCGCGGTGATGGAGCTGGGTGCGCTGGTGTGTACGGCGCGGTCGCCCCGCTGCGGGGTGTGCCCGGTGGTGGACCAGTGCGCGTGGGTGCTCGCGGGGTGTCCCCCGCATGACGGGCCGCCGCGGCGCGGCCAGCGGTATGCGGGGACGGACCGCCAGGTCCGCGGCCGGCTGTTGGCGGTGCTGCGGGAAGCGTCCGGTCCGGTGCCGAAGTCGATGTTGGACGCGGTGTGGGATGACGCGGTCCAGCGGGAACGGGCGTTGGACAGTCTGGTGGCTGACGGTCTGGTGGACCCGTTGGAGACGGGCGAGTACGCGCTGCCTAACTGACCGGGAAGCCGTGCCCGTGTCGTGTCTCGAGGCGGCAGGGGAGGCGGTGCGGGTGCGGCCGGCCGGGAAAGCCGGTGCGTGGTGCGTGCCGCGGTTGTCGGGGTGTGCACAGGTCGGCGCATACGAGAAGGAGGGGTGGCCGGTGGACCACCCCTCCTTCTCGTGTATTGGGTGCGTTACGGGTCGGTGCGGGACCGCTCGATGGAAGAGCTCGGTGCTACTGAGCGCCCACCTCTGCGGTCTCCGGCAGTGCCTGCGGCTTCGGCACACCGCGGAAGGTGAACTTGGCGTCGGCGCCTTCGCCTTCCGCGTCGACGATGACGATCTGGCCGGACTTGAGTTCGCCGTAGAGGATCTTCTCCGACAGGGCGTCTTCGATCTCCCGCTGGATCGTCCGGCGCAGCGGCCGGGCGCCCAGCACCGGGTCGTAGCCCCGCTCGGCGAGGATCTTCTTGGCGTGCGGCCGGACCTCGATACCCATGTCGCGGTCCTTGAGCCGCTCGTCCAGCCGGGCGACCATCAGGTCGACGATGGCGGTGATCTCCTTCTGCGTCAGCTGGTGGAACACGATCGTGTCGTCCACCCGGTTGAGGAACTCAGGCCGGAAGTGCTGCTTGAGCTCCTCGTTCACCTTGGCCTTCATGCGGTCGTACGTGGTCTGGGTGTCGTCCGGCCGCGCGAAGCCCATGGGCTGGCCCTTGGAGATGTCCCGGGTGCCCAGGTTGGTGGTCATGACGATGATCGTGTTCTTGAAGTCGACGTTGCGGCCCTGGGCGTCGGTGAGACGGCCCTCCTCCAGCACCTGGAGCAGCGAGTTGAAGATGTCGCCGTGGGCCTTCTCGATCTCGTCGAACAGCACCACCGAGAACGGCTTGCGCCGCACCTTCTCGGTGAGCTGGCCGCCCTCCTCGTAGCCGACGTAGCCGGGAGGCGAGCCGAACAGGCGCGACACGGTGTGCTTCTCCATGAACTCGCTCATGTCGAGCTGGATCAGCGCGTCCTCGTCGCCGAAGAGGAACTCGGCCAGCGCCTTGCACAGCTCGGTCTTACCGACACCGGACGGGCCGGCGAAGATGAACGAGCCACCGGGACGCTTGGGGTCCTTCAGGCCGGCGCGGGTGCGGCGGATCGCCTGGGAGAGCGCCTTGATGGCGTCGTCCTGGCCGATGACCCGCTTGTGCAGCTCCTCTTCCATGCGGAGCAGGCGCGAGGACTCTTCCTCGGTGAGCCGGAAGACCGGGATGCCGGTAGCGGTGGCGAGGACTTCGGCGATGAGCTCCTCGTTCACCTCGGCGACCGTGTCCATGTCGCCGGCCTTCCACTCCTTCTCCTTCTGCGCGCGCTGCGCCTGGAGCCGCTTCTCTTCGTCGCGGAGTGCGGCAGCCCGCTCGAAGTCCTGGGCGTCGATCGCCGCCTCCTTGTCACGCCGCACCTTGGCGATCTTCTCGTCAAATTCGCGCAGGTCCGGCGGGGCGGTCATGCGGCGGATCCGCATGCGCGAGCCGGCTTCGTCGATTAGGTCGATGGCCTTGTCCGGCAGATAGCGGTCGCTGATGTAGCGGTCGGCTAGCTGCGCGGCGGCGACCAGAGCACCGTCGGTGATGGACACGCGGTGGTGCGCCTCGTAGCGGTCGCGCAGGCCCTTGAGGATCTCGATGGTGTGCGAGATCGTGGGCTCCTCGACCTGGATGGGCTGGAAGCGGCGCTCCAGCGCGGCGTCCTTCTCCAGGTACTTGCGGTATTCGTCCAGGGTGGTCGCGCCGATGGTCTGCAGTTCACCGCGGGCCAGCATCGGCTTGAGGATGGAGGCCGCGTCGATCGCGCCTTCCGCGGCGCCGGCGCCGACCAGGGTGTGCAGCTCGTCGATGAAGAGGATGATGTCGCCGCGGGAGCGGATCTCCTTGAGGACCTTACGCAGCCGCTCTTCGAAGTCACCCCGGTAGCGGCTGCCCGCGACCAGGGCGCCGAGGTCGAGCGTGTAGAGCTGCTTGTCCTTGAGGGTTTCGGGGATCTCGCCCTTGACGATCTTCTGCGCCAGGCCTTCGACCACGGCGGTCTTTCCGACACCGGGGTCGCCCACCAGGACAGGGTTGTTCTTGGTGCGCCGCGACAGGACCTGCATGACCCGTTCGATCTCCTTGTCGCGACCGATGACCGGGTCGAGCTTGCCTTCGCGGGCGGCCTGGGTCAGGTTGCGGCCGAACTGGTCCAGCACCAGGGACGTGGACGGTGCCGACTCGGCGGCCGTGCCGGCGGCCTGCGGCTCCTTGCCCTGGTAGCCGTGGAGCAGCTGGATCACCTGCTGGCGCACCCGGTTGAGGTCGGCGCCCAGCTTCACCAGCACCTGGGCGGCCACACCCTCGCCCTCTCGGATGAGGCCGAGCAGGATGTGCTCCGTGCCAATGTAGTTGTGTCCCAGTTGCAGGGCCTCGCGCAGTGACAGTTCCAGGACCTTCTTGGCACGGGGTGTGAAGGGAATGTGGCCGGACGGGGCCTGCTGCCCCTGCCCGATGATCTCCTCAACCTGCTGACGGACGGCTTCCAGGCTGATGCCGAGGCTCTCCAGAGCCTTGGCAGCGACGCCCTCGCCCTCGTGGATGAGGCCGAGCAGGATGTGCTCCGTGCCAATGTAGTTGTGGTTGAGCATCCTGGCTTCTTCTTGAGCCAGGACAACCACGCGCCGTGCGCGGTCGGTAAACCTCTCGAACATGTCTCGTCGCTCCTCACAGAGCGGTCAGGCAGGGACGGAAGTTCCGACCCTCACTTTTCCGCCTATCGGCCCCGAGGTGGATCAGGGAACCTCCAGGGCACTGTCGCACCCGTCTACACCGCGCCGACCGGCTCCCCGGACGGCCACACGAATACACCCACCACCGATCTCTTCACACGGTGCTATGCCAAGAGACTTTCCCCGACGATAGGGCGTTCATCCTCATCCAACTACTGTTCGCCCCTCATATGTTCCGCGTACGCCGCAAGCGAACGGCCCGCGACCCTCAACTACGTGAGAGAACGCGGGCCGTGATGCGTGTTCGCACGATATTTGCTCTAAGCGAACAGCGTTGCTGGTCAGTGTTCCGGAGGGGGCAATCCTCGCTGGAGAGGATTCACGCCCTCAGCGGCACGGCGTGAATCCGGGGCGAGGGCGACAGTCAGCGTCCCTGGGCGGCGTGGTATTCGTCCATGATCGCCTGAGGGATGCGGCCTCGTTCGCCGACCTGCTTGCCAGCCGCCCGGGCCCAGGCGCGGATCTCGGCGCTGCGCTCCCGACTCAGCGTGCTGCGCTGCTTGCTGCGGGTAGCACCACGCTTCGTCGGTGCCTTGCGGGCGGCCTTAATAAAAGGTTCGAGCGCAGCGCGGAGCTTAGCCGCGTTTTCACCACTGAGGTCGATCTCATAGGTGGCACCGTCGATTCCGAAGGAGACCGTCTCCTCAGCCTCACCTCCATCGAGGTCATCGACGAGTAGCACCTGTACCTTTTGGGCCATGCTGGGTCCTTTCTTGGCTGAGAAGAGTGTTAACAGGCCATTGAATATAAAGCTATCCTGCGGCCTTTGGAAAGACAATTCACTCTACTCAGAATGAAGTTATCTTCGATCACATCAAGATGATGGGAAGAAATTTATGACAGAGTTGATGCTGAGCTGTCAGATGCAGTCAAGAAGTTCATAACATGCCCGCCGACACAGCATTCACTGATGTGGGCTTAGCGCCCCTTGTGCTCTTCCTCTGTGTCACGGACTTCCGCATCGGAAGCGCGCGGTGTGTCTTGGCTCTCAGCAGCGACTTTGTTGTCCGCTTCCTTCGTCTCTGGTGATTCGCCCTCGTCAATGGGCCTGCCGTCGGACGTTCTGGGCGCCATCTCCTTACGGAGCAGCGTGTAGATAGCCACGCAGAACACTGTCGCGACAACAGCGGGCGGGATCAGTGCTGACAATACGTCCCACATCAGACGAACCCTTCTCCTGGCCGTTCCTTTATACAGCGATTACCCAGAGCGGGATGCCTGCTGGTTCCCTGGTACGACGGCCGTATCAACTGTCGACGGGCCCAGGTCATCATAGGTGAGCAGCCACGCTGTTCCACCAGGAACCCGCATCCCGTTTAGCCAGAGTTGGAAGTGGCTAAAGGTCTATCGGGGATCGCACTCAGCCTAAAACACCCATACACACAGGACCAAAAGACAACTGCGCGTAGCCGGCAGAGAACTCAAACACCCAGCCGCAAGCAGATCGTATTAAACAGAAGAAGATCACAAAGCGCCGCGCAACGTCCTATGCGAACAAAAACCGATCCGCTTTTTGTTCGCATTGCACAGATTACCCCTTCTCTCCACAGAGTGCTCTCAGCAAGCTCTAAGGTCTGTCCCAGTGGGAAGTTGTGGGATCGTTGCAGGGTGACCGGAGAGAGTGGCAGACCCCGCTGTCTGCGCACACCAGGACTCCCCCTTGGGCATTGAGAGGACCTCGCCGTGGAGTTCCACGCCGATCTACATATCCACTCCAAGTACTCGCGGGCGTGCAGCAAAGATTCCGATCTGGAACACCTCGCGTGGTGGGCTGCCCGCAAGGGGATCGCCTTGGTCGGAACCGGTGATTTCACTCACCCTGCCTGGCGGGCCGAGTTGGAGCGCGACCTGGTCCCCGCAGAACCCGGTCTTTTCCGGTTGCGCCCCGAAATCGAGTCGCGCATCCTGCGGACTCTGCCACCGAACTGCCGCACCCTGCCCCGCTTCATGCTCTCCGTGGAGATCTCCACGATCTACAAACGCGACGGCCGCACCCGCAAAGTGCACCACCTGCTTTATGCGCCGTCGTTTGAGGCGGCCGGGCGGATTACCGCCGACCTCGCCAAGATAGGCAACCTCGCCTCGGACGGCCGCCCCATTCTGGGCCTGGACTCCCGCGACCTGCTGGACATTACGCTCTCCAGCGATCCCGGCTCCTATCTCGTGCCCGCCCATATCTGGACCCCGTGGTTTTCGGCCCTGGGCTCCAAATCCGGTTTCGACAGCATCGCCGACTGCTACGCCGACCTGGCTGACCACATCTTCGCGGTGGAGACCGGGCTGTCCAGCGACCCGGCCATGAACTGGATGGTCTCTTCCCTCGACTCCTACACCCTGGTGAGCAATTCCGACGCGCATTCCCCGCCGATGCTGGCGCGGGAAGCGACCCGGTTCGACACCGATCTCGACTATTACGCGGTGCGGCGGGCTTTGGAGACCGGGGAAGGCTTCCGCGGCACGGTCGAATTCTTCCCCGAGGAAGGGAAATACCACCTGGACGGGCACCGCAAATGCGGGATCCGCTTCGACCCGCAGGCCACCCGGGACCACCATGGTCGCTGCCCGGTGTGCGGGAAACCGCTCACGGTCGGCGTCTTCCACCGGGTCAGCGAACTCGCTGACCGGTCTGAAGGCTACCGGGTGCCAGGGGCGGCGGACTTCACCAGCCTGGTTCCGCTGCCGGAGATCGTCAGCGAGATCGTGGGTGTGGGCCCGAAGAGCAAACGCGTCATGGGCGAAGTGACCCGCCTGGTCGGTGAACTCGGCCCCGAGTTGGACATTCTGCAGTCGGTCCCCTTGGACGAGGTGACTCGGGTCGGCGGGGAACTGCTGGGGGAGGCGATCACCCGACTGCGCCGCGGCGAGGTCATCCGGGAAGCCGGCTACGACGGCGAATACGGCGTGATCCGCATGTTCCAGCCTGAGGAGCTGCGCTCCAAGAACACTACGCCGACCCTCTTCGGCGACCTCGACCTTCCGGAGCAAGCCCCGGCTGCTCCGCGGACGGCGCGCCGCTCCGCCCCGTCGGCGCCAACCCCCGCACCGGAGCCGGTAACACCAGCGGACACCGACGCCGAGCCCGCGCTTTTCTCGGCCGAGGAAACCTCGTCCCAGCCGTCGCCCGCCAGCCTGCTGGACGGCCTGGACCCGGACCAGCGGGCCGCCGCAGAACACACCGGGGGGCCACTGCTCATCGTCGCCGGCCCCGGCACGGGGAAGACCCGCACCCTGACGCATCGGATCGCCTACGTGGTGGCGGAACGCGGTGTTCCCGCCAGCCAGTGTTTGGCGATCACGTTCACCCGGCGGGCAGCCGACGAGCTGCGGGAACGGCTGCACGCGCTCCTCGGCGAACGCGCCGCGGACATGACCATCACCACGCTGCACGGCCTGGGCGCGCTGATCCTGCGGGAGCAGTACGCGCGGGCCGGGCTGAGCCCCGACTTCACCATCGCCGACGACAGCCTGCGTCAGGAGATCGCCGCCGAGATCGCCGGTTCTGCCGGGGAAGGGCGGCGGCTCCTCGCCCGCCGGGAGACGGCGCTGCACGAGGACGACGCAGAGATCGCCCGGTTTGATGCCCGGCTGCGGGAAGCGAACCTGGTGGACTTCACCGACCTGATCCGGTTGCCGGTGCGGCTGCTCTCCGCGGACGAGGAGCTCGTCGCCCACTATCGGAGCCGCTGGCCGTACATCAGCGTGGACGAATACCAGGACGTGGACGAAAGCCAGTACGCGCTGCTGCGGCTCTTGGCCGGCCCGGAGGCGAACCTCACGGTGATCGGCGACCCCGACCAGGCCATCTACGGGTTCCGCGGCGCTGATGTGGGCTTCTTCCTGCGGTTCACCGAGGACTATCCGAGCGCGCGCACCGTCCAGTTGACCCGCAACTACCGGTCCAACTCCACGATCGTCAACGCTGCGCTGCAGGCGATCGCCCCCGCCTCGCTGGTGCCGGGGCGGACGCTGCGCGCCGTGGGCCAGTTCGGTGAGGCGCCGCGGATCGGCGTGCACGTTGCAGCCGACGAGTACGCCGAGGCGTCGTTCGTGGCCCGCGCGATCGACCGGCTGCTTGGTGGGACGTCGCTGCACTCGCTGGACAGCGGCCGGGTCACCGAGGACGGGGACGATTCGCTGTCGTTCAGCGACATCTGCGTGCTGTACCGCACCGATGCGCAGAGCGAGGCGATCATCAGCGCGTTCAACACGGCGGGCATCCCGTTCCAGAAGCGTTCGCACGACCGGCTGCTGTCCCGCCCGGAGATGCGGATCCTCGTCGCGGAGCTGCCACACCAGCCGGACGGTCCGGTGGTCGACCGGGTGCGGTCCGCGGTGGAGACGCTGTGTCGCCGCTATGCCGACAACGAGCGGCGGGTCACCGACGTACGGGCCGCCGGGGAACTGGTGGCCCCGCTGGCGGAGCGGTGCGGCACCGACCTTTCCGAGTTCCTCTCCGCGTTGGCGCTCGGCGCTGAAGTGGACGCCTTGGATCCGCGGGCCGACCGGGTGTCGCTGCTGACCTTGCACGCCGCTAAAGGGCTCGAATACCCGGTGGTGTTCCTGGTGGGCTGCGAGGACGGGCTGCTGCCGTTCTTCTTCCCGGGTGAGGAGCACGAGGACACGGCTGAGGAGCGCCGCCTGTTCTTCGTGGGGATCACGCGGGCGCAGCGTCGGCTGTACCTGTCCCGGGCGCGGCGGCGCACGCGGCGGGGCCGCACCTTCGACGCGGCACCGTCTCCTTTCCTCGCGGCCATTGACGCGAAGCTCACCATGGCGGTGGATGCGGAGTCGGCGCTCCGGAAGCGCCCGAAGGACCGGCAGTTGCGGCTGCTCTAGGCCCCGGGGCGGGCCGAGGAGCCGTTCGCGGAGTCCTGGGCCGGGTCGGAGTCCAGGTGCAGCAGCATGCGGACGTTGCCGAGGGTGTTGGGTTTGACCCGGTCCAGGTCGAGGAATTCCGCGACCCCCTCGTCGTAGGAGCGCAAGAGTTCCTGATAGACCTCGTCGGAGACCGGGGTGCCTTTGATCTCCACGAAACCGTGTTTGGCGAAGAACGCGGTTTCGAAGGTCAGGCAGAAGACCCGGCGCACACCGAGTTCTCGCGCGGTGTCCAGCAGCGCGGAGACGATGCGGTGCCCCACCCCGCGGCCCTGGACCTCCGGGTCGACGGCGACTGTGCGGACCTCGGCGAGGTCTTCCCACAGCACGTGAAGCGCCCCGCACCCCACGACCCGCTTGCTTGTTCCGTCGTCGAGTTCGCCCACCCAGAACTCTTGGATGTCCTCGTACAGAGTGACCGTGCTCTTAGTGAGGATGCGGCCTTCCCCACTGAAGAGGTCGATGAGTCTGCGGATGTGGACGACGTCGCGGGTGCGTGCCCGGCGGACGGTGATCGCTTCTTCTATTGTCATCGCCGAGTCAGCTTATCCGTATCTCGGCGACGGCGCCGTCCGCGCTCCCGCCGAAACGGCGCTGTGGTGTGCTCCGTGGGCGGGTGCGGGCGGCGCCGTGGAGGTCCAAGGCCTGGTAGTGGCATACAGAGCGGTGTCCGCGCAGCGCAGCCGGGCTAGATCAGGTGCCGGCGGGCGGCCCAGACGACCGCTTCGATGGGGGTGTTGACGCCAAGACGGTCGCAGATCGAGCGGAGGCGGCGGCGCAGGGTGCGCGCGCTGAGGTCCAGGCGACGCGCCACCACGTCGGTGGTGACGCCGGTGGCGATTTCGGCCAGCATGCGCAGCTCGTCTTCGTTGAGGCCCACGGCCCGGGCGTACTCCTCGTTCGAGTCGCGTTCACGCCCTTGGGCGGGCACCAGGCAGCAGTCGCGCAGGACCGGTCCGTTCAGTTCTTCTTTAGCGGTTGTCTGACGTACGAGTGTGGCCTGTTCCACTCCGTCCTCCTCATCCGTCCGGTGAGTGCGGAACAACGACTCCATCACCGCGAAGACACACATTCAGATGAGATACGGGATCTTTTGGTTCGCACTTTTGGTGCTTTTCTCGAAACTCTGCGCCACATTGCCCCCATAGGCCCCGTGGGATTGGGGAATGGCTGGGCTTCGGTGGTCGGACTTTCACGCACTCACACGCGGTGGCCTGGGACGGACAGACCTCGCGCGGGTATGTGCTCACCAGACAGTGCTCGAAACGGTGATAACCGCCTCGCCCCCTCGCTATCTGCTGTGGTCCTCTGCGGCAAACGCGCGCGGATTCTCCGCTCCTCGCAAAACGCTAAGCGTATAGCGACATACCGTCAAGAGTTATTCGAACACTAACGGTAATATTTCAAAAACCCACGGTGACAAAAGCTAGAGAAAGAACCCCATGACAGACTTTGACCTGCATAAACAGTGTTTGCCCTGGTCATGGGGGAGCTCGACACTAAAGGCTAGTCCGCATTCCGTAGCAGGAATTCTGGACAGCCCTTCGAGGAGTTTTCGACGTCTCCTGACCGAAAAGGAAGGGCACACTCACGCGTAAGAGACGCGTATGAGTGTGCCCTCGACAGGACTTACTTATCTCTGTTCCTGTCGGACCAATGGGAACAGGATCGTCTCGCGAATGTTCTTTCCGGTAAAGGCCATCAACAGCCGGTCGACGCCCACACCGACACCGCCGGTAGGCGGCATGGCGTACTCCAAGGCGCGCAGAAAATCCTCGTCCAACTGCATTGCCTCGGGATCGCCCCCGGCAGCCAGCAGAGACTGCTCAGTCAAGCGGCGGCGCTGCTCCACCGGATCAATCAACTCGGAATATCCGGTGCCCAACTCCATACCGAATCCGATGAGATCCCACTTCTCGGTGAGCAGCGGGTCTTCACGGTGCTGGCGGGTCAGCGGGCTGGTTTCAAGCGGGTAGTCCCGGACAAAAGTCGGCTGCACCAGGCTGTCTTGGACCAACTCCTCGAAAAGGTGCTCGACGAGCTTGCCCGGACCCCACTCCGGGTTCCATTCGACACCGCGCGCATCCGCCAGCTTCCGCAGCGTCTCCACCGGGGTCCGCGGAGTGACTTCTTCGCCCAGCGCTTCAGAGACCGCGCCGTACAAGGTGATCTGCGGCCACTCGCCGCCCAAGTCGACCTCTGTGTCGCCCCGCTGGACCACCGTGCTGCCGAACACTGCGACGGCGGCTTCCTGGATGAGTTCGCGGGTGATGTCGGCCATCACGTTGTAGTCCGCGTAGGCCTGGTAGAACTCCAGCATCGTGAACTCGGGGTTGTGCGTGGAGTCCGCGCCCTCGTTCCGGAAGTTCCGGTTGATTTCGAAGACCTTCTCAACCCCGCCGACCACCATCCGCTTCAAGTACAGTTCGGGGGCGATGCGCAGGTAGAGGTCGAGGTCGTAGGCGTTGATGTGGGTGACGAAGGGGCGTGCCGTCGCCCCGCCGTGCACCTGCTGCAGCATCGGCGTCTCAACCTCGATGTAGCCGCGGTTGTGCAGCCCGTCGCGCAGCGCACGCACCGTGCGGGCGCGGCGCATCACCATCTCCCGCGACTCGGGGTTGACGATAAGGTCCACGTAGCGCTGGCGCACCCGTGCCTCAGGGTCGGTCAGCCCCTTGTGCTTGTCCGGCAGCGGGCGCAGGCACTTGGAGGTCAGCGTCCAGGTGTCCGCGAGGATCGACAACTCGCCTCGCCGAGAAGTGATCACTTCCCCTTCGACACCGATGTGGTCGCCCAGGTCGACGTCGCTCTTCCACGCCGCCAAACGCTCGGCGCCCACCCTGTCCAGGGAGAGCATGACCTGGATGTCCCCGGACGCGTCCCGGATCGTGGCGAAGCAGAGTTTGCCGCCGGTCCGATACAGCATGACCCGCCCGGTCAGGGCCACGCGTTCCCCGGTGTAGACGTCCGGAGCGAGATCGCCGTGTTTCGCCCGGACCTCTGCGATCGTCGTCGTGCGCGGGAAGGTCACCGGGTAGGGGTCGACACCCTCCCGACGCAGTCGGTCCAGCTTCTCGCGGCGAACCCGCATCTGTTCCGGCAGATCATCCAGTACTTCACTCACGCAGTCGATCCTATCGGTCAGGGGAGCACAGCAATCTACGCGTCAACAGCGTGCACCCTCGGTTGAACGGGAAAGACACAGCGCCGCACGCGGTGCATGCCACCGCCGTGCTGGCGGCGCTGGGCGGGGGGACAGCCGTCCTGCAGCGCCGCTCGTGCGTCTGCTACCAGGGGTTTGCTCCTGGCGCAGGGTCTCCTGATCTTCTGCTCACGTGTTCCGTTCGAAGATCATGCGCAAGCCGATGAGCGTCAGCCACGGCTCGTGCACGTCCACCGTCTCACATTCGTCCACCACCAGAGGCGCCAGGCCACCGGTGGCGACAACGGTGACGTCGTCCACGTCGTCGGTGAGCTCCTGGGCCATGCGGTCCACGATGCCGTCGACTTGGCCCGCGAACCCGTAGACGATGCCGGAGCGCAGCGCTTCAGTGGTGTTCTTCGCGATCACCGAGCGCGGTTTGATGATCTCCACCATGTGCAACTGCGCACCCCGTTTGGACAGCGCCTCCACCGAGATGTCGATCCCCGGGGCGATGGCTCCGCCAACGTATTCCCCTCGGGCGCTCACCGCGTCGAAGGTGGTGGCGGTGCCGAAGTCCACGACCACGGCGGGACCGCCGTACAGCCGCGCCGCGGCCAGCGCGTTGACGATACGGTCGCTGCCGACCTCCTTGGGGTTGTCCATGCGGATCGGTACGCCCGTTTTGACCCCGGGTTCGACGATGACGGCGGGCACGTCCCCGTAGTGGCGGCGGAACATCTGGCGCATCTCGTTCTGCACCATCGGCACGGTGCAGCACATGGCGATCCCGTCGATGTCGCCGTGGATCAGCGAGTCGAAGTGCAGCAGGTTCTGGACGACCACGGCCCATTCGTCGGCGGTCCGCCGCCCCTTAGACGAGACTCTCCAGTGTTCCAGCAGATCCTCGCCCTCGAATAGACCGAAGACAGTGTCGGAGTTGCCGACGTCGATCGTGAGCAGCATGGGGGCCTACCAAAAGGGGGTCGCTGTCGGTCAGAAGTTCTCACGGAGATCGAGCGCGATGTCCAGTGCGGGACTGGAGTGGGTGAGCGCGCCAACCGCAAGATAGTCCACTCCGGTGGCCGCCACATCCGCTGCCCGATCGAGGGTGAGCCCGCCGCTGGCCTCCAAGCGGGCGCGGCCCGCGACCAGAGCGACTGCTTCCCGCAGTTCGGGCACGGTGAAGTTGTCGAGCAGGATCTCTTCCGCGCCCGCGGCCAGCGCCGGTTCGATCTGGTCGATCCGGTCGACTTCCACCTCCAGCGGGATGTCGGGGAAACGCTCCCGGACTGCTCGCACTGCTTCGGCTACTCCCCCGGCCGCGGCGATGTGGTTGTCCTTGATCAAAGCGGCATCCGCGAGCCCGAAGCGGTGGTTGACCCCGCCGCCGCAGCGAACCGCGTATTTTTCCAGGACGCGCAGGCCCGGGTGGGTTTTGCGGCTGTCCCGAATCGCGGCTTTAGTGCCGGCTACCGCGTCCACCCAGGCGCGGGTGGCGGTAGCGATCCCCGACAGGTGGGTGAGGAAGTTCAGGGCGGTCCGTTCCGCGGTGAGCAGGTCGCGGGTGCGCGCAGTGACCGTCATGAGAATGTCGCCGCGTTTGACGGAGTCGCCGTCGCGAGCGTGCCGGATCACTTCGACAACGCCTTCGCATACGAGGCGGAAGACGAGTTCCGCGAGGGGCAGCCCGGCGACCACCCCGTCCCGGCGGGCGACTACGTCGGCGGTGCGGATCTGTGCGGGAGGAATCGTGGCGACCGTGGTGACGTCGACCTGGTGTCCGGAGCAGTCCTCGGCGAGCGCGGTGCGGATGAGCTCTTCGTGCCATGCCACGGCGGGCCGGGTTTTCTCCGGTGCGGCTCCGCGCAGCGCAGCTTCGGGCACGGTGATCCGGTTGAGCTCCTCGACGAGTTCCTCCGGCAGCGTGTAGGGGCGCATCGACGTGTCCTCCCTGATTCCCGACGGGTCGAGGATGAAGGTCCGGGAGCGTGCCTGAGCCGACGGCTGCTCGTAGTCGGCCCGCCAGTGGGAGCCGCGGGTTTCCTGGCGGCGTTCCGCTGCCCGCACCAGGGCCCAGGCGACGGTGAGCAGGTTGGTGGCCTGCCAGGCGGGCACGCCCGGCGCGGGGTTGGTGGCGGTAGCGCGGGCGGTGAGCTCTTCCAGTACCGCGGTGGCTTTGGCAAGCCCTGCCGCGTCGCGGCGCACTCCGACGTAGCGGGACATGGCTTCCCGCAGTTCGGGGAGGATCTCCGGGTCCGCGAGCCCGCTGGGGCCGCCTCCGGCGGGCAGGACCGGACCGGTCAACGCGGGAGGCTGCTCGTCGGCGAGGGCGGCGGCGATCCGGTCGGCGAAGACCACTCCTTCGAGCAGGGAGTTGGAGGCGAGCCGGTTGGCTCCGTGCACGCCGGTTCGGGCGGTCTCGCCGACCGCGTACAGTCCGGCGAGGTCGGTGCGCCCGTCGTGGTCGACGCGGATGCCGCCGGACGCGTAGTGCGCGGCCGGGGCGACGGGGATGAGGTCGGTGACCGGGTCGATGCCGTGGGTGCGGCACGAGGCGAGGATGGTGGGGAAGCGGCGTTCCCACTTGTCGGCGCCGAAGTGGCGGGCGTCCAGGTAGACATGGTCGGCGCCGGTTTCGGCCATGGCCCGGGCGATTTCGCGGGCGACGACGTCGCGGGGGGCGAGGTCCGCGAGCTCGTGGACGCCGCGCATGAAGCGGCGGCCGTGCACGTCGACGAGGAACGCGCCTTCGCCGCGGACCGCTTCGGAGACGAGGGGCTGGCGGCCGCGGGCGTGGGCGCCCAGCCACAGCACGGTGGGGTGGAATTGCACGAATTCGAGGTCTTGGACGCGTGCTCCGGCGCGCAGCGCCAACGCGAGACCGTCTCCGGTGGACACTTCCGGGTTGGTGGTGGCGGCGAACACCTGTCCCATGCCTCCGGTGGCGAGCACAACGGCTGTGGCGTGGATTGCGCCCACGCCGTCGCGTTCGCCCTCGCCCATGACGTGCACGGTGACCCCGGCGACCCGGCGCTGCCCCTGGGTGTCGACGCCGACGAGCAGGTCGGGGACGAAAGCGTGTTCGATGAGTTCAATGCGGTCGCAGGCGCGGACCGCTTCGACGAGGGCGCGTTCGATCTCCGCGCCGGTAGCGTCCCCACCGGCGTGTGCGATGCGGTGCGCGCGGTGGCCGCCTTCCCTGGTGAGGGCGAGGTCCCCGGTGTCGGTGCGGTCGAAGACGGTTCCCTGGTCGATCAGCCAGTGCAGGGCTGCGGGGCCTTCGTCAACGAGGATGCGGACCGCGTCTGGGTCGCACAGCCCTGCCCCGGCTTCGATGGTGTCCACCAGGTGGGCCCACGGGTTGTCGCCGGGGTCGACGGCGGCAGCGATCCCGCCTTGTGCCCACCGGGTGGAGCCGTTGGCGATGAGGTCCTTGGTGACGAGCACGACCCTGCCTGTGGGGGTCCGCTCGATGTAGCGCAGTGCGGTGCTGAGCCCTGCGATCCCTGATCCGACGATGACCACATCGGTGTGTGCGGTCCAGCCGGGCTCTGGTGCGGTCAGCCGCAGCGGTATCGGGGCAGGGCTCGCGTTCACAACGAAGCTCCCTTGCGCGGTTGTTGAGGGTGGTTACAGGGTCAGCGGAACGTTATCAATCAGCCTGGTCTCCCCCACCCACGCGGCTACCGCTAGCACTGCGTCGCCCCGGTAGTCGTCGCCCACTTCGGTGAAGGTGGTGGGGTCGACGAGGGCCAGATAGTCGACGCTGACCGGGGGTGTGGCGCGGGCTGCTTCGCTGAGGATGGCGCGGGCGGCGGCAAGCACTGCGGCGGGGCCGGAGGAGGCGGCGTCTGCCCCGGCGAACAGGGCTTTGGACAGGGCGAGCGCGCTGGCGCGCTCTTCAGCGCTCAGGTAGACGTTGCGGCTGGAGGTGGCCAGACCGTCGGGGTCGCGCACGGTCGGTGCAGCCACGATGGTGACGGGCAGGCACAGGTCGCGGACCATGCGGCGCACCACGGCCAGCTGTTGGGCGTCTTTTTGGCCGAAGACCGCCACATCCGGGCGGATGAGGTTGAACAGTTTGTTGACGACGGTGAGCACGCCGTGGAAGAAGCCGGGGCGGAATTCTCCTTCCAGGACTCGGCCCATGCTTCCGGGGTCGACGGTGACGATCTGTCCCAGGCTGTCGCCGTCCGCGTCCGGGTACATGACGTCCACGGTGGGCGCGAAGACCACGTCCACTCCTTCTTCAGCGCAGACGCGCAGGTCGTGGTCGAAGGTGCGGGGGTAGCGGTCGTAGTCTTCGTTGGGTCCGAACTGCAGCGGGTTGACGAAGATGCTGACGGCTACGGATTCGGCGTGTTCGCGGGCTTGGGCGATGAGGCTGCGGTGCCCCGTGTGGAGGGCTCCCATGGTGGGGACCAGAGCAAGACGCCCCAGCTGCGGGCGCAGGGCCTGGATTTCTTCGGCGGTACGGGTCACGACCGGGGTTTTGTGTGCGGAGGCGGTCGATTGAGTCACGGCTGGTCTCCGTTGCTCGGGAAGTTGGGCGTGTCAGGTGAGGACGTCGAGGAGCCGTTCGGCGTCCTGCGGTCTGAGCAGACCCGCCGCGAGCGCGCGGTCCGCGGTGAGGCGGGCCAGCGCGAGGTAGCTCGCGACGCTCTCCGGTGCGTGTTCGCGTAGTTGGGCGAGATGCGTGGCGACGGTGTCGGCGTCTCCACGCATCACCGGCCCACTGAGGCCGTCGATGCCGAGGCGTAGCGCGTTGTCCAGGGCTGCGCCGAGGAGTGGGGCGAGCATGCGGCCGGGGTGGTCGACCCCGGCTTGGGCGAGGAGGGACGCGCTTTCGGTGACGAGGGTGACAAGGTGGTTCGCACCGTGGGCGAGGGCCGCGTGGTAGAGCGCCCGGTATTCTTCGGCGATCCACACGGGTTCGGCCCCCATTTCCATGACGAGGGCCTCGGCGATGGGGCGGAGCGATTCGGGTGTGGTGACTCCGAAAGAGCAGTTGGCCAACCGGGTGAGGTCTTCGTCCCGGCCGGTGAAGGTCATGACCGGGTGGAGGGCGAGCGGGAGTGCCCCGGCCTGGGTGAGGGGGGCGAGCACGCTGTAGCCGTGTGCGCCACTAGCGTGCGCGACGAGTTTTCCCGTGACGGTGACACCGGTGGCAGCGAGTCCGTTGGTGAGCGGAGCGAGGGCGTCATCGGGGACGGTCAGCAGGACCAGGTCGCTTTCCGCGATGACGTCGGCGGGTTCGAGGATCCGGGCGTGGGGCAGGCGGGCGGCGACCCGCTGCCGTGACGCCTCGGAGATCGCTGCGGCCGCGACGACGCGGTGTCCGGCGCGTTCGAGTGCCGCACCGAGTGCTGACCCGACCCGGCCCGGGCCGATGACCCCGACGGCGAGCCGTGCGGGGCGCTGCCGTGTGTCATGCGCCGTGTTCATGGCATTCGTTCCAGTCCACTCGGGTACCGGACTTGTCGACGGCTGGGTGTGTTCGCGAGGTGGTCTCCGAAACGGTGGCTGTGGCCTCGACTCCGGAACGGTCCGTCAGACACGCTCTAGGTTACTTGCCGGTTGCGTCCCGGTGACACGTGGGGGCGGGCCTCCGGAACCACGACAACGGCCGACACCGACCGGAAGGTCGGCGTCGGCCGTTCAGCGGATACCACCAGGATTGTCCTGACGCCGATGGGGCTGTGCGGGCCCCATGTCACCGCAAGCTAGGGGTGCGGGTGTTAGTTGAGGACGGCGGCGCCGGAGTACCAGCAGCCCGCGTTGGCGAAGCCGAGGATGGCGATCGCGTTGCCGCAGACGTTGACCGGCACGTTGGCGTCGACGACGAGCTGGTTGCCGCCGAGGATCGATCCCTTTCCGGAGGTGATGATGTCGTCTCCGGAGTGGGCGAGGGCGGTGCCCGTCAGGCTCAGGGTCGTGGCGGCGGTGACAGCGGCGACGGCGAGGATCTTCTTCAGCACGTTTCTTCCCTCCAGAGGGTCGGGGGAATAGGGGGGCCCGACCCATTGACGATGGGTGTTGTGGCGAACACTTGGTGTGTTCGGGCTCCATCTAGCCACATCTTCCGCCGCTTTGTGGCCCATTTCGCGAATGTGAATAACTAAGCGAATCCATTCAGTGACTGTTTGTGGCTGACATGTCGTGATTTGGTACCGAAAAACTCCACACCACCACCCCGTTTGTGTGCCATAGATCACTTTCCGCTGGTGGGGCGGTTACTGGGCTCCTGATGCGAAATCCCCGTCCCTGTCGGGCTTTCCGGGGCGTGCCCCGCCGCACGCGGGCAGCAAACTTCAGACCGGTTCCCCTCGAATGGCCCACCGCTCGGGCCCTCCGGTCTGGGCACGGGCCTGCCGCGCCAGTGCCGTAATCCGGTCCAGTGTTTCCCGCGCCTCCGCCAGCTCAAGCTCCGGGGCACGACCACTCACCGGACCGGCCGGGACCTCCACTTCGACGACAGCGGTACCGCGCCGCTGCTCCAACGGCCCCATCCGCAGCCGCACCGCCTGGATCCGCGCATACGGCACGACCTCCACGATCCGGCAGAACCTGCCGCGTCGGACCACGAACAGCGCGTCGTCCATGCCCAGCTCCTCGGAGCTGCCTTCCCGCGCCCCTGGGCGGAACCGGACCGTGTCCAACCCATTCCCGGGCAGGAAACCGCGCAGCAGCTCGTAGGCGAGCGCTCGAGGCACCACCGGCAGCAGCGTCGTCGAGTCGACCTGCCGCTGCCCTGCGTACCCGGCGATGTTCGCCTCGACCCGCACCACCTGCAGCCACCGCCACAGCAGCGGCTCGACGATACGCACTGCCTGCACCCGCCCCGGCGGCACCGTCTGCATCCGCGCCTGGAACACCCCGTAGCGCACGCGCAGCCCGTCCGGGGAGAGCGAAGCGTAGAAGTCGATGTAGCGCAGCAGCGGCCCCACGAAACCGTGGACCAGCCCGAGCAGGAGCGGCACCGCCCCACCCAGCACGCCCGGCTCGTCGAACGCCCACCCCACCGCAATCAGCGCCCCGAACAGGGCGAAAGCCACCAAAACCGGGATGCGGAACGTGAGCGCGCCGATGAGCAGTGAGAACCGGAGCTGGTACAGCGGCATCTCCGGGGCTTCCGGGAGGTGCTCTGACAGCCCGGCCGCGGCCGCCAAGAGGGCCGCGCGCAACCGTTCCGCCTTCCGCCGGCCGAGATAGCGCAGCCGGACTTCGCCGTGGTCTCCCCCCGCAACCTCGACCCGCAGCTCAGAAAGCCCGACGACCTGCATGAACAGGGGGCGGACCACGTCTACGGCCTGGAGGCGGCTCAACGGGACTTCCCGGACGCGCTGCCGGAACGGGCCGGTGCGCAGGATGAGACGCTCCTCGTGCACTTCGAAACGGGTGTAGTACCAGGACACCACGGACACCATGAGCGACCCCAACGCCACCACCAGCAGCGCCAGCAGGAGCCAGCCGATCCCCAGCGGAAGCAGCAGCGGTCCGGGAAGCGCCAGGAACACGAGCGTGACGATCGCGGCGTTGAGGACGACCGTGGCCCCGTGCAGCCGGTGGGAGCCGGCCGTGATGTCCTCCGTTGCCCCGGTGGGCATGCTGAGCTTAGGCTGCGGCCATGTCCACCCCGGACCGAAAGACGGCGGGGCGAACACCGGCGCCCCCTGCGGCGGCGGTACAGGGCTGTGGGGGCCGCTCCACGGCGCGGAGGCAGGCGGCCTCCCCCACGGGCCGGGGTGCTGCGCCGGACCAGGGTGGGGAGGGTACGCCCCCGCAGGCGGGGGCGGTGTCCGGTGCCCCGGCGCCCAGAACGGTCCGGGAGGCGACACCGGGGGAACGTACGGACGTCCCTGGGTGATCGACGTCGCTGGGAACGCGGGCGCGTGGGCGGGCGCGAAACGCGGCGCCCCCGGGTGGCGGGGCGGTTCGGCCCGCTGCTCGGCTCCCGGCTGCGGGGAGGCGGCCGGAGGATGGTGGCTGCCGGGACTGGCAGCGGTTGCGGACGGCGCCTGTGCCTGGCGGACCGCGGGCGTCCCCCACAGCGGGGTGCGTCCCCGCTGCGGCGGGGCTGGAGGCGGGCTGGGCGGCGGGGGCGGGTCAGGCGTCGCCTGCTCCCGGTCGGACGCCGCCGCATCCTCGCCGGCGTCGGGCTGTTGCGGCCGCTGAGCCGGGCTGGCAGGCCCCTCTTCCGGGGAACGCCAGGAAATCCGTCCCGCGGCATCGCGAAGCTCGGAGAACGTCCACGCCGCGATCGGCCCGGCGGTCTGGTCCTCGTCTTCGTCGTACTCGTTGGGCGCGGTCACCTCGCGCAGCGGAGGCGCGTCCACGGGGGACAACCGGTCTTCGGAAACGCTGCTCCCCGCATCGGTGGACTCGCCGCTCGCCTCCTGGGGCGGATCCAGTGGTTCCGGTTCCGGCAGCGGCTCTTCGGTGTCGACGCTGTCCTCACCAGCCGGGTCGACCTCCGGAAGCGGCTCGGGAACCGGCAGGTCGCCCTCGTCCCCCAGGTGGGTGTCCTGGTCCCAGGCACGGTATTTGTGGTCCTGGTCTGCTGTGCTCTCCTGTGGCCGCTGTGCCTTCGGGTCGTGTCGTGGATCAGTCACGACTCACAGCCCCGTAGGGAAGGTCTCACCGCGTTCAGCCAGCCGGTCCCGCAGCGCGGCGGCATCCACCAACCGCAACCCGGGGATGCGCATGTCAGCGGTGCTCGCGGCCGTCCGCACCTGGACCGTCGCGATCCCCAGAGCCTGCTCCAGCAGGTTGGCGGTGATGTCCACTACCTGGATCCGGCCGTACGGGATGACCAGCAACTGCCGGATCACCGTGCCGAACGTCAGATAGAAGTCGCTGTCCCCCTCGGCGTACCCCCACGATAACCTGGTCCGTTCCGCGGTGGCCCAGGAAACCACCATGGCGAGCAGGACTAGGGCGGCCACGGCCGCCCCCACCGCCCAGTGCAGCCACATGCCTACGGCAGTACCACCCAGGGCAGCGACCGGGACGGCGAGCAGCGCCGCGAGAATCCTGCGGTACCGGGTGAACGCCGGATCCAACCGGTGCCACTCGGATCCCACGGGTGCGGCGAACGCCCGCTCCAGGGGAGACCCCGGCTCCTTCGGCAGCACGGGGGCCGCCAATCGCGGCATCTTGGATGATTCGGCGAAGTCCACCATTCCAGTCAACCACCCCCGAACGGGCCAACCCCTGCACTGAGCGATAAATTACTCACCGTCTGTCGGTCAAACCGGTCGTGGAAGAGCTCTGCTACCCACTGACCTGGTTGTTTTCATTGCTGTCCGGTGGCACGCGGCAGGCGTACTCCAAAAACACCGCGGCAAGCACCAGCAGCAGTCCCGACAAGGCGGTACCGCCCGCAATAAGGGCGTCCGCTCGGGCGTGCGGACTGTGCAGCCACTCCAGCAGCGCCACAGCAAACCCGGTGAACCCCCCGCAGGCGAGCGCACCGAGCAGCACACTGGCTTTCGCGAACGCCAGCAGCCGCGCCGCGCTGAGCGGCTCGATAGGCTCCGTCCCTGGTTCCCCGCGGATCCGGCGGCGCACCTGAACCGCTGTGATCAACTCCCCGAGCGCCAGCAGCGCCAGCGTAGGAATCGCCGTCCACGGCAGCAGCACCAGGCTGGAGTAGGTTTCCCGCACCACCAGAAACACGATGGTCCCGGTGACCGCGGCAACCGCCAGCGGCATCCGCCAGCCGGTAGGACGTATCCGGCCGTTGCGGCCGTTGTCGCTCGGGGAACTCACCGTGGCACCCGCAATACCAGGTCGTCGCGTCGCCGCACTTCCTGGTCGGCTACCCCCGCGAGCAGGTCGCGGACGGCTCCCCGCCCAGGAAGGACAGCGGCAGGGTCGATGTCGGCCCACGGGCGCAGCACGAAAGCGCGCTCATGAGCGCGGGGGTGCGGCAAGGTCAACTCCGGGTCGGTGCGGACCAGCGCCGCATAGTCGATGATGTCCACGTCCAAGGTGCGCGGCCCCCAGCGCACGTCGCGGACCCGGTGGAACTCTTTTTCCACCTGCTGGGCGCGGGCCAGCAGCGCCTCCGGGGCGAGCACGGTTTCCGCCACCGCTACCGCGTTGAGGTAGTCGTCCTGTTCCGGGCCGCCCACTGGAGCCGTCTCGTAGACCGGGGACACGGCCAGCAGTCGCAGCGCATCGGGGTCAGCGAGCGCATCGAGCGCGCCCTGCAGCGCGGCCAGGCGGTCCCCCAGGTTGCTGCCCAACGCCAGCACCACGCGGCTGGCCTTGCTCCAGTCGGTACTCACCCGCGCCTCCGGGAAATGGTGACGGACACGTCGTCGAACCGGTGTTGGATCGGCGCTTCAGGCTTGTGCACCGTGACGTCGACCGCCACCACCCGGGGGTCGGTCAGGCACACGTCGGCGAGCCGCTGGGCAAGCGTCTCGATCAGGTTCACGGGCTCGCCCTCAATCACGTCGACCAGGCGGCTGCTCAGTTCGCCGTAGTCGACCGTGTCCGTGAGGCTGTCAGTCCGCGCGGCCGGACGCGTGTCCACACCCAAGACCACGTCCACGACGAACTCCTGCCCCTCGTGCCGTTCGAAGTCGAACACCCCGTGCCGGCCCCGGGCCCGGAGCCCGCGTATCGCGATCCGATCCAACGGTTCGAACGTCTCAGTCATGCGCCCTCGAGGTCCTCTTGGAGGATCACTGGCGAAGCGTGGTGCGACCACATCCGCCAGCCCTGCTCGGTCTCCACGAACAGGTTGGTAGCCACCACCCGGCCGCCCGCAACGAACCCGGGCTCGTCGTCCTCAGCGGTCAGCACGTTCTCCTCGCAGGTGACCATGGCGATCGTGCCGCTGACTCCCACGTGGGTTCCGGTGAGCACGTACTGGATGTACGGGATGTTTGCCATGACCAGCGACCAGGCCCGCATGATCTCGGCGCGTCCCCGCAGCATCGGCCAGCCCGGGTTGACGCAGACAAGGTCGGGAGCCTGCCCTTCTTCAGCCCACACGCGGTCCATGAGATCGATGTCGCCGGTTTCGATGGCCTGGTAGAAGTCAGCGTTGACCGCGGCCACCCGCTCCTCGATCTCTTGCCGGGACCTCACTGGCCGCCCCGCACCCGGGGGATCTCGGCGCGCCCGTCGATGAGGGCGGTCCCGCCGCTCCGCCACGCTTGGGCGACGCGCACCGCGTCCGCGTTGGGGCGCACCTCGTGGACGCGGACCGCCCAGGCGCCGTGGAACGCAGCCAACGCGGTCACGGCGACCGTGGCGTCGTCGCACTCCGTGAAACTGCGCGGGTTGCCGTCCGCGTCGCTGAGCAGCCGCCCTAAGAAGCGTTTGCGGGATCCGCCGATGAGGATCGGGCGGCCCAGCTGGGCGAAGCGGTCCAGGTGCGCCAACAGCGCCCAGTTGTGCCCCTTCTCCGGGCTTTTCGCGAACCCCAGCCCAGGGTCGATGATGATCTGGCCCGGGTCGACCCCCTCATCAACCACGGCCGTCATGCGCTGCTCCAGCTCGTCGTAGACCTCTTGCACGACGTCGGTGTACACGGCGCGTTTCTGCATGTCATGACTATGCCCACGCCAGTGCATCAATACATAGGAGACACCGGTGGACGCTACGAGGCGGGCCATCGCCGGGTCCGCCATCCCCCCGCTGACGTCGTTGACGAGCACCGCGCCCGCGTCCACGGCCGCCGCGGCGACCTCCGCGCGCATGGTGTCAACGCTGACGACGACTCCCTGCCGGGCCAGTTCGGTGACCACCGGCAGCACCCGGCGCAGCTCCTCGTCCGCGGGGACCCGCTGCGCACCGGGCTGTGTGGACTCGCCGCCCACATCGACGATGTCCGCGCCCTCCCCGACCATCCGCAGACCGTGCTCGATCGCCCGACCAGCGTCGAACCATCGGCCACCGTCGGAGAACGAGTCAGGGGTGACGTTGACGACCCCCATCACCAGGCAGCGTTCTTCGACCGGAAGACCGGGAAGTTCCTTTGTCGTCGCCATAGTCGTCAGCCTACAGATTTCCCGCCAGCGTCCAGGTTTTCTGGCCTTCTCCCCGGTATCTCCCCGGTCGTGCCCGGGGCGCGGGTCAAGTTTCCCTCAAGGAAACAGCGGAGCTCACCGGCGTCCCAGGATGAGGTCCATCGCCTCGGCGCGGGTCTTGTAGCTCTCCCGGAACGCGCCGCGCACCGCGGACGTCACGGTTTTCGCCCCCGGTTTCCGCACACCGCGCATGGTCATGCACAGGTGCTCGGCTTCGACGACCACGATGACGCCGCGCGGCTCCAACCGCTCCATCAACGCGTCTGCGACCTGCGACGTCAACCGCTCCTGCACTTGGGGGCGGCGGGCGTAGATGTCGACGAGACGGGCCAGTTTGGACAGTCCGGTGATCCGGCCGTCCGTGTTGGGGATGTACCCCACGTGCGCAGCCCCGTAGAAGGGGACAAGGTGGTGCTCGCACGTGGAGTACAACTCGATGTCCTTGACCAGCACCATCTCTTCGTGGTTGGCCTCGAACACCGTGGTCAGCACGTCCTCGGGGCGCTGGCTGAGCCCAGCGAACTGCTCCGCGAAGGCCCGTGCGACCCGGGCCGGGGTCTCCACGAGACCGTCCCGATCCGGGTCCTCGCCGATAGCCAGCAGGATTTCCCGCACCGCTTTCTCGATCCGCGGCTGGTCGATCCCCGCGGGGGCGAGACCCGCGTCGGTATCACCAACCCGGTATTCGTACTCAGTCACGGTCTGCTCCAGGATTGGCGTCTCCCGGACCGGCCTTGCGGTCGTGCTTCTGTTCCCAGCTCAGTTCGCCGGCGGTGTTCGCCTGTCCGTTGCTGCCCCCGACGAGGTCTTCCACGTCCTTGGGGCCCATCAGGGCGAGCTCCTTGGGGGTGAGGACCGGCGGCTTGTCTGAGGGGATCCGCTTGCCGTACCCCTTGTAGGAGCCGCGGGACGGGCGTTTACGCACCGGGGCGAAGATCTCCAGGACCTCCTCCTTGGACAGGGTCTCCTTGTCCAGCAGCTGGAGCACCAGCTCGTCGAGGACGTCCCGGTATTCGACGAGGATCTCCCACGCTTCGTCGTGGGCGGCTTCGATAAGGCGGCGCACTTCCTCGTCGATGAGGGCCGCGATCTCCTCGGAGTATTCGCGGCTGTGCGCCATCTCCCGGCCCAGGAACGGTTCGGTGTTGCTGTTGCCGAACTTGCGGGCACCGAGCCGTTCACTCATGCCGTACTCGGTGACCATGCTGCGGGCCAGGTTGGTGGCCTTCTCGATGTCGTTGGCCGCGCCGGTGGTGGGCTCGTGGAAGACCAGCTCCTCGGCGGCACGTCCACCCAGCATCATGGCCAACTGGTCCATCATCTCGGAACGCGAGGTGAGGAATTTGTCCTCGGTCGGCAGCGACATGGTGTAGCCGAGGGCACGGCCGCGCGGCAGGATGGTGACCTTGTGCACCGGGTCGGCGTTCGGCAGAGCGTGGCCCACCAGGGCGTGCCCGCCCTCGTGGTAGGCGATGATCTTCTTCTCCGCCTCGGACATGACGCGGCTCTTGCGCTCCGGCCCCGCGATGACGCGGTCGATGGCCTCCTCCAAGGTGGCCATGTCGATCTGCTGCTTGCCGCGGCGGGCCGTCAGCAGGGCCCCCTCGTTGATCACGTTGGCCAGGTCGGCACCGGTGAACCCGGGGGTGCGCCGGGCGATGACGTCGAGGTCGACGTCGGGGCCGAGCGGCTTGCCTTGGGCGTGCACCCGGAGAATGCCTTTGCGGCCCTCCAGGTCGGGACGGTCCACGACAATCTGCCGGTCGAAACGGCCGGGGCGCAGCAGCGCCGGGTCGAGGATGTCCGGACGGTTCGTCGCGGCGATCAGGATGACCCCGCCCCGGGAGTCGAAGCCGTCCATTTCCACGAGCAACTGGTTGAGGGTCTGCTCGCGTTCGTCGTGGCCGCCGCCCATGCCGGCGCCGCGGTGGCGGCCAACCGCGTCGATCTCGTCGATGAAGATGATCGCGGGGGCGTTGGCCTTGGCCTGCTCGAACAGGTCGCGGACCCGGGAGGCGCCCACACCGACGAACATTTCGACGAAGTCCGAACCGGAGATGGAGTAGAACGGCACTCCCGCTTCGCCTGCGACAGCCCGGGCCAGCAGGGTCTTACCGGTACCGGGCGGACCATACAGGAGCACACCTTTGGGGATCTTGGCGCCCAGGCTCTGGAACTTCCCCGGGTTCTGCAGGAAGTCCTTGATCTCCTTGAGCTCTTCGATCGCCTCGTCTGCTCCCGCCACGTCAGCGAAGGTGGTCTTGGGAGTGTCTTTGGAGATCAGCTTTGCCCGAGACTTGCCGAAGTTCATGACCCGGGAGCCGCCGCCTTGCATCTGGTTCATGATGAAGAAGAAGACGGCGATGACCAGCAGGAGCGGCAGGAAGCTGAAGAGCAGGGATAGCCAGATGTTGTCGCCGGGAACCTCGACGTCGTACGCCTCCAGGTTGCCGCCCTGGTTGGCGCGGAGAGCTTCGGCCAGCTCAGCGCCCTGGCCGTCCACCCAGTAAGCCTCATACAGCTTGCCGTCAACGGTGGTCAGCTCGATGCGCTGGTCCTTGTCAATGATCTTGGCATCCCTGACCTGGTCCTGCTCGATCAGGGTGAAGACCTTCGACGTGTCGGTCTTGACGTGTTCGGGTCCACTGCCCCATCCCATGAACTGGGAGGTCACCAGGAGCATGAGCAGGATGGCAATGAACCACAGCCACGGTCCACGGTACAAACGCTTCAGATTCATCGATACGGAACCCCGCCGGGCCCGTCCCTTCTAACAGCGGTCCCTCCGAATACCGCCAGAGGTGTCGGTTGCGTCGGCGGTCCGGGGCGACGATCCGCTGTCGTACCGGACCGTGCCGCGCGACACGGCACCTCATGCCGACCGCCGGAAGCGGGACCTGTCGGACATGTGCTCCCTACAATGATGCCGGGATAATCGACGGTACACCCAGCCCCTGCCGGATCACTCAGGTGATGCGGCAGCGCGCCGGAGTTGTCCCGTCATGGACGCAACGCTCAACGGCGCCTCCGTTGTTCCCGCCCCGGGTCGCTTCCGGAACGAGACCTGCCTCTCAGCCGCGAATCAGTCGTCGTACACGTGCGGGGCGAGAGTCGCGATGAACGGCAGGTTGCGGTACTTCTCGGCGTAGTCCAGGCCGTATCCGACGATGAACTCGTTGGGCAGGTCGAAGCCGACGTATTTGACGTCCAGGTCGACGTTGAACGCCATCGGCTTGCGCACCATGGTGCAGATCTCCACCGACGCCGGGTGTCGCGATTTGAGGTTGCCGACCAGCCAGGACAGGGTGAGCCCGGAGTCGATGACGTCTTCGACGATCAGCACATTGCGCCCCTGGATGTCGGTGTCCAGGTCTTTGAGGATGCGGACGACACCGGAGGAGGTGGTCCCCGCCCCGTAGGAGGAGACCGCCATCCAGTCCATCTCACAGGGGTGGTGAAGTTCGCGGGCCAGGTCGGCCATCACCATGACCGCGCCCTTGAGGACACCGACGAGCAGCAAGTCCTTTCCTGCGTAGTCGGCGTCGATTTCGGCTGCCAACTCCCGGGTGCGGGTCCTGATCTGTTCCTCGGTGACCAGGATTTTGTCCAGGGCGGAGCCCATGTCCTTCGCGTCCACGCTTCAGGTCCTCGCTGCTCAGACGGGGAGTTCTTGCTGGATTCAAGGATAAACGGACCAAACGTCGGCATTTTCGTCCCCCTCCGGACAGGAGGAGCGTACCGATTCGGACAGTACTCCGTCGCACCGTACCGTGCACAACTCTCCCTGCCGGCGGCCGCTCAGTCAGCGGAGACGATGATCTGCCCGTCGTGTCTTCGGCCCCGCCGGGCTCCGGGAAGGTCGACGTGGCTCTGCCCCCGCCACTCGGTGACGAGCCGGTCCAACGCGAAGACGTGCTCCGCGGTGAGGGCGCCCGCGGGGCATCCCGCGGCTAGGGCGATGCGGCGCAGCAGGCGGGTGCGGATCGCGCGCGGCAGGCCCGCCAGTCCGGCGGCGTCCAAGGCGGTCGGCCCCCGTCCCACCTGCTGCTGGGCCTGGTCGGCCCACGCATCAAGGGCATCGGCGTCGTCGCGCAGCAGGGTGGCGGTCCGCGCGAGGGCTTCGGTGATCCCCGGCCCCAGGACGCGTTCCAATACGGGCAGGGCCTCGTGGCGGACCCGGGAGCGGGTGTAGGCGGGGTCGGTGTTATGCGGGTCGGACCAGGGTTCGAAACCCATGAGCGACGCCGCTTCGTGGACGGTGCGCCGGTCCACGTCCAGGAACGGGCGCAGATAGCGGCCGGTGCGGGTGGCCATGGCCGCCAGTGAACGCGCCCCGGATCCGCGGGCGAGCCGCAAGAGCACGGTCTCGGCCTGGTCGTCGCGGGTGTGCCCCAGCAGCACCGCGGCTGCCTGGTGGACGTCGGCGGTTTTCTCCAGGGCCGCGTACCGGGCGCTGCGGGCCGCGGCTTCCGGTCCCCCCGCCGTGCCGACGGTCACCGAGACCCGTTCCACGGGGTCGAAGCCGAGGTTACGGAGGAGCGCTGCCACAGTGTCGGCGCGTTCCGCTGAGCCTTCCTGGAGTCCGTGGTCGACGGTGACCCCGCCAGCGCGCAGGCCGAGGCGGGGGGCGACGAAGGCGGTGGCTCCCGCGAGCGCCAGCGAGTCAGGGCCGCCGCTGCAGGCCACGAGCACCAGACTGCCGGCGGGCAGGTCCCGCAGCGCGCGGCGTACCGCGGTGCGCACCAGCGCGACAGGAGGCGGCGGTCCGCTCACACGTGCTCCTGTTCGTGGTTACTCGGTTTCGGGCTCCTCGCCTGGGGTGAGCGGGAGCGGCGGGTGGAGGACGCGGGTGATCCATGCCTGCGGGTCGCGGATCTCCGCCAGGGTGGGCAGGGTGTCGGGCGACTCCCAGACCCGGTTGAAGTTCGCCATGCCGACGCGGGCCACCACGGTGCGCACGAAGGCCGCGCCTTCCTCGTACTGCTTCAGTTTCAGGTCGAGGCCGAGCAGTTGCCGGATGGCTTTGTCGATGCGGTTTCCGCCGTGGCGGCGACGCTGGAAGCGGCGCCGGATCTCGGCGACGCTCGGCACCACTTGCGGACCGACCGCGTCCATCACGTAGTCGCCGTGGCCTTCAGCCAGGGTCATGACCGCGGTGATGCGGTCGAGGATCTCACTCTGTTCTTCGGTTTGGAAGATGTCGATGAGGTTGGCTTCGTTGCCGCGGATCACCTCGGCGACGGCTTCCCCTACCGCGCGCAGCCGTTCCACGAAGTCGCCGGCGCTCAGGTGGGAGGCGCGCAGGTAGTCGGTGATGAGTTGCTGCACGTAGCCGCGCAGCCACGGGTTGGCGGTGAACTGGGTGCGGTGGGTTTCTTCGTGCAGGCACACCCACAGGCGGAAGTCGTGCGGGTCGACGTCGAGTTCCTGCTCTGCCTGCACGATGTTGGGCGCTACGAGGGTGAGGCGGCCGGTGGGGGCTTTTCCTTCAGGGTCGGGCGGCAGGAACAGTTCGTACTGGCCGAGGACTCGGCCGGCGAGGTAGGCGAGGACCGCGCCCAGTTGCGCCCCGGTGACCCGGGAGCCAACCGCCGTGGTGATGGTGCCCACCGGGGAGCTGCTGAGCGTGGAGGGGCCGAGGGCCTCGAGGACCGGGTCGAGGACGACCCGGAAACCGTCGACGTTCGCCCTGATCCACCCCGGGCGGTCGACGATGGTGGCGGGGCCCGCCGGTTCGAGACTGGTCAACCCCGTGAAATCACGCACATGGGTCTGTGCGATCACGGAGAGTTCTCGCAGTTGGGCCACTGCTTGCCGGGCCTCAGCGAGACTGATGTTCGGACCGGGCCGCACGAGGCGCACACCGGTGTTGACAGCTACGTCCCAGTCGATCAAAGTCACCTTTTCACCGTACCCACTGGGTCCCCGCTCATTAGGGATCAGCGAGTATTTCGGGGTTTTCTCCACGGACGCCTGTGGTGTTGCGGAGCGTGACCGCTGCGAGGCCGGGTCTTGTACGCCGGGGAAGCCTTTTGTCACGCTTGCGCTATCGAACTGGTGTTCGAATAACGGTTATGCTTGGCGGCATGGCCGAACGACGGTTGCCTGAGGAGTGGCCCGCGGGGGTGCACCCTTATTGGGCTGAGGATTTTCCGCAGAGCGCGGCGGAGTGGCTGCTGGGCCTGCTTCCCGCCGACTACCGAATCCACGGGGTGCTGCGCAGGTATCCGGCGGCGCTGTCCGCGCTGGCGGTGCGCTATGTGCGGGCGGAACTGGCCGCGGCCCGGGAAGGGTACCGGGCCGCCCCGGACGACCTGGTCGGTCTCCTGCCCCGGGCCGCGGTGGAGCAGGTCAGGGAGGTCTACCGCGCGGAGGGCAGCCGCCTTGCGCGCACGCTCCGCGCAGTCGAAGCCGTTGATCGCGCCTTGCGCTCCATCAGTCCTGGACCGTCCGGTGAATCCCAGGTCAGGCAGTGACCCGCACCACGACGGCGGGTTCGGAGCCGGTGTTGACGAGCTGGCGGCCGTCTACTCCGCCGAGCACTCGGGTGCGGCCCGCTACCAGTTCTTGCACCGCCAGCAGCCGACCGTCGCTTCCGATGATCACCGCGTGCATCCGGCCGTGGACCACCAGCAGCACATCACCGTGCACGGGGGCGGTCGGGCGGGCGGCAGGCAGGGTGACGAATCCGTTGGGGGCCAGCGCTACCACGCTCATCCGCATTCGTCCAGGCACCCGCTGCCGCACCGGGCGCGGGGGACGCTGCCACTGGCCGTACTGCCGCGGCCACAGCTCGGGCTGGGCGAGGAGTGCGGCGGCGCGCCGGGCCGCGGTGGTCAACTGGCCCACGGTCGGCACCGCGCGGGCCGCGAGATGCGCGTAGCCGCTAGCTTCGCCGGCCATCACGATGTCCCCGATCCCTTCCGGGGAAACGGTGATCGTTTCGTTGCGTTCCGTGACGGACGTAGTGGACGAAGCGGAAACAGTGGGCATACCGGAGAACATGGGCGGTGGTCCTTCGTGAAGTTCAGTCAGCCCCCGCAATGCCGAGCGGGGTGCGATCAGGCAGAGAAATGGCTCACGGGAGCCCGGTTCGCGCGAGGATGCATGAGAAGACGCACGCGGGAGAGCCGCCGCACGAGGGCTCTGCAACCGCGGTGCGGATCAGTCGATCAACAACAACACGAAGGAACCCGACACAGCGCACTGGCCACCCGCTGGAAGACCACTGGGGCCTGACGAGCGAGAGCTGTGTGGAACATGACCGTGCGCGTACGCATGTGGTTAAGCAGATCAACCTTGGGGTGCGATGTCAAGTCACAGGCGGCGAGCTGGAAAAGTGTCTCCTTGAGGCCTGGAATCGCCGCACCCGGCCTGTTTACGGAGAAGTTGTGTTTTTGGAGGGGCTAATGGTGACATTGGGCTTTGCCGAAAAGACTGATGTTGGGGTTGCGTAGGCACCGCAGCCGGACAGCGAGAGCGCTCCACCCGCCGGGACCGCCCCTCGGCTTTCGGGATCCACACCGGAGGTGAGACACCACGTGGGATATGGCGGAAACTCGCACACCGAGAACCTCAGGACCGTGGCGGTCGTCCCCGATTCCCTAGGCGCCCAGGTCACACGCTTCGCGATCCGGTCCCTCGTCGCCGTGGCCTCGGGGGTGATGGCCGCCGGATTCCTCGGCTGGCGGGCAGGCGCCCTGGTCGCGGTACTGGTCGCGCTCAGCTACCTGCTGTCCGCCACTCTCGCCCCTCACCTGCGCGCCCCGTGGGGAAGGGGCCGCCTGCTGCGTGCCTTGCACCGCAACGGTTACCACGTGGTCCCCTGTGACCAGTCCCGCCATGTGGCGATCGGCGCGGGAGGTGTCTACCTGCTGGAGACCCGGACGTGGCGGCACGTGGTCTCCCGGGACGGCGACACGATCATGCTGGGCACGCTGCCTGCACGGCGTGCCGCGGAGCGGATCAGCGCTCACGCGGCCCGTTTGGAACGCTCCCTGCACTTGGCGGAGAACTGGCCGGGAGTCAAAGTGACCCCGGTGATCACGGCTGCCGGACGCATGCCGGAACCGGTACTCCACGTGGGCCGCACGATCATCACCCGGCCCCGACAGGTGGTGGAGTACCTCTTGGCGCAGCCGACCATCCTCGACCCCCAGGATGTGACCGGTATCGCCCAGCGTTTCACTGCGTGCCCCGTCCCCTAGCGGGTCTGTCTGCCCGCCGGGCGCGGCCGTGCGGAACCGCGGTGCGGCCCGGACCGGCTTTCTCGGCAGGGGCACCGCACGCCACGGCGGTTTCCCCTGCCGGAGGAGTGCCGCGTGTCCCGGCCAGGAGACCCGTGGCTGGACAAGCCGTGCGCACCGCTCGGCTCTCCCTCCAGTGCGGTGCGCCCCGCGAACGGGGCCTACCCAGCAGCCCTGCACCGGGTAGCGGGACAGCCCGTGTTCCCCTCCCGTCGGGCTCCCCGCATGGTCCGTGTCAGGAAGCTGAGTGGAACGGTCGCCCCGGAAGCAGACGGCGCGCGCCAACCGCGCGGCCCGGGGCAACCAGTGCAGTCCACGGGGATTCCGCTGCCGATCACGGTCCGGCGCCCGGGTTTCCCTGGTCCGGGCTGATCGCTGAAGTCCGTACGAAGGTGGCGCTGGCCGCTGCGGCGGTGCATGGCATCGCCCGCCTGGACGTGTGCGGAGGGTCTGGTGTCCGTGGCCTGCCGGTCCGGTGGTCCAACCGTGGGGTGAGGCGTCTGTCAGGACCGGTGGCCTTGTGTCGCGACGACCGCGCCACCGCCGTCGGCTCCGGATCAGTCCAGTTTGAAGTACGCGCCGTGCTGCTGCCCGCTCTCGGCGGCGCGCTTGATGGAGTTCTTGATCTCCTGTTCCGCTTCGTGCCGGCCGACCCAGATGGCGCCTTCCACTGACTTGCCCGGCTCCAGGTCCTTGTAGACGGTGAAGAAGTGCTGGATCTCCAGCCGCTCAAACTCATTTACGTGATGAATATCACGCAAATGTTCCATGCGGGGGTCCGTCGCGGGGACACAGAGAACTTTGTCGTCTCCCCCGGCTTCGTCACGCATGCGGAACATGCCGATGGCGCGGCATCGGATCATGCAACCGGGGAAGGTGGGCTGCTTGAGCAGCACGAGGGCGTCCAACGGGTCACCGTCGTCACCCAGGGTGCCTTCGATGAAACCGTAGTCGGCAGGGTAACTGGTCGAGGTGAACAGCATGCGATCCAGCCGGATACGGCCGGTCTCATGGTCCATCTCGTACTTGTTTCGCTCTCCCTTAGGGATTTCGATCGTGACGTCGAATTCCATACTGTTCTCGGCTCCCCTGACGACTAATGTCGCCATAGTTCACAAGTTTTCGCGACGCCGACGGAAGGCAGGTACCGGGAGTGCGGAACGATCGACTCTGGGCTCTCCTCACCTTGGCCTTGCTCACCCTATTTGTGCTGACCACCGGCCTGGTCGCCCGCGACGTCATCGCCGCGCGCCCACCCGAGACCGTGCCTGTTCCCGTCGCGGTCGCAGAGGCGGTGCCTCTTCCGGACGCCGCGAATGCCGAGACCGTGGATCCGGCCCGACTCGCGGATAAGCTTGATGATCCCATGTCGCAGTCGGGCATCGGTGAGGGGCTCTCCGCATATGTCATCGACGCCGAGACCCACCAGGAACTCTACGCCCGCGATGCCGACGAAGGACTGGTGCCCGCCTCCACCACGAAAGTCGTCACCTCGGTGGCGGCGCTGCACGTGCTCGGCCCGGACGCGCAGATCCACACGGACGTCGTCCAGGGGGCTTCGCCGGAAGAGATCGTTCTGGTCGGCGGCGGCGACCCCACTTTGACCGAGAACGCCGACCCGCACCGCTACCCCCGGCTGGCCAGTCTCGAAGAGCTCGCCGAGCAGACCGCGGCGGCCCTGTCGGAGGCGGGGGTGACCGCGGTGCGGCTGGGCTATGACACGTCGGCTTATGCGGGTGAGCCGCTCGGCCCGGGCTGGAAGCAGGGCTACATCGACGAGGGCAGCACCGCATCGGTGCACGCCCTGATGGTGGACTGCGGGTTGGCCCGGGTCATCGACGAGTGCGGGCGGATCGACATCCCCGTGGAGAGCAAGTACGGTCCGCGGGTGGCTGATCCGCCGTTGGCGGCGGCGGAAGCGTTCGCCCGCAAACTGGATGAGGCCGGAATCAGTGTGCTGGAAACCCCGCAGCCGACCCAGGCGCCTGCGGGCGCGGAACTGCTGGCCCGGGTGTCGTCTCCACCGATTTCCGCGCTGGTGGAGAAGACCCTGATGGACAGTGACAACAATGTCGCGGAGGCGCTGGCCCGCCAGGTGGCGATCGCGCAGGGGGAGGAGCCCAGTTTTGCGGGCGCGGCCCGAGCAGTGATGGCGGTGATGGACGAGCTGGGTGTGGCGGGTGTGCAGGTCAGTGACGGCAGCGGCCTGTCGGTGGACACCCGGATCACTAGCAAGGCGTTGGCGACGCTTCTGGTGTTGGCCGCTGATCCGGAGCGGCCCGAGCTCTACCCGGTCCTTTCCGGGTTGCCGACCGCGCACAGCACGGGAAGTCTGAGCGCCCGGTACGCGCCGGAGAGCGATGCGGCCTCAGGTGCGGGGCTGGTCCGCGCCAAGACTGGAACTCTCAACGGGGTCAGTTCGCTGGCGGGAACCATTTACACCGCTCAAGGCCGTCTCCTGGTGTTCGCGTTTGTCGCAAACCATCCGAGCGCGACGGGGGCAGCCCTTGACCGTCTTGCCGCGGCCGTCGCGGAATGCGGGTGTTGAGCGTCGAAGTGTGCGGGACCGCAGGCCAGGGAGGGCTTGGTCTTCGGGGGGAGGAGCGGTTCTAGGCCGCGGTGGAGAGTCGGGGGGCGAACATCGCGTTGAGGAGGGCGGCTGCGCCGGAAGGATCGTTGGCGGGGTGGGTGACCGTTGCTCCGTTTTTGTCGCTCCAGATGAACTTGCCGTCACAACACCACACGTTGAGTCCGCAACGGGTGGAGATGAAGGCCACGTCCGAGGAGCCTGCCTGGTACCAGGGTTCGGCCCAGGTTTCGCGGAGTTCGACGAAGAGCGCTTCTACCGAACGGTCGGCGCGAAACCCGTGCCGAGGGAGACGCCGGATTCGAGCAGATTCCGCAAGTTTCGCCCGATAAGTCCGCGGATTGTTCAGACGTGGATGACTCAAGGTTTCTCCTGCTGGCTGGCGTAGTCGCCGCTGCGCTGCGGCACTCCTTCCCCTCTTCAGCGGCCACTGGCTGTGCCCGCCCGGTCGTCTCGCCTCCAGATGGCGGACAACCCGAGGACCACCCTTCTTTACGAGGAACAGATCTCTCCGTTACCTCTTAGTGATCCTCGAAACCGGGATGCTAGCAGCATCTCCCCCGCCACTGGAGCTACTTTGAGCTGTAGGCCATGTCACATTGTGATCTTCTTGCAACCATGACATGGTGTGTTTTTTGCCCAATCATTGCCTGATTTGCACCTTTCAGGCGCTGCCGCACACCCGTTGCTCCCGCCAGCAGCCAGGATCACCCACCTGGACCCGCAAGGCTCCCCTGCCTTCTGTCCCGCGCTGAGTCCCGCACCCGTGTATCCCGCTCTTCCGCATACCGGCCGCGTTTTCGGGGAGCTCCACCGAGGCTGAGGGTGACCGGAGGAGTACGATCAGCGCTGTTTTGGGCGCGAACAGGAGAATGATGACTCTGGAACCACCCCTGCGAAAAAACAGAGAAAGATCCGATCATGGGATCGATTCGGGAGGAGGCGAGCCTTCCGGCGGTCTCCGCGCCTGGCTGGTCTGGGGCACCGCCGCCACCGTCTACCTCCTCGCCATGTTCCATCGCAACGGGATGAGCGCGGCCGCCCTCCACGCCCAGGAACGCTTCGACATCGGTCCGGCCCTGCTCTCCACGCTACCGATGGTCCAGTTGGTGATCTACGTCCTGCTCCAGATCCCCTCCGGACTGCTCGCCGACCGGCTAGGACCGCGACGCTCGCTGCTCATCAGCCTGGGCGTCATGGCCGCAGGCACGGTCCTGTTCGCCGTCGCCCCTGACGCGCCCACTGCCATCGCGGGACGCATCCTCATCGGCGCAGGCGACTCCCTGGTCTTCCTCAACACCATCCGGCTCGCCGCCCTGTGGTTCCCCCGACGGCACTACAGCCTGGTCAGTGCGCTCACCGGCCTCGCTGGCGGCCTCGGCCAGCTCGTCAGCGCCGCCCCGCTGTCCGCCCTGCTGACCGCCTTCGGCTGGGAAGTCTCCTTCCTCAGCGCAGGAGCGGTGAACCTCGTCGTCGGCGCGCTCGTGCTGCTGGTGATCCGCGATCGCCCCGACGGCCGCCGCGCCCAGACGCACGCCCTCCTGTCGATGCGGGAAAGCCTGGCCGAAGCCCTGTCGCACCGGGGCCCCCGCGTCGGCATGGCCGCCCACGCCGTCATCATGGTGCCGTTCACCGTGCTCGGCGTGCTGTGGGGCTATCCCCTGCTCGAAGAGGGCTACGGGCTTTCCTCGCACACCACCGGCGTGCTGTTGACCGGGGCGATGCTCCTGCCCATGTCCCTCGTCCCGTTCCTGGGACGCATCCCCGGGCACTACCCGCGCGCCCGCAAGCCGATGGGACTGGGTTTGGCGTGGACCGTCACCCTGGTCTGGCTCGGTGTCGTGCTGTGGCCGGGCGGGCTGCCGCCGCTGCCAGTCATCGCGGGGGTGATCCTGGTGAGCGCTTTCGCCTCGGTGCTGGCCCCGTCGATCTCGTTCGACTACGCCCGGGACGGGCTGCCAGAGCAGCGCACCGGTGCCGCCTCCGGCCTCGTCAACATGAGCGGCTTCACCTCGGTGATGCTGGGCGTGGTGGGCGCGGGCATCGTGCTCGACCTCGGCCTGTCGTTCCAGGCCGCGTTCGTGCCCATGACACTGCTCTGCCTGGTGGCATCGACCGCAATGACGCTGCTTCTCCGGAACAGGCGGAGTCGTGCCGCTAAGAAATAGCGCCCCAGCGCTGCGGACCGCCGTGGAAAAGAGAGTCAGCGCACGCGCACGCACAATGCAGTAGCGACCGCCGCAATCCCTTCGCCGCGACCGGTGAAACCCAGGCCGTCGGTTGTGGTCGCAGCACAGGACACGGGCGCGCCTACCGCGGCGCTGAGCACTTTCTCTGCCTCGTGCCTGCGCGGCGCGAACTTCGGCCGGTTGCCGATGATCTGGATGGCGATATTGCCGATCTCATAACCGGCCGCACGAACACGTTGGGCGGCCTCGGTCAGCAGCGCCACTCCGGACGCCCCGCGCCAGCGGGGGTCGGAGGTGCCGAACTGCGAACCGAGGTCGCCCAGAGCACACGCCGAGAAGAGGGCATCGCAGGCGGCATGAGCCGCGACGTCACCGTCGGAATGCCCGCTCAGCCCCACCTCGTCAGGCCATTCGAGACCGGCGAGGAAAAGCGGACGTCCCGTTTGGAAAGGGTGAACGTCTGTTCCGACGCCCACCATCGGCAATTCACGAATCACATCTGTGTTTCTTGTGTTCGTTAACCGGCGAGAACCTCGTCGAGAAGAGCCTCGGCTTTATCCTCATTCGTCTTCTCGGCGAGCGCCAGTTCACTCACCAGAATCTGTCGGGCTTTCGCGAGCATGCGCTTTTCTCCGGCGGAAAGACCGCGCTCCTTATCACGCCGCCAGAGGTCCCGAACGACTTCTGCAACCTTGTTGACGTCGCCGGAGGCCAGCTTTTCGAGGTTTGCCTTGTAGCGCCGAGACCAGTTCGTGGGCTCCTCGGTGTGCGGCGCGCGCAACACCTCGAAAACCCGATCTAGACCTTCTTGACCAACCACGTCGCGGACGCCGACTTCCTCGGCATTGTCCGCGGGAACACGTACCGTAAGATCACCTTTGTCGACCTTCAGAACGAGGTAAGTCTTTTCCTCGCCCTTAATGGTCCGTGTTTCGATAGCCTCGATTCGAGCAGCCCCATGATGGGGGTAGACAACAGTGTCGCCGACCTTGAAAGTCATGTGACAAGTACCCCTTCCGCTACTACCAGGATACCACGAACTCGTCCCTTAACGCACCTATCGGATTTATGAATACGCAGGTCAAAGCCGCAATCACCGGCTTGACAAAGCAAGCTTGAGTAGCTGTCGAAGCATCGGAAAAACTCACGGGACACTCACCAGAGTCCGCTTCTCCTGATAGCGGTGGGAAACCCCCATTCTACCCGCGACCCCCCAAGTCGGCCATGGGTACGCCCAAGACAGGGCCATAGTCCTCCTACGATCCCGTCATCCCCTGTCCAGAAGTCCTTGCGAGGCACGGACCTCCCGAACAATTCGGGAGCAGAACCCCGGCCGCCCCACACGACATGGGCGAGCCCGGCCCTCTCGCGGCCGAACTCGCCCACTCCCCGTAGCAAAAAACCAGTAAAAATCCCGGCAACTCGCGGCGGGACGAGGTGGCACAGCCCATCTCCCGAGCCAGCCCTGCTCGGTCCCCCTGCTCCTGGCTCCGAAACATCCCGTCGCGGAGGAGCCGCGGTACTTCCCACCCCGGTCCGCTCCTGTTGCCGCCAGCCGACACCCATCACCCCGCTTCAGGGTCGGCGCAGCACGATCAGCCTTCCCCGTAGGAGTCCTTGGGCCGTTCCCCCGTCACCAGGTAGACGAGGTTGTCGGCAACGTGGACGGCGTGGTCCCCGAAACGCTCGTAGAACCGGCCTGCCAGGGTGACGTCCATCGTGGCTTCCACCCCGTACTCCCACTTCGACGACAGGATGCGCTCCAGCAGCTTGCGGCGGAGCCGGTCCATGCGGTCGTCGTCCTTGTCCAGTTCCCGGGCGGTCTCCACGTCCCGGTTCGCGACGACCTCCCCCGCTTTGATCACCAGCATCTCCGCCTGGTGGCCCATCTCCAGGACGATCGAGCGCAGCTCGGCCGGGATCGCCGAATCGGGGTACCTGCGCCGGGCGATCTTGGCGATGTGCACCGCGTGGTCCCCCATCCGCTCCAAGTCACCAGACATGTGGAGGGCGGTGATAATAGTGCGGAGGTCCTGCGCCACGGGCTGCTGCCGTGCCATGAGCGCCATGGCGCTGCTTTCGATCTCGTCGTTGAGGGTGTTGAGTTTTTCATCCCCCGAGATGACCTCTTGGGCCGCGTCGAGGTCGGCGTCCAGCAGTGCGGTGGTGGCGCGCGCAATCGCGTGCCGGGCCAGCCGGGTCATCTCGATCAGCCGGTCAGAGAGAGCGTCCAGCTCCTCGTGATAGGTGTCGCGCATGTCCTCAATCGTTCCAAGGGGTCTGTGAATCACCGAGGAATCCCCGGTGAACTCTTGAAAAAACTCCGCTCTACCAGCCCACCTTCCGGGTAGCGGCCCGTTCTGTCCGCTTACGATCGAATTGTGGAAGGGGAGCTGCTGGCCGCGATCGCGGGACTTGTAGGGCTCGTGACAGGAGTCGCGGCCGGTCTAGCGTTCCGCATCAGCGAGTCAAGCCATAGCCATACCCCCGATCCGGCCCCGCAATCGAGCCTCCCTCCCGGGATCGCCGAAGTACTTGCCGCACTGCCCTCGTCGGCAGTCGTCCTGGACTCCACCGACCGGGTGCTGCGCGCCAGTTCTGCGGCCCGGGCCTACCGGCTCGTCAGCGGTGACGAACTCGTCATCGGGGAACTGCTCGCTCTGGCCCGACAGGTCCGCAGAGACGGGGTGATCCGCGAAACCGAGATCGAAGTGTCTGTGCGCAGGTTCGGCCCTGACTCCACCACTTTTGCGGTCCGGGTCGCCCCGCTCGGCGCAACCGGGTTGATCCTGGTCCTGGCCGAAGACCAGACCGAGCGCCGCCGCGTGGAAGCGGTGCGCCGCGACTTCGTCGCCAACATCAGCCACGAACTCAAAACCCCGGTCGGCGCACTCTCCCTCCTCGCGGAGACGATCAACGACGCCAGCGACGACCCGGACGCTGTGCGTCGCTTCGCTTCCCGGATGAAACACGAGGCGGACCGGTTGACCAGCCTCATCCAGGACTTGATCACCCTCTCCCGCATCCAGGGAGCCGAACCCCTCTCCGAACCCGTCGAAGTCGCGGTGGATACCGTGGTGGAAGAGTCACTGGATGCGGTGCGTACCGCCGCCGACACAAAAAACATCGAACTGGTCTCCGGTGGCGCCGAAGGCGTCACCGTCATGGGTGACGAGGGCCTGCTGATCACCGCGCTGCGCAACCTGGTCGCCAACGCCGTCGCCTACAGCCCGGCGAACACCCGCGTCGCGGTGACGGTGCGGACCACCGACACCACGGTGGAGATCAGTGTCGCTGACCAAGGAATCGGCATTCCCCCACAAGACCTGGAACGCATTTTCGAGCGCTTCTACCGAGTGGATGCGGCTCGAAGTCGGGCCACCGGAGGTACCGGCCTTGGCCTGGCCATTGTGAAACACATCATGACCCTGCATCGCGGGGAAGTGACAGTGTGGAGCAAAGAGGGCGAGGGGTCGACGTTCACCTTGCGTCTCCCCCGGTCCGAGACCCCGGAGCCGCCAGGCTCCACTGCCACAAGTGATCAGGAGGCAGCACAGTGACGCGTGTACTCGTCGTTGAAGACGAGGAATCCTACAGCGATGCCCTGTCGTACCTGCTTCGCAAGGAAGGCTTCGAGGTCGCCGTTGCCCCGACTGGAACGAGTGCTCTAGAGATCTTCGACCGTACCGGTGCTGATCTCGTCCTTCTCGACCTGATGCTGCCGGGCCTGTCCGGTACCGAGGTGTGCCGCACCCTGCGACAGAAGTCTAACGTCCCGGTGATCATGCTCACCGCCAAAGACAGCGAGATCGACAAAGTCGTCGGTCTCGAACTGGGTGCAGACGACTATGTGACCAAGCCCTTCTCGTCGCGGGAGCTGGTGGCCCGGATCCGCGCGGTGCTGCGCCGCCGCACCGCGGACGACACGGTGCTGCCCAGCGTCCTGGAAGCCGGGCCGGTCCGCATGGACGTGGAGCGCCACGTGGTGACGGTGCGCGGGGAAAACGTGCAGCTTCCTCTCAAAGAGTTCGAGCTGCTGGAAGTCCTGCTCCGCAACGCCGGCCGGGTGCTGACCCGTCCGCAACTGATCGACCGGGTCTGGGGGGCCGACTACGTGGGGGACACCAAAACCCTCGACGTCCACATCAAGCGGCTGCGCGCCAAGATCGAAACCGATCCCAGCAAACCGCAGCACATCATCACGGTCCGGGGCTTGGGCTACAAGTTCGAGCCCGAACCGGCTACGTGACTGCCGCTGCGAGCAGTTCCAGCACGCGCAAGGCGGCCGGGTCCACGGGGGCTCCGGCCGCCTTCGCGTCCACTGCTCCGGACTACTTGCCCTGGTTCTTGACCGCTTCGATGGCCTCTTTGGCCGCCTCGGGGTCCAGGTACTCGCCGCCCGTCTTCCGCGGAGTGAAGTCGTCGTTGAGCTCGTACACCAGCGGGATACCGGTGGGGATGTTGAGCCCGGCGATGCTCTTGTCGTCGATGTTGTCCAGGTGCTTGACCAGGGCGCGCAGCGAGTTGCCGTGCGCCGCGACCAGCACGGTGCGTCCCGCAGCCAGGTCGGGGATGATCGCGTCGTACCAGTAGGGCAGCATCCGCCGCACGACGTCTGCCAGGCATTCGGTGCGCGGCATCAGCTCGGGGGGCAGGGTGGCGTAACGCGGGTCGTTGTGCTGCGAGAACTCGCTGTCTTCGGCGAGCGGCGGCGGAGGCGTGTCGTAGGAACGCCGCCAGATCATGAACTGCTCGTCACCGAATTCGGCGCGGGTCTGCGCCTTGTTCTTTCCTTGGAGGGCGCCGTAGTGGCGTTCGTTGAGCCGCCAGGAGCGCTTGACCGGAATCCAGTGCAGTCCGGCCTCCTCAAGCGCGATGTTGGCGGTGCGGATGGCCCGCTTCAGCAGGGAGGTGTGGACCACATCGGGGCGGATTCCCGCCTCGGCCAGCAGCCTGCCCCCGCGGCGGGCTTCCTCTTCGCCTTTCGGGGACAGGTCCACGTCCACCCAGCCGGTGAACAGCCCTTCAGCGTTCCACACGCTTTCGCCGTGGCGCAGCAGAACCAGAGTCGACATGTGTCTCAGCCTAGCGACTCGCCCTGGCCGCCCACGGCGGAGGGCAGCGAATGGTCTACGCCAATTTTCCTAGGTTTCACCGGGCGCACCCGTCGTCAGAGCCCTGCTCCACCAGGTGGCGGAAGGCTTTCAGGTTGCGGCGGCTCACGCCGCGTTTGGTGCGCCATTCCCACTCCTTGCGGATCGCCGTGGCGAACCCGCGTTCCAGCGCCGGGTTGAAGTTCTCATCAGAGTAAGAGAGGAGGCACCCCAGCAGCCGGTCCACTTCCTGCGGGGTGATCCCGGCCAGCGGCAGCCGCCCGGTGATGTACACGTCGCCCACGTCGTCGGCGGTGAAGGCCATGCCGTACATGTCGGAGTTGCGCCGCATCAGGTAGCGGTAGAACTCGCCTTCGTTCTCGTCTGGCCGCCGGCAGAAGAAGCTCTTGATCAGCAGACTGTGTCTGCCAATGTTCAGCCACACCAGAGTCTTGAGCTTGCGCTCGCCCGGCAGGGTGACCAGGAAGGCGTCGGGCCGGGGCCGTTCGTACTCCAGTTCCGCTTCTTTGAGCGCTTGTTCGATCGCCTCGGCCGCGTCGACCTGTTCCTGTGTGGGCATACGGTCCTCTCTCGGTCGTGTCGTCCTGGGTGGGCTGTTCTCGTCGCCGTCCTCGCCTTCAGCGCACCGGCGGGGGTCACCGGCACGGCACGGTGAGTCGGCACTGGTGGAGGGCGTCGCGGTAGGCCGCCAGCAGCCCGTCCACGGTCGACTCCCAGCTCAGCCCGGAGGCGTGGTGGATGCCCGCGGCTCCCATGCGTTCCCGCCAACGGGGTTCGGTGATCATCCGGTGCAGCACGTTGGCGTAGTCGTGGGGGTCGTGCCCGTCGATGAGCACTCCGGAGACGCCGTCGCGCACCGCGGTGGGCAGGCCGCCGACGCGGGCCGCGACCACGGGAGTGCCGCAGGCTTGAGACTCCACTGCTACCAGACCGAAGGACTCCGAGTGGGAGGGCACCACGGTCACGGTGGCTGCCCGGTAGTAGTGGACGAGCTCCGCCCGTGGGCAGGGCGGTTCCAGGCGGACCAGGTCAGCGATGCCCAGGGAGTCCGCCAAGTCGGACAGCAGCCAGGGCTCCCGGTAGCCGGTTCCGGACTGGCCGCCGACTACTGCGACAACGAGGCGGTCACGCAGGCTGGGGTTGAGCTCCAGGAGGCGGGCAGCGGCGCGTAGCAGCACGTCGGGGGCTTTGAGCCGCTGCACTCTGCCGACGAACAGCAGCAGGATGGTGTCCTCGGGCAGGCCGAGACGGCGCAGCGATTCGGCGCGCGACCCGGGGGTGAAGGTCGTAAGGTCGACCCCTGGGAACACGGTGGAGACGCGCGAGGGGGAGGCGCCGTAGTAGTTGATGAGCTGGGCTGCCTCGTCGTCAGTGTTGGCGATGAGCCGGTCGGCGAGGGCGACCAGGGCGTCTTCTCCGCGTACTCGTTCCTCAGGCTCGGGGGTGTCGCCTTCGGCGAGGGACATGTTCTTCACCCGGGCCATGGTGTGCATGGAGTGCACGAGCGGCACGCCCCATTCCCGGGCGACGGGCCATCCGGCCTGGCCGGAGAGCCAGTAGTGGGTGTGGACTAGGTCGTAGCTGCCGCCGAGGTGCTCTGCTTCGGCGCGCAGCATGCCGTGCACGAACGGGCACAGGTAGTTGATCAGGGCAGTTTTGTCGAGTGTGCCGTAGGGGCCCGCCGCGATGTTGCGGACGGTGACCCCGGGCGCCAGTTCGACCTCGGGAGGCTGTTCGAAGGAGGTCGCCCGGGTGAAGATGTCGACGGCGATCCCGCGCTCCGCCAGCCGCTTGGCTACCTCGACGATGTAGACGTTCATCCCACCGGCGTCGCCGGTTCCGGGCTGGTCGAGGGGTGAGGTGTGCAGGCTGATGGCGGCGATCCTGCCGGGCTGCACCGTCTGGCTCTGAGCCTCCGTACCCGGAGTCTGTGACGCCACTCGGTTCCCCGTCCCTTCCGGTCCTCTGCGGTTGTACTGCTGCTGACCTCAAGGTCAACATTCGCCCAAGGGCGCAGTGTTCCCATCTTGACCACGAGGTCAGTGGGCACCGGCACTCGGGGTGGGGATTGCCTGGGCCTGGTTCTGCGAAAGGTCAGGCCTTCTTGACCTTCCCCTTACCTGTCTGGGCAAAGGCCCGACACACCCGCCCACCGAATACGACAAAACTCACATACGTCACACCCGGCACAGCATTTCGGACAGTAGCGGAGACTCTACTTACGGTCTCCTTACTGTCGCATGGCATCCCTGGTGCCGGCGCCTGCGCCTGCACAGCACCGTCCGCCCAGCGGAGGCCTCCCTGCTCAGAGCAGGGCCAGGGCTGGAGGCGCAGAGCCTGCAGCCGCACTTCTTTGCGCCGCATGCCCGGCAGCACCGGGAATCCCGGGGATCCACCGCCCGTAGGAAGCAAAGACGCTTTCCTGTCGCGCAGCCGACAAAAACCGCTTAATACGACATCGCCACGCTTTCCCGACAGCTTCCCGAATTCGACTATTGCCGTTTTCTTTCCCGATGGACCGAGGAAATTGCGGCCACCCCTTTTTACGGAACGTAGTGACCGCTTTTCTTCAACTGGTTATCAAGTCCCCCTTGTCGCGGAACAACCAGTAACAGCCCTGGTCAAAGCCTGTTTTCCGCTTGGAGGACACATGCCCAAACCCGAGCGATTTGTGTCCAGGTCCGACCTCGGGTGGGGACCTTCCAACGCCTCATACGCCAACCCGAAACTGGGCTTAGTCATCCACTACGACGGCTCCAACCAAAACCTCGCCGCCAAAGACCACAGCGCCTGTATCAACTACTGGAAAAACACTCGATCATTCCACACCGGCCCAGCGCGCGGCTGGGCAGACATCGGCTACTGCGTAGACGAAGAGACCGAAATTCTCACCACAGACGGCTGGAAGACATTCCGGGAAACCGCCCCAGGGGACCTCGCGCTCACCCTGAACCACAGCACCGGGCTCGCGGAATGGCAGCCGATCCTCGACGTCTACGTGTTTCCCGCGCAACCGCGGACCATGATCCGCATGGAGGGGCGCACCCATTCCTCACTCACCACCCCGCAGCACCGCTGGCCCGTGGAACGCGCCACCCGCACCACGGCGGCGTCTGAGGAAACCCGCCGGGAACGCACGTGGGCCACGACCGAAACCCTGACCGACGGGGACCGCATCCCCCAGGCAGCCCCGTGCCGGGACCTCCCTACCGAACCCAAATGGTCAGATGCTCTCGTCGAGCTCGTAGCGTGGCTTTGGCTCGGCGACCACGCCACCCGCAGCCGCCACTCCGCCACCCTCGCCCTCTCCCAGAGGGACGGGCTCGGAGCAGCCCGGATCCGAGCAGCACTGCACTCCCTGTTCGGTCCCCCTGCACCGCAGCCTTCCCGAGGCGGCCGGAGGCCTTGGTGGCGAGAGCGCCTCACCCGGTCCTGCGTGGAATTCCACTTGTCCCCGGGGGCGAGCCGGATGCTGCTCGAACACATCCCCGACGGGGCAGTGAGCTTCGGTTTCCTGCGCTCCCTGACTCGGGCTCAGCTCAACCTCTTCATCGACACTTCTGTGCGCGCGTGCCGCGCCCACGGCACGACCACGGCCTCCCGCACCGCTCTCGTCCACCGGGACCGGCGGCGGGCCGAAGCCTTCCAATTCGCCGCCATCCTGGCGGGATACCCGGCATCGCTGCGCCACCGCACCCTGCCCGGCCCCGCCCCCGCCGACGTGTGGCTCGTGCACCTCGACACGGCCCAGGACTTCGCCCCCAAAGCTGCGACACCGGGCCTCACCATCGCCGAAGAACCGTATACGGGGCGTGTGTGGTGCGTCCGCACCCCGAACGCCACCTGGCTGGCCCGGCGCGCCGGAACTGTCTACTTCACGGGCAACAGCTTCGGAGCATGCCCGCACGGCTACGTGTTCGAAGGCCGCGGACTGTACAAATCCCAGGCCGCCCAGCCGGGCGGCAACGCGACCTACTACTCGGTGACGCTCATGTGCGGGCCCTCCGACACGATCACCGACGCCCAGATCAACGCGGTCCGGCAGCTCCGCGAATGGCTCATGGAACCGGCGATGTCCATCGCCGGGACGGTCAAAGGCCACCGCGACTTCATCAGCACGTCCTGTCCCGGTGACACGCTCTACCGGATGGTCCGGGACGGGGTCTTCAGTAAGCCAGCACGCTGGGGAACCACCGACACCGAGGAGGACGAGGTGCCGCACTACCTCAACATCGCGCAGACCAAGGAGGTCGTCGTCCCACCCAAGCAATACGTCTCACTGCGCTGGGACACCGTGTGGACGGACACTGCCAAGACCGCGCACAAGGACGGCCTCGCCGTCATCTCCAAGCCCTGCGATCTCAACGGTGCGCTCTGGCTGGATATTGAAGGATTGGCGGAAGGCGAAGACGTCCAAGTGCACATGGCCGACTGGGAACGGGCGACCAAGAAGTACTCGCTGCACCCGATCGCAGAAGGCATCGGCACTGAAGGCCGGTCGTTCCCCGTGTTCCCGGTCGTCAACCGTCTCGGCTCCGGACGCACCATGGACTTGCGCGTCTACAACGTCGGGGAACAGCCCTTCACTATTCGGCGCGCCACGTTCAAAGGACACGTCTGGCTGCGCTGAGCCGCCCTGCTTCGCTCCTGCACCGCCTAAGTCTGCTCCCCGACCCCTCCCCTTGCCCGCACCTTCGTTGTCAGCCCGTCGGCCGGGAGGTCGTCCATGCTCACATCCATCGTCCGCACCACCGTGCCGTTGATCGTCGGGGCCCTCACCACCTTCGCTGCCACCCATCTCGGGATCAAGCTGCCGGAGGAAGTACTCACCGAGCTCGTCACCGTGGTCGTCGCCGGGATCTACTACACGGTGGCCCGCTTCCTGGAAGAGCGGGTCTCGCCCGCTTTCGGCCGCATCCTGCTCGGCTTGGGCCTGCGCGGCACCCCTAAGTACGAGGCGAAGCCGTAGCTCTTGCGGACCTTCTTGGAGGAAGCGCCCCGTCACCGCCCCGGGGCGCTTCCGTTTCATGCGCTCTGGACCAGTCCGCTAGCGTCCCGGCGCAGGGCGCTCTGCGCCACCAGGTTCGACCCCACGGCCCCGCGTCTCGTCACCGATTGCGCTCCAGGCCATGGCGTGCAGTGCCTGCCGGAGAGCGGAACCCTTCCCTCCTACACGGTGTAGTACTACCAACAGTAAACTGACTTCTATGAAGACCAGGCTCGGCGACCTTGAACGCGCGGTGATGGATGTACTGTGGGAACAAACCGAGCCCATGACGGTTCGGGAAGTAGGTCGTGCTCTTGCAGACCGCGACCTCGCCCACACCACGGTCATGACCGTGCTTGACCGGCTCGCCAAAAAAGGAGTCGTACGTCGGCACCGCGACGGACGTGCGTGGCGGTATCGCCCGGCAGCCAGCCGAGAGACCTACATCTCGGAGCTGATGCTTGACGCGCTCGGCCAGACTGGTGACCGCGATGCCGCTTTGGCGGCCTTCGTCCGCTCGATGAGCGGGCAGGAAGCCGAAGTGCTCCGCCGCCTCCTCTTGGAGAACCACGGGGAGCACGGGGAGAGCGACAGATCAAGGATGTAGCTGAATGGTCGTTGCCGCACTGCTCACGTTGATCGCAGGCGGCTGCCTTCTCGCCGCCCACCACCTGCTGCGTGCCCAGTGGCCTTCCCGAGGCCCGCATGTCGCTGTGGTCGCCTGGCAGGCGCTGGGGCTGGCGTGGGGGATATCCACCATTGGCGCCCTGCTAGCGTTCGGCCTCGCCCCCTACGGGCAGGGAATTCTTCTCGGTCTGGCCGCCCTCGCCGAGGATGCTGCCGCGAACGGCCTCCAACTGGGGGTTCTGGCTGAGGGGCACTTCGCTGCAACCCGCGTGGCAGCAATCGTCGCCGCGGTCGGCCTGACCACCGTGCTCCTCTGGGGGCTGGCGGTCTCCTTCATCCAGGTCGTGCGGACCCGCCGCCGCCATCGGGCACTTCTCGCCCTGGTCGCCCGCGACCACCCGGAGATTCCCGGGGCGCGGGTGCTCGACCATCCCGCAGCGGCGGCCTACTGCCTGCCCGGCGTGCTGAACCCGCAGATCGTCATCAGCGCGGGAGCCCTGGAAGTACTGGACCGCCGAGAGCTTGCCGCAGTCCTCGCCCACGAGCACGCCCACCTGCGGCAACGCCACGACCTTGTCCTCCTCCCGTTTTCTTCGCTGAAACGCGCCTTCCCGAAGATCCGGCTGATGGAACGCTGCTACAACGCGGTGGCGCTCCTCATCGAAATGTGCGCGGACGACCATGCCCGCCGCTACCACTCGCCCCGCGAGCTGGCGACGGCATTGGTGCGGTTCGGCGCGGCAGGCAAGGCGGCAATCCCCCTCGGCGCCATGGCGGTGGTGCCCAACGAGAACCAGCCCGAGGTGTTGGCGCGGGTTTCCCGGCTGTTGAACCCGGTGAAACTGTCCCGCAGGGCCACGGCGGCGGTGTTGAGCGGGTCGGCTTCCCTCATGGCGGTGACCCTAACACTGTGGCATCTGCCTCTGTAACAGGCCGTGCTGTCCGGGCACGTTTCGCGGCCGTCGTACGTTTACTCTGAAGGCAAGGTTCTTCGAAGCAGAGGTCGGGTGCTCGCGTGTACGCCATTGGCTTTTTCGATCTGCTGTTCCAGGTCTTCCATCTGGCGATCTTCGTGGTGTCGCTGTACGCGCTGATCGAGGCGGCCCGCACCCCCGCACCTGCGTTCCCCGCGATGGACAAGCAGACCAAAGGGCTGTGGGTGGGTCTGCTCAGTGCGAGCACACTGGTCTCGCTGGCCGCGGTAGCGGGCATGTTCGTGTTCCTGACGATCCTGGCGCTGGCCGTTTCCCTCATCTTCCTGATCGACGTGCGGCCCGCGGTCCGGCAGATCGGCCGCTCCGGCAGCGACGGCCCCTACGGTCCCTGGTAATCCGCCTATTCGAGCAGGCTCTCGTCGGCTGTCCACGTGTTGCAGGAGCCGGGGGTCTGGTGGCTGAGCCCTCGCTCCAGCCAGAGCGCGCTGTTGTGTGCAGACCCGTGGGTGCGTTCCGCGGCGCTGCTGCCCTCCCGGTCCGCAGTGTTCGCGGCGTCTTCGAGAAGCGTCTCGTATTCGCTGTCCCCGATGGGATAGGTGACCTGCACTGATCCGAGGAAGACCCCGGCCAGACAGTTGGCTTGCAGTTCGCTGCGGCGGGTCCAGAAGCTCTGCTGGGCGGGGTCGCTTTCTTGACGGCGCTGCTCGTGGTAGTACTCCAGGATCCCCGCTTCTCCCTGCACGTGGTGCCCGTACTCGTGGGCGAGGAGCGAGGCGTAGACGACGCTCTCCGGGCTGTACTTCCATTTAGCCGCGATGTCCCGCACCCCCAGGTAGATGCTCTTGTTCGCTCTGCAGTAAAAGCCGCCCGCGGCTGACGGGTAGTCGCGGCACGGGCTGCTGCCGGGTTTCCGCCAGAAGACCCGTTCCGGGGGTTCGAAGTCCAGTCCGGCTTTCGCGAACTGGACCGTCCACGCCTGGTCGAGGCAGTCGGTGAGCGTGTGCAGGAAGTGCTCCATGGAGTCGGCGTCGTGGACGTCAAGCTCCGGGGCGGGGCAGGGCGGGGAGGCCAGCCGCCCAGTGGCGTAGAGCGGGTTCTGGAAGAGCACGCTCTCTTCAGGGAACTCTGTGAGCAGGCTGCTGTCGGGCCTTGGACGGGTGTCATCGGGGGCGTCCTGCGGTTCCGGTTCGGCGGCGTCGTGATCTGGCCGCAGCACGTCGAACGCCCCGGTGCTGTGGCCCAGCAGGAGCGCCAAGGCGAGGACCGCCGCCCCCACCGCGGCGAAGGGGCCCCAGGCGCGGTTGTGGCTCTCCGCGGTCTGCCTGTCTTCCCACTCCCCGTCCCAGCGTGACTCGTCCACCGGCTTCCTGGTCAGTCGACCAGTTCCTCCCTCGCCTCCCACGTGTTGCATGCGGCGGGGTCTTTGCGGTCCATGCCGTGCTTGGTCCACAGTTGACCGTTGTCAGGACTGCCGTGGGTGTGGATATCCCCCCGGTCAGCGCGAAGCGCGACGTCCCGCAGCACCTCTTCGCGTTCCGTTGTGCCCACGGGAAAACTGTTCTCTACCGCGCCGAGGAACACCCCGCTCAGACAGTTGGCTTGGAGCTCGCTGCGCCGGCTCCACGCGTCGCGGTTCTCTTTGCCGTCGCTGCCGCTCCGCATCGCCTGGTACTGGGTGAGGATGCCGGTCTCCCCCTGCACGTGGTGGCCGTACTCGTGGCCGAGCAGGAACGTGTACGCCACGGCCTGGTCGCTGTGTCCGGAATCGGCCACGATGTCTTCCACCCCGAGGTACAGTCCTTTATTTGCGTGGCAGTAGAACGCGGACGTCCCCTCCGCGGGATAGGTCCCGCACGGGCTCTGCCCCGAGGTGTACCAATAGATCCGGTTGGGGGGTTCGAACTCTAGTCCTGCGGCGCTCAGGTGGGTGCCCCACGCTTCATCAAGGCAGTCGGTGACCTCGTGGAGGAAGTTCTCCACGGATTCCGGGTCGGCAGGGTCGAGCTCCGGGGCAGGGCAGGTCACCGGCCGCAGCTCCCCGCTCAAGTAGAGCGGGTTGGTGGTCAGGATGTCCCGGGCCAGAGCTCCCTCAGGGGGCGCGGGACCGGAGTCGGCGGGCGGGGGCGCGGTGCCCGCCAGCGGCCTGGTGCCCGACTCCAGGAAGGAGGCCACGAGCACGAAACCTGCCAAGGCGACGGACGCCAAGCCCATGAACAGGGAGATCGACACCCCGATCCCCAGGGGGCGTGGCCCGGCGCGTGCTGTGTAGGCAGGCAGCAGGTACTCGCTGCCGAAATTCCGTTTCCTGGCTGGTGCCGCTGTGCTGTTCCGTCCTCGCACCCGCTTGTTCCCCACTGTCGGCCCGTCTTAGGTCACTTTTTGATTATGCAAGGACGAATAGGGCGATACTTCTGCCCGGCCATCTTTCTCGCAGATCCGCTGGACGCGCTCGATAGGCTCACCGTGTGTGGTGTGCGGGGAAGAACAGGTGAGGTAGACGATGAGGGGAACGGCTCTGCTCAGCCTCGCTGCCGTGGTGTCGACGGGGGCGCTGCTCGGGGGCCCGGTCCCAGCATCGGCTCCTCACGACCCGCAGACCCACACCATCCAGCAAGGGGAGCCTGCTGCCGGGCAGATCGTCAACACGATCTCGCTGCGGTTGGACGAGCAGGGGATTCTGCACGCGCAGGAACGCATCACGTTCGGCGGGGAGAGTCCCGCCGAGTTCACTCGGACTTTCCTGCTGCAGGAGCCCTACGACACCGACCACGACCGGCGGTACGAGATCAGCGGGTTGAGTGCGCACACCGGGGCAGGCGACCCGGTCGAGGTCACCGTCACTGAAGACGACACCACCATGGATGCGGTGCTCGCCACCGGGGGCGCCTCCGTCGTCATCCTCGACTATCAGGTGCTCGGCACGGTCAGCGAGGTCGGCGACCGGTTGGAGCTGGAGTGGACCGCGATCGGCGGCTACAGCGAGTTCGTGGAAGAAACGACGGTGGTGGTGGACGCGCCCAGCCCGCCGCAGGCGCTGTCGTGCGCGGCCGGGGAGCCGCTCAGTTCCATCTACTGCACGTCGTCGGATATGGGCGGCCCTCAAGCGCTCGTCGCCCGTTTCCTCCAAACCGACCTGGAGCCGGGCCAGACGTTCGACATCGTGGTGAGCTATCCGCAGGGCACCGCGGAGAGCACGTTGATCCTGTCCCGCTCCTGGTCGCTCACCTCAGCGTTCGCGATCACCCCGGTGACCGCGGGGGTGTTCGGGCTGCTGCTCGTGGTGCTGGTCGGCGGCCTGGTGCTGCTGATCTGGGTCCGTGGCCGAGACGAGCGGGCGCTGCGGTCGGAGGCGCGGAAAGCCGACCACGCCCCCGTAGAGCCGGGGGTGGGCGGCAGCCTGCAGTTCCATCCCCCGGACAACGTCCACCCCGGGCAGATCGGCACGCTGATCGACGAGCAGGCAGACGTCGTGGACATCACTGCGACCGTGGTGGATTTAGCGGTGCGCGGCTATCTGCGGATCGAGGAGCTGCCGCATGAACGCTACGCCTCGGTGGACTGGCTGCTCACCCGGACCGGTCAGCGCGGTGAGGAGACGCTGCTGCCGTATGAGCGCCTTCTATTGGACGCGCTGTTCCCGAAGGGCCCGCAGACCCGGCTCTCCGAGCTGGGCGAGGAGTTCGCCCAGCAGTTAGCTGACGTGCGCGAGGAACTGTACCGGGACATGGTGCGGTTGAAGTGGTTTGCGCGCCGCCCCAATCGGGAGCGCAACCAGTGGACGACAGTGGGCATCTTCCTGGCACTGCTGGGCGTAGTGGTCACCGTGATGCTGGCGATCTTCACGAACGCGGCGTTCACCGGGCTTGCGCTGGTCATCGCGGGGGCCGCGGTGACGGTCGGCGCCCAGTACGTGCCCGCGAAGACCAAACTGGGCAGCGCTGTGTTCGCGCACGTCGTGGGGTTCCGCGCGTACCTGCTGCGGGCCCAGGTGGACGATATTCCGCCGGATCGGCGCGTCCACGTGTTCTCCCGCTACCTGCCGTACGCGATCATCTTCGACAACGTGGAACAGTGGGCGCGGATTTTGGCGGCTGCCGGAGCAGAAGAGGCATCCGGTCAGGGACTGTCCTGGTATCGCGGGCCGGCAGACTGGGGTCTGGAGGATTTTGCCGACTCCATCAAGGTGTTCACGCTGACCCTGTCCGGGGTCATCTCCAACACTCGGCAGTTCCGGACCCTGATCTGAGAGGAGCAGTGTCATGCGCGCGGTCGTGCAGCGGGTCAGCCATGCCTCGGTGACGGTCGACGGGAAGGTTGTGGGGGCGATTGACGAGCCAGGTCTGCTGGCGCTGGTAGGGGTGACCCACACGGACGGGCCTGCCGAGGCTGCCAAGCTGGCGCGGAAGCTGTGGACGCTGCGGATTTTGGAGGACGAGAAGTCGTGTTCTGACGTGGGCGCGCCGCTGTTGGTGGTCAGCCAGTTCACGTTGTACGGCGACGCCCGCAAAGGGCGCCGTCCCACGTGGCACGCTGCGGCACCGGGACCGGTGGCGGAGCCTCTGGTGGACCAGGTCGTCGAAGAGTTGCGTGCTTTGGGCGCCCGAGTGGAGACGGGTGTGTTCGGTGCGCGGATGTCGGTGGCGTTGACCAACGAGGGCCCGTTCACTGTCCTGCTCGAGGTTTGAGTAACGGCTGTCCGTATGGGTTTTATAAAGACGATCTTCCACTCCGATACGTAACGTGTTAGATTTGTCACCGGTCGCACGTGGGAGCGCTCCCGAACGTGCGGTCTGACCGACAGGCTGAGGGGGCACGTCGGTCGCGCCACAAAAGAACATCCGTCGCGCGAAAGGAAAAGTCGATGACGGAAACCCGTCACCGTCCTTCGCGGCGAGCCAGACGCTCGCTCAGCCTCCTCCTCACCTCGGCGCTGACTGCCGCCGGCCTGCTGGTCACGGCCGCCCCGGCACAGGCCGAGTCGACCCTGCGGGAACTGGCTGCCCAGAACGGCGGCCGCCACTTCGGTACGGCTATCGCCTACAGCCCGCTCAACAGTGACGCCCAGTACCGCAACATCGCGGCTACCCAGTTCAGCGCCATCACCCACGAAAACGAGATGAAGTGGGAGTCGCTGGAGCCGCAGCGGGGCCAGTACAACTGGAGCCAGGCCGACAACATCATCAACTTCGCCAAGGCCAACAACCAGATTGTGCGCGGCCACACCCTGGTCTGGCACAGCCAGCTGCCGTCCTGGCTGAACAACGGCGGCTTCTCCGGCAGCCAGCTCCGGTCCATCATGGAGAACCACATCGAGGTGGTGGCCGGACGCTACCGGGGTGACGTCTACGCCTGGGACGTGGTCAACGAAGCGTTCAACGAGGACGGTACGCTCCGCGACTCGATCTGGTACCGCGGCATGGGTCGCGACTACATCGCCCACGCGTTCCGCAAGGCGCACGAGGTCGACCCCGACGCCAAGCTGTACATCAACGACTACAACATCGAAGGCATCAACGCTAAGAGCAACGGCCTCTACAACCTGGTGGTCGACCTGCTCCGCGACGGTGTGCCGATCCACGGTATCGGTATCCAGTCCCACCTGATCGTCGGCCAGGTGCCGTCCACGTTCCAGCAGAACATCCAGCGGTTCGCTGACCTCGGCCTGGACGTGGCCATCACCGAGCTGGACATCCGCATGCAGATGCCGGCCGACCAGTACAAGCTCCAGCAGCAGGCCCGCGACTACGAGGCCGTGGTCAACGCCTGCCTCGCGGTGACCCGCTGCATCGGTATCACCGTCTGGGGTATCGACGACGAGCGCTCCTGGGTGCCCTACACCTTCCCGGGTGAAGGTGCTCCGCTGCTCTACGACGGCCAGTACAACCGCAAGCCCGCCTGGTACGCGGTCTACGAGGCTCTCGGCGGCGACTCCTCCGGCGGCGGTCCGGGTGAGCCGGGCGGTCCTGGCGGTCCGGGTGAGCCGGGCGGTCCTGGCGGTCCGGGTGAACCGGGCGGCCCCGGTGACGGCACCTGCGCGGTGAACTACACCGTGGTCAATGACTGGGGTCACGGTATGCAGGGGGCGATCACCGTCTCCAACACCGGATCCTCGCCCATCAACAACTGGACCCTGCAGTTCAGCTTCTCGGGTGTGAACATCTCCAACGGCTGGAACGGCGAGTGGAGCCAGAGCGGCTCGCAGATCACCGTCCGCGCTCCTGCCTGGAACTCCACGCTCCAGCCGGGCCAGAGCGTGGAACTGGGCTTCGTTGCTGACAAGACCGGCAACGTCTCCCCGCCCTCCCAGTTCACCCTCAACGGAGCCACCTGCTCCTGACCCGGACCCACGTTGAGGTGAACCACACCGGGGCCGCCCCAAGGGCGGCCCCGGCCTCTCTCCACAGCTCCTGTCTCGAGTGGCACCCGGTACCACGCCGCTCGGGAGAGGAGCACACCTTTTTAATAGACCAGGGCTTGGGCTCCCTCTGCCATGACTTCTTCCACAAAAGTGGGAGCGCCCGCGATCCGCACGCCCTCGATCAGGTCCTCTTCGGTCAGCGAACGCCGCGCCGCACACTGGCTGCACACGGTGACCTGGCCGCTTGAAAGCACGACGTCGAGCAGCTCGTTGAGCGGCGTCGCGTGCGGCAAAGAGAACTGTTCAGCTCGCCCGGGAACCGCTAGCCAACTCGCCTCCCCCGTCAGCCACAGCGACACCCGCACCCCGCTCGCCACCGCCGCTGCCGCGACCGTGAACGCCTGGTTGCAGCGTTCCGGAGCGTCCTCGCCGGCGGTCGCCTTGATCACCAACACGCGTTCCATGCCGTCAGCGTAACGTCCGTCCCCGACCGGGTTCCGCGCTTCGTCGAGAACGCCACGATTCCTCCCGGATGCCTGGCGCAGCCCGGCATCCGCGAACCTGCAGCGTGCGGGGAAAGAGGGGTCCTTGGGGAGGGGAGCCGGGGCGCGGGCCACACCCGCTGGGGCGCCCGCAGGGGCGCTCTCCGGCTCCCGATGCCAGGCCGGTGATGCCTCTTTGAACCGACGGGGTACGCCGCCCAGGCTCAGGAACGTGCCGTGGAGTTCTTGTGCGGCCACGGCAGGATACGTCCCGCTTCCTCCAGGCGGTAAATGAAGTCCCAGTCCATCTTCTCGTTCGGGTCCCCCCGGAACTGGACGCCGCCGGGAGCGTGCGGGTCACCCATGCCCAGGGCCGTGAAGACGAGATCCCGCAGTTTCGGCTGCATCTGCCGCAGCCCTGCGTCGATCAGCTCGGCGTACGTGGATGATTCGCGAATGGTGAGGAGTGTCCCGTACCGGTGCCGGGTCAACAAGAAAGGTACGTGCGGTGGGAGTGGGCTGTAGGTGAGCGACAGTCGCGGCGTTCGAGGTCCGGCCCGGGAGCGGCTGTGGGATGGCTGCGGCATTGTGATCCCTCGTGAACACGGTGCGGACACGGCGGCCGCCCAAGGAGTTCAGGGTTTCCGCGTGCTCCTCCCGATCCCCAGCGGCCACCACACGACGTTGTGTCACTATTCTTGCACTACCCCGCAACGATATGCGAGGAAAGTTTCCTTACCTTACCGGACCTGCTCTTCCGCTCACCTCCGCGGTGATCTGTCCGCAGCATTCACCGGGCTGCGCGGTTGCGGCTCATCCGTTTTCGCTTCTCCCGGTGGACGACGAGGAGCGCCTGGGTCCGCGCACTCTCCAAAGCCTGCTCCACAAGCGCACGCGCCTCCTCCTCCGGCATGTCCGCGGTCGTCGCCTGCAAGTCGACGTAGATGCGCTGCAACAGCTCCTCGTTGCCGATCAGATAGCGCCGCGTCTCCGTGCCCTGGTCCTCGTCCCGCACCACCGAGATGAGGTCGTTGACCTCCTCAGGCAGCCCGCCCGCAGCCATCCGCTCAATCGACCCACGCGTCCACCCCAGCTTGAACTCCAGCTTGGCGCACACGTCCCTGCTGTACTTGGTCCTCCGGCCGCGCTCCACGTCCTGCAGCAGCCGCAAGGGAATCTTCGGGGTCTGCTGGGCGAACTCGAGCTGACCACACCCCAGCTCTTCGCGCCGGGCGCGCACCGCCGCCGCGATAGCAGTTGCGTGGTCACCGAAGTCAATGCTGAGGCGGGCCATGGCCTGTCCGTCTCCTCCACGTCGGGCACTCGTCATGCCGGTCATTCCCGCCGACCTCTGCTCCCAATACCTGTCCTTGGCCTTCCCATGGAACTCCTTCAGCTTCGGAGCGGAAAGCGGCCATGAGCACGCCGCTGAGGTGAGGATTCGGCACCTAACGGACGCCAGGGAACGATATGGTTCCTTCAGCGATAGTCATCGCTTCTCTCCCGCGACAGATGCCCCACTCACCATGGGTGGCTTCGGTTGACAGCTCCACGCCGGTCACTGGGACGGCGGGTTCTCCCGTGGCTCGTCGCGAGATCCAGACAACTGTGAAAGAGGCATGTCCGTGACCCAGAAGGTTCGCCTCACCTGCCCCTTGGTGCACAAATACGTCGAACTGTGGGGCGGAGCGGCCGTGGTAGCGCTCGGCGGGGTCATCATCGCGCTTGATCCGTCCCACTGGGCCAGTGTGGTGCTAGGCGTGCTCACCATCGGCGCCGGTCTGGCCCTGGTCTGGCACGGCCTGCGCGCCCAAACCCCGGTCTTGGAGATCGACGGCCAGGAGTTCTGCTACATACGCGGCCGCTACGTGGTGCGCATCCCGTTCTCGGAGATCGGTTCCTACTATCTGCTTCCTGGCCGTATCCGGTCGCTGGGCCTGTGCGACCCCACGGGACGGCCCAAGATCTTCCCGTCGGTGGAAGGCCGTCGGGCCGGCCGCCCGTACCTGCCGCTCACCGCCGCGACCTCACCGGCCAAAGTGGAAGCGTTCATGAACACCGCGGGCATCCCGCCCCGGGACCGGTCGATCACCGCGGGCGCCTAAACGCCTGCCCAGCCGCCCCGGTGGGGTCATCCCTGTACTGGGACAACCCCACCGCCGGTGTCGGCGCGCCGGATCAGAAGGAGAGGTCCTTCGCCGCGTCACCCAGGGTGCGCTCGAGGAACTCGGGGTTGGCGGTCAGCCACTCGCGGGCCCCCGCCTCCGGGTCGTCCTCGTGGTCAGCGAGCACGGCCTGTTCCAAGGAGCTCAACTCTTCGTCGCTGAGCTCGAAGTTGCGGAGCCACTCGGCGAGCTCGGGGAAGTCCTCGCTGAAGCCCTTGCGGCCCACAGCGTGGATCTCCTCCGCGCCGCCCATCGCGCCTTCAGGGTCCTCCAGGTCCTTCAGGTCGTACTGGGCGTAGGCGATGTGCGGCCGCCACAAGGTGACCACGATCGGCTCCTCGTCGGAGATCGCCGAGTCCAGCTCGGCGAGCATCGCCGCGGTCGAGGACTCGATCAGCTCGTAGTCGTCCAGGCCGTAGGTGGGGATCGCCTCTTCCTTAGTGGTACGCACCAGGCCCGACCCGGATTCGATACCGACGATCCGGCCGCCGAACAGGTCGGCGTGGTCGGCCAGGTCGGCGATGGAGTCCACCTCGTCCACATACGAGGGGACGGTGAGGGTCAGCACCGCGTTGTCGTACCAGGCGCCGAGGTCCTCCACCTGCTCGCCGTACTCCTCCCAGTAGTCGCCGTGGGTGAGAGGAAGCCACGTGTCCAGGAACATGTCGATGTCGCCGTTGGCCACCCCCTGGTACATGGGCGCCACGTCGACCTCGGTGATCGTCACCTCGTAGTCGAGTTCTTCGAGGATCACCTTCCACATGTGGGTGGTAGCGATGGCTTCTTCCCACGGGATGAGGGCGATCTCAATCTGTTTGCCGTCGTGCCCCGAAGCTTCGTCTCCGCCCGCCAGGCCGCTACCCCCGTCTCCTCCGCAGGCAGTGGCCAGCAGGACCAATGAAGTAAGTCCAGCAGCAACCGTGGCGAAGCGCCGGGTGCGCTTGGTGGGTTTCACGTCGTGGTTCCCTTCTACTCGTGCTGCACGCTTCCGTGCGGGAAGGAAGCGTGGGCCGCCGCGCGTTCGGGAGCGACGGCGCGGTCTGTGTGGTCCGGTCAGGCCGCGGCGCGCTCGGCGCGAGCCTGCGGCGAGCGGCGGGTGATCGCCGCGGTGAGCCGGTCCAGGAAGATTGCGAGGATGACGACGGCGATACCGCCTTCGAAACCGAGCGCGCCGTCGTTGCGGGAAATGCCTTGGTAGACCTGGTTGCCGAGTCCTCCAGCGCCGACCATGCCGGCGATGACGACCATGGACAGGCCGAGCATGATCACCTGGTTGACGCCCGCCATGATCGTGGACAGTGCCAGCGGCAACTGGATCCCGGTGAGGATCTTGAAGGGGGAGGCGCCGAATGCTTCACCCGCTTCCACGACCTCTTTATCGATCTGCCGGATGCCCAGCTCGGTGAGGCGCACCCCAGGAGGCATGGCAAACACCACGGTGGCCACAACCCCGGGGACAGCGCCGAGCGAGAAGAAGAAGATCGCCGGGATCAGGTAGACGAAGGCCGGCATCGTCTGCATGAGGTCCAACACCGGTTTGACGATGCGGCTGACCACGGTGCTGTAGGCGGCCACGATCCCGATGGGGATGGCGATGACTACCGCGATGAGGCTGGCCACCAGCACCAGGGCCAGGGTCGACATGGCGTTGCTCCACTGCTCGATGCTGATCACGAGCGTGAGCGCCACCAGGGAGAACACGCCGAGCTTCCAGCCCGCCACCACCCACGCCAGGGTGCTGAGCAGCAGCATCATGAGGATGGCTGTGGGCTGGCCGATCACCTCGGGGATCGCGCCGAACAGCAGCCAGCCGCACAGGATCACCGCCAGCCAGCCGCCAGCAACGGCAGCAACCAACGGCAGCCGGATCCGGTAGACGGCGGCGACCACGACGAGGGCGATGAGAGCAACGATCCCGATGACCAGGTTGGATTCCACTTTCTCCTGGCCGAACAGGTGCATCGCCCACAGGAAGAGCTGCGGCGGTGAATGGTTGACGAGCGTGTTGCCCAGCTCGAACGTCGCCTGCCCCACGTACAGGGCAATGGTGCTGCCGACGATGACGAGCACCGGGATGGGACGCGCCCGCACGAGGAGCACCGCCAGGATGGCGGCGGCGATCGCCGTCAACTGGGCGGCCTGGGGTTCGGTGAGGAAGTCCCGGAGCGTGGTGACCGCCCAGTTGATGACGGTGCCGATGACGTCGAACAGCCCACCGAAGTGGTCTTTGAGCCACGTGTTGAATGCTTCGAAGCCCTCACCGAGCGGAATCCGGGGTGGGAAGGGCGAAAGCCAGCTCACTTGGCAGCCCCTTCACGTCGAGTACCGTTCGCCAGGCTGGGCACAGCGCTGCTCGCCTCCTTCGGCATCGCGAGCGCGGACAGGATCGTGGTGGGCGACACCGCGCCGATGACTCGGTCTTCCTTGTCGACCACGGCGAGCGGGCTGTCGCAGGCAGCCACCCGCTGGAACAGTTCGACGACGGGGGCGTCCGGTGCCACGCGCTCCCAGTCGGCAGCCTCGGCCTTGGGAGCGGGCTCCATGACGGAGGCCGCGGTGAGCACGCGGCTGCGGTCCACGTCCTCGGTGAACCGGGCCACGTAGTCGTCGGCCGGGTGGTTGAGGATCTCCTCGGGGGTGCCGATCTGGACGACACGCCCGTCGCGGAGCACGCAGATGCGGTTGCCGAGGCGCATCGCCTCGTTCAGGTCGTGGGTGATGAAGACGATGGTCTTCCCCAGTTCCGCCTGGAGTTGCAGGAGCTGGGTCTGCATGTCGCGGCGGATCAGCGGGTCGAGGGCGCTGAACGCCTCGTCCATGAGGATGATGTCGGTGTCGGCGGTCAACGCCCGTGCCAAGCCGACGCGCTGTTGCATCCCACCGGAAAGCTGGTTGGGCAGGTGGTCCTTCCAGTCGCCCAGTCCGACCAGGTCGAGGGCGTGCGCGGCGCGTTCGTGGCGCTCGGCACGCGACACCCCGCGGACTTCCAGCCCGTAGGCGGCGTTCTCCAGCACAGTGCGGTGCGGGAGGAGCGCAAAGTGCTGGAAGACCATGCTGATCTTTTCGCCGCGCAGGGCGCGCAGGGCACGCCGGGACAGGGTGGTGATGTCGGTTCCGTCGATCTCCACTGTCCCCGCAGTCGGCGGCAGCAGCCCGTTGAGCATGCGGATCAACGTGGACTTCCCGGACCCGGAAAGCCCCATGACCACGAAGATCTCACCTGGCTGGACTTCGAAGGAGACGTCGATGACCGCGGCTGTGACGTTCAGGTCCTTGATCGTGTCGCGGTGGCGCCCGTCCGACAACAGTGCGACGGCTTGGGATGCTCGTTTGCCGAACACCTTGTACAGGTGGTTCGCGCGTACAGCTGGCACGGTTTCCCTTCGGTCGACTTCGTCTGGCACGGCGTCTTCTGTGTGGTGCCCTCCTCGGCTCTTGTGACGTGCCACTGAGGAACGCGCGGGGCTGAGTTGCTGGGCCTGGTGTGACCGCTAAGCCCTACACTTCACACACCACACGTCCGTTTTGCACGGTTATGACACCTTAGAGTCGTTGACCTGGGATTTCCCTTAGAAAGATCACAGAGAAGCAACAGGTTTAAGAAGCGGGTTCGGAAAAGTCCCTCATGCAAGGGGGGATAGGGAGCCCAAAAAGCAAGATTTTGTGATTTACATCACTGGTCATTTTTGAGTGATTTGGATCACTATTTCTTGGCCTGACAGTTCGTCTGCGCAACCAGACAGAAACTCTCAGTGACCAACTGTCTGGATGCGGGACATCACAGAACGTGACAGCTACGGGCGCGAAAGCCTGCCCTTCCCCGCAGCAAACCCGGTTCAATAGAGTCGAAGAATGACCAAGTCCCGGATCAGCGCAGTCCTGACCGTCGCGGTATTCGCCGCGGCGATGTGGATCCTGGAGATCGTCGACTTCTTCCTCCTCGGCGGCCTACTCGACCGCCAGTTCGGCATCCACGCCTGGGTCGCCGACAACCTGTGGACGGTGTTCACCGCACCGTTCATGCACGCCAACCTCGCCCACCTCACCGCCAACACCGTGCCCTTCCTCGTCCTCGGCTCCCTGGTGGCGTTCAGCGGGCTGGGACGCTTCCTGTGGGCGTCGCTCATCATCGCCGTCGTCAGCGGGATCGGCGTGTGGCTGCTCTCCGTGCCCTACTCCTTGACCGTCGGCGCGAGCGGCCTCATCTTCGGCTACTTCGGCTACCTGGTGCTCCGCGGCTTCGTGGAACGCAAGACGATCGACATCGTCATCATGATCTGCACCGTACTCTTCTACGGCGGGCTGATCTTCGGCGTGCTACCGCAAGGCCAAGGCATCTCGTGGCAGGCGCACCTCTTCGGCTTCCTCGGCGGCCTGCTCGCCGCCTACATCCTGCCCACGCGGCCCAAACGCCAGCAGCTTCCCCCACCGGGCTACGGCCCCTATGGCCCCTACGGTCCCCCGGGGTATCCGGGCTACTGATCCCCCTCCCGGATCTTCGTGCGCGTGAAGTTGAGGTAGGACCTCGAAGGGGTGGGACCACGCTGCCCCTGGTAGCGCGACCCGCACACCTCAGAGCCGTAGGGGTTCTCCGCGGGCGAGGACAGTTGGAACATGCACAACTGCCCGATGCGCATTCCGGGGTAGAGCTTGATCGGCAGCGTCGACACGTTGGACAGCTCAAGGGTGACGTGCCCGGAGAACCCCGGGTCGATGAACCCGGCCGTGGAGTGGGTGAGCAGCCCCAGCCGTCCCAAAGAGCTCTTGCCTTCCAAACGGCTGGCGATGTCGTTGGGAAGCGTCACCATCTCGTAAGTGGACGCCAGCACAAACTCGCCCGGGTGCAGGATGAACGGCTCATCCCCTTCCGGTTCAACCAGCCGGGTCAGCCCCGGCTGCTCCACCGCCGGGTCGATGTGGGGGTACTTGTGGTTCTCGAACACCCGGAAGTAGCGGTCCAGCCGCACGTCGATGCTCGACGGCTGGACAAGCTCAGGGTCGTAGGGGTCTAGCTTGACCCGCCCCGATTCGATGGCGGCTCTAAGGTCACGGTCGGAGAGAAGCACAGTAAAGAATCTACCTTGTGTTTTCCCTACCTCGGCAGGGCAGCTCTCCCCTTGCAAGCTTCGCCGAGATGGTTATTCTTATCGGTGAACTCGCCGAGCGTGATAGCCTAGCCGTAGGCGAGATCGCCACCAGTGCGGATGTAGTTCAATGGTAGAACCTCAGCTTCCCAAGCTGAAGACGCGGGTTCGATTCCCGTCATCCGCTCCACAAGCGAAGGCCCAGGTCAGGGAGATCATCCCGAGCCTGGGCCTTCAGCGTTGAAAGAGCGCCTGAGGGCGTACGCCCGTTCCACACTGTCTGCTGACTCGTCCTCTCCCCCACCCAGCTCTGCACAGCGGGAAAGGACAGCCCACCCGCACTGTTGTTCTCCCGCCCTCGTCCCAGCTCGGCCTATCCCCACGTGCGTGGGGCTCACCGCGCCCTGCTGGACTACACCGATGGCGAGCCCGGTCCATCCCCACGTGCGTGGGGCTCACTGGGCGCTCCGGTGGCGGCGGGCCAATGTCGTAGGTCCATCCCCACGTGCGTGGGGCTCACAGAAATCGCCGATGAACTGCGGAAACGCATCACGGGTCCATCCCCACGTGCGTGGGGCTCACCCCCGTCTGCGTGGACTCAGGTGTCTAGCACTCGGTCCATCCCCACGTGCGTGGGGCTCACTGAGGGTTCTCCGCGCTGCTACTGCGAGAACGCGGTCCATCCCCACGTGCGTGGGGCTCACTTGGGCCGCGAAGCGAGTTGGATGTTATCCAGCGGTCCATCCCCACGTGCGTGGGGCTCACCCCCTCGCTTCTCCGGGATCCCCACGACGGGACGGTCCATCCCCACGTGCGTGGGGCTCACAGAGGGGGTGTCAGACATCCCCTGACCTGTAACGGTCCATCCCCACGTGCGTGGGGCTCACGTACAGGCTGACTCGCCTGCTATCCGCACGCGCGGTCCATCCCCACGTGCGTGGGGCTCACCGGTCGCGGTTGGCGCGCTGGTTTTCCATAAGCGGTCCATCCCCACGTGCGTGGGGCTCACTCCTCGCGGAACCGTGCGAGGTCGCGGTAGAGCGGTCCATCCCCACGTGCGTGGGGCTCACCCGTGTACACGTTCCGCCTACGGCTGCGGTTGGCGGTCCATCCCCACGTGCGTGGGGCTCACGGACGAGGGGGACACCGTTCTCGGCAGCGACGCGGTCCATCCCCACGTGCGTGGGGCTCACGCTTATGTCACCGACTGTCTACGAACTGGCGTAACTTTTAAACCAAGGGTCACTAATTATCCGCTGCGACCAATGTGTAACAGGAGGTTATCTTGGCGTCGAGTTTCCTGAACAAGCGTGAAATCGAGAAATTTCGCCGGGAGTTGACCAAGGAGCTGAACAAGGACGGGGGTATACGCGTGGATGTCAACGCGGAGGCAGGCAGCAACAGTGGCTTCAGCGCCGAGCTCGATCCGAACGGGAGCCTGTATCTGGCGGTACACCGCATGCTGCTCTTCTGTGACGAGTCCAGCAGACGTCCCACACACGTTGAGAACCCTGATCAGGCCCTGGGCTTGGAAGGTCTGGATCAGGAGACGGCGGAATCACTGTTCGAACGGGCCTTGGACCTGCTGTCCGACAAGGGCCTGGTGAAGCTGTTCCCCACGATGAACAGCCGGTACTCAATGTTTGACATCACCGACTCCGGCCGAGTCCAAGCCACCGAACTCCGTGAACGCCGGACCAAGCCCAGCTATCGGACTCGGATTCTCCGCAGCTCGCTGCTGCGGTGGCTGCACGAGAACGAGAGGGCCTCGACTCTGCAGGAAGTCCCTCTCACCTACCGCCATGTCGAGGGTTCGGAGGCCAGCGCTGAAGAACTGGGCAGAGTGGCAGACGATCTGCGTGAGCGCGGGCTCATCACTCCTGCCAATGAAGAAGGAACCCTGGAACTGACGGAACAGGGCCGCCGGTGCGTGGAGAATTTCGGAGGGAACGTGTCCAAGTACGAGGAGTCCAAGCCGCAGGCAGGAACGACCTACAACATCAACTTCAACGGCGCCACCAGCGGTGTCCAGGTCAGCCAGGGCAACAACAACACGCTCAACCAGGACAACCGTTCCGAGATGACCGACCAGGTACGGGGCTTCCTTGACAGTCTCAAGCAGGTGCGTGACAGCATCGACCTGGACCAGGGCAGTGCAGCCGAACTGGACCAGGCAGTTGTCTCGCTCAATGAGGTGCTGCAGGCAGAGGAACCGGAGCCTACCCGCATCGGTGTGATGCTGCGCTGGATCGGTGACGTGCTGAACAAGGCTGCTGCACAGACTGCCTCTGGCACAGCCATCCCGCTCGTGTTGGCTGGGCTGAACGCTCTGTTCACGAACTTCCCCCAGTTGGGGGCCTGAGCGTCAAATCGGTGTGTTTCGTGCCGGGTCTGCAGGTCGCGGAACCGGACTGCAGACACAGAACCTGCCCGTCGAATCCACCCCACCGGCTCGGACGGGCTCCGCCGCGGCTTCGGAAAGCCCGCGCCGAAGAGAGGGCCGGGCCGTGGCTCGTGGTTGGTGCGGCGGGATGCGGGCGCGGTGGCGGCCTGGCTGGCCACAGCGATACACCGGTGGGCGTCGGTCCATCCCCACGTGCGTGGGGCTCACGCCGGCCGAGTGCGGCGTTTCCGCAGATAGCGCGGTCCATCCCCACGTGCGTGGGGCTCACCGGCCTCCGTGACCGAGACGGTGACCGCACGACGGTCCATCCCCACGTGCGTGGGGCTCACTCCTCGACGGACACACGAGGCCGCCCGTGGGTCGGTCCATCCCCACGTGCGTGGGGCTCACGGTCATGGCCATGGAATGGGGGGAAGCTGGTGCGGTCCATCCCCACGTGCGTGGGGCTCACAACTGGCGAGTTCTCCGTCCGCCACCCCGAATCGGTCCATCCCCACGTGCGTGGGGCTCACGAGATGCCCGAATGCGAGGCCGTGCGCGACGCCGGTCCATCCCCACGTGCGTGGGGCTCACAGCGTGTTGTGCAGCGCAGCGTGGAACGGCCGCGGTCCATCCCCACGTGCGTGGGGCTCACGGAGCCGCAGCAGTCGCCAGCGCCCTGGTCGCCGGTCCATCCCCACGTGCGTGGGGCTCACACCACCATCCGTCGTCGTCGTCCGCGCGTTGAAGGTCCATCCCCACGTGCGTGGGGCTCACATGACTAAGCGACCCATCCCCAGTGAAGAAATCGGTCCATCCCCACGTGCGTGGGGCTCACCAGGTGGCGTACGGTATGCAACACTGGTTGTGCGGTCCATCCCCACGTGCGTGGGGCTCACGCGATCCCCACCGTCGCCCAGCGCGCCGCCCCCGGTCCATCCCCACGTGCGTGGGGCTCACAGCCGCTGCACCTCGGTACGGGTCGCAGACTCCGGTCCATCCCCACGTGCGTGGGGCTCACTTGGCGCGCTGTTCGTTTTTGCGCATCTGCGCCGGTCCATCCCCACGTGCGTGGGGCTCACGAGTTCGGTTGGGGCGGGTCTCGGGCGTCTCGTGGTCCATCCCCACGTGCGTGGGGCTCACAGGGGCAACCCCAGTGTTGCATACCGCATGTACGGTCCATCCCCACGTGCGTGGGGCTCACGACGCCCCCTGTAGTACGCCAGCTCGCCGGGGACGGTCCATCCCCACGTGCGTGGGGCTCACTCTCGAGGCCGGGGCGCTCAGGGTGCTGCCTGCGGTCCATCCCCACGTGCGTGGGGCTCACCCGCTCCCTGCATCCTCTGCGGCGACCCTTCGCGGTCCATCCCCACGTGCGTGGGGCTCACTTTGCGGATGAGCCTGCCTGCAATCTCGGCCGCGGTCCATCCCCACGTGCGTGGGGCTCACACCAGATTCGCAGACCCCGGGTAGAGGCGGATCGGTCCATCCCCACGTGCGTGGGGCTCACCACGCAATCGCCGAGTCACTGGCCCGCACGAGCGGTCCATCCCCACGTGCGTGGGGCTCACGCGCCGAACGCCGCGCGGGTGACCTCGTCCAGCGGTCCATCCCCACGTGCGTGGGGCTCACGTGCCCGCTGTCTGGTGCGGCGGGCGCTGTGCCGGTCCATCCCCACGTGCGTGGGGCTCACCTGTCGCCTGTGGCCAGCGTGGGGGGGAAACGGTCCATCCCCACGTGCGTGGGGCTCACCCGCGTATCCGCATCCAGCACGACCGTGAGCTCGGTCCATCCCCACGTGCGTGGGGCTCACGTCACGGTCGGCGATGATGCGAACATCCCGGGCGGTCCATCCCCACGTGCGTGGGGCTCACGTCCTCGGCGGGCATGATCACCGCACCGGCTGGGGTCCATCCCCACGTGCGTGGGGCTCACGGGGCGTAGAGCGAACAGGACCAAACAGTGCCCGGTCCATCCCCACGTGCGTGGGGCTCACCCCACCTGAGAGGACATCCGATGCAGCAGACCAGGTCCATCCCCACGTGCGTGGGGCTCACGTGCTCGTCGAGGTGGCTCGACGTCGACGCGGCGGTCCATCCCCACGTGCGTGGGGCTCACCGGGCCACTGCCTTGGCGCGCCGCTTCGACCCCGGTCCATCCCCACGTGCGTGGGGCTCACGGGAGCACCCACTTTGTGTGTCTCGGGTAACTCGGTCCATCCCCACGTGCGTGGGGCTCACGCGACCCCACCGTCTGGCGGTTCCGCGGATGGCGGTCCATCCCCACGTGCGTGGGGCTCACCCTGGCCAGAGCGTCGCCATACGCGCGGGCCGCGGTCCATCCCCACGTGCGTGGGGCTCACTGCGGGGGGACCGGGGAGCTCCCGGTCGATGACGGTCCATCCCCACGTGCGTGGGGCTCACTCAGGCCACCTCGGCCGAAGTCGAGCGCGCCGCCGGTCCATCCCCACGTGCGTGGGGCTCACAACTCTCGGCGTTGAGCCAAGTGCGGGTAGACCGGTCCATCCCCACGTGCGTGGGGCTCACCGGTCCGCTGGTGTGCCGCGCTCAGCGCCCCGCTGGTCCATCCCCACGTGCGTGGGGCTCACTTGTGCTCGTGACCCGTTTGCTGCCTCACCTGCGGTCCATCCCCACGTGCGTGGGGCTCACGGACAAGGAGCTGGCCGCGGTGTTCGGCTGGCAGGTCCATCCCCACGTGCGTGGGGCTCACCGGGGGAGGTGCTGCTCGCAGCCCGGGCACCACGGTCCATCCCCACGTGCGTGGGGCTCACAGAAGCTGACCTGCAGATTTACGAGACGTTATCTCCTCGTTATCAAAGGCGTGGGCAGCTTCATCACACAAGACACTCTAGACCGTTTTCCAGAAATCTGATCAGGGCTCGAACCCAACTGATCACCGCAGCCTGGCGACAGCTGGTGGCCCCAGGGGGTTGAAGAGGCGATGCCGTGAGCACCGTTATCACTCCGGAGGCGTCACGACTGGTTGGTGCGTCCCCATGCTGTCTCCAGGCCGCAGCGATACCAGCCGCGCAGGCTCGAATCCCTATCGATACGGGGTGCATGGGAAGCACACACCCATGTTTGATGTGAAGACGCGGGGAACAGCGACCCAGAGAAACGCCTAAGAGTGATGGGATGGAAACCGGCTTCAGCAGACCGGAGCAATTGCTGAAGCGATCCTTGAAGCAGACGACTGAGGGCAGGCATCTCTCAGGTGCTCGCCCTCAGTCACAGGTGGCGCACTCGGAGGGACTTGAACCCCCAACCTTCTGATCCGTAGTCGTGTGCGGAATGTCTGTGGAGGTCCGGAAACGGCTTCTGAGCTGGGTGGAAGCCTGTCCGAGAGTGCCGTGATTCCAGAGCTGTCCATCCCTATTCGGAGCCGTTGTTAGCAGCCGTGTCAGCACGGGGGCAGCGACGCTACGGGATCGGGGCAGCCCTGCGTCACCCGGGATTTCGGCAACCACAGCGGCGGGTAACCACGGTCCTTGATCCAAGGTGCTCGACCGCGCCGGAGTCCTCAGCCACAGACAGGCAGAGCCGCGCGATCGAGTGCCACGGGAACCGAGGACGCCAGAAACCACAGCTCGGTGACTACGGCCATTGGACGGTTGCCTACCACGGCAGGTCCAATCAAGAGCCCTTTGGGGGTAGCTCCGGACCGGGCGGCGGCGCGCAGCGCCAACGCCTTGATCCCCACATAGCCCAATTCGGCAGTCAATGCCGGAAGGCGAAGTCTCTGACTAGCGTGCTGGGTGGAGGCGTTTGCCGTCGTGTGTGCGGACGTGGGGTGCGTCGCTGTCCAGGGCGTCGAGGAGGCGGACCGAGTAAACTTCGGTCATCCGCTCTTTCACTTCTTCGGGAGTGAGCCAGGCGACGGCGGTCGACTCCGAAGAGGGGTGTTCCCGGCCTCCGGCAGGGTGGCAGCGGAAGACCAGGGCGACGATTCCGCGGGCCATGTTCTTGTAGACGCCGGTGAGGCGGTCCACTTTCACCAGGATGCCGGTCTCTTCCCGCACTTCGCGGACGACGCCGTCCTCGGGGGTCTCATCCAGTTCCAGGACGCCGCCGGGAAGTTCCCACGTTCCGTTGTCCCGGCGGCGGATGGCCAGAAACCGCCCGTCGTCTCGGATGACGGCTCCCGCAACTGACACTGAATGCAGCGGCGTTGACGGGGCTTCTCTGGTCCTGTTACCCATGTACAGGAGCATAGGAGGTACCCAAGGACTATGGCGAGCACAGTAGGGGCAAGGTCGGCGAAGCCGATGTACCTCCAGATCGCTGACGACATCGAGGAACAGATCAAGTCCGGCCGTCTGGCTCCGGGCGAGGAGATTCCCAGCGAGGCGGCGCTGATGGAGCGTTACGGCGTCTCCTCGGGAACGGTTCGCAAGGCCGTCGCAGAACTGCGCACGGCTGGCCTGGTGGTGACCTACCAGGGCAAAGGCTCGTTTGTAAAGTCGCGTCCTCCGGTGACGCGCAAGTCCTCGGATCGCTTTCGGCGTTCGCACCGGCGGGCCGGCAAGGCCGCCTACATCGCGGAGACTGAACAGGCGGGAGTGAAGCCTACAGTTCAGGTGCTCTCGATCGGTCCGGTTCCTGCTCCACGGGAGATCGCCGACCGCTTGGGGGTGGAGGAAGGGGCCAAGGTGCTGGCCCGGCGCCGCCTGTACTTCAGTGACGGGACCCCGGCTGAGGAAGCGACGTCGTATCTGCCATGGGATGTGGCTCGAGACATCCCCGAACTGTTCGAGGAGAATCCGGGTGGAGGCGGTATCTACGCCCGACTAGAGGACCACGGGCACGAGTTCGCCGAGTACACCGAGACCATTCGAGTGCGTATCGCGACCAAACAGGAGGCGAGCGCGCTGAGACTGAGTCCCGGCTCTCCGGTCATCCACCTCACCCGCAACGCGGTGACCACGACAGGGCGCGTGGTAGAGGTCTGCGACACGATCATGGCTGCTGATCAGTTCGTGCTCGACTACCGGATTCCTGCGACGGACTAACCGGTGGTTCCCTTTTCCTCCCCCAGGAGGATTGACTTATGTACATAGGTACGGCACTCTTGCCCATGCAACTCATGTACATGAGTACATGAGTTCATCTCATGTTAATGAGCTGCTTTCTGGGTTTGCTGGTGTGGTGATGCCCGTAGGTCCCTCGAGGAAGGACGTCACCACAGTCCTCCGAGGAGCAATTCCGTGACTGCCTCCGCTCCGCAACACTGCCGGGCCTGGCGGGGCCGCGGCTGGAAAATCGTCCGACCTCGACGACTGGTCGTCGTGCGTTCGTCCACCACCCGCAAGCCGTTGATGCGCGTCGTCGCTTGCTCCGTGTGTCGAGGGAAGGGCGTGCTGCGGTGACGGGGATCGCCCAACTTCCTCAGTCGTGACCAGGTACGGGCCTCAGAGCTAAAACCGGAGTTGTCAGGGGGGGATGAATGCGTCCAGGGGAAGCACGGGTTCGTGTCGTCGCTGAAGACTGGCGGTCCATCACCTATGAGGCTGAGTTCACCCAGTCGAACGGTGAACGTGTGGTCAGGCGTTATCAGTGCGCCTTGCCCAAAGCCATAGCCTTACGACGGCTCAGGGCGACCTACATCGTGGGCTTGTGGCACGAAGTCGACGGAGCGTCGTGCTACCACGTCCGCCAGGTTGTCTCTCCGGTCCTGTCGTCTGGTGACAAAGCAGCACGTGATGATGCGGTGCTGGTCGCTCGCGCCTTGGTCGATATGGAACGGCGTGCGACCTGCGGGGCCACTGCGGACAGTCTGAAAGTCTACATGGTGGAACGCGCGGTGGACTGGCAAGCCCTCTGAACATTTGTCGAGGCGCAGAGTCATAAGCGCGAGTGGGTCAGATCAACTTGGATCAAGTTTCGCAGGTAAACTTGACCAAACGAGCAGTGGACCAACCGGATGGTCAACATGTCAGGTCTGGAGTTCACGCCTCCTAAATACGTACAGATTGTCCGAACGCTCCAAGAGCGGATCGAAGACGGCACCTACCCGGTAGGCGAGAAGCTGCCCTCCGAGACGCGTTTGGTGCGTGAATTCGGCGCGGGGCGGTCTACGGTTGTTCGTGCTCTCCAGATCCTCAGCATGCAGGGGTGGATCGAACGCGAGCACGGACGCGGTTCGTTCGTCAAGGGTGTTCCTCACCAGGCTGTCGAACGTTCGCGCGCCGGGGCGAGTGCCTTTGAGGCTCCTGAGAACTCCAAGAGCGACCGGATCGTCCGTGCGGGACGAATGTCCATTCCCGCGACCATCGCCGAGGTGATCGGCCTGCCCGAGAACGCTCCGGCGATCATGCGGCGACGCCTGGTGCTCGACGACGGCAAACCGAGCGAGTTGGTGACGCTGTGGTTTCCTCTGGACGTGGCAGAAGGAACGGATCTCGGGGACCTCGCCCCGATCAGCATCGGTGCCCGTGAACACATCCAGCGTGTCAAGCAACTCCGTCCTTCACTGGTCTTCGAGCGGCTCAGCGCACGACTAGCCACCGATGAGGAGAATGAACTCCTTGGGCTCGAAAAGGGAACCCCCGTGCTTGGGATCCTCGCGCGGATAGTGGACACTTCGGGGGAGGTGCTTGCCGTCGCCGAAGTAGTTCTCCCCGGTGACCTGCATGAACTGGAAGACTCCTACTCGGCTGTGTAGGGGCCAGGGAATCTCGATCGCTTAGCCACTTGTTTGGTCGAGTTGGGCGGGCTATCTTGACCTTAACTTAGTCAAACAAGTGACTAAGTGATCGAGTGGATGTCCTGGAGAGGTGCGGCTAGATGGCGATTCAGGGTGCGTTGCCGGTGGAGTTCGGGACAGTGTTCCCGCACGGGGCGTTCGCGTTGGGGGTGGAGGCGGTGACGAACTTCGAGACCAAGCGGCCGGAGGTGGGCCGGGAGACCGGGTTGCCGTTGTGGGCGGTGGAGGTGATCGACGCCGCCCCCACGCCCAGCCCTTGCACGTGTCCGCTTCGGCCCCCAAGTCGACGCCAAAGGCGTGCTTGCCGGATCACCCGACGCCGACCGGTGCATCAGGTACCTGGCCAAGTACCTGACCAAGGACATCGCCGAATGCCACACCGTCGAAACGGTGGCGCAGGAACAGCACGTCGAACGCCTCCTGGAGGCGCTGCGCTATGAGCCGTGCTCGCCGCGGTGCGCGAACTAGCTGCGCTACGGCATCCAACCCCAAGCAGCCAAACCAGGACTGCGCCCGGGGTTTTGCACCTCCAAGGCGCACCGGCGCAAGCACCTGGGCTATGCGGGCCGACGCGTCCTGGTCTCACGCAAATGGTCCGGCAAAACCCTGGCCAACCACAAAGCCGACCGCCTGGCCTAGGTCTTGCGCACCCTCGACCTCGACCCCACCAACCCCATCAACGACCAAGAGAACACCCACCCCGCAGCCTTCCCGCCGCACTTCCTCGGCGACGGCGATCGCATCGCCTGGAAACTGGCCCAACCCACCGACCCGGACTGCCACCCCGAGAACACCGCCTCCTGCGGGCCGTCGGCGAAGCACTCAAACGCCGCGCAGCACTCCACGCGGCACAAGCCGCCCCAACGACAGGCCCCCTTTCGGCAACTGAACAGAGGGCAGCATCACCAACCCCCACGCATCCTTCTGACCGTTCCCGAAGCCGCGCGCGTGCTGGCGATCTCCCGAAGCAAGCTCTACGAACTTCTTGTCTCCGGAGAAGTGCGCTCGCTGCGCATCGGCGGCTCTCGGCGCTGAACGACTACGTCTCCGGCCTCCTCACCCAACAGGAGGCGGCCTGATGGGCAAGCTCCGCGACGGCGTGAGATGAAACGCGGCAAGACCTGGTCCTACGGCATCCGCGTTCCCAACCCGGAAACCGGGGTGAGCAAACCTAAGTGGGTCGGCGGCTTCGCCACCGAAGACGAAGCCAAAGCCGCCCGCGACGAAGCGCGGATCAAAGCCCGACGCGGCGAATACATCGAACGCTCTGACCTGACCGTGACCGGCTATCTGACCGAGTGGTTGAAAACGCACTCTGTGCAGATCAAGCCGAAGACGTTGCAGATGTACTGGTTCCTTGTTGAGCGGTACGTCGTTCCTCGTATCGGATCGGTGAAGGTCCAGGCGCTGCGGCCGTCCACGTTCACCAAGGTCTACCGAGATCTTTCGGCAAGTGGCGGGCGCGACGGTAAAGGACTGTCGCCGTGTACGGTCGAGTACGTCCATGCCGTGCTGCGCAAGGCGTTCCGCGACGCCGTGGAGATCGAACAGTTCCTTTCCAGCAACCCCGTGGAACGGGCCAAGCGCCCTCGTAAGAAGCGTCCTGAGCCGGGGAAGTGTGGACACCTGCCCAACTGAAGGTGTTCCTGGAAGAGGCGGCACGCAGCCACCGGCTGTGGGCGTTCTTCCACGTGGCTGCCTACACGGGTGCTCGGCGAGGGGAACTGCTGTGGCTGCGCTGGTCGGACGTCGACCTCGACGCCGCGGAAATCCGTATCGCCCGTTCGGTCTCCGTCATCGACGGCAGACGAGTGGAAAGCTCCACCAAGAGCGAGAGAACGCGGGTGGTGGGCTTCGGCGCTGAAACAGTGGCCGTGCTCCGTCGCCACCGCGTCGAACAGGACAGGGAATGTGAGGTCCTGGGAGAGGCGTGGAAGGGCGACCCCGACGGCTATGTGTTCACCACGGCGTAGGGTGAGCCGATTCACCCCGACACGGGGTCCTCATTGATGAGGCAGTTGATCCACAGGTACAACGAACCGGCGCAGGGGCCGGGCTGACTGAGCGGCTTCCGCCAGCACGGCTGCGTGGCCTGCGGCACGTCCACGCGACCACGCTGTTGGCCGGGGTGCCCGTGCACCTGGTCGCCGCTCGCCTCGGGCACGCCGACCCGTCGGTGGCCCTGCGGGTGTACGCACACGTGGTCCGGGAGCGGATAGCCGCGGTGGCTCACGCCTTCGCCGAGGCGGTGCGGGAGAGCTGTGAGCAAGAGCGTTAGCACAAGGGCCACTCCTCGATGAGGAGTGGCCCTTTGACGTGCGCGCACTCGGAGGGACTCGAACCCCCAACCTTCTGATCCGTAGTCAGATGCTCTATCCGTTGAGCTACGAGTGCTTGGTTGTCCTCGGCACTCCCTGTGCCGTCATCAAAAACTGTAGCACAGCGCCGGAGCTGCCTTCGACGGATTATCCGCTCCCGTCCGGGTGGTCGTTAGCTGCGGCATGTGCCGGGCAGCGTACCCGCCAGACGGCGGTAACGACCACGCCCGAGAGGAGATCCGTCTATGACCACCATAGAACGTGAAGCCCGGATCGTCGAACAGGTCCCCAAGCAGGTGTGCATCGGCGGGCACTGGCGGGACGCCCAGTCCGGGGCGACGTTCAAAGTGGAAGACCCCGCTACCGGGTCGGTGCTGTGTGAGGTTGCTGACGCTGGCGTGGCTGACGGGATGGCCGCCCTCGAGATGGCGGCCGCTACCCAGCCCACGTGGGCCGAGTATCCGCCTCGGGAGCGCGGGGAGATCCTGCGGCGCGCCTACGAGCTCCTCATGCACCGCCAAGAGGACCTGGCAGTGCTCATGACCTTGGAAATGGGCAAGCCGGTAGCCGAGTCCAAAGGGGAGATCGCCTACGCCGCCGAGTTCTTCCGGTGGTTCTCCGAGGAGGCGGTGCGGATCGACGGCAGTTATTCGGTTGCTCCGAACGGGCAGAGCCGTCTTTTGGTCATGCGGCAGCCGGTGGGCCCGTCGCTTCTCATCACGCCATGGAACTTCCCGATGGCGATGGGCACCCGCAAGATCGGTCCGGCGATCGCCGCCGGGTGCACCATGATCCTCAAACCCGCTCAGCAGACCCCGCTGTCGGCGCTGGCGCTCGCCGACATCCTGCACGAGGCTGGGCTGCCTGAGGGGGTGCTCAGCGTGCTGCCCACGACTGACGCGGCCGGGTTGACGGGGCCGCTGCTGCGTGACGGCCGTCTGCGCAAACTGTCTTTCACCGGTTCTACGCCGGTGGGCCGCGCGCTGATCAAGCAGAGCGCCGACCAGGTGTTGCGCACCTCTATGGAGTTGGGTGGCAACGCGCCGTTCCTCGTGTTCGACGACGCCGACTTGGACGCGGCCGTGGCGGGGGCGTTGCAGGCGAAGATGCGGAACATCGGTGAGGCGTGCACCGCGGCCAACCGCTTCTACGTCCAGTCCGGGGTGGCGGAAGAGTTCTCCCGGCGGCTCGCGGAGCGCATGGCCGGGTTGCGGATGGGGCGCGGTACTGAGCCGGACGTGGACGTGGGGCCGCTCATCGACGACAAGGCCCGCACCAAAGTGCAGAGTCTCGTCGACGACGCGGCGAACCGGGGTGCCCGTGTGCTGCTCGGCGGGAAGCGCGGGGACGGCGCCGGCTACTTCTACCATCCGACGGTGCTCACCGACGTGCCGAAGGACAGTGAGGTGTGCCGCACGGAGATCTTCGGTCCGGTGGCGCCGGTGATCCCGTTCGACACGGAGGAGGAGGCGCTCGCGGAAGCCAACCGCACCGAGTTCGGTCTGGTCAGCTATGTGTACACGGAGAACCTGCGGCGTGCGCTGCGCATGGCGGAGAAGCTGGAGAGCGGCATGGTCGGCCTCAACCAGGGCATCGTGTCCAACCCGGCGGCGCCGTTCGGGGGTGTGAAGCATTCCGGGTTGGGCCGTGAAGGCGGCAGGGTCGGTATCGACGAGTACTTGGAGACCAAGTACGTCGGTATCGCCGGGGTGTGAAGCCTAGACAGCGCGAAGGCCCCGCCTGGAGTTCCTGGCGGGGCCTGCACGTTCGCGGAGCGGTGCGGCGGTCGCCTCGCGGCGCAGGGCGCAACGCGGCTCCGAAGACCGTCCGGGATCACCGCCGAGGCGGTGTCCGAACGCGGTATTCCGCGAAGGCATAGGTTGGAGCCCGGGGGACACTTTCTACCGCACCGACCCACGCCCTTTATAACAGGGCGGCGGGCGGAAGTCATTCCCGACTGGAGACTTTTTCGGCCGTGACCTTCGCAGACTCCGGTGGGGTGTGACGACTGTTACAGGCCGGTGCGGCGGTCGCCTCGCGGCGCAGGGCGCAACGCGGCTCCGAAGACCGTCCGGGGCCACCGCCGAGGCGGTGTCCGAACGCGGTATTCCGCGAAGGCATAGGTTGGAGCCCGGGGGACACTTTCTACCGCACCGACCCACGCCTTATAACGGGCTGGTCCTCGCAGAGATTCCCTGCTCGGGGATTTTTCTCTGCTGGTGTGCGGCTTGCCCGTCCCCTCGCCTGCGGGGCCTAGTGGCGGTCCGATTCGGGACCTTTGGCAGAGCTAATCAAGCCGTTCGGCGCGGCTGTCCCTGGTTCAGGCCGTTACCGTCAAAGAGAGACGAGGAAATCAGGGAGGCAGCCATGCCGCAGGCGGACACGCCTAAGCCGATCAGGGTGTTTCTGGTCGACGATCACGAGGTGGTGCGCCGGGGAGTTGCCTCGCTTCTCGAAGACGAGGACGACCTGGAGGTTGTCGGCGAGGCGAGCACCGCGGAGCAAGCGCTCAGCCGCATCCCGGTGGTGAAACCGGATGTAGCGATTCTTGACGTGCGACTGCCTGACGGTTCCGGGGTTGAAGTGTGCCGGGAGATCCGGTCATCCCACCCTGACATCGCCTGCCTGATGCTCACTTCTTTCGCCGATGACGACGCGCTCTTCAAGGCGGTGATGGCGGGCGCGGCCGGCTACGTGCTCAAGCAGATCCACGGCTCTGATCTGGTGGGGGCGGTGCGTACCGTGGCGTCGGGTGGTTCGCTGCTTGACCCGCGCAGCACGGGGCGGATGTTGGAGCGGCTGCGGCAGAACGGCGGTAAACCCGATCCGCTGGCGGCACTCACCCCGCAGGAGCGGCAGATCCTCGATCTGATCGGGGAAGGGCTCACCAACCGGCAAATCGGGGAGCGGCTCTTCTTGGCAGAGAAGACCGTGAAGAACTACGTTTCTAGCCTGTTGGGGAAGCTTGACCTGAAGCGCCGCACCCAGGCTGCGGTGCTGGTCGCGCAGTTGCGCGCGAAGAACCAGATCTGACGTTCCTCGGGAGGATTGAACGCTCAGGAGGAAGGCGCATGAACGTGAATGGGCGTGGTACGGCCGTTACCGACAGGGCCGGCCTGGAAGTGCTTGCCCGGGAGGAGTGTCTCCAGTTGCTGGCGGAGGCTCCGATCGGCCGTATCGTCTTCACTGATCATGCGCTTCCAGCGGTTCAGCCCGTCAACTTCGCCATGTTGGGGACGGACATCATCATCCGCACGTCCCCGGAGTCGAAGCTCGCGCAGGCCATCCGGGACACGGTGGTCGCGTTCGAGGTGGACGACTACGACGTGGAGACTCGCACTGGCTGGTCGGTGGCGGTGGTCGGGATCGGCCGTGCGGTTGACGACCCCGAGGAGTTGGCGCTTCTTGAGTCGCTGCCGTTGCAGCCGTGGGCGCCGGGCCCTAAGCCGCATTTCATCCGCATCATGACGGACATTGTGAGCGGGCGCCGCATTCCGAAGAAGTCGTGACTTCCGCCGCGCTGGTTTCGCGTGTGGCCTTCCCCCGTGGGTTCCAGAAGCCAGCGCGGCGGTGTGACTTTCATCTCTTCCCTTTCGTGCTGTGAGCGGCGGGTGCCATGGTGGGCCGGCGGCCGGGGTGCCGTTGGCGAATTCGACGCCGGGGGCGAAGAGGTGTGTTTTCCGGCGAGTTGCGGAACGGGAAACGGGGGACGGGCCTTCCGTGATCCTGGGGTACAACTATCGTGCCCGTTCATTACTTTCGCGCGACCTCTGCGCCCTTTTGACAGCCCGCTGACCACTGGCGTTCCAGGGGTGAATTCCAGGTGCAGTCAGGCATCGCCGCGGCTTTGCCGCCGGAGCCTTCACACAGCGGAAGGGAAGTCTATGGACCTGGTGTGCCGGATTGGCATGTCTCATACCTATGCCCGTGATTTGCGGTCGACCGTGCGCCACAAGTCTCCGCTGGCCCGGAAGATCGCGGGAGCGGTCATGGAGTCCTGCAAGATCTGCCGCTGGGACGGGGCTAGGCTCGCGGCTCGCGATATCGCCCCGGGCGGGTTGGCTGCCGAGCTGTATTCCGCGTGGGCGGAGCATGAGGCGTTGGCTGCCTTGGCCGAGGGGAAGCCGTTGGACAGGGTGGTGACGTTGGCGACGTTGATGGGGCGCCGCAAGGGCATGCTCTTTCCTCCCACGCCGGACACGTTCGAGCTGTGCACGATCACGGTGGACGGGGTTGACGTGTCCGTGGATGTGTCCCGGGTGTTGGAGCATTTGCGGGGGTTGACCTACCAGGAGCGGGTGTGGGTGATGGACGACGTGTTGAGCGGCATCGTGGGTGCCGAGTTCTATCCTCCGGCCCCTATCGAGAAGCTGTTGACGGGGGCGCGGTCGTGGGGGAAGGCCCGAGCAGTGCTTTGAGCGGGGAGGCGCGACAGGGCTGGTGCCCGGGGCCCGGCCATGGTTCTTGGACGGGGCGCCGGGCAGGCGGACAGCGTATTCCGTTTTCATTCCCCTGCTGTTCCGCGAACAGCGGTGAGACCACTCCTTTCCTTGTGGATTATCATGGTTTTTCCGTCTCGTTCAACAGAGACGGAATTTTTCTTTTCTGGGATTGAGTTAAGAAAATGCCGCATACCGGGACAATTCCGTCACTGCCCTCTTTTCTCGATTCATGATCGGGAATTTTCCCCCATCACACCGGAGAGGAATGTTTGAAAACTGCCTTGACCAGGCATGACACGGCTTCTCTGTGCCGTTGTCGCACGAGCAGAACCTGTGCGACCAGCGGGATTGCCGGGCTTCTCCCTGGCGGCAGCATTCCGTGGCCGGGGTGGACGCGCCGCGGAAGATAGGGCAAAGTAGACACACGGGAAACTTCTTCCCGAGACGGGAATCCGGGTTTCCCACCCCCGCTATTTCCTAGGGATTCCTAGGAATTCCGCTGAAATACTCCACTCCCCCACCCTGTACTCAACGATCCGGATATGCGAGCGGAGGAATCGTGGGCGTACTTCCTGTCACCGACGGCGAGACAGGTTTCACTGCCGAGCTGGGACGGCGGCACGCTGACCTTTTCGAAGCCTTCTACCAGCATCCGTTCCTCAAAGGCTTGCGGGAAGGCAGTCTCAGCCGGGAGCAGGTGCTGCACTATGTCGCGCAGGACTACCAGTACTTGACCGCGTACACCCGCTGCTACGGGCTGGGGATGGCGCTCTCCCCCGACCGGCGGTGGATGCGGTTCTTCCACGACAACGCTGCCGTGATCCTCTGCGCGGAAACCCACGCGCACGAGTCGCTGTGCGCGTACGTGGGGGTGTCCTACGAGGAGGCGCAGGCGGACCATCTGGCGCCCACTGCTCAGGCGTACATCAACCACATGATGGAGGCGGGCCGGGACACTCTCGGCGTGCTGCTGTCCGCTCTGCTGCCGTGCCCGTGGACCTACCTGTGGGCGGCGGCCCGGTTCACCAGCGAAACCCCGCTGGACCCCAGCCACCCCTTCTACGGCTGGTGGGACTTTTACGCGGGCCTGTACGAGTCCCAGAAGCTCACCCAAACCCGGGCCATGCTGGACGAGTTGGCTGCCGCGGCGGGTCCCGCTGAGCGGGAGCGCATGGAGCGGGCATTCGTCGCGAGCTGCCACTACGAGATCCGGTTCTGGGAGATGGCCTGGTCTTTGGAGGACTGGACTCCGCCGAACGGCTCCTGACCTTGGGGAGGGCGACCGTCCGCCACCGGTCGCCCTCCGCTGCCCGGTTACAGGGTCAAGCCCTCGCCCAGCAGGCCTTTGCCGAGGAGTCCTTCCGTGGATAGGCCCAGCGACTCGGCAGGGTCAGTGACGTCAGCGTTCTGTCCGGCGCGGGCCCTCTTGCTGCCGGAGGGGCGGGCGGACGTGGCGTAGTCAGCGGCAGGGCTCTGCCCGGCGCGGGCCTGGCCGCTGGCGCTGTGCTGTGCGCCCTCAGCGGCTCCGGCGCCGGGGCCGGAGAGGGCCGCGTTCTCCTGCTGGGGGACGAGGTGGTGGCTGCCTGCCTGGTGGAGCAGCGCGATGACCGTGTTCTCGTCGGGCAGGGCAGCCGTCCCCAGCGGGCGGGAGAGGGTCTCCTCATGGATCGTTGGCGCGGACAGGTCCGGGGTGTGCGCCCCGGCAAGGTCGATTTCCAACGCGTCCGTCGACACTGCGGGCAGGGCGACGCCGAGTCCGTCGAGTCCCGTGCTGCTGGGAAGGCCGGAGATGAGGCTGCTGCCGAGGGCGATGAGACCGGTTGCCCCTACGGAAAGCGCAGCGGTGCGGACGACGGCGCGGATGTTCGCGAGCATGCTTCTCCTTGCTGATTGTTGGGTCGGGAATGGGTTGTGTAGCGGGCCGGTCGGCGGGCAGGTGGTCGCGCCGCCACCGGCCGGTCAGCCGAGGGGTTGTGCGGGCCGCCCGGCTGGCCTGAACTCCACAGCAGGCGGGGTGCGCAGCTCAGGTCAGCTCCCAGAGCACGCTGGGATCACGAAACCGGTGGGAGAGAGAGCAGCGCCGGAAGCGGAGACGTCTTCAGGCGCGGGTCCGGTCGCAGGCCCGGTGAGGACTGCTCCTAGTCGGGTGAGAAGAAGGGGTCGGCAACGTAGTGCCGGGGCGGGAGCGCGACGGACAGATCGGTGAGCGCGGTGACGCTGTCGCGGCGGGCCACGGCAGGCGGGTCGGTGAGGTCGCCGACGATTCCCCCGGTCAGGGACGGCCCCTGCTGGGGGGCGTGCGAGTGTGCTGCGGGAGCGGGCGCGGCGGGTTCTGCGGGTTGTGGTCCGCTCTCGTCCTCGACGGTGTCGTCCGCGGCAGCTGGAACGTGGTTCGGGGCGGTGGCGTGGCCGCTGGCCTCGGCAGGCGCGGTGGGCTGGGGTTGCGGCGCCTCGGGGGCGGTGCCGGCTGCGGTTGCCGGACTGTCACCGGTTCCGGTGGGGGCGGGACGGGACTCCACCGGTGGGGGAAGGGGCGTGTCGGTGCGCTCTAGCTGGTCGACGTCCACGGCCAGGGCAGTGTCGACCGGAAGCTCGGTTTGCGGGAGGGGCAGCGGCGCGAGGCGGTCGGTGGTGAGCGCGGTGTCGACGAGTTCGGTGAGCTCTGCAGTGGTCTGCGCTACCGCGGTTTCCGGGTGCCGGATGGCGCCGGTGAGCGTGTCGAGGGTGTCGGCGAACGCCGGGGCGGCCGCACCGAGCACCCAGGCGACGAAGGTGAATCCGCTGAGGAGGAGAACACGGCGGATCCCGGGGAGCCGAGCGGCGTGGCTGGGCTCGGGGCAACGCGGTGCGTGTGCCATTCGCCTCCTCCACGCCTTGGGTCCTCTGCGAGTACCACCAAGCTGTGACGACGAGTTCCGCCTATGACACGTAAAGTGATCGCCTGGTGTCGCCAGTGACCGTAGCATGCCTCGGGCCTTGACGTCGGGAGTTACGCAAAACCCGTCGGAGCCGCAGACGTCTTAGGACTAAAGCCCCAGGTATGTGCGGTCTTTGTGCCGATGCTCTCTCCCCGCGCTGTGGGATTGACTAATGGTGGCGGTCGGGAGTGCGGTCCTCGACCGCCACCACAGGAAGCCCCGACGGGGCGGGCGCGAAGAACTCCTCTCACGGCTGTGCCGGGCAGACTCGCAGCCGTTGAGCGCCCTCGCGGGAGCGGCCGGGAGCGCGGACTCGGCCGCTCCCGCCGTCTTTTTCTGCCCTCCCCTGGTCCGGGTTTTCCTTAGCGCGGGGTGACCATGTCCTCCGTGCCCAGGCCCAGACCGTTGACGCAGGGGTCCGCGGTCGCGTCGCGGCCTTCGATCGCGTCCGGAGGCGCCGCGGACGGGGTCGGTTCCGGGTTCGTGGGCTTCGGGGACGGCTCCGCAGGATAGGACGGGGTGAGGCTGGTCGACGGGCTGGGCTCGGCCGTTGGCCGCCCGGTTTCCACGATCACGTCCTCGACCGGGGTGTCCTCTTTGATCGCGCGGAACAGCCGTTCTGCTTTCTCCTCGTTCCAGATCACCCGGTTCGGGTCCCAGGGGGCGGGCCAGGACGGCACCGTGTAGAAGGTGATGTTCCGCGGTTCGACGTCGGCCAGGGTGAACGCGATCGACAGCATCGTGTCCAAGGTGAGGTCCGCGTCGGTCGCCGTGTACTGGGTCACCGACTCCAGCAGGGCGTGCATGGTCGTGGGGTTGGCGAGCACCTTGCTGTCGAGCATCTGCGAAGCGAGCGCGCCCAGGAACATCTGCTGGCGGTCGATACGGCCCAGGTCGCCCCCGTCGCCGATCTCGTAGCGGGCGCGGACGAAAGCCAGCGCCTGCTCCCCGTCGAGCACCTGGGTGCCCGCTTCTATGTCGAGTTTGGACCGCTCGTCGTGGAGGGGGACGGGGATGCACATTTCGACGCCGCCGAGGGCGTCCACCATCTCCCGGAACCCTACGAAGCTCAGGTGCACGAAGTGGTCGATGCGGATCTGGGTGAGCGATTCGATCGTCTTCACCACGCAGGGCGGTCCACCGTGGAACAGGGCGGCGTTGATCATGCCGTAGTAGCCGTAGGTGCCTTCGGTCTCCCCGTACGGGTCGCAGGCCGGCAGGTCCACGAGCGAGTCGCGGGGAAAGCTCACCACGATGACCCTGTTCTCCGGGGAGATGTGCGCCAGCAGCAGGGAGTCGGAGCGTTCCCCGACGAAGTCCCGTCCGCCGTAGGCGGCGTTGCCTCCCTCGCGCCCGTCGGAGCCGATGAAGAGGATGTTGACGGCGTCGCCGATTTTAGGGGGCCGCTCTTCTTCGGGGAGCAGGGCGACGAGATCGTGCTGGACCATGTTGGCGCGCAGGGACCGGTAGTAGGCGTATGCCGTGCCGAGGCAGGCGATCAGGGCCGCGCTCAGAAGGATCGACGTCCACACCAGGACCCGGCGGAGGCTACGGCGGCGTGGTGGCGGGTCCTCGGGAGAGGGGGTGGACGGACGGGCGTCGTCGGACATGGAGACTTCCACTGGTGTGTGGGACTCGGCGGAGTCACGTGCCCGGGGGCGAGGCACAAAAGACACAAGGGGTGATAAGGGATGACCGAAAGCTGATCCTATGAGATTCCCCACCCGGAGTGCACGGGGCGGGTAGGCAGAGGTTGCTGATACCTCAGGTTACAGATCGGTACCGCACGAAAAACCCTGTTCCTCATGTGGTTTAGGGTGGTGGAGAATATTGGTGATCAGCTTTGTTTACCACTGGTCGCCCCGTGGACCCAGTGGGCCGACAACAACGGCGACTCAGCATGTGAAACCGGATTCTGGATGCCTGTCTCCCTCTTCTCTGCCCATGGTGAGCCCTTCAGGTTGCCGGCCGTCTCCCCAGACGAGCGGCAGCCCGACCTGGTCGAACGGATCGTTGACGGACTGCGGCACCATCCGCGCGTCATCTTGGATGCAGCCACCGAGCGGGACCAGCAGCGCACCATTGCCGCAGGCAAAGTCGCGGGCAAGTATCTGAAGCGCGCAACGAAGGCCGCGGTGACCAGCAGAGGCGTACTGATCGAGTTCGACGACGTCGACTTCGACGACTCTTACGCTCCGCTCTCCGATGAGCAGGAGCAGTGGGTGCCAGAACCCTCGGTGGAGTCCTCGGTGGAACGGAACGTCCAGGCCACGGCCCCTCTGGAACTGCCCGTGCACGACGACCTTCCGGACGGGCAGTTGCCTCGCCGGATTCCCGGGGCGGGTCCGCGGCCGGGCCCGCGCATTCCCCGGGGCATTGAGTGATGGAGGAACGGTCGCCTACGGCGCAGGACGTGCTGCCTGGACCGGTCCGCTGGGCCAGGATCCTGGTGTTTCTCCTGGCTGGGCTCAGCTTCGCCCACGGCCTGGTGCAGTTGCTGGGCATCGGCTCCGCTGCGGAAGCCACCGGCCCGCTGCTCGCTGCCGGCACCTCCGGCGGGGCACAGCTGATGCTGGGCCTGATGATGCGGCACCGTGGCCTGCCGGTCCTGGTGACGGTCCTGGCCGTCCAGGCGTTCACCATCGTTACCGTGCTGCTCACGGCCCACCAGGGGGCCATGCTCACCCACTTCGTGCTGCCGCTCGCAGTGGTAGTTCTGGCGCTGTCCCGCACCTCGCGCGAGTACTACCGGGGGTCCTGACTGCTGCCCGCGGGCAGGGAAACAACGGAGACGGGCGGCAGCTCCTCCCCCGGGAAAGCCACCGCCCGCTTGCCATCCCCCCAGCGTCCTCTCTGACCGGGGAGGGACGGCCCAAACCTGGGGTGGCGGATCTTCCGCGGTGCCGGCAGGTAAGGAAGGTGTGCCGCGGCCGTCCCGCTAGCGGTTCAACGATTTCACGAGGGCGACCGCTTCAAGCTGGGACCGCACGTTGAGTTTGGCCAGGATCGACCGAATCTGGGAGCGGACCGTGGCGATCGAGACGTACGACTCTTCAGCGATCACCTTGGCGCGCTTCCCTGCCACGAGCGCGTCGAGGACCTGCCGTTCCCGTTTGGTCAACTGGGCGAGCTTCTGGTTGGTGGCGCGCTGCTGCGCTTGCAGGGCGCGGTATTCGGCGATCAGCTCCTGTCGTTCCTTGGCGTCCATCATCGGACGGCCCGCGAAACCGTCGAGAATGGTGTAGATCAGCTCGTCGAACGGCACCGATTTCGACAGCCAGGCGGCAGCGCCCGCGGCGAGTGCTTCAGCGATCCGCTCTCGTTCCGTGCTTCCCGTGACCAGCAGCACCTGCCAGCCGGACCGGGTCAAGTCCCGGGCGAGCGGAACCCCGTCTCTGGGGCGGCCCTCCGCGTCGCGTCCCAGGTCCAGGTCGAGGAGGATCAGCGACGGCTGGAGCTGGGTGGCCTGGTCGAGGACCGCTGAGGGTTCCAGGGAGTGAGCGCGCACCGCATGGATTCCTCGATTGCAGAGCGTCATCTCGACCGACGCGCTGAAAAGCTCGTGGTCGTCAACGATGAGTACCGACGGGGAAACCGCGCGGTCAGGATTCGACATTGCCGCTCCCGATACTTCGTGGCCCTGGTGGACGTAGTGGACGGGTCAGCGGTGCGACCCGTGCTTTCTGACGAGGGGACTGTGGGGTCTCACACTCCTGGGGTGGACGACTGCTGTGCCCGTGATCTGAGGGGCAGGTCGATGAGGACGGTGAATCCGGGCCGTTCCGGATCGGCGGGGGCGATCTGCAGGCGGCCTCCGTGGCGGGTCACGAGTTCCTGGCAGACGGCCAGGCCGATCCCTTCTCCCACCGAGCCGCTGCCTTTGACTCCGCGCCGTATCACCTCCTGCTCCTGGCCGGGCGGGATTCCGGGCCCGTCGTCGTGGATCCGCACCCGCACCATGGTGTCGCTGATCCGGTACGTTTCCACCCACACGTGCGCTCCGGGGGCGTGCCGTTCGCAGTTCGCGAGGATGTTGGTGATGACTTGGGCGACAGCGTCCTGGGGCATGGCGACGACGGGGTCGCCGTCCACGGTGAGGTCGATCGCGGTGCCGTTGCTGCGCCGGATCAGCACCAGCTGCTTCAACAGGGACCGCAGCCGGGTGGTGTCGTTGCGGGTGTGCTCTGACTGCGGGGACAGCATGGCCCGCATCCGGTTCAGCTCTGCGGACAGTGCGGCGCGCAGAGCGGCACGGTCCACTTTTCCTTCCGGGTCGTCCATGGCGAGCACTTGGGCCGCGCCGTCCAGTCCGGCCAGGGCGTTGCGGAGTTCGTGCGCTTGGGTGGAGAGCCGTTGGCGTGCCTCCACTGCTTCGGCTTCTGCTTTGGCGAGCCGCTCCTGGTCGAGGTGGAACCGCTGGTAGGTACGGTAGGCGACTTGGAGGACCGCGAGCAGGACCAGGGTGGTGCCTAGGACGCGCATGCCGGGGGCGAGCAGCGGCGAGTACAAGGGGGGTGCGTAGAACAGGGAGTCGCCGCTCCAGAATCGGGGGGCGTGCGCCAGGACGATGGCGAGCTGCCCGAAGCTGAGCCACACCAGCATGCGGTTGCGCCGCAGCACGCCGATGACCAGGCAGGTCAATGCGACGTTCAGCCACAGCAGGGCGGTGCAGGAGAACAGGATGGGCGAGCGGACCACCAGGTAGGCGGCTTCCGGGAAGGCCGCGGCGAGTCCTCCTGAGGCCAGGGAGCACACGGCTGCCACGAGCAGGCCGCGCAGGCCGGTTGCCGGGTTCCGGAACGGGCGGATCGGCCACGGGTGGGGCCGGTCGAAGGGGACTACGGCGAGCAGCAGCAGGGTGATGGTGAGCAGGGTGGCGGTGTGGCGGATCGCTATGACCACGATGGTGTCGAGGGTGGTTGCGGCGAGCCCTGAAGCGGTGGTGGGGACCACCACCATGCCGTAGAGCATCATCGCGGCCGCGATCCGGCGCAGAGAGGACTGTTCAGAGAGCCGGGCGACCATTTCCGCGGCGAACCCGGCAGCAACCGAGGTGGCTGCGGCGAGCATCGCCATGGTCGCGACTGCCCCGGACGCCAGCGAGAGCTGGGATTCGAGGGCGGAGAGGGTGAACGCGCTGGCGATGACGAGCGCCAGCAGCACGGCTGATTCCACAACGAGTCTGCGCACAGTGGACCGTCCTTCACCCCGCGGCAGTGGTCGTGACCCGGCTCATCAGTTCCCGTCCCCTCCTTCTCCGACGGGTTGGGGTGACTGCTGGGTGTTCTCCGCGGGAGGCTCGTCGTCGCTGAGCGCCACGCTGAGCAGCCAGATACCGAAGACGAAGAGCAGGCCCGCCAGCACGTAGAGGGCGGTGGGGCCTTGCACCATGGCCTGCTGGGCGTAGCCGAAGTAGGGGATGTGGTACCACACTTTTCCGCGGACGTCGGCGGCGGGAACCGGGGGTTCGTCGGGGACCGTGTTGGCGTCCCCCTGGGTGTGGAAGACGATGCCTTCCTCGGTGGTTTCGATGTCGATCACGCGGTGGGTGACCAGGGGAAGGGTGGTGGTGTTGGCGACTTCCGTCTGGGCCGGGTCAGCGTGGGTGAACGTGATGATGTCGCCTACGTCGATCTCGTGGGGCTCGACGGGTCCGGCGATCACCACCGAGCCCACGGGGAGGGCGGGCTCCATGCTGCCGCTGAGCACGATCAGGGCTTGGGCGCCGGTGATGCGGGGCAGGACTGAGACCGAGAAGACGATGACCAGCGAGCCGAGGACGAGGACCACCACGGTGATCCGAAAAAGTGCTGAGAGGATGCGCAGGAGCACGGAGCGTTTTCTATGTCGCGGTTCCGGTTGTTCTTCTTCTTGGATGTTTTGTGAGGATTCACCGAGTGGCGGGGTGTCGTCGTTGAGCGGGCCGAGACGGTTGTCCATCACCATTTCCCCTTCACGTTCGCGTGCCCCGCGGGCCTGGTCATCGCCGGAGACCGGATTTTCTTTGCGAGGTCGGAAAGCCCTTCCCGCGTGACGCGTCGAACGCATGGAAGGAGCGACACCGGTTCGTGCCGCACTCCAGCGATTTTACGAAAATTAGATATAGAGCGGGATTAGGTGTCATAAATTCCGAATTTCCCGGGGCGCTGATGTTGTGCCGGGGATTCACTGCTCGACGGGACGGTCTGCCGACCGCCGTCCCGCCTCGCTTCCCACCGTGACCACAAGCAGAGCGCCTCCCGCGAGCAGGACCACCGCGGCCCCGGCCAGCAGCATGACGTGGGCTCCGGTGAGCGCCAGCGCAGCAGGACCGGGGGTGCCTGCCGCAGCCGTCTGGAGCGGCACCCCGTCCTCGGATTCCCACTGCGACGTGCTCGGGATCGCTTCGGCCCGCCAGACGAGGACGAAGCTCACCGAATCGGTTTGCACTTCGTTGCCGGTAGTGGCCGGAAGTTTGAGGCCGATCACGACCTCGGCTGTGCCCCGGGCGGGAACGGTGACGATCTGGCCGCTTCCGGAGACCGCCTCGTTCAGCGGGGCACTGAACATGCGGAGGTTGCCCGGTGTCCCCAGCCGCAACTGCACGTGCTCCCCTAGTTCTCCCGGGCTGTCGCAGGTGTCGTCCACCCGGGTCTCAGGGACGCTGCACCCGTTGTCGGCGTTGTGGAGCTCGTCCACCCGCACCCCGAGGGTCACCGGCTCGTTGCGCTGGTTGATCACGGTGACCAGCCAGGCCTCCTCATAGCCGGGAGCGATGTCGGCGACGTCGAGCACCCGCAGTTCGCTCACGTCTAACTGCTGGTCGATGTGGATCACTCCCCCGGGCTGGGGGGTGGCTGCTGCGAAGGCGGGAGCGCGGCAGACCAGCAGGGTGGAACACAGCACCAGCGCGGCCGTCCCCACGGTGATCGACCGGAGGATGGAGCGCTCACTCCTACTCAAGGCCGACACCTCTCGGTTCGTGTGCATGCCTTTCCACCTGGGATGAGGACGGGTCGCTGTACGGGCTGTACGGGGCGTGGGGGGAACGGCCCCCTTCGTGGGAATGGTCCGAGGATCCGGGAGGCCCGGGGTGCAGGAAGTCCGGATCGGTGCCTTCCTCTCGCTGCGAGACGGGCGGGGATGAAGGAGTAGCGGAAGGCGTGGGCTCCGCGGCGGGCGTGGCCGGGCTTGGCGACGCTGACGGGGTCGGGGAAGCTGTGGGCGTGGGCGCGATCACTTCGATGGGGGGAGTGGTGGCGCGCACCGTGAACGAGGCGCTCGCCTTTCCCAACTGCAGGAGCGACAGCGCGACCGCAGCCACCGCGGCAGCACCGATCACGGCCCAGGCCGCACGCTGGCCTGGAAGCGGCAGGCTGAGACGCCACGTCACCGCGTTGGTGCCGCGATCGGCGTGGTTCATGTTCATGCTGTCGTTCCTCGAACCGGGGCATCGTGGATGTTCACAACTTTCGTCCACGAGCACGGATAGTGCCACCCAGACTGCCCCGGAAGTGGTGCGGGCTCATCGCCAAAAAGTGGGAAACATACTTCGTTCACTTTGGGGATGACCAGAAACCGGAGAATCGGCAGAGTACTGGATGACAGAACCGGAAGAGTCGGTGGCGGAATGCGACCTCGCCGATGACGGCACTGTCGACCACCGGCGGGGAAGCAGCGGGAAGCTACGCCACATCCCCCTGACGGCCCCGCTGCGCTACCGCGGGAGGCCGCGGAGGCGGCAACGGGACTGTTCGGCGCGCACGCTTCCCTTTCCCGATGCACCCTCGGGACCACCATCTTCCGGTTCTGTCTGCGGTCTCCCCAACTCCCGCCGGCACGGCGTGAAAGGAAGGGCCTTTGTGGCCACCAGAATGAACAAAAGAAAAAGGCTTGTCGCAGGTTTAGGTGCCGCTGCGGTGATCGGCGCCGCAGTGGCGATCACCGGAGGCACCTACGCCTATTTCACGGACAGCGCGCAGACCACCGAGCAGGCAATCCAGGCAGGCGACCTGGAGGTCCGTATCGACCAGTCCGGCCAGGGAGTGTCGAACAAGCCGGTAAAGATCGCCAACGCCGCCCCCGGGCACGTCTACGTCGAAGACCTGGCTTTCCCGCACGCAGGGCACCGCTGGTACAGGATGCGGGTCACCAACACGGGAAGCATCGACGGGGAGATCAACTCCCTGGAAATCGTGGACCTGACCGGAAGCACCCCCAACCTGGCCGACCGGCTGCAGATCCGCGCCGTAGTCAAGCAGTTCGGTTTTGAGCCGGGCTCGTTCGGCAACCCCGGGTTCGAACCGCTGGACAACGGCAAGCTGGACAATCTTCCCGGAATCAAGCTTGTTCCGGCGGGCCAGTCCGTCTACATCTACTTCCAGATCGAGTGGCCCAACGGCAGCCCAGAAGAAGACAACCCGTACATGAACGCGACGACCTCCTTCAAGTTCCGGGTGAACCTGGACCAGGTCAACCAGGGGAACTAGGCGTGCCATCCCCGCACCGGCGCTGTGTCGGTGCGGGATTGGTCCATGGCCGTGGGCAGCCGGGGAGATTGAGACGCGAGCATGAGGAAAAAGACAGCACTGGTCCTGGGAGTGGCCACGGCCTGTGCCGCATTGCTGTTGACTCTCGGCGGTACGTACGCCTACTTCTCTGCGAGCGCAGTCTCCAAGCCCGGGCAGATCACCGCTGGAAACCTCTCGGTGGAAGTAGACGAACGTGATCCGAGCGGGGCCAGCGGTTTTGTCGGTCTTCGCGGCGCCGCTCCGGGAGGGCAGTGGCCGGCTTCCGACTCCGAGTCCTACACCCTGGTCATCACCAACACCGGTTCGCTTTCCGCGCTCATCGACTCCATCGACGTCGTCATCACTTCTGGCCGTCAGCCGGATCTCAGCGAAGCCCTGGAGATCCGGTACAGCTTTGCTGGGGGGCGTCACGGTCCGGACTGGTCCCAGGGCAGCGGCTGGGTGGATTTAGTTCCCGGACCTATCCTCGACCTCCTGCCCCGGCGTCCCGCCCCGATCCAGCCCGGCGAGTCCTGTGCGCTCCATTTCCAACTCCGCTGGCCTAACCGTGCTTCCGAGTACGACAATCTCTTCCAGGGTGCTGAGACCGAGTTCATGTTCGATGTCAGTCTCGGTCAGGCGTAGCGAGGGCTGGATGAAGAAGATGAGGCTGCGCAAGCCGGTGCTGGTGGCCGCTGCTGCCGCGGCCACGACGGCGGCGGTGTGGGGAGTCCTGATGACCACCCATGCCGCGTTCACTGCGCGGACTGCTACGGGACCCCTCGCAGTCGCCGCGGGCCGGCTCGACGTGGAGTTGACGACGTCGCGGACCGGTCAGAATCCGATCCGGGTGGACTTGTCGGAGGTGGGCCCGGACCGGATGTGGCCGCCGGACGGCGCGTTGACGGTGTCGCTGCGAAACACGGGGACCTTGGACGGGGTGATCAGCGCCCTGGAGACGGTGGAGGTTGTCGACGACAGCCCTGCCGGTTCCGCGGAGTTGAGCCGGGCATTGGAGATAGCGGTCAGCACCAACCCTGCGCAGAACTGGCATGATCCGGCGTTGACCTGGGAGCGTGTGGCAGGGGATGCCGCTCCTTCTGGTCGGGTTGTCGCTTCGGAGCTGGGGAGCCTTCCGGTCGGCGAGATGCGTGCCTTCCACGTCAAGCTGCGGTTCGTGGGTGAGGACGACGCAGCTTCCTATGCGGGAGCGACCACTTCGTTCCGTCTGGCGGCCACGGTGTCCCAGGCTTTGTGACTGGGGGACCCTGGGCGGGCAGGTCCCCCAGTGCTGGAGCGGCGGGCGGAGCGGCAGAGCACCGGTCACGGGCTGGCAGCCATTTGCAGTTCCGGGCGGAGCGCGAATTCCGCCCAGGTGATCATGGACCCGTGTCGGTGGTGGAAGGTGGGGGCGGCCGGGTGGACTTCCCCGTTGCTGGCTGGAAGACGCCCCCACGCGTAGGAGAGCGCTGAAGCGATGAACAAGCCCCGTCCGCTCTGTGCGTCCTCCGGCGGCAGCATGGCGCGTGCTACCTGTGCGGGCATGGGTTCGCGTCGGCCTTCGTCGGTGATTTCCAACCGCAGCAGGACGGGTGGGTCGCCTTCGGTCCGTACCGTGACCCGGACCGCTCCGCCTGGCTCCCCGGACGCCGTGTGTCTGATCGCGTTGGTGAAGAGCTCGCTGACCACCAGTTCCACCGAGTCGCGGATGCTCGGATATGCAAGGAGCAGAGAGCGGACCCAAGAACGCGCCCGGCCGCAGTTCTCGGCCGTTCCCGGAAAGGTCCGCGTCGCCTGGATTAGGCCTCGGGCGTCATCGCTCATGGGCATCACCATTCCTGGGCGTCGCACCGGATCATGGGGTGCGGCTACCCCGTAATCAGTTCACGACGCTCAGAAACGGCATTCCCGTCCTACTTTTTGTCTTTTGTCTACTGTGGGCTCACCCATGCCCCAAAAGAGCAACACAGGCCTGCCGGGTGGCAGCGGATCCGCGGGGCTGGTGCTTGCGTGGGACAGGGGTGCCCGCGCTGCGGTTCCTGATGGGGCGTCGCGGGGCAGCACGGCTGCCTCCTTGCGGCAATGGGCGCCTGCCCGGCCTGGGGATGCCCCCGCATGCGCCGCGGCTGCGGCGGACGCTGCCAGGACTGGGCGCTGTGGGAGGCCACGGCCCCGCTAGCTCCAGGTGTGGTGTCCGGTGCGAGCAGCAGCGGGGTCTTCCCACAGCAGCGGAGCCCGCAACCGGATGTGCGGGCTCGTGGAACGGTCGGGGGCAGGGTCCGGTTGTCAGGCGGGACTGTGCCCGCGGCGTCCGCCGCGTATCGCGGAGATGAGGTAGACGCCGATCGCTGCCAGCACCACCTGCACGATCAGGGTGAGCCAGAAGGACGTGGTGAAGCTTGCCATGATTGCGGTGCCGAGCAGTGCGGCGATGATGCCGATCACGATCGTCAACCAGATCGGCATGTCCTGTTTGCCGGGGACGATGAGGCGTCCCAGTGCCCCGATGATTAAACCGACCACTAAGGCACTGATGATCGTGCCGAAGAAACCGCCGCCGATTTCCATACTGACCTCCTGGATTTTCCGGATACCCCCTGACTGCCCGGCACGGGCAGAAAGATGCACGAGGAGGTCGACGAAGGAGGCGGGATGGGGCCATGCCGCGCCGGATAGCGCTGTGACGTGCCCTTATCCTGGCCGCCGTAGCCGAGGGAACGGGAAAAATCGTGCGGTTCGGGGGTGCTGCTCTGCCGCCCGCCACGTCGAGGCGGAGCCTTGTCGGCGGCCGAGGCCGTGCCCCTTCACCGCGGCGTTCTGTACGGCTTGCGGCGGAGCCGGGTCAGTCCAGGGGGTCGGCCTCGGCTGCCCGCCGGGTCGTGCGCGGTTTGGTGCGCACCTTACGCGAAGTGATCTTGGGGGCGGTTTCTGCCGGGGGTTCGTCGGCTCCGGACTCCGCACTCTCGGCGGAAGCCTCGGAGACACCGCCGGCGCGGATCTTCAACGCTTCCTCCTCGACACGGCGGATGTTGCGCACGGTCTCGGGCGGTTGCGGCAGCCGGTCGCCGCGGAGGTGTGCGCCTAGCACAGCCAGCCCGTAGTCGCACAGCAGCTGCCGGGCCTGCTGGGCGGGGACTCCGCTGAGCTGTTCCAGCTCCGGCATGGTGCATTCGCGGAGCAGCCGGATCACTTCCTGGACGGCTTCGCGGGGGCGGCGGGCCGTGATGGTCGCGGCGAGCAGTTCCGCCTCGGCCAGGGCGGCGGTGGACGGAGCCTCTTCCGCGGCGTCGCGTTGCGCGATGAGCAGTCTGGTCAACTGCCGGGTGGCGGTGTGCGAGGCCGCGCGGGTTTCAGCTTTGCGCGCGTAGCGCCCTTGCAGCCAGGTGACGGTGGCGCTCGTCACCAGGCTGACGGCGCCACCCGCGAGGACAAGCAGGAATTCGTTCACGACTACGCTCCGTGGAGGGGAGGAAACAGATGTTTGGTGAGCATTCGCTACTGGATGGTCACTTGTCAAGAATCATGCATAGCTGCTTTGCGGGGGAAGGGCCACTGTCCTGCCCGGTCAGCGTCGTCTGCGCGGTGGGACACCCCGGGTGAACCCCTCACCGGGGATACGGACCGAGCCTGAGGCAGACGGTTCGGCGGTGCCTTGGCCGTGCCTGCCGGTGGCGTCCGCTGCCCGGCCTACTCCACGAAGAGAAACGTGCAGTCCTCCGCAAAGGACGTTGCATCCCGCATAGAACGCCGGTGGGGGCGGTAGGGGACGTGGATGATGTCCACCGACCCGAGGGAAGCGGCATGACATCGACCGAATCAGTTCCCCGCCAGGCTCTCACCGTCACCGAACTCCAGGAGATCGACCGCTACTGGCGGGCCGCCAACTATCTGTCTGTCGGCCAGATCTATCTCCAGGACAATCCGCTGCTCCGCGAACCGCTCGTCCCCGAGCACATCAAACCGCGGCTGCTCGGCCACTGGGGCACCACGCCCGGCCTCAACTTCATCTACGCCCACCTCAACCACCAGATCCGCAGCCGCGGCACGGAGATGATGTGGATCGTCGGCCCGGGGCACGGCGGGCCTTCCCCCGTCGCCACAGCATGGTTGGACGGCGTCTATTCGCAGATCTATCCGGACGTCGGCCGAAACGCGGAAGGCATGCGCCGGCTGTTCCGCCAGTTCTCCTTCCCCGGCGGAGTGCCCAGCCACGCTGCCCCGGAGACCCCCGGCTCCATCCACGAAGGCGGCGAGCTCGGCTACGCGCTCGCCCACGCTTTCGGTGCAGCCTTCGACAACCCCGACCTGGTTGTCGCCGCGGTCGTCGGGGACGGTGAAGCCGAAACCGGCGCCCTGTCCGGAAGCTGGCAGTCGATCCGTTTCCTCAACCCGGCGCGCGACGGCGCAGTCCTGCCGATCCTGCACCTCAACGGCTACAAGATCGCCGGGCCGACCGTGCTGGCCCGCATCCCCGAGGAAGACCTGCTGGCCCAGATGCGCGGGCACGGCTACGAACCGCATGTGGTTGCGGGCGACGACCCGGACACGGTCCACCAGTTGATGGCCGGGACTCTCGCGAGCTGCCTGGAACGCATCGACACGATCCGGTTCCGTGCCCGGCAGGAGGACGGGGACATCGCGAACGTGCGCTGGCCCATGATCATCCTGCGCACCCCTAAAGGCTGGACTGGTCCCCGCGCCGTGGACGGAAAACCCGTGGAAGACACGTGGCGTTCCCACCAGGTGCCGCTTGCTGCCACGCGGGAGAACCCGGAGCACTTGCGCCTGTTGGAGGAGTGGCTGCGCAGCTACCGTCCGGAGGAGCTGTTCGACGAGCACGGCGCGCCCCGCCCGGAGACCACGACGGTGGTGCCCCCGCCGGACTGCCGGATCAGCAGCAGCCCGCACGCCAACGGGGGCCTGCTGCTGCGTGACCTCCTCCTGCCGGACTTCCGGGACTACGCCGTCGAGGTAGAACGCCCCGGTGTGGACATGGTGGAAGCCACCCGGGTACTGGGCGGGTTCCTCCGCGATGTGGTCGCCGCGAACCCGCACAACTTCCGGATCATGGGCCCTGATGAGACCCAGTCCAACCGGCTCGGCGCGGTCTTCGAGTCCACTGACCGGGCGTGGACCACGGAACGCCTCCCTGTCGACCAGCAGCTCTCCCCCGATGGGCGGGTGATGGAGGTCCTCAACGAGCAGCTCTGCCAAGGCTGGCTGGAGGGCTACCTGCTGACCGGGCGGCACGGCCTGTTCAACTCCTATGAGGCGTTCATCCACATCGTGGACTCGATGGTCAACCAGCACGCCAAATGGTTGAAGGTGAGCCGCGAGCTGCCGTGGCGGCGTCCCATCTCTTCGCTGAATTACCTGCTCAGCTCGCACGTGTGGCGCCAGGACCACAACGGGTTCAGCCACCAGGACCCCGGCTTCATCGACCACGTCGTCAACAAGAAACCCGAGATCATCCGGGTCTATCTCCCGCCGGACTGCAACACGCTCCTGTGCACCATGGACCACTGTCTGCGGTCGCGGAACTTCATCAATGTGGTCATCGCCGGCAAGCAGCCGCAGCTCACCTACCTGCCGATGGAAGCGGCGATCGCGCACTGTACGCGGGGCGCGGGGATCTGGGAGTGGGCGAGCTCGGACGAGGGTGCAGAGCCTGACGTGGTGCTGGCCTGTGCGGGGGACGTGCCCACCCTGGAGACGCTGGCCGCAGCGGACCTGCTCCGCCGCCACCTGCCTGAGCTGCGGGTGCGTGTGGTCAACGTGGTGGACCTGATGCGGCTCAGCAACGAAGGCGAGCATCCGCACGCTATGACCGACCGCGAATACGACACCTTGTTCACCCGGGACAAGCCGGTGATCTTCGCGTTCCACGGCTACCCGTGGCTGATCCACCGGCTGACCTACCGCCGCGCCGGGCATCCCAACCTGCATGTGCGCGGCTACAAGGAGGAAGGCACGACGACCACCCCGTTCGACATGGTGATGCTCAATGACTTGGACCGCTTCCACCTGGTGATGGACGTGATCGACCGGGTGCCCGGGCTGGGGGTGCGCGCAGCCGGGCTCCGCCAGCACATGCAGGACGAGCGGCTGCGCTGCCGCGCCTACACCCGCCAGTACGGGGAGGACGCCCCGGACATCCGCAACTGGGTGTGGGAGCCCTGATGCGGGTCCTCATCGTCAACACCGGGTCCACGAGCGTCAAACTCCGGCTCCTAGGCTCGGACGACGCGCTGCTGGGCCGGTGCGACTTCCCTGTCGTCGACGGCACGATCCCGGTGGACGCGATGACCGGGGCGTTGGAGCAGCTCGGTGCTTTCGACGCGGTGGGGCACCGGGTGGTGCACGGCGGGACGGTCTACCGGTCGGCGGTGCGGGTCGACGACACTGTGCTGCAGCAGCTCCAGGCGCTGGTGGAACTGGCTCCGCTGCACCAGCCGCAGGCGCTGGCCGCGATCGACCTGCTCCGCACGCTGCTCCCTGGCGTGCCGCAGGTGGCGTGCTTCGACACTACGTTCCACACCACCGTGCCGGAGGTGGCGGCCACTTATGCGCTGCCTGCCTCGTGGCGGGACCGGTTCCAGTTGCGCCGCTACGGGTTCCACGGCTTGTCGCACGCGTATGCGTCCCGGCGGGCCGCCGAACTGGTGGGGGGCGACCCGGGCCGGGTGGTGACCGCCCATCTGGGCGCTGGTGCGTCCTTGGCCGCGGTGCGCCACGGGCAGTGCGTGGACACCACTATGGGGTTCACCCCGTTGGAGGGCCTGGTGATGGCCACCCGTCCCGGGGACGTCGACCCGGGCCTGGTGCTGTGGCTGCTGCGGGACGGGCGGCTCAGTTTTGCTGAGGTGGACCGCGGGCTCACCTATTACAGCGGGCTGGCCGGGCTGGGGGGAGCCGCCGACATCCGGACGGTGGTGGCGCAGGCTGAGGCGGGTGACGCCGCGGCGCGCTTGGCGCTCGACGTCTACGTGTACCGGCTGCGCAGCAAGATCGCGGCGATGGCCGCGGCGTTGGGGGGCCTCGACACGCTGGTGTTCACCGGGGGTGTGGGCGAGAACCAGCCGCTGGTGCGCTCCGGGGCGGCGGCTGGGCTCGGTTTTCTCGGCGTGCGCGTGGATGAGGACGCCGATCGGGGCGCGGAACCGGACGCCGAGGTAACCGGGGACGGTTCCCGCGTCCGGGTCTTCGTGGTTGCGGCGCGAGAGGATCTTCAGATCGCCGCGGAGACCCGGAACGTTGTGGCGTGACGGGAAAATTTCGCCGCTGTCATCCGTGATTCGCCCGCTGTCGGGTAGCGGTGTTAACAACAGTGATCCCGAATCCGACAGGGGGAGAACCGTGAAGCACATGCTCATCATGCGCGCCACTGACCAGGCGATGGCGGAAGCCGCGAACCGGGACTTCGAAGAGATCCTCAACGAGATGGGCGCGTACAACGAGTCGATGATCGACGCCGGTGTGCTGGTCGCTGGTGAAGGGCTTGCCGAACCGGAGGAAGGCGCTGTGGTGGACTTCAGCACCGACAGCCCTCAGGTCACTGACGGCCCGTACGGCGACACCGAGAAGCTGTTCAACGGTTTCTGGATCATCCAGACGTCGAGCCGGGAGGAGGCCATTGAATGGGCGCGTCGTGCCCCGCTCGGCCCCGGCACCGAGCTGGAGGTGCGGCGCGTGCAGGAAGTGGAGGACTTCGCTGACTACGCCGACAACGAGTACCTCCAGAAGGAGGCGGAGTGGCGTCAGCGGCTCGGCACGGGGTGACCGCTGGCTGACGCCCTGGGACAGGGCTTGGCGGGCCGGTTCAGGGCCGCAGGATCAGCGGTGGGCTGGCCCGCCTCCTCACCCGAGGTAGGGGGTGGTGCGGTCTTCGAGGGCGTGGGTGATCCGCAGCCGCATGGATGGGTGGATCCGGTAGTGGTCGATCTGGTCCGGTGCCACCCAGCGCACGTGGGTGGATTCGCTGCTGGGGGTGGGGGCGCCCGCAACAGCCCGGGCGGCCAGCACGATAGAGAACTCTTGGCGGACCTCATTGTTGCTGGTGTAGTGGATGACGTGGCCCGGGTCGGTGTAGATCCCGACCAGCCCGGTGATTGCGCAGCGGATCCCGGTTTCTTCCAGGGTTTCGCGGACCCCGGCTTCGGTGAGGCGTTCCCCTACGTCTACGGCTCCGCCGGGAAGCGCCCAGTTGCCGTTGTCGCTGCGGCAGATCAGCAGCAGCCGTCCCGTGTCGTCCCGGACAGCGATGTTGACGGACGGCACGATGCTGTTGGCTTTCGGCGCATTCGGATCGTTGAGGTAGTCGATGCGGCGGGCCATAGGGTCTCCCTGTTCAGGGTGGCGGCAGGGTCCGGGCGCTGACGATTCCCCGGGGCTGGTCCCCGTACGGCGGGGTGATCGTTGCGCCCTGGTATCGCCTGTCGATATCTGCCGGGGATGGTCTCCCGGGCAGAACGGTTCAGGTTCGGTCGGCGAGGCTAGCCGGGTGTTCGAAGAATTCCGCTCCGCAGGCGGTGCACTGCCATTCTGTCGCTCTCTTGAAGCAGCCGCCCAGGATGATCTCGCCGGCGTCGACGGCCTGCTTGATCTCGTCGGTGGCGGGCACTCTCCCGTACACCACCCGTGCGATCTGTCCCTGCCCGCATTCGGGGCACACTGCGTGCTTCTGGTGTTTCATCAGGCCTTTCTCCTGGGGGTGCTGTGCCGCCGGGAGGTGTGTGGCGGTGGAGCTCTGCGCGACTGTTCGGCCGAGCAGCATCCTGGCGGTGGTATCGCGGTGTTTCAAGGGAGTTTCTGCCCGGGGAACCGGTTCACAGACCTTTCTGTCGTGGTGCAGGGCTCTGCGTTGTTCGCGGCCCGCCACGGGTCGGAAAAAGGGCCGTGTTCTCGAAGGGGTTTCCGCGGTCCGCATCACGTCGGGGAATAGGGAGTACGGACGGACTGGTCGACTGCCTCGGGGATCGCGGTTCGGCAGCGGACGCTTTCCCGCTGGTCGGCATTGACGCAGAAAACGGAGAGGCGGGAGGCACCGGAAAGCTGACGGAGCGGGCGGCAAGAGCTCCGCCGCGACATTCCCGTGGGATAAGCGGCGGGAATAGCCCTGTACACCGCTCTACGGTCCTTTTCTTTCGTCCACTCTCGCCGGACGGCGATCTGCTGCCCGACCTCGGGGATCGCTACTCATTCGGCGTTGACCTGCACAAACATGAGGGAACCGCGTCCGCGGCACCCCTTCCACGGCACCGGACACTCCGTTATCTATTTTTCGGACGCATCAATTCGCACTTAGGGGCAAAGCAGACAAACAGCACTCTTCAACCACATTTTCTCCCCGTATCGTGCAACAAAGACAATCACGAAAACGACCCCTATCGAGCATCACGAGAAAACTCCAGCGAAAAACTTCTGATTTCCCCACTTTTCACCATTCCATGGCTTATGATCCATTATTCGAATGACCGGAGCGCAGTAAGGAGTTCTTCACAAAGAGACCATCTCGCACCAATCGGCTTCCGTATCCCTGCCTACCGCGCAACAACGTCCCGCGGTATCCACGAGCACACCGACTTTCCCCATCACCCCTTCTATCCGCGCCGAGAAATAGTGCTATGACCCGCTCTCCCTCCCCACCCATCCGCCTCTACCAGGCTGCCGACCCCACCGCCCTGTGGCCCGCATTGCTCGCCGAATACGGGGAGATCGCGCCGGTCGAGCTCGAGCCGGGCATCAACGGCTGGCTCCTGCTGTCGTGGCGACTCAATCGGGAAGTGATGCGCGACGCCGAAACCTACGCGCGCGACCCCGACCGCTGGGCGGACATGGCCAACGGCCGGATCGGCCCACGCTCCCCGCTCCGCGTCCTCTACGGCAAATACCAGTCCGCCCTGTACTCCGACGGAGCCGACCACAAGCGCTACCGCGCCGCGCTCACCGCTGCTCTGGACTCGCTGAGCCTGCGCCAGGTCACCGGGCACATCACCGCGGCAGCAGACCAGCTCATCGACGCCTTCTGCCTCCACGGCAAAGCTGACCTGGTCACCCAGTACACCCGGCAGCTCACCGTCACCGTGCTCGCCCGTCTCTTCGGCCTGGGACCGGCCGAAACCATGCGCATCTGCCTCGAGATGCAGGCCATGTGGGACGAGGGCCCCAACGCTTTTCCCGCCCTCATGCGCATCGCGGAGATGCTCACCGAGCTGGCCCGGAAGCGGCGCCGCACCCCCGGCAAAGACCTGGCTTCAGTCCTCGTCGCCCAAGGACTCAGCGACGTCGAGGTCCGCGACAATCTGCTGCTGATCATCGCCGCAGCCGACGACCCGGTCACCCACCTCACCGGCAACACCATCCGGATGCTGCTCACCACCCCGGAGAGCCGCGCCGCACTCACCACCTCGCCAGGGCTGATCTCCGAGGCCGTCAACACGGCGCTGTGGACCACCCCGCCGCTGCAAACCCTCGTCGGCCGCTACCCCGTCCGGGACGTGGAACTGGCCGGGGTTCCCATCCGGGCGGGAGAGTGCCTCGTGCTGGGCTTCGCCGCGGCCAGCCTCGACCTGGCGCAGCACAGCGACGCGGACACGATGTCCACGAACCGCGCCCACCTGACCTGGGGGGTGGGCCCGCACAGTTGTCCCCTCCGCGGTCAAGACATGGCTCTGGCGATTGCCGAAACCGCCGTGGAACGGCTGCTCCGCCGGCTCCCTGACGTGGCCTTGGCTGTTCCGCCCGAGCAGTTGCGCTGGCGCCCTTCACTAGCCGTCCGTGGCCTGGAGTCGCTGCCTGTCCGCTTCACCCCTACCCCCGTCAGCAACCCAGGAGGAACTGAATGGGACAGTCCCGCCGACCCCACACCGTCTACCTCGATCCGGCCAAAGGAGTCGACATCCCCGCGCAGCGACGCGAACTCCTCGACAAAGGCCCGGTGGTACGCGTGGCTTTTCCCGGGAACCTGGAAGTCTGGGCTCTGACCCACGACGCCCCGCTCCGCAACGCCCTCGCTGACGAATCGGTCTTCGTCCGCGGCTGGCGGAACTGGCGCGCCCTGATGGCGGGCGAGGTCGACCCCACCCATCCGGTCGCCAACATGCTGCGCGTGGAATCCATGCTGGCCCGCTCCGGAGCGGACCACAAACGCATGCGCGGCCTGGTCCAAGCCGCTTTCACCCGCCGTCGCGTCGAAGCCCTCCGTCCGCGCATCGAGGAGATCACGAACGAGCTCCTCGACCGGATGGCCGAGAGCGACGGGGTGGTCGACCTCAAAGCCGCCTATTCTTTCCCGCTGCCGATCCGTGTCATCAGCGAACTGCTCGGCCTCAACGAGGAAGACCACCTCACGTTGCAGACGCTGGTGACGCGCACCCTCTCCGGCACGGACCCTGAGGCCAACGCCGACGCGTTCACCTTCGTCGCCTCGCTGATCGAGGCTAAACGGAAGAACTTGGACGACGGCCTGATCAGCGCGATGATCGAGGCGCGTGCGGAGGACGGCGACCGGCTGAGTGAAACCGAGCTGATCCACAACACGCTGCTGCTCATCATCGGCGGGTTCGAAACCACCATGGGCATGATCAGCAACTCGGTGCAGCTCCTGCTCACCCACCCCGACCAGCTGCACCTGCTCCGCACCGGTCAGGCGTCGTGGGAGAACGCCATCGAGGAGTGCCTGCGCTTCGAATCAGCGGTGGTCATGCTGCCGTTCCTGTACACCACGCGGGACGTGGAGATCGACGGCATCACGATCCCGGCTGGGGACGCCGTGCTCATCGGCTTCGGCCCGGCCAACCGGGACCCGCAGGCCTATGACGACCCCGACCGTTTCGACATCACCCGCCCCAGGCCCCGCCATTTGGCGTTCGGCCACGGCGCCCACCTCTGTCTCGGGGCGGCGCTTGCCCGCTTGGAGCTCTTGATCGCGCTCCCCGCGTTGTTTGAGCGCTTCCCCGACATCACCCTGGTCGGTGAGGCCCCGCCGACGCCGACCGTGTTCATGAACCATCCGCTGAGCCGACCGGTGCTCTTGCGCCCGAAACCCTGATCTGCACTGCGCACAGCACGAGGGCCGGGAAGCTTTCTGCAGCGGTTCGTCCGCCGCTGCCTCCCGGCCCTCACCGTGTCCTATCCGCGGGTGCGGTGCGGATCAGCCCTGCTGTGTCGCGAAGTATTCGTCTACGATCGCCTGAGGAATGCGGCCTCGGTCGCTGATCTGCTTTCCCGCAGCCTTGGCCCACGCCCGGATTTCGGCGCTGCGGTCCTTGGCCGAGGTGGTGCGCTGCTTTCCCCGGGCGGCGGGGCGCTTCGCGGGTGCCCGGCGGGCCACTTCGACGTACGGGGCGAGGGCCGCGCGGAGCTTTGCCGCGTTGTCGCTGCTGAGATCGATCTCGTAGGTGGAGCCGTCGAGTCCGAACGAGACCGTCTCCTCGGCCTCGCCACCATCGAGGTCGTCAATGAGAAGCACCTGAACCTTCTGTGCCATAGGGACGGTCTCCATCCATGGGTAAGAGAGACTTCGGGTAACCAGACAAGCTATCTGGATAACTCCAACAGAATGTCAGGTCTTTCCTGAAGAAGCGGCACCTCGTATTACGATCTTTATCTTTTCTATAAGATTTCGATAGAATCAGGAGCCGCTTTGGTCTCCGTTTAGAAAACCAGCTTCATTTTACCTAATGAAGCGAGGCAAGAAAACACACTGAGGCATCCGTTCACCGCAGAGCTGCCACCGCTAATCGCGGCGGAACGGCCAGTTTTCCGAGTTGTCCACAAATGCGAATAACGGGGCTTGTCGGCTAGCACTCGTTCCTGCTGGGGACGTCGCCGACCACTGTGCGGTCTCACCCTGACACTCAGAAGACAACGGCTGTCAATAATACATCCTTTCAGCCGGACTCCTTACGGAAAAACAGCTCCTTCCTGCCACTTCTTTCTGCCCGGGTCCCCTCTTCCCTGCCGCCGTCGCCCGCTTCCCAGGGCGGCCCTCCCGGGACAGCACTGCGTGCCGAGAAGGAATGCGCAGTCCTTCATATCTCCAACGGCCTGATCACCGCTATGCCGGACACCGCTTTTAGCTCTTCTGCGGCAGGCTGCGCCCAGAGCCACGCGGAAGCGACCGGCCGCGACGCCCCGCTGCGGGGTGGCTGGCTCTGCCGGCCTCGACCGAAACGCGCCCGTGGTGCCGCGCGAAGAGAACAGGAAACCCATCGCCAACCGTTCCCGCCCGCGCCGCTCAGATAGGAGGAGAAAAGCAGGCCACCACGCTCCGAAGAAGTGTTCCTCCCGCCCTCTCTCCCTTTGACCTGTGCTGATGTCACGCAAGCCTTCGGGTGCCCGCCGGGTTTCTGCGCAGGTATCTCGAAACCCTCCGGGGACATCCGCGGGTTTCCTCCGATGCCGATAGTGCTGCTGTTCTTCTGGCCCGCCGTGGCAAAGAGACAGCGTTTTCCCTGGTAGACCTTGCACTAGCTGCAAGAAAAACGCCCTCTCGATACCGGAGGGCGCGCGGCCGCGCCATTGCCGGGGATCCCGATCAAGAAACACCTTTCCCAACGGCCCCGGGGAATGTGCGGTCAGCGGGCCCCGGAGAACTGCGGCACCGCTCTTAGGTGAAGCACGGAATAGTAGGCCCGTTCATAGTTCCGCGCCATCGTCTCCCCACTGAAGTTGCGCTGCACGTGCTCCCGGCAGGCGTGGGGGTCCAACTGGGCGGCGTGATCCACTGCCGCGGCGAGTTCGGCCTCCCGGGAAACCAGCACGCCGGTGACCCCGCCGCGCACGGTTTCCTGAATCCCTCCGCGGCTGAATCCAACCACCGGGGTGCCGCACGCCATTGCTTCTACGGCCACCATGCCGAACGGTTCTTCCCAGCGGACCGGGAAGAGCAGGCAGCGGGCCCTAGCGAGCAGGGTCAGCTTCTCCTCTTGGGAGACCTCCCCCACGTATTCGGTGGTGGGCCCGAGCAGAGGGCGGATCACTTCGTCGAAGTAGGCCCGCTCGTCGGGCTGGCTGCGTTTGAGCGCGATCACCAGTCGGCGCCCCGCCTCCCGGGCCGCGCGGATCGCGATATCGATCCCTTTCTCCGGGGTGCTGCGGCCCAGCACCAGCGCATAGTCCTCTTTGTCTGCGCGGAACGGAAACCGGTAGGGGTTGATCCCGTTGTGCACGGTCGCGGCCCACGGCAGATCCGGCGCCAACCGCCGTTGGGTATCGGAGACCGCGACAAGCTGCACGCTCTCCCGCACCGCCCGGTAGTACCGGGCGAGGTCCGGGGTGACGATCGAGTGGACGGTCGCCACAGTGGGCGCCGGGCGGACCGCTGCCGTGAGCGCTCCGATCATCGTGTGGTCGTGCACGAGGTCCGGTTGCAGTTCCGCTATGACCTGCTGTGCTTCCGCGGCGTGCGCGATCTCAACGGTGCGGTCGCCGATCCGCTCGCCCTGCGGCTCGTCGTAGGTCGTCCGGAGCTTCGCCCGGGTCCTTTTCCTCCCTACTCCGACAATGGTCACGTCGTGGCCACGGGCGACCAGTTGCTCTGCGAGCTCCCCCATGACCTCTTCGACGCCTCCGTAGGCGACGGGCGGGATCTCGTACCAGGGCGGTGCCAGCAGGGCGAGCCGCAGCCGGGGGCGTTCGAGAGTGGTTGCTTGGTCCATGACCCGATCAACTCCCACACGGATATCGAGCCGGTCGTGGCGGCATCCCTCCCGGTCACTCCACCAAGGACAGGGAGTCCAGCTCACGCGGTTCTGAGACGAGCCGCAGCCCTTCCGGCAGGCCCTCCACTGAGACCTCGTCGCCGGTGACGTCAACGGTCAATTGGCTTCCCGCAATGGGGAGGCGTTCGATCCGCAGCCGGGTGTATCCCGGCGGCAGGCTGGGGGCGAGGCGCAGTTCCCCGCGCGGCACCCACGGGTCGAAGCGGAGCAGGGTCCGCAGCAGGTGGATCGGTGTTGCGGCCGCCCAAGCCTGCGGAGAGCAGGAAGTGGGATAGGGCACGGGTTTGGGATAGTCGGTGCGGTCGAAGCCGCAGAACAGTTCAGGGAGCCGGTATCCGAAGTGTTCGGCTGCTTCGAACAGGGCGGTGGCGACGCGCTGGGCGTGCTCGGTGAAGCCGTAACGCATGAGCCCGGACGCGATGATCGCGTTGTCGTGCGGCCATACCGACCCGTTGTGGTAGCTCACCGGGTCGTAGGCGCCCATATCGGTGGCGAGGGTGCGGATCCCCCACCCGGAGAACATGGTCGGGCTGAGCAGCCGGTCGGCCACGTAAGGCGCTTTGTCCTCGTCGACGATGCCGCTCCACAGGCAGTGGCCCATGTTCGACGTGCACGCGTCGACCGGTTTCTTCTCGTGGTCCAACGCCACGGCGTAGTAGCCGAGCTCCGGCTGCCAGAACCGTTCGTTGAACGCTTTTTTGAGGTCGGCGGCCCGTTCCGTCCAGTACCGGGCACGTTGGTCGTCTCCTGTCTGGTGGGCCAGGTAGGCGCGGGCGAGGTAGGCAGCATAAACGTAGCCCTGCACCTCGCAGAGGGCGATCGGTGCTTCGGCGATCCGCCCGTCAGCGAAGTTGATACCGTCCCACGAGTCTTTCCACCCCTGGTTGACCAGCCCCTGGTCGGTGCGCCGCCGGTATTCCACGAACCCGTCCCCGTCGCGGTCGCCGTAGCGTTCGATCCATTCCAGGGCGCGGTCGGCGTGGGGGAGCAGTTTTTCGATCTCGGCTGGGTCTGCGCCCCACCGGGACAGTTCACCGAGGAGGATGACGAACAGCGGGGTCGCATCGGCGGTGCCGTAGTAGACGGTGCCGTCGCCCAGCCAGAGGCCGCTCTCCTTGCCCAACCGTGATTCGTGCAGGATACGGCCGGGTTCTTCCTCGGTCAGGATGTTCTCTTCAACTCCTTGCCGGTCGGCAAGAGTCTGCAGGGTGCCGAGCGCGAGTGACGGGTCGAGAGGCAGCGCCATGTAGGCGGTGAGCAGCGAGTCCCGTCCGAACAGGGCCATGAACCAGGGGGCTCCCGCGGCGACGATGGACCGCTGCGGGTGCCGGGAGTCGAAGATGCGGAGGGCGCCCACATCCTGCTGGCTGCGACGCAGGACCGCGAGCAGCGCGTCGTTGTCGGTGGAGACGACCGGGGTGTTGCTCTGCCATTCCCGGAGCCGGCGGGCCGGCTCGGACTCGTCCACCGGCTGCTCTTTCGGGAAGCGGGGTCTCAGGTCCTCCCCGTCGACGACGGGACGCACCAGGACGGTGGTCGACCATTGGCCGCGTTCGGGGACGACGGCGCGGAAGGTGATCCGGTCGTGGGCGACCGAGGTGGCGTCGTCTGCCTGGATGATGACGCCGCGCTGCATGCCGCGCCACCAGCGTTCCACGATGATGCGGGTGCCTTCGCTGCGGAAGACGTAGTGGCCGTCGTTCTGGGGTTCGCCTTTCTTCACCTCGAACAGGTCGGCGAAGTCCGCGTCGACGACGAGGGTTACCGTGCAGGCCGCGGGTTCCCGGCCCATGTTGCGCAGGGTGATGTCTTCGCGCATGCCGGTGCCTACCCGCCGTTCCCGTTCGACGAAGATGGTGTTGCTGGTTCTGCCGCCGCGTCGGGCGCGGGCGAGGAACACGGCCTGGTAGGGCTGGTCGTGGACGATGACGGTGAGCGGCTCAAGCGCCTGGTTGTCGACGGAGAACTCCCATTTCGACACGATACGGATGTCGTCGTAGAAGACTCCGTGCGGGTGGTCGGGGAGCATGCTGCCGTCGCCTGCCGAAATGGCGAAGGAGGTCCCCTCGACAATGGTGACCGCGCCGCTTCCTTCCCCGCTCGTACCAGTGCTGATATTCCAGACCTTCATGCGTGCGCCTCTTCCCCTTTTGTGCGGTTTCAGCCGTAGTAGTCGGGGCTATTGCCGAAGGTTTCCACCGAGCGCCCCGCAGCGCGGCCGCGGTTGTCGGCGCGCGGCAGCATGCTCGGCCTAGGGGTGTCACGCGGGATCGCGCGGCGCGGCCGCGGCGGGCATACCGCGGATTCCGCCCGCAGTCGCCCGCCGGTTTCCCGCAGGGGAGCAGACCGGCGGGCAGTCACGGACTGTGCGGTCGCGACGGTGGGGCTGCTGCCGGAGCGGTACTACTTCTTTTTCCGGGCTGCCGGCACTTTCCCATCCGTCATGGGGATGGTGAACCCTTCCGGGATGACCAGGTCGTTCGGGCTCAGTTCGCGGATCGACTTGTGGCCCAGCCCGATGAGGGCCTCGTCGATGCCGGAACGCAGGATCTCCAGCACCTGGCGGACCCCTTCCTCTCCGCCGGCGGCAAGCCCCCACAGCCATACGCGGCCCACAAGCACGGCTTTCGCGCCCATGGCCAGGGCTTTGACGACGTCGCTGCCGCGGCGGATCCCGCCGTCCATCAGCACTTCGACCTGGTCGCCCACGGCTTCGACTACGGCAGGCAGCGCACGCAGGGAGGCGGGGATACCGTCGAGGTTGTTGCCTCCGTGGTTGGAAACGGAGATCGCTGTGGCCCCGCAGTCGACGGCCCGCCGCGCGTCGTCGGGGTAGAAGACGCCTTTGACCATGAACTCGCCGCCCCACAGCTCCCGCAGCCATCGCACGTCGTCCCAGGTGGGCAGCGGGGTCTGCGTCCATTCCACGTACGCCTGTTTGAAGGTTGGGGTGCCTTTGGCCCGGGTCCGCAGGTTGGGGGCTTTGAGGTCGGGGATTCCGCCGAGCAGGAACCGCAGCGCCCATCCCGGCCGGGAAAGCCCCATGGGAAGGAACTCCACCAGGGTGGAGAGGGTCACCCGCTCCGGAATGGTCGGGCTTCCCCAGTCGCGGCGGCTGGCGAACGACCAGTCCAGGGTGAGGATGAGTCCTTTCGCCCCGGCCTGGCGGGCGTGTTCCACGCGTTCCGCGATGTCGTCTCGGGTTCCCACCCAGTACAGCTGGAAGAACGCTTTAGGGTTGGCCGCAGCCACGTCTTCGAACGGCATGCTCGCGAACGAGCTGAGCCCGATCGCGGTGCCCGCTGCTGCGGCGGCCCGTGCCACGGCCACTTCCCCGCCGGGGTCGACGGCCTGGGCTCCCGCTGGGGAGACGATGACGGGGAAGGAGATCTCCTGCCCCATGACGGTGGTGCTCATCTCCCGTTGAGGGGGCAGGTCCGCGGCGATACGCGGGATCAACCCGATCTCGTCGAACGCTTGGATGTTGTCGTGGAGTGTGAGGCCTTTCTCTGTCCCGGCGATGAGTGACGCGTAGACCGCCGTGGGCAGCCGTTTTTTGGCGCGCCGCTGTGCTTCGGCGACAGACTCCAGTGGAGCACTCGTAAACAGCACTGGGACACCCTCCTCGTTGGCTCGGCACGGCAGCCCACCGCCCTCCACATCCAGTCACCGATGGGCTGCCCACGATGTGTGCGTCCTTCTAACCGTGAGTGACTAGGGCAAACGCCGGATAAGCGGTGTCCTGTCGCTGGGCGCGCCTCCGGGATGCCGCCGTTCGGGTGTCGAATACTCGAGGCATGGCGACCCTACGACGCAGTGTTGAGGTGGCTGCTCCGGCCGCGGACGTCTGGACTCTTGTCGGTGACTTTTCCGCGATCCACCGCTGGCATCCGCAGGTCAGCGCGCCGACCCTGCGCGGCGCATCCCCGCACACCCCGGGGGCGGAGCGCGTCTTCGGTGCGGGTACCGAGGAGGAGCTGGTGGAGCGGCTGGTGGAGCGGGACGAGTCGGCGCGTCGTCTCGTGTACACGATGCCGGATCCGCCGTTTCCGATCACCAACCATCGAGCGGTGCTGGAGGTGGTGCCGCGCGACGACCGGCACTGCACGGTGGTGTGGACGGCGATGTTCGACTGTTCTCCGGAGACCGCGCGGGAGCTGGAGTCGGTGATAGGCGACGGCGTGTTCGCGGTAGGGCTCAACGCGCTCGCCGAGCGTTACGGCCGTGGAGCATCCGCATCAGGCTGAGGGAACGCAACACTCCGTCCTTTGCAAAGTCATTGCCTTGCTGCATGAACCTTTGTCCGCTTTCGGGGGAGTTGGCGAAGAGGGGCGGAACGACAGGGGAGGGACAGTCCCCCTCTGTTCGCCTCCGGCCTAGGACAAGCCCGTGACGGGAAAGGGAAGGCAATGAACCGGACACGTTCCCGCGGCTGGATGCTCTTCGCCGCGACCCTGTTGTTCCTGACAGGGGCGATCAACCTCATCCAGGGGGTCGCTGCCCTGTTCATGACCGACAACCTGTTCAGCTTCGGTGGGGAGGCCTTTTTCTTCAACTTGACGCCGTGGGGCATCCTGCTGGGCCTGTGGGGCCTGCTCCTCTTGGGGACGGGGTTCGCCCTCGTCACGCGTAAGGGGTGGGCACGTGCCCTCGGCGTGGTCCTGCTCGCGATCAACATCGTGGCGCAGTTGGCGTTCTTCGCCGCCAACCCGCTGTGGTCGCTGGTCGTCACCGGTGTCAACCTGCTCGCGATCTACGCGTTGACGGCGGGCTGGTCGTCTGCTGCCGCGGTGGAAGAGGAGCAGGAGGCGATCCAGGAGGCCGAGGAGTCCTACCAGTCGGGTTATGAAGCCGGACTCCGGGAGGCCCGGGAGACCCAGGAGGCCTGGAAGGTTTCCTCCTCAGGCGCGCACATCCCGCAGCCGACGCGCGGCGAGCACGCGCGCTGACTGTTCTCCAGCAGAACACCAACCGGAAATCGAGAACCCCACGGCGGTGGTCTCGTCCTCTGGCTCGCCCTTCGTGACAGGCGGGCCGAGGGCAGGGACACCGTCTTCTGCTGTGGTGGCGCCGTCCGGGTGCGGCGGCGGTTGCTGCAGGGCTGTGTCGGGGAAGGGAACGGCCCCGGCGGCAGCGCGGTCGGGGCCGTTCCCCGGTGCGGTGCTCAGCGGGGCCGCACGAGCAGCGGTTGGCTGACTTCCCCGAGGTAGCCGTCGGTGTCGCTCAGGGTGGCGTGGGAGACGCCGAGCCCGTCGGGGGACAGGTGGGAACGGCAGGCCATGTGCACCCATTCGGTGTCGGGGAAGCGGGCCAGGGTGACGGTGATGGACGGCGGGATGAACAGCCAGTGCTCCATCGGCAGGGCCGCGGAGACGCCGTTGGCGGAGTCCGCGACTACGAGGGTGCGGGCCAGTCCGGTGAGTTTTTCTCCCGCGATCAGGGGGATCCGGACCCGGGTCCAGACGTCTGCGGCACTGTCGGCGGTGCCGTAGCCGCCCCGGGTGTACCGCCATTCGATGGCTTCCCCGTAGCCCCACCCGGTGAGGTCGAGGGCCGGATCGGCGTCGGCGAGGGCGGGCGGGTGGAGCTGTTCCCCAGTGGCAGGCGGGGTCGGTCCGGTTTCGATGGCCCAAGCCCGGGCGACGACTGCTGGACGGTCGTCGAAGACCATCCGTGCTTCCAGGAGGGCGATCCGTCGGCCTGGCCGTATCTCGACGGTGTCGACGCGGAAGGGGCGGCGCGGGATGGCACCGAGAAAGTCTGCGGTGATGCGGGCCAAGCGTTTGTCGGGGCCGGCGGCGGTGTCGAGGAGGTGTCCGAGGAGCGCGGTGGGCGGGCCACCGTGCTGGGCTTGGGAGTCCCACGGGCTTTCGGTTGCGCGGGTCGGTTCGTATCGGTTGTCCCCGAGGGGGAGGTAGAAGGCTTCCGCGGGTTCACTCATGGTTTCGTCCTCGATGAGACGGCGCAGTTGAGAGCGGAGGTCACGACAACCGACACTACCGAATCGGATTCGGTTTTGCGGGAGGTGGATCCCGCCTTTAGAACGCCCGCCCCGCCCGCGGAGCGCCAGGGATGCGGTCCGTCTCCCGACGACTACTGCCAGAACCACCGAAAGCCCCGCCACACCATGTGCAGCCTGGGCTTTCAGGGCGAGTAGCGGGCGATCCCGACGGCCAGGGGCCGGGCGTAATCCGCTCCGCTGCCGGCGAAGTCCACAGCCAGTGGGGGTCAGGGAACCCTTGAGCCGAGGTTCTTCTGCGCCACATCCCACTCAGGGTGGGTGCACAAGCCGCAGTGGGGTCCGACGAACTGCTGGCGGGCATTCTGGTCGCCTTTGAGCTGCCACTTCAGCCATTGGACACCGACCCGGCCGTACTCGCCGCCGTTGGGCTGGCCGAAAGTGCCGTAGTGGCCGACGTCCAGGTGGCCCATGAAGGCCGGGAGTCCGGCGGGCAGGCGCCCCCAGTCGTCGACGGCGTTGGCGTAGGCAATGTCGCTGGGGCCGCCGGTGAAGTAGGCGATGGGGGCGTGCAGGTGGGTCAGCAGGTGGTTGTCACGGTCGCTGAGCAGGCCGCTGTTCCACAGGACGGTCGTGGTGATCCGCGGGTCGTCGGCGATCTCGTAGACTTCGAGGCCGCCGCAGGACTGCCCCATGGCCGCGATCTTGGTGGTGTCGAGTTTGCCGCGGTACGGGCTGAGCAGGCGGCTGTTCTCTTCGATCGCCCAGTCGATCGCCTCGGTCAGCATGGCGGCATCGGTCCGGCCGAAGCCGTTCGGGCGGCCGTTCGCGATGACGAGGAAGCCGTGGGAGGCGAACTCGAGGAGGATGTTCTCGAACATCGTGCCGTTGGCTAGGCAGGCGCCGTTCCCCCACACGACGATGGGCAGCTTCTCGTTGCTGGGCAAAGTGGCCGGCCGGAAGATGGTGTGGTTCCGCAGCCGCAGGGTGGTCACGTATTCCGCCGGGTAGGGGCCGGTGCCGGAGGCGGCAACGGCTGTGCTCGAAGTGACGGGTATCAGGAGGGCTGCCGCCAGCAGACCGGCGAGGAGGGTTGCTGCACGGCGCTCCAGGGCGCGCGCTCTCATCTCTCCACTCCAATAACCATTGCGGACTTTTCTGGATTTTCCGATCTGCGGTCAAATATTCGATTGGATTATTGGAGTGTCAACACCGGGCTAAGGAGACTGGTGATTCCACTGATCCCCAATCTGATCAATGGTTCCCAAAGTCAGACATATCAATAGATGGCGTATTTTTCACAGAATTCACCAGCCGGAAGGCCGTGTAGATGCCCGGACCTTCTGGGCAAACATCGAGACAATTCCCTTCTCTATTCCGAAATATGACGGGCCCTCCTGCCCCGTTGGACGGAACTACGGAGCAAGAGGGCCCTACCGTCATCGAAAGAGTGTGTGTCTGGGCGAACACCTCCTTTGTCTGGCTTTGCCGAGGGCACGCCGCACCGGGGAGTGAGCGGTGCGGACACCTGTATCGCCGATCAGTCCCGGGCCGGGACGCTGAGCCGCTTCCGTCGCACTACCAGGGCCAACGCCACGGTAAACACCGCGAACATCAGGGCTGCAGCGACGACGTACCACGTCAGATCGCTCCAGGCACGCAGGAGGGTGAGGCTGACGACGCTTCCCGGTTCTGGGAAGACCACCTCGGCGGCAGCCGTGCGCTCCACCTTGCCGCTTCGGAGGAGGAGTTCCGCGCGCCACGGTCCATCCGGCAGCTCTTCGGTGAGCGGCACGGCGACCTTCCCGGTCTCGCCGGGTTGCAGGGTGACGGCAGTCCCAGTCGGATACGGTCCCGCGCTCAACCCCCCGGGGCCTTCGGTGAGGCGAAGTTCGCCACGCAGGTCCAAAGCCCGACCACCCGTGTTGCGGACCTGAGCGATGATGCTGGGGCGGCCTTCATCGTCGCGTTGTGCGGTGAGATCGGTGATCTCGAAATCTGAGGGAGGCTCCCCGCCTGGCCCGACGCTCAGGTAGATCCGCACTCCCACTCGGTGGGTGTGCCCGACATTGTGCTTCTCGTCGGGCGGGACGCTGCTCTGCGCCCACACCACGGCGTAGCGTTCCCCTTCCGCCGCATCCTCGGGAACCGCGATGGTGACGGTCGCTTCGATGCTCTCGTGGGGGTCGAGGACCGGTTTCTCAGGAGCGACACTGGTCCATTCCGCCAGTTCGTTGGCGGTGCGGCCCGGGGCGAAAGTGAACGCGCCGTTCTTGATCTCCGCGGAGGCGGGGTAGAGCTCGAACTGGCGGCGCTCCCCAGTGTCGTTGCTGACCTTCACCCGCCGTTCGATGGTGGTTCCCGGTTTGACATGGTCGACGATGTAGAGGTGCGCCCTCGGGTCGTCCCTGCGGTTGACCGGGGCTTCCAGCAGCTGAATGCCGATGTTTCCCTGACCGTCCGCGGGGCGGGCCGGCGTGGCCGCCGCGCTGGCGTGGACAGGAACGAGCAGCGCAGCGGCCAGGCCGAGCAGTGCGGCGAGGACGGTCATCACACCGGCTCGCACGGGGCTACGCAACCGAGTGCACCACCGTGCCGGTGTAGGTGCCCGCAACAGCCCCGCTGGGGACTGCGATGGTCAGTGTCGGATTCCAGGACACCGAGTTGGCTCCCGAGCCGGTGGTGTGGCTCATCGCGGTGACAGGGGAGTCCAGGGTCCCCGGGCTTCCAGGAGTGAACTCCCCGGGCGGAGTGGGGTCGATCGCGGCCCCGGGATCGTAGGTGACGTTCGCCGCGGGGATCGTCTCCGGCGTTGTTCCCGTTCCGGTGGTGAACGGCGCGTCCAGGGTGGCAGTAGCGACCCAGCTCGCGTCGAGCGCGGCGCGGCCGTCAGTCACGCTGACCGTGCCCAGGGCACCGGAGGTGGAGCCTCCAGGGGTCGCGTCGGGCAGGGTCGCGGTCGTGGGAGCGGTGATGGCCAGCTCCGCAGCGGTCACCGCAAAGGTCGTCGTCGTGCTCGCCGTGGTGTCTGCGGCTGCCGGAACTGCCGCGGCGGCAACGAGGGCGGTGGTCGCTGCTGCGATGCCAGCCATTCTGGAAATGCGCATCGGTGCTCCTTGCAAGAGATCGGTGGTACCCCAGCGACCTCTTTATATCACTATCCGTAACTGATATTTCACTTACGGAAACCGTGTCGGTGACACTTCTTCTCGCAGCCGCAGAGGAAAACTGACCGACGGAAACACCGCGGGCCAGCAGCATGCGCCCAGCAGCCATTCGCGCCCACCTGTTCCGCGCTTCAGACTTTGAGGCAGTACTCGGCACTTTCCGCGCCCGCCTGGGCGCTGGTCTGCACCGCCCTGAAAAAGCCCTCATCCCGGACTTGTTGCGCAGTTGCCTCCCGGTGATTGAGCGCAAGAGCCACGGACAACGGTCAACGAGACCTGCACCTCAGCGGACCTGCCCGTAGGGGTTTCCCATAGCGGAACAACTGTGACCGGATGTGCTGCGGTGCACTCCACGCGCCGGCATGATCGACTGCTCCCCCACGCCAGCACCCTGGCGTCCCAGGGACGCCTACCGCACTGGAGAGCCGACACCGCCTGGAAGACCCCACGCACCAGCGGATTCCCCTGTGTCCCCCGAGGCTGCGCTGCTGTGCCTGCAGACCAAAGCCGTATCGGGAACATCACACCACTGAGGGTGATTTTTGCAGACATGCATCATTGCTCAGGTGTAAGATTGCATTCATGCAATTTTTTGTGAGTGACAAACTACCCCCATGAGTGAGGCAAAGACGGCACGGTCCAGCGGCGAAACCCTTCGAGCGCGCAAACAGCGGCAGACCAGGGAAGCGATCCACCGGGCAGCCCTCCGCCGCGCCCTGGAATACGGGATCGACAACGTCACCGTCGCGGAGGTCAGCGCCGAAGCCAACGTCTCCCCACGGACGTTCTTCAACTACTTCCCCACCAAGGAAGACGCGATCTTGGGCCTCCGGGACGTCCAGGACAGCGTCGCCGAGGACGCGGCAATGGAGTCCCTCATGGACCGCGAACCCACGGGCGACCTCCTCGCGGACGTGACCAACCTGGTCCGCTCGGTGTTCTCGGCGACGCTCAGCGGAAACACCCGCGACCAGATCCGGGAAGCCGTGATCCGCTACCCGCAGCTCCGGCGCCGCCAGCTTGAACGCTTCTCCCTCGTCGAACAGCGGCTAGGCCGCATCGTGGCCCGGCATTTGGAGTCGGACCCCCGGTTCAGCGACGGCTCCCTCGACATCGAAGACGCGGCCCGCATGATCGTCGCGATCTGCGCTGGCGCCATCCGCTTCGCCATCCACAAGTCCGCGGACCACCACGCCGCATCCCTCGAGGAAACCGAACACCACTTCGACCAGACGGTGGAATTACTGAGAAAGGTGATACAGAAGCTCCAATGACCGTGCCTGCCCGCTCGGACTCCTCCGAGACAAGCCCGGCCCCTATCACCCGGCGCAGCGTCGTCCTGATCTTCCTCGCCTTGATGCTGGCGATGCTGCTGGCCTCGCTCAACCAGACCGTGTTGAGTACCGCCCTGCCCACCATGGTCGGCGAGCTCAACGGTGTCGACCAGATGCTGTGGGTGATGACGGCCTTCATCTTGGCGTCGACCATCATGATGCCGATCTACGGCAAACTCGGCGACCTCATCGGCCGCAAAGGCCTTTTCCTCGCCGCCATCTCCCTCTTCATCGCGGGCTCGGTGATCGGCGGTCTGGCCCCCACCATGGACTGGCTGATCGCGGGCCGGGTCGTGCAAGGGCTCGGCGGCGGCGGTCTGATGATCATGTCCCAGGCCATCATCGCCGACATCGTCCCGGCCCGGCAGCGCGGCAGGTATGCGGGGTTCATCGGAGCGGTATTCGCGGTCTCCTCGGTTGCCGGTCCGCTCCTCGGCGGCTGGTTCACCGAAGGGATCGGCTGGCGTTGGGCGTTCTGGATCAACATTCCCCTCGGCCTGCTCGCCTTGGCCGCCGCAGCTTTTCTCCTGCGCCTGCCCCGGCCGCGTCCGGAACGGCTGCACGTGGATGCGTGGGGCATGGCGTTCCTGGCCGCTGCCACCACCTGCCTGATCCTGACCAGCACGTGGGGCGGCAGTCAGTACACCTGGAACTCCCCGGTGATCATCGGCCTCATCCTCGGCACCGTGGTCTCCTCCGCCCTGTTCATCCTGGCCGAGCACCGCGCCGCTGAACCCATCATCCCGCTCCACCTGTTCCGCGACCGCACCTTTGTCCTCACCACGGTTGCCGGGCTGCTCACCGGCCTCATGATGTTCGGCATCCTCGGCTACGTCCCGACCTATGTGCAGATGGCCACCGGGACCGAGGCCACCGTGGCGGGCCTGCTCATGACCCCCATGATGGGCGGCCTGCTGGTCACCTCGATCGGCACAGGACAGTTCGTCAGCCGCACCGGGCGCTACAAGTGGATCCCCGTGGGCGGGTCCTTGATCGTCACCGCAGGGCTCCTGCTCCTGTCGACCGTCACCCCCACCACGCCGATCTGGGCCATCTGCGGCTACCTTGTCGTCGTCGGCATCGGACTGGGGTCGAGCATGCAACTGCTCGTCCTGATGGTGCAGAACGCGTTCCCGCTCTCCCAGGTGGGGACGGCGACCGCCGCCAACAACTTCTTCCGCCAGATCGGGGCGTCCCTGGGCTCGGCGATCGTGGGCAGCCTCTTCACCGTGCGCCTCATGGACTTCCTGACGGAACGCCTTCCCGGGGGAGCCGCACTCCCCTCCGGGGGCACCACGTCGTCCCTCACCCCCGAGCTGGTGCACAGACTGCCCGATTCTCTCCGCCAGGTCGTCATCGACTCGTACAATGACGCTCTCATCCCCTTGTTCCTGGTGCTCTCCCCGCTGGGTCTCGTCGCGGCCGCCCTGTTGACCCTGGTCAAAGAGAAACCACTGGCCACGACCATCGAACGCGACTAGTCCCCCGCTGTCCGGCGCAGGCTCCCTCTGGTCCCACGGGCAGCGGGCACGTTTGCGTTCGACGCGGGCGGGGCAGCAGACACACAGCCGTTGCGGTGCGCCCGGCACGGCTGGTTGAACAACGGTGCAGTCCCAAACGGACTTTGAGAAGACAGGAGTCCGGATGGCGTCGTCGCAGCGGGCCCTGCGCCACCGGGCGCGTGGGGCCCTGGTCATAGTGGTGCTCGTCCTTTTCGCCGCAGGGCTGGTGGGGAGCGGCAAACCCCACATCGCGGCGAGTCTGCTCCTCGCGTCACTCTGGCTTTTCCTTGCCTTCCGGCACCGGCCCTATCGGCCGCTGCCGTCGCTTTCCCGCAAACCCGTGCTGCACGACGAAGCCGAAGAGCCCTAATTGCCGGGGTGCTCCCTCACGTTCGCTTTGCCCGTTCTTTACACCGCGAGCTACCGGCCATTAGCATTCACAGCGGGTATCGACACCTGCACTCACGGTGCTTTCCAATCCTGGAGGAGGGAGGGGAAGCGACCTTGAGGAGTCTTTCATGTCCCGTACCTGGGCACGTGCGGTCACCGGCGCGTGCAGCGCACTGGTGGTAGCAGCGGCCACGCTCGTCATCGGCGGCGCCCCGGCAGCCTCGGCAGCCGACGGCTGCTCTGCGGAATACACGGTTGCCAGCGACTGGGGAAGCGGTTTCGTCGGCAACGTCACCGTCACCAACACCAGCGGAACGCCCGCCACCGGGTGGACGGTCCAGTGGACCCTGCCGTCCGGTCACACCATCACCAACACGTGGAACGCCGAACTGTCCGTGAACGGCTCCACAGTGACCGCCACCAACGCCTCGTGGAACGGGTCGCTCCCCGTGGGCGGCAGCGCGTCCTTCGGTTTCCAGGGCACGGGGTCGGGCGCCTCCTCCCTCCCCACCGACATCGCGTGCTTCCTCGACGCCCCGGGCGGCGGCACCCCGGGCGGCCCTAACGAGCCCGGTGGCCCCGATGAGCCCGGCGGTCCTGGAACCCCGGGCGAACCGGTGCGGATCATGCCGCTGGGCGACTCGATCACCGGCTCCCCCGGCTGCTGGCGGGCCCTCCTGTGGCGTGACCTGACCGACGCCGGATACACCAACATCGACTTCGTCGGCTCCCGCGCCGGCGACGGCTGCGGCTTCCCCTACGACCACGAAAACGAAGGCCACGGGGGCATGCTGGTCACCAACCTGGCTCGCAGCGGACAACTGTCCACCTGGCTGTCCGCCACCAACCCCGACATCGTGCTCATGCACTTCGGCACCAACGACGTCTGGAGCTCTCTGCCCACCCAGACGATCCTCGACGCCTACAGCACGCTGGTCAGTCAGATGCGGGCCAACAACCCGAACATGACGATCCTCGTGGCCCAGATCATCCCTATGGACTCGGCGCGAAGCTGCGCCACCTGCGCCCAGGGCGTGCAAGCCCTCAACGCTGCGATCCCCGCGTGGGCGGCCAGCGAAAGCACCGCCCAGTCCCCCGTCATCGTCGTGGACCAGTGGACCGGATTCGACACTGACGCCGACACCTACGACGGGGTGCACCCCAACGCTTCCGGGGACGCCAAGATCGCGCAGAACTGGCTGGAGGCGCTGATCCCGCTGCTTGACTAACCGTCTCCGCCAGCCGGGGGTGCGGCCCAGTGCCGCGCCCCTTCTTTTTCCACTCGGGAAACGCCGCCCGCGGGAGTTGCGGCACGTCCGCTCCGCAACCGGTCTACTGGACGTGCTCCCGGGCCCGCTGGGCTTCCCGCTGAGCGGTGTCCCGGGCCGCCTGCCCGCCGTGCGCCGCGGACTCCTTCACCTGCTGGGCGGCCTGCCGCGTGGACTCCTGGGCTTCTTCCCCGACCCGCTGCGCGGACTCCGTCAGCGACTGCTTGACCGGTTCCACTGCGCCGCCTATCCGTTCCTTGATCCGGCGGGCCGCTTCGCGTTCCGTCTGGCTGTCGGAGATCACCGACGCCGCGAGCAGTCCGGCGCCGAACGCGATGAGTCCAGCGGTCAGCGGATACCCCTGGGTGCGTTCCACAGTCCGGCCCGGCATCGACTTCACCGCTTCCGACGCCTGGCCCGCCCCGCTGCGGACGCTCTCTTTAGCTGAGGCAGCGTACTCCTGGGCCCGCTGCCCGGCCTCCTGTGCTTCTGCCTGGTCCGGGGAGGTTCCCATCACCCGCTCCTTGAGAGTGCGGAATGCGCCGCGGAGCTGGTCGATGCGCCGCCGCACCATCCCCCGAGGGCTGGCACGCTGGGCGATCCGGTCCACGTCGTCGCGGAGCTCCGCGCGGGTCACTTCGATGTCGTTCCTTATCTCCTCGGGTGTTTGGCCCACTGCGCGTCCTCCTTCAGCGTCTCAATAGTCCGTTCCGGCTTCGGGGAGACGTCGCGCATCTTGGCGCGGCCCACGAAGGCCAGCGCTCCGGCGGCGATCCCCCACAGCACGGCCACGATCAGCGCCGCCCACCCGGCGTCCATCACATTCGCCAGCGCATACACCAGGGCAAGGCTGGCGAAGCCGAGGAAGAGCAGTGCTGCCACGCCTGCTCCGGCGAGCATCCCCGCGGCCTTTCCTGCTTTGACCCCTTCTTCCCGGAATTCGGCTTTGGCCAGGTTCAGTTCCTGGCGGAACAGGGTCTGCAGGTCGTTCATCACCTCACTGATCAACTCGCCCAGCGAGGCTTCGTCCCGCTGCTGCGGTGCGCTGACACGCGAGCCAGTGCTCTGTTGCGGAATCTGCGGTGAAGCCATGTCACGTCCTCTCTGCGTGCTCGCCTGTGTGCGGGGGAGCCCTACGGCTCCTCGGCAGAGGGTGCGGACTCCTCCTGGCGGGGCGGAGGGGTCCGCACCGGTCCAGGGCCGGAACTCTCGACGGCCGAAGGCTCCGCTGTTTCCTCCTGCGACTCCTTGGTGACCGCCTTGGCCAGCCGCCCCACCGCGAATCCGGCGAGGGCAGCCCCGGCGAGGAAGAGTCCCGGCCGTCGCCGTGCAAACCCCCGGATCTCATCGGCGACTCCGTAGAGGCCGCGCTGGTCCAGGAAGTCAGCGGTGCGGTGTCCCCGCTCGGCGACCTGCCGCACCACATCCCGTACCGGCGAGTCGACCTCGGTCTGGTCTGCCATCGCCGCCAGGTCGTCCGACCATTCACGCACCATCTCCGCGACCCGCTGGGCCTGGGTCCACGTCTCTTCGTCGAGCTGGTCGCGTATCCTCGTGGCTACGTGCCGGGCTTGGGTGCGCGACTCGCCAGCGACTTCACGGGCCTGCTCTTTGACCGTCGCGGCGACTTCTCCCGTGGACTGGCGGGCCTGGTCGGCAACCTCCCCTGCTTTCTCTTTCGCTCCGCTGGACCGTCCACCTGCCTCGGAAGGCGCGGTCTCATAGGCCATTGCCGCCCACCTCTTCGTCTCGGGTCTGTGCGGTTGCTGGTAGTCGCAGCTACCCACAGCTCCCCCGGCCATGCCCGCACCGCCGACGAATCACGGCAGCACCACCGCTCACCCCGGTGCGTCTCCGGTTGCGTCCACCCAGTACCAAGGAGCCATGGCTTTTTTCCTCCTGCGGAAGCGCGAAGGCAGCGATGTCCGGTCCCGTGGTCCGCTCGCTGACCGGGACTTCCTTCTCCTGCTGGCGGCGACCGTCGGTGTGTTCACCAACTACGCGCCCCTGCTGTCCGTGGTCCCGCTGTGGGCCGCGGTGGGCGGCTCGGACCACAGCGGGGTGGGCACCACGACCGCGGTGACCATGGCGACAACCGTCGGCATCCAGGTGTGTATGAGCCGCCTGCTGCGCTGGTGGGGGCCGTACCGGCTCTTCGTCGCCGGGGCGCTGCTGCTCGGCGTGCCGACGTTCGGTTACCCGCTCTCCGCGGACCTGGGGTGGATCTTGGCGGTGTGTGCGGTGCGGGGCCTCGGCTTCGGCATCGTCACCGTGGTGGGAAGCGCGCTCGTCGCCGAGCTCACCACTCCTGACCAGCGCGGCAGGGCTGTGGGGTGGCACGGGGTCGCCGTCGGCATCCCCCAGATCGGGTTTCTTCCGCTAGGAGTGTGGGCGGCGGACACGTTCGGTTTTCCCGCCGTCTTCCTGGTCACAGGGCTGTCTAGTTCCTTGGCTGCTCTCCTCGTCGGCGGGATGACCCGGCGGAGCACGGCCTACGGCAGCCGACCGGAAGCCGACCAGCCGAGTTCCCGCCGCGTTCCGCTCCGCCCGCTCACCGCGCCCTGCCTGGTCATGCTCGTCTCCGCGTGCGCCCTGGGCGGCGCCACCGCGTTCCTGCCGCTGGCAGTGGACACCGTGATCGTCTCGGCCTCCCTGTTCGCGCTCTCTGCCGCGATGACCACGGGACGGTGGTGCGCGGGGGCGTGGAGCGACCGCTACGGCGCGGGACGCCTCCTCGTTCCCGGCGCGATCCTGTGCGCCGCGGGAATGGCGGGCCTCGCGGTCGCGGTCGCCGCGTTCCCGGTCCTGGCTGTCGCCGCCGCGGCGCTCTACGGGTTCGGTTTCGGCACCGTGCAGAACGACGCCATGGTCGTGATGTTCCACCGCGCTGGCCCGCAGAACCACGGCACGGCCAGCGCGGCCTGGAACGTCTCCTTCGACGCGGGCACCGGGGCGGGGTCGGTCTCGGCCGGGCTCATCGCGCAGGCCGTGTCCATTCCCGGCGCCTACGGTGCTGCCGCGTTCCTCATCACCGCCGCGGTCCCCTTCGCGTGGCGTGATGCCGGACGCAGGCGCGGCAGCGCACCCGCCCGTTGACGGACGGTCACCACTGGGCGGGGATGCGTTCCGCTTCTGGGGGAGGTCCCGGCGGGGTGCCGTCCCCGAACGGGCGGCCGCCCAGTTCTTCCCGGCCGTGCGGGGTGAGCCAGCCGGACAGGTCCGGTCCCAACGGCACGATCCCCGACGGGTTGATGTCGCGGTGGACCACGTAGTAGTGCCGTTTGATGTGGTCGAAGTCCACGGTGTCGCCGATGCCCGGTGTCTGGAACAGGTCGCGGGCGTAGGCCCACAGCACCGGCATTTCCGTGAGTTTGTTCCGATTGCACTTGAAGTGGCCGTGGTAGACCGCGTCAAAGCGGACGAGGGTCACGAAAAGCGCGATGTCGGCGACGGTGATGCTGTCGCCGACCAAGTACCGCTGCCGCGACAGGCGCTCTGAGAGAGCGTCGAGCCGGGTGAACAGGGCGGTGAACGCCCGCTCGTAGGTCTGCTGTGTGCGGGCGAAACCGCACACGTAGACGCCGTTGTTCACGTCCCGGAAGATCACTTCGCTGATCTCGTCGATCTCGTCCCGCAGCGGCTCGGGGTACAGGTCGGGTGCGCCTTCACGGTGGAGGCTCCGCCACTCGGTGGCGAAATTCGCGGGGATATGCAGGTAGTCGTTGGTGACGAGTTTTCCGCTCGGAATGTCGACGATCGCGGGAACGCTGATCCCGCCGGTGTACTCGGGGTCGCGGGCGTAGTAGGCCTCGGCGAGGAAGCGGATGCCGAGCACCGGGTCGCGGCCGTCCGGGTCGAGGGTGAACCGCCAGCTGCGTTCGTCCTGGATAGGGTCGGCCACGGCGAGGGAGATCGCGGATTCCAACCCTAGGAGGCGGCGGGCGATCATCGCCCGGTTGGCCCACGGGCAGGCCCGGCTGACGATCAGCCGGTACCGTCCCGCCTCTACCGGCCACCCTTCGGAGCCGTCCGCGGTAATACGGTCGACGAAGTGGCTCGGCGACCGTTTGAACTCGGGTTTGTTTGACGTGTCGGCTCCCATATCCACCCTTTCCGTCTGCGCTGTCGGGAGCGCATCCGCCTCTGGTTGATGCCCAGAGAACCATTCCCCGCTCCTTCCGGGATTTTCCGCTATCCCGCTTTTCGGCTGGGTAGAGGGGGCCTGTCAGGAGGGAGAGGGATGAGGCTTGACACGAGTCGGGCGGTTGACCGCCGGCTTGACGCCGTCTACCGCTGGGGTGCTGTGGCGGTCGCCGTGCCGTTGATCATCACCGGTCTCCTCGGGGCAGCGGGCCACGGTGTCGGGTTCGCCGTCGACCACGAGGTGGTCCCGGGGGTCTCGGCTGCGGAAGCACTGGGGTTCCTCATGGTGGCTGTCGGGTCGTTTCTCGTCGGCGGAGCGATCGTCGGCGGCACGGTCGCTTCCACGGTCAACATCGCGGTGGGCGCGGTGCTCGTGCTGGGCGGGCTGGGCGCGCTGCTGGTACTGGACACCCCGCACAACCTGCTCGCTTTGCGCATCTCGGACGTGATCTGCGGCTTTGTGGCCGGAATGGTGCTGTTGACGTCCGGCATGTACGGGAGGTTCAGCGGCCGCCTGCCCTACGACAACCCGTACTGGAGGTCCCGGAACCCGCGGTGGGTGCCGGAACCGCCGCGGCGGGCGCGCCCGTTCTTTGTCGGCCGGGGATGAGCGGAACCGCGGGATGCTTCCCGGCCGCGGCCTGCCCGTGCCGCAGTGGAAAAGCGGGCCCGGACAGCGGTGTCCACCCGCGGTTCCCCCGAGTGGCAGGTGTTCCACGGTGGGTAGATTGGTCCGGCTGTGCCGGTAGTGCGGCCGCGCTGTCGGAGGAGGGGGACACGCGGCGGGCTGGCGAGACGGTGATCGTGACGGGGGGACAGCAAGGGCGTGTGCGGTCCTGACGCCGCAGCACACCCCGCCGACCAATGTGGCCCGTATCACGCGGGAGGGGATGTGGTGTGATGTCCCCCGCGTCCGGTCGCAGCCAGCGGCGGCATGCACCGGATCCCGCACTGGCATAGCCCTTGTTTTCCCGTTGGTGCTACATGTGAGGAGCCACCCTTGCCGCAACACACGAGCCGGTCGGCGGCTGGTGACACCCCGCCCGGGCCTGCTGCTTCCGGGCAGCGTTCACTGTTACGCCGCCGCGCCTGGTATGGCGCGGCAATTCTGCTCATCCTGGTCTGGTTGTTCGGCGCGGGCCCGCTAGGCGCCTTCATGGGTCGGCTCACCGAAGTGCAGACCAACGACGAATCCTCTTTCCTCCCGGTCAGCGCCGAGTCCACCGAGGTCAGCCGGATCCAAGAGGAGTTCGCCCAAGAGCAGCGGGTTCCAGCGATCATCGCCTACTCTGCTGACCGCACGCTGACCGACGAGCAGTTGGCTGCCATCGGCGAGCACGTCGCGGTGATCCAAGACCACCCGGAGATCTCCGACGGCGCGGCGATCGGCCCGATGGTGGGCACCGAAGACGACTCTGTCGCCCAGGTCGTCGTCCCGTTGCGCGAGGACGCGGACGTCGGGGACGCGGTCGAAGAGCTGCGGGAGCTCCTCGCCGAGCAGCCCATCGACGGGGTGGACGTCTACGTGGCCGGCCCCGCCGGGCTTGTCGCCGATCTGTCTGCTGCGTTCGGGGGGATCGACAGCACCCTGCTGTTCGTGGCGCTCGGCGCGGTGCTCATCATCCTCATCACCGTCTACCGGTCCCCGATCCTGCCGATCGTGGTCATCCTCACCGCGATGCTTGCCCTGGTGCTGGCCGCGGCGCTCGTCTACGTCGCTGCGGCAGAGGAGTGGGTGCAGCTCAACGGGCAGAGCCAAGGCATCCTGTTCATCCTGGTCGTAGGGGCGTGCACGGACTATGCGCTGCTGCTGGTCTCCCGCTACCGGGAAACCCTGCAGGAGAACGCCCGCCCGTTGGAGGCGATCCGCACGGCTGTGCGCGGGACGGTGGAACCGATCCTCGCCTCCGGCGGCACGGTCATCCTCGGGGTGCTGTGCCTGCTCGCCAGCGACTTGGCATCCAACCGTGGACTGGGACCGGTGGCTGCGATCGGGATCGCCGCCGCGCTGATCGCGGCGCTCACCTTCCTGCCGGCGGTGCTTCTCCTGCTGGGTCGGGTCGCGTTCTGGCCGTTCCGTCCCGTGTTCGAAGGGGAGGCGAGCGAAGACACGGAGCCTACGGAGACGGTGCTGCGTCGCCACCGGCTGTGGGGTGCGATCGCGACTTCGGTGTCGCGCCACCCTCGCCGCTACTGGGTGGCGACGGCGGTTGCTCTGCTGGCCGCGGCCGCGTTCGTGCCGCAGTTCCGTGCCGAAGGCACATCGGACTTCGACATCTTCCGCACCGAAGTGGATTCGGTGGTCGGGCAGGAAGTGCTGGAAGACGGGTTCGGGCACGCGGTGACCGCCCAGCCCGCGGTGATCATCGCAGACGCCGACCACATGGACGAGGTCATCAAAGCCGCGGAGGGCGTGGACGGGGTGACCGAGGTGACGCCGCTCACCGAAGCACCAGAGATGCCGGGCGGACCGCCCGCCGGGGAAGACGGTGCTCCGGGCGGGCCGCCTGCCGGTGAGGACGGGGCCCAGGGTGGGCCGCCCCCAGGAGTTGCAGGCGGTTCGGAGGGCGGCGCGGACGGTCCCCCGCCCGGGGTCGCAGGCGGGCAGGACACAGCAGCCGAGCCGAAGGTTGTGGACGGCCGGGTGCTGCTCGAAGCGTCGCTGAGCGAGCCTGCTGAATCCACTGAAGCCGTGGAGATCACCCGGGAGCTGCGGGACGCCGTGCACGCGGTGGACGGCGCCAACGCTCTCGTGGGCGGCCCGTCCGCGGAGTCCCTCGACACCTTGGACACGGCGACCCGGGACCTCTACGTCGTGGTGCCGCTGGTGCTGGCCGTCGTGCTGCTGGTGCTGATCGTGCTGCTGCGGTCGCTGGTCGCCCCGGTGCTCCTCATCATCACCACGGTGGTGTCGTTCGGCTCGGCCCTGGGGGTGGGCGCGCTCGTCTTCAACCACCTGCTGGACCTGCCGGGCGCCGACCCCGGGGTGCCGCTGTTCGCCTTCGTGTTCCTGGTGGCTTTGGGCATCGACTACAACATCTTCCTCGTCACCCGGGTGCGGGAAGAGGCGGTCAACTTCGGCCACCGGGAAGGGGTGTTGCGCGGTCTCACCGTCACCGGCGGGGTCATCACCTCGGCCGGTGTGGTGCTGGCCGCTACCTTCGCCGCGTTGACCGTGGTGCCGCTGCTCTTCCTGCTGCAGTTGGCGTTCCTGGTGGCGTTCGGCGTGCTCTTGGACGCGCTGATCGTACGGTCCCTCCTGGTGCCCGCGCTCAGCATCGACGTGGGCCGGGCGATGTGGTGGCCGAGCCGCCTGGCCCGCGGCGCGCACTAGCCGCCGCAGCGAGCGGAGTACCGGGCCCGTGGTCCGCACCACTGGTGGGGGCCACGGGTCACTCCCACGGCCAGACCACGTGTGCCTGGCTGCGCCACAGGCCCAGCACTGAGACGTCCCCCGCCACGGTGAGCCCGTGGGGGTCGCGCCGGTTCCACAGCAGGGCGTACAGGTCGCTGGCGTTACCGGTGACCGTGCAGTCGGCTGTGCCGTAGCCGCGCACGGTCGACACTCCTTCTGGTCCGATGGTGGCCAGCCATGCGTCCCCGGTGTCTACGGCGCGGACGGCGAGAGTCCGCGGCGGTTCCGCGGTGACGACCGGGTTGCGGGACGTGAAGAAGTTGCGGAGGATCTCGTCGATCCCGTCGGCAGCGAGCCCTGCGGAGACGGGGGTGGGGGCGCGGTTCGCTGTCTCAGCGTCGATGCGGTGGATGGTGGTTTCGTGGGCTTGGCGGCGCGCCCAGAACTCCACTGGGGAGGGTGCGGGGTGAAAAGTCCAGCACTGGGTGGCCGGGTCCGCGTTCTTCAGCACGTCGATGAGCCGCGCGTGCCCTTCCCGGAACCAGTCGAGGAGTTCGTCGTCGCTGTCCGGCCAGTTCCAGATCTGCGCCGCGTATTGTTCTCCCCGCGGGCGCTGGGGTAGTTGCTCGCTGACCACGAGCGCAGCGAAACGGTGGACTTTGCCCGTGTGCTGGAGGAGGTCGCGCACCCGCCAGTCAGGGCAGGTGGGGACCTTCGCGTCCATGCCCGCCGCCGCGGCAGCCTCCGCCATCCGTGCGCCTTCCACGCGAAGCCAGCGGATATGGTCATCCCGTCGTGTCCTCACCGTTGCTCACCTCCAGAGGGGAATCTTTTCCAGGCAACCACACGGCGGTCACGCGCACATCAGGGGATTGACCTATCGTGGACGGCCCCGTATCCGGGTGGCACGGCTGGGGCGGCTGCTGTCCCAGGGGTAGGAGCGGATGCCGGGTGGTGGCTGCGGCCGAGGGCGGTCCGGGCGGACAGCGGTCAGGCGATCCTGCGGACCAGGTGCTCGTAGTCGACGACGATCCCGTTGCGGTCCACGGTCAGGTCGAAGGTCCCGTAGCCGGAGTCGCGGTACTGGTAGCGGTCCAGGCCTTCCGCGGAGGGGAGGCGCGTGTAGCGCTGCCGCATGCGGATCACTTTCAACGTGGGCACGTCCACCCAGGCGACGTGGATGTCGCGGTGTTCTCCGGGGGCCAGGCCCAGGCGGCGGATGGGAAGCGTGTTGGTGAGCGGTGCGGCAGCCACGTCGACGTCGACGCAGCCGTCCAGTTCGGGGGCTGCCTCACCGTTGACCGTCCACTGTCCGGAGCGGTTCACCAGTTCGAGGACGCGTGCTCCTTGCGCGTCGATGACGTCTACCCGGGCGGTGCGCGTGTGCCATGCCAGGTCGGTGGAGACACTGAACCGGCACGAGTAGCGTTCCCGGGCGCCCGCGACGACTTCGCCGGCTTCCAGCCGGAATCCGCACCGTTCGGTGATCAGGGTGCCAACACAGAGCCCCTCGGCGACGTCAAGCCGGGACCAGACGACAGGGAGCGTGTTCGTGGGGCTCATATCGACCGTTCTACCGGTATTTCCCGCTTGACCGCCATACCCGGCGCCCCGTTCGCGGTGTTGCGAGAGGAATGCGGAGAGTGGTGCGGGCCAGGACGTGCGGAGGCTTGCCCCGTCCGTCCTGGCCCGCTTTCAACCGACCGCCACATCGGCATTCGCCGTGGAGTGGACGACCGCGGCATCGGGGAGGACCCGCGTAGTCCGACACCGCGACTGCCATCACCGCAGGCAGACACCACTCACCGAGAGAAAAGTAATCTACGTCACATAGTGGTCGACTGCGGGCCCCCGATCAACCCCTGTCTCGCCCGCGTTTTCCTCGCTGACCGGGGAACCCGCACGGAAACGGTCACTCTCCGCGACGCGGAGTGATGTTGACCGCGCCTCCCTGCGGCACGGGCACCACTTCGATCTTCCCGTCCTTCAACGCCTCGTAGAGGATGTAGCCCTCGGGGCCGAGCACGTCGACGAGCTGCTTGATCGCTTCCAGCTCCATTTCGACCCGCTTGTTCTCCTCCTCTTGGGCAGCGGTCTCCTCAATCGCCGTCTGCGCCCGGGTAAGGGCTTGACGCACGTCTTCCGGCGGAATCGGCTGCTGGATCGTCAACTGCGGGGTGCCGCATTCCTGGTCTTCCGCCCCCGTGTAGTTGGGGGCGCAGAAGAAGTCACCGCCGCCGCTCTGCTCCGCGATGTAGACCGAGAGCAGCTCCCCGACCTTCTGCTCCCACTCGGCTTTCGCTTCCGCCGAGGTGTAGAGGTCGCGCCAGGAGTACTCTTTCGTGGCGTCGTCGAGGGCACGGTTGAGCGGCTGGCCGATGTAGGTGACCAGCATCTCCACCCACCCTTCCGGGGTGTCGGCCTCGTACTTCAGGCCGATGCGCTCATGCCATTCGCGCAGGACCTCGCAGGTCGGGTTGAGGGTGAAGGTGACCACTCCCTCGACCGTCAGCTCCAGGTCGTCGTTGGACACCACCACAGCCTGGGACATCTCCGCGTGCTCCGCAGAGCTGAAGGTGAGCGTGCGCTGGCCTCCCGGGTAGATGTAGACCAGGTCACCCGGCCCGTAGTACTCGCGCTGCCCCGGGCCGATGCAGTTGTCGAACGTGGTGGAGGAGAACGGACCGGCGTCGTACTCCAATCCGATCTGGTCCGGTCCGGTCGACACCGAGCAAGCGGTGAGTCCGAGGACGAGCAGGGCTGCGGCAGCAATGCGGGGGGTTTTCACGAACTGTCCATCTCCCTGGTGATCTCTTCCGACGGTGGTGCCCCACCGGGAAACATTGAGCACCGAGAGCAGCAATCTCACAGATAATCACAGATTGACTACAAACCGTGCGGGACAACCACCAACCAGTTGTACGGTTCCGTTCTTTGTGAGTCCTGGACCGCCGCTGTGGTTCCCTCATCACAAATTTTTTCTCTTTGTCCCCGTCCGCCACGCGGATAACCGACCGGAGTCTCCGGCAGCGGACGCAGCCGGAAAGCCCGACGCGGCCTGCAGTCCGCCAGGGGCTCGGACCGCCTCCTGACACGCCGCACGGTTCTGTCCCGCCATCCGGATCCTCCTGCCCCTCCTGTCCTCCTGCCGCCCGGGCCCAGCGGGCTCGACGGCCGGGCCTGGGCGGCGCGGTGTGAAGAACACGACGCCGCACTGCCAAGCGGGACCGCCCAGCCCTGCCAGGCGAGCGCACACACCGGCTCTGGTCAGCACGATCACCGGGAAACACCCCGGCCTGCCGAGGGCATTCTACGGCCGCCAACCCCACAACACACCATCATGTTGTGGCTAGAATGGACAACCACCACTAGATGATGTGGTGTAAAGTCATGCCCCGCCGACGGTTCGCCGCGGAAATCCATGGCCGCGGCAGCGGGGGAACGGTGTGTTTTGGGCTGCCAAAGTTGTGGGCAGAAAGCCCCTGCCAGGACCACGTCAGCACCACACCCCCACGCCCCGGGGAGCACTACGTCCCGGTCCGCCGTCGGTATGCGCCCACGCCCATCCAGGGGCGCGGAAACCGTCGCGCAGCAGCATCCCGACAGTCGCATGCCCTGCGTTCTGTTGGCGTGCGCGGTTTTCCCACCCCGACCGGTTGTCACCTAGCAGGTTGGAGCCGCCTTGACCATCGACACGGACGTCGATTCCGCCGCAATCCCGGCCAGCATCCCCATGGAGCGGATCAGAAAGGTGGTAGCCGAGGCGTGCCAAGGGCTGCCCGGCGCGTCAGCAGAGACGGTGATCGCGGAAGCCACGCGCGGGTTCTACCCGGGTATCACCCCCGCTGAGCTTGAACTCGCCCTGATCATGGCGGCGCGCACGTTCGTTGAAACCGACCCCGACTACTCCTATGTCAGCGCCCGGCTCCTGTTGGACAAGCTGCGCCGGGAAGCCCTGACGTTCCTCAGCGGACACCCGGATGAGGCCACCCACGCCGACATGGCTCGGCGCTACCCCGAATACCTGCGCGCCTTCATCACGCGCGGTATCGAACTGGAGCACCTCACGCCCGAGCTCGCCGACTTCGACCTGGACCGGCTCGGTGCCGCGCTCCGCCCCGAACGCGACCTGAACTTCACCTACCTGGGCCTGCAGACCCTCTACGACCGCTACTTCCTGCACCACGAAGGCACCCGCTACGAACTGCCGCAGGCGTTCCTCATGCGGGTCGCTATGGGCGTGGCGCTCCACGAAGACGACCGGAACGCGCGGGCCATCGAGTTCTATGAACTGCTGTCGTCGTTCGACTTCATGTGCTCCACGCCCACCCTGTTCAACGCAGGCACCCGGCGTCCGCAGCTCTCCTCCTGCTTCCTCACCACTGTCGGCGACGACCTCGCGGAGATCTTCCGCGCCATCAGCAACAACGCCCTGCTGTCCAAGTACTCGGGCGGTCTCGGCAACGACTGGACCCCGGTGCGCGGCCTAGGCGCCCACATCAAAGGCACCAACGGCAAAAGCCAGGGCGTCGTCCCGTTCCTCAAGATCGCCAACGACACAGCGGTGGCGGTGAACCAGGGCGGCAAACGCAAAGGAGCGGTCTGCGCCTACCTGGAGACCTGGCACATCGACATCGAGGAATTCCTCGACCTGCGGAAGAACACCGGTGACGAGCGCCGCCGCACCCACGACATGAACACCGCCAACTGGGTGCCCGACCTGTTCCTCGAACGGGTGGAGAGCGACGCCCAGTGGACCCTGTTCTCCCCCGACGAAGTGCCGGACCTGCACGACCGCTACGGCGAGGACTTCGCCCGCGCCTACGTCGCCTATGAGCGTGCCGCGGACCGAGGGGAGATCCGCGTGTTTCGCCGGGTGCGCGCCGTGGACTTGTGGCGGCGCATGCTCACCATGCTGTTCGAGACCGGGCACCCGTGGATCACCTTCAAAGACCCGTGCAACCTGCGGTCCCCGCAGCAGCACGCCGGGGTCGTCCACTCGTCCAACCTGTGCACCGAGATCACCCTCAACACCAGCCTCGACGAGGTCGCTGTCTGCAACTTGGGCTCGGTGAACCTGGCCAACCACGTCGGCCCCGACGGGTTGGACGCGGAACGGCTGCGCCGCACCGTGCGCACCGCGGTGCGCATGCTCGACAACGTCATCGACGTGAACCTGTACACCATCCCCGAGGCGGAACGCGCCAACATGCGGCACCGCCCGATCGGCCTGGGGCTGATGGGCTACCAGGACGCGCTGTTCACGCTGCGGCTGCCCGTCGCCTCCCCCGAGGCCGTGGAGTTCGCGGATGAGAGCATGGAGCTGCTCAGCTACTACGCCATCGAAGCGTCCGCGGACCTGGCGGCGGAACGCGGCAGCTACTCCTCGTTTGAAGGGTCGTTGTGGAGCAGAGGCATCCTGCCGATCGACTCGCTGGAGCTGCTCGCTGAGGCGCGCCGCGGCGACCTGGATGTGGACCGCACCCAGCGGCTGGACTGGGACACGCTGCGGGAGAAGGTGCGCACCACGGGGATGCGCAACTCCAACGTGATGGCGATCGCGCCCACCGCCACCATCGCCAACATCGTCGGAGTCAACCCGTCGATCGAGCCGCTCTACCGCAACCTCTACGTCAAAGCGAACATGTCCGGCGACTTCACCGTCGTCAACCCTTCCCTGGTGCGCGACCTGAAAGAGCGCGGCCTGTGGGACGAGGAGATGGTGACGGCGTTGAAGCTCCACGACGGCAGCCTCGGCCCGATCGACCGGGTGCCCGAGGACTTGAAGAACCTGTACGCCACCGCTTTCGAAATCGACCCGATCTGGCTGGTCGACGCCGCATCCCGGCGGCAGAAGTGGATCGACCAGGCGCAGTCGTTGAACCTCTACATGGCTGAGCCGAGCGGCCGCAAGCTCGACGAGCTGTACCGGCGGGCCTGGCGCAAAGGCTTGAAGACCACCTACTACCTGCGGTCGCAGGGGGCGACGCACGTGGAGAAGAGCACGCTGCGGGGCACGGACGGCAGGCTCAACGCGGTCACCCCGGTGGCGGTCTCCGCTCCCAGCCCTTCGCCGACCCCTGCCCCACGCCCGGCGGCTGCACCGCCGCGGTCCGCCGCCGGACCGGCTCCGGACCTCACCGCCGAGGCTGCCGCGTTCTGCGCGGTGGACGACCCCGAGTGCGAAGCCTGCCAGTAGCCGCCCTCTTTTCCGGTCGCGTCCGCGAGAGCGGGCGCGACCTCGCCCACCACACAGGGAAAGGAATTCATGACCACCGTCAACACCACCGGTCTTGGCGAAATCCAGAGCGGAGCTGCCCGCGTCGACGTCGAAGACAAGCGGATGATCAACTCTCGCGCCGACGTCAACCAGCTGCTGCCACTCAAATACCGCTGGGCGTGGGAAAAGTACTTGGCTGCCTGCAACAACCACTGGATGCCGACCGAGGTCAGCATGCAGGCCGACATCGCCCTGTGGAAGTCCAAGGACGGGCTCACCGAGGACGAGCGGCTGATGGTCAAACGCAACCTCGGTTTCTTCGCCACCGCGGAGTCTCTGGTAGCGAACAACATCGTGCTCGCGGTCTACCGGCACCTGACCAACCCGGAATGCCGGCAGTACCTGCTGCGGCAGGCGTTCGAGGAGGCCGTGCACACGCACACCTTCCAGTACATCTGCGAAAGCCTCGGCTTGGACGAGGGCGAGCTGTTCAACATGTACCGGGAGGTGCCGTCGATCACCGCGAAGGACGCGTGGGCGCTGCGCTACACCCGCAACCTGGAGAACCCGAACTTCACGACCGGCACCCCAGAAGCCGACCAGGCGTTCCTGCGGGACCTTGTCGCGTTCTACGTCGTGCTCGAAGGGATGTGGTTCTACACCGGGTTCGCGCAGATCCTGTCGCTGGGGCGGCGCAACAAGATGGTGGGGATCGCCGAGCAGTACCAGTACATCCTGCGCGACGAAAGCATCCACCTGAACTTCGGCATCGACGTCATCAACCAGATCAAGATCGAAAACCCGCACCTGTGGACCGAGGAGTTCCAAGACGAGGTGCGGACCATGCTCATCGAGGCGTGCGAGCTTGAAGCCGCTTACGGGCGCGAGACCATGCCGCGCGGCATCCTCGGCCTCAACGCCAAGCTCTGCGAACAGTACATGCGGTTCATCACCGACCGCCGCGCCGAGCAGCTCGGGCTGGCACCGATTTTCGGAGAGACGGAAAACCCCTTCCCCTGGATGTCGGAAATGATGGACCTGAAGAAGGAGAAGAACTTCTTCGAGACGCGGGTCATCGAATACCAGACGGGGAGCGGTCTTTCCTGGGACTGACGTAGCGCTTGGCAGGGATTCTCCCCTCGCGAGGGGAGAATCCCTGCGCTGCCGGGGCAGGCCGCGGCAGTCCCGCTGTCTTCGCGGAGGTCAGACTACGTGCTGCCATGAGGGGCCGTCGGGGGATTCGAGCCACACCACATGGCCCTGCGGTCCCACCGTCAGCCCGAACTCTGACACTTCCGGGCGGCCACGCTGGACCCACCAGGCGTGGGCCTGCTCGAGTTCCTCCCACAGCCTGCGAGGGCCGCCCTGCTCGACGCGGTCTGGGTAGACGCGCGCCCAGGAGGGCGAATCCGTGGCTGACAGCCACATCACCAGGCCGTCCGCGCTGCTCCGCAAGCCGTAGTTCCAGTGCGGGACCATCAGCGTCAACGGCAGCATGACCGTGGTGTCGGCGAGCAGCTCCTGCCCACCGTCGACCATCCGGGTCTCCTCGGGGTCCGCTTCTAGATCGTGCGGCGGGCCCCCTGACCAGCGCTGGGAGCGCAGCCACATGAACGCCGCCTCTTGGAGGAACCGTCCTTCTGCGGCACCGTCCCGCACCTGGAGGCGGGCCAGGGCCCCGTGCGGCCCGAACCGCTGCGGCGACCACGGGGTGACGATAATCCCGCCGTCCCGCACCTGGGTGAGCCACGCGTGCGGCACTTCCCATACCGCGCAGGTGGCGATGATCCGGTCGTAGGGGGCGAGCGCGGGGAATCCTTCAGCACCGTCGCCAACAACCACCCGGACCTCGTACCCCGCGGCGCCCAGGGCTTTGCGGGCCTGCGCGGCGACCACCGGGTCAACTTCGATGGTGGTGACCCGGTCTGCGTCCCCCACCAGTTCACACAAAAGTGCGGCGTTCCACCCGGTTCCGGTGCCGATCTCCAACACCTGCTGGCCGGGCTGCACGTCGAGCGCGTCCAGCATGGCGGCCACCACACTGGGGGCGCTCGATGAGGAGGTGGGCACGCCCATCCCCCCGACGCGTCCCTCGTCGATCTGGGTGACGACCGCGGTGTCCGCGTCGACCAGCTGCCACCACCGGTCCGGGGTCTGGGTGCGGTCCACCGGTTCGGTACCGTCCCAGATCCGGTCGGGGATGAACCGGTGGCGGGGAACCTGTTCGACCACGGTGGAGACGAGAGTTTCGGTCACCGCTGTTCTCCTGTTCCGTTGCATGCCTGACACGCCACCCAGCGCACGAGGTTCTTGCCTGGCGACGCACCGTCCTGGGTCACCCACGTACCTCCCTTGCCGTGGCAGGCCCCGCAGGGCTGTTGTCCCTTTCCGCTGCCGGGGCTGCTGTCTTTCTTTCCCCAGGTCATCCGCCCTCCTTCGGTGCCTTAGGGATGCTGTTCACCCAGTTCCCTCAGACTCCGTGCGGTCACCGCTAGGCGGGATTCGTTCTTTTCGGGGCGGCGGAAGGAGGAGTGGGGCGGCTGCACTGTGGCCGATGGGCAGTGGGATCGGGACTGGTTCTTCCGGGTATGCCGCGCCTGCTGGGCTTCTCCGCTGTGCTGTAGCTGTCTGCGAGCGGTCAGCCGCGGCGCGTGTCACCGCTGGGCACGGTAGAAAATCGCGGCGCCCACGGGCAGGAAAACCACAGAGCGGGCTACGGTCGCCGCGTTCTGGACAGCACACAAGGCCACTTCCGTCGCGGCAGGCGTACGCGTCCCGTCCGCCCGCTCGGCGCCGACACGCACCGGCCAGCCGTGCAACGGCTGACCGGGGAAGTCGCTGGTCTTCTCGGGGTCTGCGGGAGGTTCCCGACGCTGGGGGTTATGCGTCGAGCAGCTTGTCCAAGTGGTCTTCGTCCAGTCCCAGGTCGACGCGGATGCGGTAGCGGATACGCAGCAGTTCGAGCAGCAGGTCGTGCATGTAGGGGGAGACGTCTTGGTGCTGGAAGCACTCCACGCCCCGGGTCGCCCAGGCGAGCGCGTTCTCCAGGTCGGAGTGGGCCATCAGGGTTTCCGTGACGTGGATATAGGTGGGGAGGTTGCGGACCCCCACCGCTTTGAGACGTTCCAGGTAGGCGTAGGCCTCGTCGACCCGGTTGAGTTCTAACAGCGCTCCAGCGAGCAGCGCGCGGGCGTCGATGATGGTCTCACCGCCGTCGTCGATCGCCCGCTGGTAGGCGCGTGCTGCCCGTTCCGCGTCCTGGGCCATCTCCCACTGTTCGCCCGCACGCACGAACAGCTCCGCCCGACAGACCTCACTGTCGGCTTCCACTCGGTTGGCCAGGTCAAGCAACTGCTCGGCGACCGCACTGTGGTCCCCTGACTGCACTGCTTGGAATTCCAACCGGTCGAGGTCGGCTGTCGTCACACGGGTCATCGCGGTCCTTCCTGCTGCTCGCGGCCCCGGTGGTTATGTGCGGGAACGTTCCAAAGCATCCCAGAAGCCTTGGCGTAACGCGTGCCTGACTTCGTCTCGGAGCAGGTAGTCGACTGGCAGCGTGGAACCCTGGAGCAGACGGGCTTCCAGGTCGGAGGGCATGCGGGGTTTACGTGCCAGCACCGCTTCAAGCCACAGTGCGGGAGCATCTCGGGCGATCGATTCGGCGAAGTCGTTGCCCTCCTTGTGGGCAATGCTGACGGCTTCTTCAATGGTACGACCGCCGGGCTGCTGGTGGCCGAGGCGTGGTGCGGGACCGGCGTGGTGCGGTACCTCGTTGTGCTGGAGGCGGGGGCCAGTAGCGGATCCGAACCCGTGGCGGGCTCGTTGAGCGCTCTGGTGTCGAGAGTCAGCTCCCGTACTGGCCCCAAAAGTAGGGTTTGCGCTGGTATTACCCCCATATCCCGGATTCTCGCCGGTGTTGCTTCCGAACCGTGGCTCAGGGGGAGCTTCCCGTGGTGGTGGTGAGGCTTCCCGTTCATAGGCGCTGCCCATGGCCGTCTGTTCTCGAGGCTGGGCTGGAGGCTGTTGCGGGGGTTGGCCCTGGCCCGGGGTGGGATAGCCCTGGTGGTGCATGGCCGGGTGCGCACCGGTAGGAGCGTTGCCGACCAGGCCCGCCATCCCGGGGTGGGCCCCCGTGGCGTGCTGGGCCGGATAGCCCCCGGTCTGGGCCTGTCGCAGGGAGGGCTGCCCGTCGGTGCGGGGTTCCATGGCGGCGGTGTCCTGGGCTACCAGGTGGTCGCCGCGCTGCTGAGCGAGGCTCTGCCGCATCGCGCGCAACTGTTCCATCGCGCTTCCCGGGACCGCCTGCTGTGCTCCTGTCGCCGCGAACACCGGGTCTAGGGCCCCCTCGGGTTCCACCCGTGACGAGCCCGGGTGGGCGGCCGCGGGCTGGCGGACCGTGGACCCGGTGGAGGGGCGCGCTTGACCGTTCGCGAGCGGACCGGACTGCCCGGAAGGAATAGTGTCGTCAGCCGACCCGGCGCCGGCCTCCAGCAGGTTGACGTGCGGCCGCAGGTGGCCCGCACCGATCTCGATCAGGTCGTCGCACTCGTGGCGGAGGGCACGCGAGACCGTCCAATTCCCTTCGATCGAAATATGGACCACGGTGACCCGGACCCCGTATTCCTGGGCCTCCGCGATCACCGGAGCCATGTCCTCGTCGCCGCAGACGAGCACGGCGTCGCAGATAGCGCGGTTGCGGGCTAGGGGGATCAGGTCTTTTTGGACGTAGTTCTCGACGCCTTCCCTCCGGCCTGGGCGGATGCGGGCGGCACGGAACTTCACACCGGGGATTTCCGCGATACCTTCCTGCTCTTGGGAGCGGCGGCTGTCAGTCACCGCCTCATACCAGTAGCAGCGAAGCGGTGGGAGTCCCGTGCGGTCGCGGGCGACCTCGTTGAGGAGCTGCACGAGTGCCGCATAGTCCCATGACACCGAGTCGCGGTCGCGTGTTCCGTGCACCGCCATCGCGCCCTCGGCCAGGAGGTAGCCGGCGTCGACGAACAGCGCGCAGCGATCCACGTGACACCGTCCCTTCCTTGGTTTTTGTGGCTTCGGACGCGTAAGCGCGACCGAACTGGTCCAAACATCGGTTTATGCCGGATAGGGACCAGGGCAAAGCCTAGCCAAGTCTGGGTGCGTTGTGTGGCGACTCTGGATCCTAGGCTTGGCTGCTCTCCGGCCACACCTGGGTGACCAGCACTGTCAACGCATCGACGAGCGGCATATCGGTGATGTGGCAGACCGGCCACGACCGCAGCTCTGCCAGGCGGGCGGGGTGGGCGTAGGCGTCCCCGGTCCGCAGGTAGCCGCACGGCGCGTCCGGCCAGTCCGCGGTCATGGGCAGCGGTTCGGTGAAGAAGTCGGGCGGCCGCACCGGCGGATCCTCGTGCTGCTGCGCGGCGGCGAGCTCGGCCCGGGTCGGGGTGCCGGACTGCGGGAGCAGCGCGTCGACCAAGAGGTATCCGGCGACCTGGCGGTGCGCGGCGCGCTGGGCGGCAGCGACTGCGGGCACCAGAGGTCCGGCCGCACCGGCTGCGACGAGCAGCAGGGGCCGCTGCGGGGCGGCGGCTGCGACCTCCAGTGCAGCGCGGGCGACGTAGCGGGCGGCGTACGGGGGCCGGTCGTCGTCGGTGACCGTGACGGCCACGGTCTCGACTCCGCGGTCGGCCAGGTCGTCGGGCAGGCTCCCCCAGTCTGCGACCGTGCCCAGCGGGCTGTGCAGGAGCACCACGCAGAACTGTGCTAGCGCGGTCACTGCGCGGGCCGTGTGGACTCGGTGACCCAATCGAGGTACTCGGGGTTGCCGCCCTCGATGGGGACCGCGATGATCTCGGGGACTTCGTAAGAGTGCCGGTCGATGAGGAGTTCGGTCAGCTCCGCCAGCCGGTCGTCCGCGGTTTTGAACACGACCCGCCACTCTTCATCGGCCTGGATGCTGCCCTGCCAGTGGTAGACGCTGGTGATGGGGCCGCTGATCTGAGCGCACGCCGCCAGACGGGCCTCGACCGCGGCGTCGGCCAGCCTCCGGGCTTCCTCACTGCTTCCTGCGGTGATCTCCACCCGCACATGACCAACAGCACTGTCGACGTGCGTCATACGCGCTCCCTTGGCTGCCTGGCGGTGTCCGGGACGCTCTAGGCTCTTCACCCATGAGCGACCGCGACGATCTTCTCCGACAGATCAACGATAAGGCCGTTGTCCGCGGCAGGGTGATCCTCTCCTCCGGAGCCGAGGCGGACTACTACGTGGACCTGCGGAAAATCACCCTGGACGGGCAGAGCGCACCGCTGGTGGGACGCGTGATGCTGGACTTGACCGCCGACCTGGACTACGAGGCGGTGGGCGGATTGACCCTGGGTGCGGACCCGGTGGCCACAGCCATGATGCACGCGGCAGCGGCGCAAGGGCGGCGCCTGGACGCGTTCGTGGTGCGCAAGGAGAGCAAGACGCACGGCTTGCAGCGCCGGATCGAAGGCCCCGACGTCCGCGGCCGTCGCGTCCTCGCGGTGGAAGACACGTCAACCACCGGGGGGTCGGTGCTGACCGCAGTCTCCGCGCTGCGCGAAGCCGGTGCTGACGTCGTGGGCGTGGCCGTGATTGTGGACCGGGGCGCCCGGGACCGGATCGTCAGTGAAGGGCTGACCTATCGGGCCGCCTACACACTCGACGATCTGGAAATCTGAAGGCCCGCCGTGCCCTGCCGGGCCGGCGGGGCCTACTCAGATTCAGACTCGGATTCAACAGTGAAGGTGTATCCAGGTTCCTCGTTGCTGACGTCCTTCGGTTCTCCGTTGACGTACACCTCGACTGCGGAGGGGTCTCCCAAGGTCACGTCCATTCGGGGTTTGTCATAGGAGACGTACTCGCCCTGGGTCATGGTCGTGTCGATGAGTACTTCCCCGCCAGGGACCCGGACGAGAACGTCGCTGGACTCCCCAACGACCCGGATGTACAGCGCCTTCTGCTTCTCTGTCGCGGAAGCATCGAGCTGCTGCGGGGCGGAGAGGGAGCCGCCGGATTCGTTGGGCACCAAGACTTCGCTGTTGCCCGGAAGAGAGCGGTAGAAGAAATATCCGCCCAACACGACGAGGATGACCAGTAGCGCGATCGCTCCGGCGATCGCCAATGCCTGGCCTATACCTCTCGGATCACTGCGGTGTCGTCCCACGGTGCTGAATGTAGCGCGAATCACCCATAACAATCGACAGGGAGGTGCTTCTTCCTTCCTGCCTGGTGGGATGTTGGGTGTGGGGGTAGTGCTACCGCTGAGCGTACCAACACTCTCCGCATCGGTTCGGCTCGCTGTTGCGCAAGAAGGACGTTACCGGCATTGTGGTCTAGACCTTTAGACCCTCGCGGCGGACACACCCGCCGGAGCACCATGTCGGTGACCGTCGGAAAACCGTCATGGAAAAATCAAGGTGGCGGAACTTCTTGACCGAGAGTGTTCCGGCACCACTCCAGGCCAATCAGGGGAGTCAACACTATGCCTATCGCAACGCCTGAGGTCTACGCAGAGATGCTGGGCCGCGCGAAGTCTGAGGGCTTCGCCTACCCGGCTATCAACGTCACGTCCAGCCAGACCCTGCACGCGGCCCTGCGCGGTTTCGCCGAGGCTGAAAGCGACGGCATCGTGCAGATCTCCACCGGCGGCGCCGAGTTCCTGTCCGGTACCACCATCAAGGACATGGTCACCGGTGCGGTGGCTTTCGCCGAGTACGCCCGGGTCGTCGCCGAGAAGTACCCGGTGAACATCGCGCTGCACACCGACCACTGCCCCAAGGAGAAGCTCGACACCTTCGTGCGTCCGCTGCTGGCGATCTCCAAGGAGCGTGTCGCCAAGGGGCAGGAGCCGCTATTCCAGTCCCACATGTGGGACGGCTCCGCCGTGGAGCTCGAGGAGAACCTGCAGATCGCCGAGGAGCTGCTGAAGGAGTCCAAGGAGGCCCGCACCATCCTCGAGATCGAGGTCGGCGTGGTCGGCGGTGAAGAGGACGGCATCGTCGGCGAGATCAACGAGAAGCTGTACACCACCCCGGAAGACGGCCTGCGCACCGCTGAAGTGCTCGGCCTCGGCGAGAAGGGCTACTACATCGCCGCCCTGACCTTCGGTAACGTGCACGGCGTGTACAAGCCGGGCCACGTGAAGCTGCGCCCCTCCGTGCTCAAGGAGATCCAGGACGTGGTGGGCGCCAAGTACGGCAAGGAGAAGCCGTTCGACCTGGTCTTCCACGGCGGCTCGGGCTCCAGCCTCGAGGAGATCCACGAGGCGATCTCCTACGGTGTCGTGAAGATGAACATCGACACCGACACCCAGTACGCCTTCACCCGGCCCATCGTCGACCACATCATGAAGAACTACGACGGTGTGCTGAAGGTCGACGGCGACGTCGGCAACAAGAAGGCCTACGACCCGCGCTCCTACGGAAAGGCCGCCGAAGCCGGCATGGCCGCCCGGGTCGTCGAGGCTGCCCAGCAGCTCAAGTCCGCTGGCAAGAAGCTCAAGTAAGCGACAGCCAAGCGGCGTTCTACGCTCCTTGGGCCCCCGGTTTTCCCGGGGGCCCAAGTGTTCATACCGGTCATCCCCGCACCACCCTGGCAGGATGGGAGGTATGGAGCTGCATCAGAACCTGTTGGGCGACCCGCCGCCCACCAAGCTGCCCGACCTGCCTGAAGCGCGCGAAGCCCTGGCTTCGGGCACCGACCCGGCCGAGGTCGCGGCGCGTTTCCCCGCGTATTCGGCTGCCTGGGCCGCACTCGCCGAACGCGCCTACAACGCGGGGGACGACATCGCCGCCTACGCCTACGCGCGCACCGGCTACCACCGGGGCCTGGACCAGTTGCGCCGCAACGGGTGGAAGGGGCACGGCCCGATTCCGTGGGAGCACGAGCCCAACCGCGGTTTCCTGCGTTCGCTGTACTACCTTGGCAAAGCGGCCGAAGCGATCGAGGAGGCCGACGAAGCGCAGCGGTGCGCCGCATTCCTGCGGGAGAGCAGCGAGACCGCGGCCCGGGAACTCGAGGGCTGACCGCTGGGTGGGCACCCCTCCCACTGGGCACGACGGCCGCTTCGGCCCTCAACCGGCAGGAGTCGGTCATGTAACCTCGTTGTGCAAGAGCCCCTGCCGCTTCTTGCGCCAGGGGCTTCGGCACGTTCGGGACAGATTGTGGTCCAGATTTCGAGGAATGAAGAGGTAGACGGCGATGCCGGCGATCGCGCTCGTTGGGGCTCAGTGGGGTGATGAGGGGAAGGGGAAGGCAACCGACCTTGTCGGTGACCGCGTCGATTACGTGGTCCGTTACCAGGGCGGCAACAACGCGGGGCACACGGTCGTCATCGGCGACCAGGAGTACGCCCTGCACCTTCTGCCGTCGGGCATCCTCACCCCCGGTGTCATTCCGGTGATCGCCAATGGCGTGGTCATCGACCCGGCGGTGCTGTTCGAAGAGCTCGACGCGCTCACCGCGCGCGGCGTCGACGTGTCACGCCTGCTGATCTCCGCCAACGCGCACCTGATCATGCCCTACCACCGGGCTCTGGACAAGGTCAGCGAACGCTTCTTGGGCAAGGGCCGGATCGGGACCACCGGTCGCGGCATCGGCCCGACCTACGCTGACAAGACCGCCCGTGCCGGGGTGCGGGTCCAGGACATGTTCGACCCCAAGATCCTGCGTAAGAAGCTGGAGCTGGCGCTCAACGACAAGAACCAGATCCTCACCAAGGTGTACAACCGGCGCGCCCTGGAAGTGGATCGGATCCTCGACGAATACTTGGGCTACGCCGAGAAGATCCGGCCTTACGTGGTGGACACTTCCCTGGTGTTGAACCGGGCGCTCGACGAAGGCAAGACCGTGTTCTTGGAGGGGTCGCAGGGCACCCTGCTGGACATCGACCACGGCACTTACCCTTTCGTCACCTCCTCGTCTCCTACCGCGGGCGGCGCCTGCTCGGGGTCCGGGATCGGCCCCACCCGTATCACCAAGGTCATCGGCATCCTCAAGGCCTACACCACCCGGGTCGGTTCGGGACCGTTCCCCACCGAGCTGGAAGACGAGTGGGGGGAGTGGCTGCGCTCCCGGGGCCACGAGTACGGCACTACCACGGGCCGCAACCGCCGCTGCGGCTGGTTCGACGCGCCGATCGCCCGCTACGCCACCCGGATCAACGGCATCACCGACTTCTTCCTCACCAAGCTGGACGTGCTGTCCGGGCTGGAGCGCATCCCGGTCTGTGTCGCCTACGACATCGACGGGGTGCGGCACGACGAGATCCCCATGACCCAGACGGAGTTCCACCACGCCACACCGATCTACGAGTACTTGGACGGCTGGAACGAGGACATCAGCCAGGCGCGCTCCTTCGACGACCTGCCGAAGAACGCGCAGGCGTATGTGCGGGCGATCGAGGAGATGTCCGGGGCGCCGATTTCAGCGATCGGTGTCGGCCCGGGCCGGGAGCAGACCCTGGAGCTGCGTCCTCTCGTGTAGCCGTCTGCCGTGGGACGGGTGCGGCGCCCGTTCCACGGAGCGGTGCAGGGCCGTAAAACCCTGTGCACAACTGTGCCGTTGCCCCTGTCCTCCCATCGAAACCTATTAGGGTCCATTGCTGTGAAAGCCCTCGTGATCGGCGGCGGAGGCCGCGAACATGCGCTGGTACGCGCGCTGTCCCTCGACCCCGGCGTGACCAGCCTGCACTGTGCCCCCGGCAACGCTGGAACCGCTGAACTGGCGGAGAACCACGTCATCAACATCACTGACGGCCTGGCGGTCACTGAGCTCGCCGCGCGGATCGGCGCGGAACTGGTGGTCATCGGCCCGGAAGCCCCGCTGGTTGCCGGTGTCGCCGACGAACTGCGGCGACGCGGTATCCCCGTGTTCGGCCCGGACCAGGCGGCGGCGCGGATCGAAGGATCCAAAGCGTTCGCTAAAGAGGTCATGGCCGCGGCGGGCGTCCCCACGGCGGAGGCACGGGTCTGCCGCTCCGCCTCCCAGGTCTCCCAGGCCTTGGACTTGTTCGGCCCGCCCTACGTGGTGAAGGACGACGGACTGGCCGCGGGCAAGGGCGTGGTGGTCACCGAGGACCGGGCGGTGGCGGAACGGCACGCCCAGGCGTGCGGGCGGGTCGTCATTGAGGAGTACTTGGACGGCCCCGAGGTGTCGCTTTTCGCGCTGAGCGACGGCCGCAACGCCGTGCCGCTGCTTCCCGCGCAGGACTTCAAACGCGCCTACGACGGCGACCAGGGCCCCAACACCGGCGGTATGGGAGCGTACGCGCCGCTGCCGTGGGCGCCGTCCGACCTGGTGGACGAGGTCATGGAGACCGTGGTGCGGCCCACGATCGCGGAGCTCGCCCGGCGCGGCACCCCCTACCAGGGGCTCTTGTACGCGGGGCTGGCGCTCACCTCGCGCGGAGTCCGGGTGGTGGAGTTCAACGCTCGCTTCGGCGACCCGGAGACCCAAGTGGTGCTGGACCGCCTGGCTACGCCGCTGGGGGCGCTGCTGCAGGCCACCGACACCGGGAACCTGGGCGGGGTGACCTCGCTGGAGTGGCGTCCGGGGGCTGCTGTCACCGTGGTGATCGCCGCGGAAGGCTACCCGGAGGACCCGGTGAAGGGCGACCTGATCAGCGGCCTGGCGGAGGCCAACGCCGTGGAAGGCGCCTACGTGCTCCACGCGGGCACCGCGGGGACCGGCATCAACGATGTGAAGGCCAACGGCGGCCGGGTGCTGAGCGTGGTGGGCTCGGGCGCCGACTTGGCGGAGGCGCGGCAGCGCGCCTACGAAGCGGCGAGCCGGATTAAGCTGCGCGGCTCGTTCTACCGCACGGACATCGCGGAGAAAGCGGTGCTCGGCCAGGTCTCCTGGGAGCGGCCCGCCCAGTAGGCCCGGAGGCGCGCTCGGCTCGGATGCGGGGCGGCTGCCTGCCGGTCTCGGGGGTGCCACGGTGCACTCCGGGATGCTGTCGGGCGGGTCGCCCCGGGCAGTCTGGGCCTTCCTCGGGTTGGTGCGCGGGAACGGTCGGGTGCCCGGGGCAGCGGACTGGTCTGACAAGGCGGGCAGAGCGCTCGGATCACTGTACGGAATACGCGGTGTCCCGGGCGGGGCGTGGTCCCGAGCGTGCCGAGTGCGTCGCTGTCTGAACGGTTTTCCTGCGCCCTGAGACAATGGGAGGGTGATCGAGCGCTACACCCTTCCGGAAATGGGCCGCATCTTCAGCGACGCCCACAAGTACGAACTCTGGTGCCAGGTGGAAACCCTGGTGATGGAAGCCCATGCGGCGGCCGGGACGATTCCCGCCGACGCGGTGGAGCCGGTCCGCCAGGCTCCTCCGCCGACACCGGAGCAGGTGGCCGAGATCGAAGCGGTGACCCAGCACGACGTCATCGCGTTCCTCACCGCGTGGGCCGACAACACGACGCCTCGCGAGGCGGCCAAGTGGGTGCACTTCGGCATGACCTCGTCCGACCTGCTGGACACGGCGCTGGCAAAGCAGCTGGTGGAGGCCACCGACGTTCTGCTGGCCAAGGCGGACGAACTGGTGGCGGTGCTGCGCGACCACGCTCTGGAGCACCGGGGGACGCTGCGGGTGGGCCGGACGCACGGCATCCACGCCGAACCTGACGTGTGGGGCCACCGGGTGGCGGACTTCGCGTTCGCTATGGCGCGGTCCCGGGACCGGCTGCGCCGCGCCCGCGAGGCTGTGGGTGTGATGGCGATCTCCGGTCCGGTGGGCACCTATTCGAACATCGACCCGGCGGTGGAGGACTACGTCGCCGAGAAGCTGGGGCTGCGCCCTGCAGACGTGTCCACCCAGGTGGTGCTGCGCGACGGGATCGCCGAGTGGGTCAGCACGCTGGCGGTCATCGCCACGGTGTGCGAAGCGATCGCGCTGGAGATCCGGCACGGCCAGCGCACCGAGGTGCGGGAGCTGTGGGAGCCGTTCGGCAAGGGGCAGAAGGGCTCCAGCGCTATGCCGCACAAGAAGAACCCGATCCTCTCGGAGCGCATCTGCGGTCTGGCGCGGATCGTGCGCGCCCAGATCGTGCCGGTCATGGAGGGGATCCCGCTGTGGCATGAGCGGGACATCTCGCACTCTTCCACCGAGCGGATCGCGCTGCCGGACGCGGCTATCGCCACGGACTACCTGCTCCATTTGACGACTCGGCTGATGCGGGGACTGGTGGTGGACGCCGAGCGGATGCGGCAGAACCTGGAGTCCACCAACGGCTTGATCTACTCCTCCACGGTGGTCTCCGAGCTGATCGAGACGGGCATGTCCCGGGAGGACGTCTACGCGCTGGTGCAGGCGGCGGCGATGCGCACGTGGGAGACGGGTGTGGCGTTCCGACAGACCCTGCGGGAGCAGGCCGCTGAGCACGGTGTGGAGCTGGACGAAGCCCGGTTGGACGAGGTGTGCCGCCCGGAGCGGTTTGTCAGCCGCCTGGACCGGGTGTTTGACCGGTTGAAGAACCTGAGCTGAGTCGTTTCCCGTCCGGTTCGTGCTGTCGGCGGTGGGCCGCCGGCAGCACGTTCCCACGCAGATCGGAAAGCCACCATGAGCGGTTTTGTCGACAAGCCGGTGCCTGTCGAGGTGCCGGGCCTCACCCACCTGCACACCGGCAAGGTGCGGGACCTGTATGCCACCGAGTCGGGAGAGCTGGTCATGGTGGCCAGTGATCGCGTCTCGGCTTTCGACTGGGTCCTTCCCACAGAGATTCCGGACAAGGGGCGGCTGCTTACTCAGTTGTCGCTGTGGTGGTTCGACCAGTTGTCCGACATCATCGACAACCATGTGATATCGGACACACCTCCTCCGGGTGCTCCGGACGACTGGGCGGGCCGCACTCTCGTCTGCCGCCGGCTCGACATGGTGCCGGTGGAGTGCGTGGCCCGCGGCTATCTGACGGGGTCCGGGCTGGCCGAGTACACCGCCACGGGCGCGGTGTGCGGGGTTCGTCTGCCGGAAGGGCTGGTGGACGGGTCCCGGCTCGATCCGCCGATCTTCACCCCGGCGACCAAGGCCGAGGTGGGGGAGCATGACGAGAACGTCTCGCTGGAGACCGTGGCGGAGCGGCACGGTCCAGCGTTGGCGGAGCGCCTGCGGGAGGTGACGCTGGCGCTGTACGAGCGGGGCCGGGAGATTGCGGAGGAGCGCGGCATCCTGCTCGCCGACACCAAATTCGAGTTCGGGTGGGACTCCGACGGTTCGCTGGTCCTTGCGGACGAAGTGCTCACTCCGGATTCTTCGCGGTTCTGGCCGAAGGAGGAATGGCGCCCGGGCCGGCCGCAGCCGTCATTCGACAAGCAGATCATCCGGGACTGGCTGTCATCTGCGGAATCGGGGTGGGATCGTACCTCAGAGACGCCTCCTCCTCCACTGCCGGACACTGTGGTGGAACACACCCGCGCCCGATACATCGAAGTATTTGAGCGGCTGACGGGACAGACCGCCGATTTTGTCGGGATTTCACGGAGTTGACGCAGGTGGGGCGCGCTTGTGTGGTTAATCGCGCAACGCCGCCCCACTGAGGTTGTGCCCGTTTCGCACCGGTGCGACGTAAAGTGGTGCACGGCGCCCAAGCACCCTGAACAGGTGCAAAGTTTCTGACGCGGCGTCAGGAAACCTGCAGAGTAACTCACAACCAGAAATCGGCCACAGGTGGTGTGACCATGCCGTTAAGCCTGTGATCACCGTAGTGTTCGCGGCCAGGAGAGTGCGCTGCTCTCTGTCATACCGCGGAAAACGGCTGAGATCTGCCCGCTTTCTTGCCGGAACTTGCCGCGTACTTTCCTCATCAGATATCTCGGACTAGGTCACACCGAGAAGACCACCCTTGAATTTTCTGCCTCACGAAGGAGCCAAGGAGCATGGGCCAGGAGGTTCGCTACCGCGTCCGCGGCGGTCATGCCTTGCACGGAACCGCGTTCATCCAAGGTGCGAAAAACGCTGTCTTGCCGATGATCGGAGCGGCCCTGCTCGCATCCAAGGGCAGGACCGTTCTGCGGAACGTCCCCGTGATCGAAGATGTCCGTCGCGCTTTGGAGCTCGCCGAGTACGTGGGGGCCAAAGTCGAGTTCCACGAAGCGGAGCGGACCATCGTCATTGATGCCACCGGGCTGAACGATCCCAACCGGGCGGTGCTGCCCGCCTCCATCGCCTCCCGCTTCCGCGGCTCCGTGCTGTTCATCCCCGCGCTCATGCACCGTATGGGCCGCGCCCGGATCGAGGGGGTGGGCGGATGCAACCTCGGCAGCCGCAACCTTGACTTCCACTACCGGGGTTTTGCGCGGCTGGGCGCCGAGGTCACCGAGGACCCGGAGCGCAAGCACATCAACGTGAAGGCGGACAATCTCAAGGGCGGACGCCTCTACCTGGACACCCCGTCGCACACGGGAACCGAGAACCTGATCATGGCCGCGGCCCTCACCCCGGGCACCACGGTGATCGAGCACGCGGCCCTCGAGCCCGAAGTGCTGGACGTCATCGAGTTCTTGGGCAGCATGGGCGCCAAGATCAGCGGCGGCGGCACCGGGTTCATCAAGGTCGAAGGCGTCTCCGAGCTCACCGCGGTGGAGCACACGGTGATGCCGGACCGTATCGACACGGGCGTGTTCGCGATGATGACGGCCGCGACCGGCGGTGACGTGAGCCTCGTCGGCGCGAACCTGGACCACCTGGGCGTGGCCCGCTGGAAACTGGAGCAGATGGGCGTCCAGTTCACCCAGCAGGGCGCTGTACTGCGGGTACGCCGCGACCCGAACGTCCCGCTGCGGCCTATCAACGCCGTCACTTCGCCCTTCCCCGGTTTCGCCACGGACCTGCAGCCTCCGCTGATGGCGTTGGCCACCCTGGCCGAGGGGGAGAGCTACATCCGCGAGGCCATCTTCGACGGCCGGTTCGCCCTCGCCGACGAGCTGAACAAGATGGGCGCCAAGATCGAGGTCGAGGGTAACCGGGCGATCGTGCACGGTCCCAGCGAACTGCACGGCACCAAGGTCACCGCCCACGACCTGCGCTGCGGTGCAGGGGCGATCATGGCGGGCCTGGTCGCCAAAGGCGAGACGATCGTGAGCCCCGCCTACCAAGTGGACCGCGGCCATTCCCACTTCGCGACCCGCTTGTCGGCTCTGGGCGCCGATGTTGTCAGGGAAGAAGTCTCCTAGTCCGAAAAGTCGGATTCGCTGCGGGCGGGAAGAACGTCTTCCCGCCCGCGTATTTTGACGTTCTGGAGAAAACGATCTTCACTGGCTTTCAACAATGGGTACGATCGCGGCAATGCTGCGATGGAAAGAACATGGGTCGGGACCGGTGGGCGCACAAAGTACAAGGCGTGAGACGGTAGCGGGGAGCAACCCGAGGTGAGTGCGCAGCGTACTGGCGATTTGACGATCGGTGTCATCGGGCCGCACGAGGTTGTCGAGCGAGTCATGTTGATGGGCCCGGGATCGACCGGCCCTTTGAACGCCAGACTCATTGCGGCTGCCTATCGGGACGAGCAGGAGGCCGCCGAGAAGGTACTCCGCCTAGGGTCGGCTATCGACGCATACCTGTTTGCGAGCCCTGTGCCTTACGAGTTCGCCCGGAAAGCCGGTGTGCTCACGATGCCGGCAACCTACGTCCCGCTCAACGGCGCGAGCCTGCACGAAGCGCTGCTCCGCGCCACCCTCGACGAGCGGTTCGACCCCACTCGGGCGAGTTTAGACGTCCTCAGCCGCGCGGACGTGGTTGAGGCGTACTCCGAAGTGGACCTTCCGGTTGACGGGCTCCACGTGCACGAGGAGCTGGCAGGGACGGCGGCGCTCACGGCCTTCCACGAAGGCCTGTGGCGGCGCAAGATCACCAAGATGGCCATCACCTGTGTGCGGGGTGTCGCGGAACGGCTGGACGCCATCGGCGTGCCGAATCTGCGGCTGCGTCCGACCACGGCGGGGGTGCGGAGCGCGCTGCAGACCGCGGGTCTGCTGGGCGCCCACCACCGCTTGGAGGAGGCCCAGCTCGGCGTGGTGATCGTGGATGTGCCCACACTGCGGGATTCCAGCCGCCGGTCCACTCCGCGCTACTGGCGGGAGGAGCTGCGGCTGTCGCTGTACCGGCTCCTCACGCAGGAGGCGCATCGGATGAACGCTACCGCGCATCAGATCGACGACCACACCTTCATGATCACCGCGACGCGGGGATCGCTGGTGGCCGCCACCGAAGGCTTCCGCAAGCCGCCGTTCGTGGAGCGGGCCAAGGCGGAACTGGGAATCACCATCGAAGTCGGTATCGGCATGGGTCGCACCACCCAGGACGCGGAGACGCACGCGCGGGCGGCGCTGACCCGCTCCCAGGCCACGACCCGGCAGAGCTTCGCGGTGGACCGGGAGGGCCGCTCTCTGGTGCCCGCGCAGCGAGCCCCGCAGCGCCAGCAGAGCGAGCCGCTGCGGACCAAGGGCCGGGAGACCCTGGCTCGGCTGGCGGAGAAGATCGCCGAAGAGAACGCTCCGCTGGTGGTGGACGCGGAGACCGCGGGCCGCATGCTGGGGGTGACCCCGCGTACTGCCAGGCGGCTGCTGCGCACCCTGGTGGAGGAGGGCTTGGCCTGGCCGCTTCCCCCCAATCGCACCCTGCAGCCGGGACGGCCCCGCCAGTTGTACCGGCTCATTGTGGAGAAGCTGGACCGGGACAGGGCAGACAACAGGTAGCCGCCGGACGGCCGTCAGCTCCGGCGGCTGGCCTGCCACAGCCCGGAGGCTAGTTCCGTTTCGGATAGGTCCGGGCCACCGTCAGGAAAGCATCGTTGTCGTCGGGAAGGCCGATGCTGACGCGGACGCCTTCCCCGGCGAACGGGCGGACCGCGATCCCGGCTTGTTCACACGCGGCCGCGAAGTCGAGCGTGTCCTCGCCGAGCCGCAGCCAGACGAAGTTGGCTTCGGTTTCCGGCACGGTCCATCCGTCGGCGAGCAGCGCGGCGCGGACCCTCTCGCGTTCCTTGACGGTGACAGCCACCCGCTCCAAGAGTTCCTGTTCGGCCGCGAGCGACGCGACAGCCGCGGCTTGGGCGAGGTGGTTGACCGCAAAAGGCACGAGGGTTTTGCGGACTGCGTCCACAACCTGTGGATGGCCGATGAGGAAACCCACCCGCAGTGCAGCAAGCCCGTAGGCCTTGGAGAAGGTGCGGAGCACGGCGACGTTAGGCCGGTCCCGGTAGAGCTGCACCCCGTCGGGCACCCGGGGGTCTTGGACGTATTCGCGGTAGGCCTCGTCGAGAACCACCAGCACGTGCTCGGGGACCGTGTCGAGGAACTCGGCGAGTTCGGTCTCCCGCACCGCGGTGCCGGTGGGGTTGTTCGGGTTGCAGACGAACACCATGCGGGTGCGGTCGGTGACTGCCGCGGCGAGCGCCTCCAGGTCGTGGGTCTCCTCGCGCAGCGGGACGTGGATCGGGGTCGCCCCGGCAAGACCGGTCAGCAGCGGGTACGCCTCGAAGGACCGCCAGGCGTAGACGACTTCCGCCCCCGGCTCGGCGGTGGCTTCCAGCAGCTGCTGGAGGAGGCCCACGGATCCTGCGCCGAGCGCCACGTGCTCTTCGGGGACGTGGAAGCGGCGGGCGAGGGCAGCGGTCAGCTCGGCTGCCGCGGGATCGGGGTAGCGGTTGAGGTCTGCCGCGGCGTCCGCGATGGCCTGGCGCACCGAGGGCAGCGGACCGAACGGGCTCTCGTTGGAGGAGAGTTTCGCTGACCGACCGTCCGGCCCGACGACCTTGCGTCCCGGCCGGTAGGGCGGGATCGAGTCGAGCGCTGATCTCAGGTAAGGGGGTTTCCGCTCCGACACCGTCATCCTCTCTCAATACTTTGTGCAATCATTTGATTACTCTTAATGACCAGTGTTTGCCTCCCAGGGGAGGAACACCGCCCTCATTTCACTGAGCAAACCGCATGGGCGTCCGTTCTCGGGGTCCGCACACCCCGTCGCGGTCGCTGCCCGGTACCGCCTCCGGCGGAACACCAGAACAGGAATGACGTTTCATGAACTTTCCCCAAAAGCTGTCTACTGCCGTTGCAGTCGTGGGAGCCGCCGCGCTGGTCTGCGGACTGGCGGGCTGCGGAAGCGAGTCGGAGACCGCATCGGAGGCCTCCAACAGCCACTCCCTGTCCGCTGAGGAAGCCGCGGCTCGGCTGCACGAAGCCCAGTTGAGCGAGTTCCAAGGCTTCGAACGCGTCGAAGAGGAGAGCCGCACCGGCATCTACAGCGAGCTCGACGTGGTGCGCCAAGCCGCGGAAGAGCGCGAGGCATTGACGCTGGACAAGCCGCAGTGCGCGGACGCCGTGAACGAGTGGGAGCAGCTTCCCGACGTGCAGGAGGCGCCGGCTTCGCTGGCCCTCTTCCGCGGCGCGGAGGGCGCGCTCACCCACGTGCTGCTGGAACTCCCCGAAGACCTGGCCATTCAAGCGGTCGAGACCGTTCCCTCGGACGAGTGCGCGACCTACGAGGCGACCACGGAGGACGGCTCCTCCCACTCGTACCGGGTGCGCCAGTTCCACGTGGAGACGGTCGGCGACCAGTCCCGCGGCGTGGTCGTCGAAATGGAGTCCGCGGAAGGGGCTCCGATAGCGCTCTACAGCCTCCTCTACCGGGAGGACGGGCGTCTGGGGTCGGTGTCCATGATCGGGGGCCCGGAGACAGAGCAGCGGCTCACCGAGTTCGCCATCGCCGCCCTGGAGCACCAGCACCAGGTCCTGGGGTAAGGCACCGCCCCCTTCACGTAGCCCCCACTGTCGCGTTCCACCCTCATCGGTGGTGAGGCGAGCGGAGGTTCCCCAGCGGCGGGGGACGGACACCGGCCGGTCGTGCAGGCCGTGGCGGGTCGGGCAGCCGCCCGGTCCGCTACGGCAGGGCCGTCTCCGCCCCCGCCCCCTCGCCTCCCACAACCGTCCGCGGGCCGCCACTATCAGCACCCCCTATTCCGCCGGAGGTTCCACGACCAGGGACCGCACGTCGGGGCGGCGCCGCCCCACCTCAACCGCGAAAACCACGGAGAACTCCCGATCCCCTTCCTGACCGGCGAAGCGGGCGAACCACCAGCAGCCGTGCCGCCACGTGTCCACGGGCTCCGGGGAGGCCAAGAGGGGACGCTGCTTGTGCCACTCCCGGCTGGCGTGCAGCCGCCGCACCATCTGCTTTCGGGACACTTCGCGCAGCTCGCACGGGACCGGGGAGCGCAACCGGACTACGGCTTCCCGCAGTTCCGGGGAGAGCACCGCCACGACAGCGACTTCTGCAGCGCACAGCACCCCATGCCAGGGCGTGGCATGGACGAGGGCCGCCCATCCGGAGTGCGGCAGGCCGAACGTGGCGACCGCTGCCGCAAGGAACAGCCCGCTGCGGGTCAGTGCCCGCCAGCCGATGGGCTCCGTGCTCAACCCGCCGAAACAGCCGCACCCCATCTCCGGGTCGCGCTGCCGCAACCGGACGAGCGCCACCAGGCCGACCGCGAAAAGAACCGCAGTCGCCCCTCTGACGGCATATGCCGCGCCCCCGGAGCAGAAGAGCAGCCCCGCCGCTAAACCCGCTTCAACGGCCGCGTGAGCCACGGTGAACGGCCGCCGCAGCGGGACCGGGAGCAGCACTGCCGGTCCTTGGGCGGTGCGGTCCACCGCCTTGGTTCCTGCGCCGAGCAGCAGGACAGCGGTCAGGATCCACAACTGGACGTCTTGGAGGGTTTCGCTCACAGTCCACCTACGGTCAGGGTCGCGCTCCAGCAGCCGGATTCCGGCTGTCCCCCCAACGCCACGAAGGCGGCAAGGGTCAGTTCCGCGATCCGACCGCTGGCCGGGGCGTCGCACACCGTGCAGCGGTCACAGAAGTGGCTGGCTGCCGCCCCGCAGGCCACGACAGGCAGGACCGCGAAAACACGCGTGCACTCGTTGACCACGCGGACTGTCGCCCCGAGGGACAGCAGCGGCAGCGGTGCGCACGGGGTTGCCCGGTCGCAGGCAGGGCCGCAGTCGCCCGTCCGGTCCAGGGCCGGGTAGGCCACCCCCATGAGCATGCCGTCCGGGTCGGTGTCCGTGTCCTGTCCGCGCACCGGGTCGTACCAGGAGGCGATTCCTGCCACCTGCGCGCTGGAGCGGTGCTGCGGGGGCCGCCGCGGAGTCTCCACTACGGGGTAGGGCGGCTGGGTGGTGGCGGGGATGAGGGCCCGGACCGTGTCCCCGTCGCGCACGCCCACCGCGTCGAACAGGTATCCCGGTTCCAGGCGGGGGTGCCGGACCCGCATCCGCCCGGATGCCCGGTAGGGGATGACCGCGGTGACCGGGGCACGGTCGTGTCCCGTGGCGACGGTCACCGTGTCGCCGTCGACCGCGGTGATCACCCCGGTGGCCCGGGCGAGGTCCGCCCAGACCCGTTCCACGACGAGTTCGGCCCCTGGAGTGCAGCGGAGGAGGACGTCCTGTCCGGGGCGCAGTTCACGGGGCGCGCATTCGCCCCCGTACCAGAAGGTGGTCTGCGGGGTGAGGATGAAACGCCGCTCGCCTTCGGGGGTGGCGAGGCCGAGCATGTGCGGGCTGATGTCCGTGAGCGTCCCCCGGACGACGTGGGCGGGGGCCGGATGGGGGTCGGGGGCTGCCTCCGGGCCGAGGAGGGCAGCGGTCAGCCGACGACGGTCGTGAATGTACCCTGTCCGGTCCGCTGCCACCGTGTGTCCTTTCCACTGGGGACCAGCGCGTCCCGCTGTCCACACGCTGGGGAAAAGCCCTCCCATTGTCCCCTAGTGCCGTGCCCAGCAACGGCACGGCGGCTGTTCTCGAGGCGTGCGCCGCCACGCGAGCCCGTCCAGCCCTGACATACCGAACCAATGTCCTCATCTCGGCAGCTTCGGACCATGGGGCGCATATCCTCCCTTTTTACCAAAGAATGCCCCTGAGCAGGGAAAACACGGACATCGTCCATGCCACAGTGAGAACACTATGGCTATGTGACGGAAAACACTCTCCCCAGGGATCGGTGGTCATGTGGACAGAGCGACGCAGGCCACGCACGACGAGTTCGCCGAATACGTGCGGCGCCGTGGCCCTGCCCTGCGGCGCATGGCGCAGTCGCTCGTGGGCAACCACGCTGACGCCGAAGACCTCCTCCAGAACGCGCTACTCAAAACGTTTTTCGCCTGGGACCGCATCACGAGCCCGAACGCCAGGGACCAGTATGTGCGCCGCGCGATGGTCAACACGCAGATCTCCGAGTGGCGACGCCGCCGTCTCGACGTCTACCCCACCGACGAGATCCCCGAGCAGCGGGTCGACGATCCGAGCTGGCGCACCGACCTGACCGACACGGTCAGCCGCGCCATCAACCGGCTGCCGCACCGGCAGCGCCTCGCCGTGATCCTGCGCTACTACGAGGACATGTCCGAAGCAGAGATCGCCTCAGTGCTGGGAATCAGCGTGGGCACGGTGAAAAGCACGGTCTCCCGCGCCGTGGCGAAGCTGCGGCACGACGCCGACCTGGTGCGGGAACAGCCCTCCCGCCCACGATCCGGCTGACGCTACGCCTGCCCGCTGGGCCCCGCCCCACCCCAGCAACCTGCGCGTTCCCGGCCACAGGAGCCGTCTCCCGTCCCACTGTCCCCAACCGCAGAACCCCGCTAAAGTATCAGTAGGTGGACGGGTGCTCAGTTTTGTTTTGCACCTTGGCCCCTTCTCTCTGTACCCTTGTCCCAGCCAGGAGGATTCGCCTAGTCCGGTCTATGGCGCCGCACTGCTAATGCGGTTAGGGCGTAAGCCCTTCCGGGGTTCAAATCCCCGATCCTCCGCGACAGAGCCGGGACCTCGACACGAGGTCCCGGCTCACTGCTTTTCCCGCTCTTTGCCTCACCCGGGTCAAGCCGACCCCCTGGCACAGGCCCGCCCCGGCTTACCTGGTGACCATGGTCAACTGGGCAGCGATGCTCTCCGCCCAGTCGTCCACCTCTGCCCAGTCCCGGAAGTCGCCGTAACGTCCCCCCATCGCCTTGTAGAGGAAGCGGCCGAACACCGGCAGATGGCTGGGCTGGATCGCCCCCGCGAACAAGTGGTGGTCGCGCGCCCCGGTGTCGCGGATCACCTCCGGCACTCCTTTAGGCACGTCCCCGGCGGAAGCGAACCGGCCGCCGAGGACCCGCGCCAATCCGACACTGAACAGCCACACGGGCCGCCGCGACAGGATCTCCGCCTCCCGCTCAGCAAAGCCGGTGGCCTGCCGCAGCCACGACCCGCCGTGCACGGCACTGCCCAGGATGAACGCGTCGTAGAGGACGAGCGCATCCATGGGCTTGTCCAACGGCCGGACGTCCACGCTGTGGCCGTAGGCGCGGAGACGGTCGGCTAACCGCCGCGCAATCCCCTCCGTGGAACCGTGCACGCTCGCGTATCCGATCATCACCAGCATGTCGTGCCTCCCGAAACCGTGTCCGGTGTCCCCTACCCGGCGTCGGCCGGTTGTGACCTGGTACGACGGCACGGGACAGGCCGACCGCGCCAGTGGGCTCGCGCACCCGCTCTTTGCCGCGCCCCGCCCAGCGCCTGCTTTCCGGAGTGTTGGCTGCTTGCTTGGACTGCGCGGACCGGGAGTGGTGAATCGTGGTCATCCGGCTGGGTAGCCGCGTGCCTACCGCACAACCTCGAGGAGGTGGCGAGGTGTCCGAGTTCGCGGTTCCTACCCGGCACTATCCGCTCCATGTCAGCGGCACTCTCGACCCCGGGGTCAGCCGGTGGCTGTGGCTTGTCAAATGGCTGCTGGCGATCCCGCACTACATCGTGCTGTTCTTCCTGTGGATCGCGTTCGCTGTCCTGACCGTGGTCGCTTTCTTCGCGATCCTGTTCACCGGCCGCTATCCGCGCGGCATCTTCGACTTCAACGTGGGCGTGCTGCGCTGGAGCTGGCGGGTCACGTTCTACGCCTACGGGGTACTGGGCACCGACCGCTATCCGCCGTTCTCGCTCTCCGCCGACGTGGACTATCCAGCACAACTGGATGTGGCCTATCCCCAGCGGCTGTCCCGAGGGCTGGTCCTCGTCAAGTGGTGGCTGCTGGCGATCCCGCACTACCTGGTGGTCTCAGCGTTCTCTTCCGGCGGGTTCCGGAAGTCCGGAGGCATGGACTGGTTCAGCGACAGCACCACCACCGTGTCGGAGAACGGCCAGTGGATGATGCAGGGCTGGTTCATGCCCAGCCTGATGAGCCTGCTCGTCCTGATCGCCGCGCTCGCGCTGCTGTTCACCGGCGGATACCCGCGCGGCATCTTCAACTTCCTGCTGGGCCTGCACCGCTGGGCGCTGCGGGTCGTCGCCTACGCCGCGCTGATGACCGACCAGTATCCGCCGTTCCGCCTCGACCAGGGCGGCCCGGACCCGACCTCGAACACCGGACCGCAACCTACCCGGCAAGCCACGTGACCGGGGCATAGGGGGCAGCGACCGCGGGTAGCCGGCCCCCAACCGGCAACGGCGTGAGGAGGAACTGTGAAAGCGGTCGTGTACAAGGAGCCGTTCACTGTCGCAGTGGAAGAGGTGGCCGATCCGCGGATCGAGGATCCCAACGACGTGATCATCCGCGTGACCACGTCCGCGATCTGCGGCTCCGACCTGCACATGTACGAGGGGCGCACCGGCGCCACCCCCGGCATGGTGTTCGGTCACGAGAACATGGGGATCGTCGAAGAGGTCGGCTCCGGGGTGGCGAGCATCCGCAAAGGCGACCGGGTGGTTCTCCCGTTCAACGTGGCGTGCGGGTTCTGCAAGAACTGCCTTGCGGGCAAGACCGGGTTCTGCCTCACCGTCAACCCGGGCTTCGCGGGCGGCGCGTACGGCTACGTGGCGATGGGCCCCTACCAAGGCGGCCAGTCCGAATACCTGCGGGTGCCGTTCGCGGACTTCAACTGCCTGAAGCTGCCGCCGGGCACCGAGTTCGAAGACGATTTCGCGCTGCTGGCCGACATCTTCCCCACCGGCTACCACGCCACAGAGTTGGCGCAGGTCAGCCCGGGGGAGACGGTGAGCGTGTTCGGTGCGGGGCCGGTGGGGCTCATGGCGGCCTACTCCGCGATCCTGCGCGGCGCTTCCCGCGTATTCGTGGTGGACCGGGTGCCGAGCAGGCTGTCTTTGGCCGAGCGGATCGGAGCCATCCCCATCGATTACTCCAAGGGGGACCCGGTCGCCCAGATCAAGGAGCACACCAACGGCGAGGGCACGGACAAAGGCATCGACGCGGTTGGCTACCAGGCGACGGCCCCGGAAGGCGAAGAGCAGCCCGCGCTCGTCCTCAACACGCTGGTCGACACGGTCCGTCCCACGGGCGCTCTCGGGGTGGTGGGCCTGTACGTCACCGAGGACCCGGGCGCCCCGTCGGAGAGCGCGAAGCAGGGCGAGCTGCTGTTCGCGATGGGCAAGCTGTTCGAGAAAGGCCAGCGGATGGGCACCGGGCAGGCCAACGTCAAGGCCTACAACCGGCAGTTGCGCGACCTGATCATCGCTGGGCGGGCCAAGCCGAGCTTCGTGGTTTCGCAGCGGATCCCGCTCCAGCGGGCTCCCGAAGCCTACGAGAAGTTCGACAAGCGGGAGGAAGGCTGGACGAAGGTCCTGCTCAAACCGCAGCAGGAGAGCTGAGGGGGAGTACGGTGAGTGTGACGTTGGCGGAGGCCCGCCGGGTCATCGAAGCTGGCGAGGCCAAGGCAGCCGAGATCGGGCAGCCGATGAACATCGCGGTCGTGGACGCGGGCGGCAACCTGGTGGCGCATGTCCGGATGGACGGCGCGTGGATCGGCAGTATCGACATTTCGATCAACAAGGCGTACACGTCGCGAGCGTTCGACATCTCCACCAAGGAGCTGGCCGAGCACTCTCAGAGCGGAGGGCAGTTCTTCGGCATCCACGCCTCCAACGGGGGCCGCGTGATGATCTTCGCGGGCGGGGTCCCGCTGCGGCGCAACGGCACGGTCGTGGGTGCGGTCGGGGTGAGCGGCGGAACCGGGGAGCAGGACCAGGCGGTGGCGGAGGCCGCCGCAGCCGCGTTCTGACCGCTGCCGCACCTGAGGCCGACGAGGGCGCCCCGCCGGGTGGGGCGCCCTCTGCTGTCGGCTGGGAGGCTGCTGCCTGCCCTCACGCGTCCCACCCGCTGCTTCTCGGCAGGCAGCGCCTCCGGCTGCGGGGTGTCCGAGCGCTGCTCAGATGGGGGTGAGGATTTTCAACCCGGTGTTCCAGTTGAAGTCCTGTTTCGCCGGATCGGCTTGGAGCGTCATCATCAGGAACTGGAACCCTTCCAGCTCCTGGGCGCGGCGCAGCGGTCCCACGTCGATGGGTCGCAGCCCCATCTCCTCGACCAGGTTCGCGACCGCGCGTTTGGCTTCTGCGTCATCCCCCGCGATGAAGACGTCGAGCGGCTGGCCCGCCACTTTCCCTTCGGTCAGGGTCTCGGCGAACGTGGTGTTGAACGCTTTGACGACGGAAGCACTGTCGGGGGCGAGGTCGGCAATGATTTCGGCTGCGGAAGTGCCCGGTGGGACGACCAGCGAGTCGAACGTGGCGAAGTCGACGGGGTTGGAGATGTCCACGATGGTCCGTCCGGCCAGGGCGTCCCCGTAGGAGCGCACCACGGCTTTCGCTGATTCGAAGGGCACCGCCAGCACGACGATGTCCCCGTCGGGGGCGTCGCCGACAGCTCCGGTGAGGATGTCTCCTCCTAGCTGGACGGCGAGGCTCCGCGCCTTGTCCGGGTCCCGGTCGAGGAGTTGGATTCTGCGGCCCGCCGCGACAGCACGGGTGCCGATTGCCCGGCCCATACTGCCAGCGCCGATGATCGTGATACCGGTCATGGTTGGCCTTCCTCGCGCAAGGTGACAGGGACAGGGCCTGCGGTTCGACAGCGCCCAGCACGGGCGCTGGGCGTGGGAACCGCGCGGCCGTGACTGCCGACTACCCGGGAAGGCAGTCCGGTAACGGCGGCCGCGGCTGTGCAGCAGGGCTCAGCGGCTGTCTCGGCTCGGCTGGCCGGTGCCGGACGCAGCCTCCCGAGGGGGTTCCTGGTCTCGGCACACCAGGTGGGCGAGCACGGTCTCGCTGATCTCGGTGAGCGCGTCGAGCTGTGCGGGGGTGAGCAGGTCGAGGAAGTCGGCGCGGAGCCGCGCCAGATATTCGGGGGTGGCTTTCTCGATGGCTCGGCGGCCTTTGTCGAGCAGGCAGACGACGGCGCTGCGCGCGTCGGCGGGGTTGGGTTCCCGGCACAGCAGTCCGCGTTCGGCCATACGGCGGACCTGGTGGGAGAGGCGGCTCTTCTCCCAGCCGAGAGCGCAGCGCAGGTCCAGGGCCGGGAGTCGGCCCTCCGGGCTGGAGTGCAGGGCGCGCAGCACTTCGTAGTCGGCCCAGGACAGTCCTGTGTCCCGGTGGAGGGTCTGCTGCAGGTGCGCGTACAGCGCGGCGCTCATGCGCTGGTAGCTGGTCCACGCGCGGAGTTCCCGCGGTCGGAGGGGGGTGCTGTCGCCCATGCCCCCAGAATAGTTGACAGATCATCCAGTGCCTGGGGCTGCGCGGTCACCGCAGGAACCAGCCGACCGCAGCCATACCGAGCACTGCCGCGCCAACCCCTGCGGCGAGGTTCGCCCCGATGTTGCCCAGCGCGTGCGTCCACTTCCTCTCGGCGAGCAGCCGCACCGTTTCGTAGCTGAACGTGGAGTAGGTGGTGAGTCCCCCGCACAGCCCGGGACCCGCCAGAGCCGCTACCGCTGCAGGCAGCGGCAGCGCGGCCAGCGCCCCGGCGAGCAGGCAGCCGAGAGTGTTGACACACCACGTGCCCCAGGGAAAACCGGTGGTGCCGCGGGCTGCTGCGGCACAGTTGAGGCAGTAGCGCAGTAGGGCGCCGAAAGCCGCTCCTACTGCGGTGAGCAGCGCTGTCATCACGTCTTCTTCCGTTGCGCGGCCCGGTCGAGGAGCGTCGCGGTTGCGCCCGCCGCGGCACTGACGGCGAGGAGGGCGCCGATCAGGTTGGCGGCGATGGCGAGCAGCGCCTCTCCTGGCTGGTGGGCAGCGAAAGCGTCCGTGGCGTCGGTTATGGCAGCGGAAAACGTGGTGAAACCGCCGAGGACGCCTACGCCAAGAAAGGGGCGGAGCAGCGGATGGGGGTTCGGGCGGCGGGTAAGGGTCTCCATGAGCACGCCGATCAGCGCGCATCCGAGCACGTTGACCAGGACTGTTCCCCAGTCCGCGGTGGCCGGATGCTGCGGGGTGGCGGCGAGGAGCCCTGCGCGGGCGAGTGCGCCCAGTGCGCCGCCTGCGGCCACAGCCGCCAGCACCGGCCAGGACATCGCGGTCTGCCCGGGTCTGGGCGTGGCGGGGGCGGCAGGCGAGGTTTGACCCCGGTCAGCCATGGGTTTCCTTTCCGCGGGTTGTCGCGGGCGTGCCGGTGCCTGGCACCACACCCACCCTAGGTTGATAGATCACCCACGTCGGATAAGGTTGATTAATCAACGATATGGACGACGGTGTCGGGGCATGCGACGCCCCGGCCGCTTCCTCGGGGGACCGCTCTTGACCGACTACGGCCACGAACTGCGTTTCGGCACCTTCCTCACGCCAAGCAACCAGAATCCCGAACGGGTAGTCGGCCTCACCCAGCTCACCGAGCAGTCCGGGCTGGACCTCGCCACCTTCCAGGACCACCCCTACCAGTCCGCGTTCTTCGACACCTGGACCCTGCTGTCCTACCTCGCCGCCCGCACCGAGCGGATCACCCTGGCAGGCAACGTGCTCAACCTGCCGCTGCGCCAGCCCGCCGTGCTGGCCCGCAGCGTAGCCAGCCTCGACCTGCTCAGCGGCGGCCGTATCGAACTGGGCTTGGGCGCGGGCGCTTTCTGGGACGCGATCGAAGCCATGGGCGGCCGCCGCCTCACCCCCGGCCAGAGTGTCCAGGCGCTCACCGAAGCCATAGAGATCATCCGCGGGATCTGGAACACCGAGGAGCGGCGCGCCCTGCGCATCAACGGCGAGCACTACCGGGTGGCGGGCGCAAAACGCGGCCCCGCCCCCGCCCATCCCATCGAAATCTGGCTGGGCGCCTACAAGCCGCGCATGCTCCGCCTGGTAGGCCGCGCCGCGGACGGCTGGCTGCCTAGCGTGCCCTACCTCTCCAGCCTGGGCGACCTCGCCCGCGGCAACGCGATCATCGACGAGGCCGCCGCGGAAGCAGGCCGCGACCCCGCCGCGATCCGCCGCCTGCTCAACATCAACGGCGTGTTCGCCCGGTCCAACAACGGCTTCCTCAACGGGCCCGTGGACCAGTGGGTGGAGGAGCTCGCCGAACTCGCCCTCACCGAAGGGATCAGCGTGTTCCTGCTCGGCACCGACCACCCGGAGGCAATCCAGCGGTTCGCCCACGAGGTCGCCCCCGCGGTCCGGGAACTCGTCGCCGCGGAACGGTCCCGCCCGCGTCCCGCGGACGCACCGGGTGCCGCCCTCGTCACCGAACCTTCCGCCGCCGAACCGGCTTCCAGCCAGGCACCGGCCGCCTCCGAGCAGGGCCAATACGAACGCCTCGGCGTGGCCCCCACCCCCGACGACGGCACGCGCCTCCACCCGCGCAGCCGGGAACTGCTCGACGAAGACACGCGGCCCAGCCGTCCCGAATCCGGTCCCGACGTCGCCTACGACGACGTCTCCCGTGCCCTCGGCCAGCACCTCATCGACGTGCACGACCACTTGCGCGCCGAACTCCGCCGCCTACGGGAACTCATCGACCAGGTCCGCGTGGGGACGCTGAGCGCCGGGGAAGCCCGCTCCGCGATCAACCAGATGACCCTGCGCCAGCACAACTGGAGCCTGGGCGCCTACTGCGCCTCCTACTGCCGGGTCGTCACCCAGCACCACACCCTGGAAGACGACTCCGTCTTCCCGCACCTGCGCGCCCAAGAGGAGGCACTGGAACCCGTCATCGACCGGCTCACCGAGGAGCACCAGGTCATCCACCGGGTCCTCAACGACGTGGACCGGGCCCTCGTCGAGTTCATCTCCCAGCCGGACGACTTCGCTCCGCTGCAGGAAGCCGTCGACGTCCTCACCGACGTGCTGCTGTCCCACCTCTCCTATGAAGAGCGGGAACTCGTGGAACCGCTGGCCCGCTACGGGTTCTACGAAGGGCAAGTCCGCTCACTGCGCCGCTCCCCCCGGTGATACGAGAGCGGCGCTGCGCGGCGGCTGCTCACTCCTCCCAGTCGTCGTTCCGGTGCCGCACCACCGCGACCGGTGCAGCAGAACGGTGCAGCACCGACTGGCTCACCGAGCCGAGAAACAGCCCGGCCACGCTCCCCCGCCCGTGCGAGCCCACCACCACCAGGTCGGCGTACCGGCTGGCATCGAGCAGTGCCTGCACGGGGTGCTCGTAGACGATCCGCACCCCCACGGGCACGTCCACAGCCTCGTCAGCCCTGGCCTGCTCAACCAGCTCGTCGATGTATTTCCGGGTGCGCTCCTCGAACACGGTGAAGTTCATGGTGTACCCGGCGGCAGACAACGCCATGGGGTCGAGGGGTGCGGGCAACTGCCAGCCGTGCACCACGGTGAGCGAACCGTCCAGCCGAGCTGTCTCCCGAAGCGCGAACCGCAGCGCTTCCGTGGACACATCCGAGCCGTCCACACCCACCACGACCTGGCAGCCGTACCGGTAATCCACCTCGGCACCGGGCGGAACCACCACTACCGGGCAGGACGCCCGGGCACTCACCCCCACACTCGTCGACCCCAGCAGCAGCGAGGCGAGCGCCCCGTGCCCGCGCGTTCCCACCACCAGCAGTTCCGCGGTCTGCGAGGCGGTGCTCAGCGTGCTGACTGCCCCTCCCGGGACCATCGTGGTCTGCACGGCCAGCCTCGGGTACGCGGCACGCGCCTGGCTTTCCGCTCGGGCCAGGAGTGCACTGGCCTGGTTGAGGGTGTCGTCGGCGTCCGCGGCCAGGGGGTCGACGAGGGCGTACACGATCTCCAGCCCGGTGCCGCGCTCCACCGCGGCCCGGGCCGCCCAGTCCAGTGCCCGCCAGCTCTCTTCGGAACCGTCCACTCCCACGACGACTCCGAACCGGGTGCGCCCGCCGTGCTGCTCCACCCCCTGCTCCGCGCTTTTCGTCGCCACGTGGCCCCTCCATCTCCCGGTTTTTCCCTCCGCACACTGTGTTATCCCGAACGGCCCTACCGCTGACAGTGCCCATCGGAGCGGACAATTCAGGACGTTCGTCCTTCCATTTCTCCTGGCTGGGGAACGTTAGGCGCCGAGGGAAGGGACTTCTGTCTCGGCCACTTGGCCCGAACGGCCCGCTACAGGTCTGAGCGCGCCGAGCATGATCAAGGGGAAAGGGGTTAGTCGCGCAGGTGAGGCACCAACAACTGGGAGGATGTCGTGAACATCAAGGACCAACGGGCCCGGGGTGATCTCGGACGTCGGGTTGCCTACCGCCGTGCCGAACTGGGCCTTTCCCAGGAGGAAGTGGCCGAACGCGCGGGCATGGCCGCAGGGTACATCGACTATCTGGAACGCAACCCGCCCAATCTGAGCCCGGGCGCGCTCTCCCGCCTCGCCGACGCGCTTCAGACCACCCCGGAAGCACTCCTCGGCATGGGCTTCGACGAACCCGAAGGAGCCCACGTCACCCGGGTTCCCAAACCCAAGCTCCAGGAGATCGACTCGCAGGAATGCATGGAGCTGATCAAAGCCGGCGGGGTGGGGCGTATCGCCTTCACCATGCCCGGTGAAGCCGCGCCGACTGTGCTTCCCGTCAACTTCCTCGTCCGCAACGAAACCATCATCTTCCGCACCTCAGGGCACGGAATCATCGCCGAACACGCGTCCAACCAGTACATCTCCTTCGAAGTCGACCGCTTGGACGGGATGACCAACGAAGGATGGAGCGTGCTGGTCGTGGGACTTGCCCGCCCAGTCCGCGACCCCGTCGAACTGGAGCGGCTGCGGAAGACCGCGCCGGTCCAGCCGTGGGCGGCCGGGGACCGGGACTTGTTCATCACCATCATCCCCAAGCAGGTCACCGGGCGGCGCATCGAGCACGAGTCGATGCCATGACCGCGCAACCGCAGTCTCTGCCGATCGTGGTGGGGGTGGACGGTTCAGCCAACGGGGACCGTGCCCTCGACTGGGCCGTCCGCCACGCGATCCGGGCGCAGCGGCCGCTGCGTATCGTGCACGTGCCCGAGCCGAGTCTGCTAGCCCGCCTGTTCCCTGCGCGCCGAAGAGCCGGCGAGCAGGCGGCCCGCCAACTCGCCCAAGAGCTCGTGGACTCCCGGGTGGCGCGCGCTCGCGCAGCCGACGCAGCCCTCGACGTCGTCGGGGAGGTGGTGTCGGGGCCGCGCGATGCCTGCTTGGAGCAGGAGAGCCGCCGGGCCGAGCTGATGGTGGTGGGCTCTCGCGGTCTCAGCGGAACCGTGGAGTCGCTGGTGACCGGGTCAGCCACGACTCGGCTCGTGCTCCGCGCCTCTTGCCCGGTGGTCGTGGTTCCGGAAGGAGCGTCCCGCACAAGCCTCTCCCGCGTGGTGGCGGGCACCGATGCCTCACAGCAGTCGCGTGCCGCTGTCGACCTGGCGTTCACCCTGTCCCGCACGTGGCAGGCCCGGTTGCGTGTCGTCTTGGCGTGGGATCCGTCAGCGTTCGCCTGGCTCACCGAAGAGGACCCCTCGTGGCCCGCCGAGCAGACCCCATCCCCCGAGCAGGCCCGCACCCGCATCTCCGGTTTTCTCACCGCTTTGCAGGACGAATACCCGGATGTGGCACTGGAGTGGGATGTCGTCCCGGGCGCAGCGATTCCGGTGCTGGTTGCCGAAAGTGACCAAGCGGACCTTCTCGTGGTGGGTTCGCACGGACGCGGGCACGGCATCATGGAAGTGCTTCAGGAATTGGGATCGGTGAGTTGCGGAGTGTTACGTTACGCGCGCTGCCCGGTGGCGGTCGTCCCCCAGCGGTGGACGAGCACATCCGCGAGTTCACCGGCTGCTGCGCACTCCGCGTGAAGGCAGGAGCAGGCCACACGAGGGAAGGACAAGCCGATGGCGGAAACCGCGGACCCCATCCGGGTCTTCCTCGTCGACGACCACGACGTGGTGCGCCGTGGCATCACCGCCTTTCTGGAGTCCGAAGGCGACATCGAAGTCGTCGGTGAAGCGGCGACCGCGGCCGACGCGATCGCCCGGATCCCCGCGGTGCGCCCAGATGTGGCAGTCCTCGACGTGCGGCTTCCCGACGGCAGTGGGGTGGAGGTCTGCCGCGAGGTCCGCTCCCGGCTCCCGGAGCTGGCCTGCTTGATGCTCACCTCCTACTCCGACGACGAAGCCCTCTACCAGGCGGTGATGGCGGGGGCCTCCGGGTATGTGCTCAAGCAGATCCACGGCTCGGACCTGGTGGGCGCAGTCCGCACAGTGGCGGGCGGCGGCTCCCTGCTGGACCCGCAGAGCACGGCCCGCATCATGGAACGCCTCCGCGAACGGGAACGACGCGAGGACCCGCTCGCCAAACTGACGGAACAGGAGCGCCGCATTTTCGAACTCATCGGTGAAGGGCTCACCAACCGGGAGATCGGCGAGCGCGTGTTCTTGGCGGAGAAGACGGTGAAAAACTACGTGTCCAGCATCCTCGCCAAGCTGGACATGCAGCGCCGCACCCAGGCTGCCGCCTATGCGGCCCAGTTGAAAGCGGAAGCGGCGCGCCGCCACATCGAGTAGCGCCCGCCGGTCCTTCGAAGGAGCACCATGTCCACACCCAGCAGCGGCCTGATCGTGGCGGCAGTCGACGAGTCGGAGGGGAGCCTCCGCGCACTCGACTGGGCGGCGCAGGAGGCGCGCCTGTGGGGCCGGAAGCTGCGGGTGGTGCACGTTGTCGACCATCCGTTCCGGAAGCGGGCGTCCCGCGACGCTGAAGGGGGGACCGCGGAAAGCCACGCCCGGCAGCTCGTACACGAGGCCGTGGAGCGGGTGCGGAAGCGGGAACCCGACGTCGAAGTGGATGCTTTGCACGTGGTGGGCGCCCCCGGTCCCACACTGGTCCAGCAGTCCGAGGGGGCGCACGTGATCGTGGCGGGGTCCCGCGGGCTTGCCGGGCTGCGCGCCGTCCTGCTCGGCTCGGTCGGCATCCAGCTTGCGGCGCTCGCGGAGTGTCCGGCGGTCATCGTGCCGGACCGCGAGGAGCGGACGCTGACGAACCGTGTCGTGGTGGGGGTGGACGGTTCCCCAGCGGCGTGGGCCGCGGCGGAACGGGCGTTCGCGGAGGCGGCGGCCCGACAGGCGACCGTGCGGACGGTTGCGGTAGCATCCCGTGCCTCCCACGGGGTGTTCGCCGCGCTGGAAACCCCTGACGCCGAGGGCACTCCGGAGCAGGGTGCAGCTTTGGCGGAGGCCCGCCGGTTCCTCTCCGAGTCGCTGGCCGGGCACCGGGAACGCTACCCGGACGTGCCCGTGGAAGAAGAAGTGGTCGTCGGGCATCCCGCCGAGGTACTGGTCACCGAGTCGCAGCACGCGGATCTAGTGGTGGTGGGGTCCCGGGGCCGCGGCGGTTTCACCGGCATGCTGCTGGGCTCGGTCAGTCAGACCGTGCTGACCCACGCGTGGTGCCCGGTCATGGTGGTGCACGCCGAGAAGCGTTGACCGGCAAAGGAATCCGGATTCCTGCCGGGGCAGTCTCGGGGCGACGAGGCGCCTTCCCCCGCAGCGCATGGGATGCTTCATTCTCGTCCCCAGGCGCGGGTGGTTGCGGATTCCATGTGACGGTGAACATGGACACCCGCGGGATGCATACCGAGCCCCGCACCCAGGGCACCCTCCCCCACGCGACCAAACCTGAGGACCTGCTGGCCGAGCACGAGCGTGGTTTGTATCTGGTGGAGCAGCTCGCCACCACATGGGGCACCCTCGCCCCGACACCACGGCGTCTACACCCACCTCACCTGGGACAACAGCCAGCCCTGAGGTCAATGAGGAAGCAGCTCTAGCACTTCCTTGCAATAGACGAAGGCTGTTCCCCGGACTTCGGATCCGGGGAACAGCCTCTCCTCCTTACGCCAAGAAATGCGACGCCTGAGCACATCCGCTTGCAGGGAGCCGGTTCCTGAGTCACCCGTCGAACGAGGAATCCCTGGGCAGGCATTGGTAAGGAATTCCTCGCCGACTGGTGTCCCTGTTCCAGAAAACCCCGTGAACCCCACCGGTCAGGAAACCTGGGAGAACACCTCGGTGATCACCACAAAAAGTCCTGGTGTCCACGCTTCACTGCGGGTCTAGAACTGGTCGGAGCCAGCAACCTGGCCGATAGTGAAGACATGGCGGGACGCAGCGCACACTGTCTCCAAAGCGTGGATCGGCACATCGTCGGTAGACACGCTCACCCGCAGGATCTGCACCACCCACTCGCCGGGCACCTCCAACAAGTCCGCCTCGTACAGAGTGAGCGGGCGCGCAACCAGCGTCTCCGTAGCGCGAGAAAACCGGTGTCCCAGCTCTTCGATCGCTGCTTGCAGGCTGGGGAGGACGAACCCGTCTTCGGCAAGCCGGGTGCCTTCTGCCACGTCGGTACGGACAAAACATTTTGCGGCGGGCGATGACATCGTCGCCGGGATCAATCCGCAGCCCGGCAGCAACATGCTCACTGGCGGGTTCCCGGCCGACATAGAGCATCTTCCGTTCCGCCGCCAGTCCTTGCTGTTCTGTCTCGGTCAAGCACAGGTTTTGAGAACCACGCACCCGCGGCGGTGTAGACAGGGCACGCTCCACCAAAACCCGCGGCTTGGGCCCGGTAGCCCCGCGACAGGGGGACGGTGTGCGTCCTTTTCCATTCCTGCTTTCTTCATCTGCGAAATCCGCCCCGGTGTCACCCCAAGCTGGCGAGCAATCTCCTCCTGCCGCATCCCGACCTGCTGGGCTTCGACAATCGCCTGGCAGCGAATCCGAGACAGTTCAATCGACTGTCCCTGCAGCGTTGCCATGGCGTTTGAGGCGGCGCGGGCCTGGTCAAGCGGATCGGGTAGAGCTGCGATGTCGTGCAGCGTCCTGACGTCCACGTTGATCATCCCCTGTCGGTTGTCCGCTCACGAATGTTCATCCCCCGTAAAAAGGCGGTAGGCGGACACGCGCACACCGCAACGCATTCGGCTGCTCAAAGAATGACAGGAATACTCACCAGCGGTCGATCATGGGCAGCGCGGATTTCGTCTCCGAGCTACTGCCAGCCTCCCCACCTGGTCCCTAGAAAAATCGGCCGACATTGTCGGTGACGACAAACCCGCGGCCGCCCGTGGCTACAGATCAGCGGCCAGCCGCACGCGGCTACTGCCGGGCCCCTGATGGCTCCCCGTGCCGCGCCCACGCGCGGCGCACCATCTTCTCCAGCTCAACCACCACCACGACACTGACCGCCACCGCAGCGATCCGCGCCCACGCGGCAGCGTCCAACGGCTCCACCCGCAGCAAAACCTGGGTCGGCGGGAAATACAACGCTGCCACGTGCAGCGCGAACGAGCCGGCCACGGCCACCACCAGGTAAGGGTTGTACCGCAGCGGCATCCCCAGCACCGACCGGGTGTCGGACCGGGCATTCCCCGCCTGGAACGCCATGAACACCACCATGGTCGTCAACGCCATCGTCTGCGCCGCCGTCAACGATGCGGTGCGCTGCCACTCCCACCAGAACATCGCGAGCGTGCCCGCTGCCATCACCACACCCGTCACCCCCACCCGCTGCCACAGCAGCCGCGAGAGAATGCCCTCGTGCACCGAGCGCGGCGGCCGCCGCAGCAGGCCCGGTTCGGCGCGTTCGAACACCAAAGCGATGTCCTGCACCCCGCTCGTCACCAGGTTCAGCCACAGCAACTGGGCGGGCACCATGAGCAGCGGCCACCCCAGCAGCGTGGACACGGTCAACGCCACCACCATGGCCGCGCCGATCGACACCAGGAAGAACACGGCGCGCCGAATGTTGTCGAACGTGACCCGCCCCTCCTCCACCGCGTGCACGATCGTGGTGAAGTTGTCGTCAGCCAACACAATCTCGGCTGCCTCCCGCGCTACATCGGTGCCTTCCTGGCCCATCGCCACACCCACCGATGCCGCTTTCAACGCGGGCGCATCATTGACCCCGTCCCCGGTCACCGCCACCACTTCGCCGTTGGCTTCCAACGCCCGCACCAGCCGCAGCTTGCCTTCCGGGGGAATCCTGGCGTAGACGTTCACCTGGGCGACCGCGGCCCGCAACTCCTCGTCGTCCAACCCCGCAATCTGCTGGTAGGTGAGCACCGGCGCATCCGGCTCGCAGATCCCCAGCTCTGCGGCGATCGCGCGGGCCGTGACCGCATGGTCCCCGGTGATCATCACCACCCGGACCCCTGCCTCGCGGCAGTCCTGAACCGCCTCCCGCACCCCGGGGCGCGGCGGATCCATGATGCCGACCAGGCCGAGCAGTACTAGCCCCGACGGGTCGTGCGGATCCACGGATGCGGCTCCCGGCTCGTACGGTCTGCTCACCGCCAAAGCCAGCAGCCGCAGCCCTTCCGCGGCCATCCGCTCCCCGGCCGCGTGCAGCTCCCCGGGCCGCAGCGCAGCGGGCTGCCACCGTCCCGCTTCCACCCGGCCCACTTGGGCGTCGCACATCTCCACCACCCGTTCCGGGGCTCCCTTGACGAACAAGACCTCCCGGTTCCCCCAGCGGCGGGCCGTCGCGGAAAAACGGCGGGCCGGTTCGAAATGCACCTCCGCGGTCTTCGGAAACCGCACATCCCGTGCCGTGTGCAGCAGTTCCGCGTCGTACGCGGCTTCCAGCAGCGCCACCTCGGTCGGATCCCCGGAAGCTTCCCTCCCCTCCTCGGAAGCCATCGTGGCCTCATTCGTCAACGCCCCGCACAGCACCAGCAGCACATACGGGTCGACCTGTTCGAGAGGCAGCTCCGTGATATTCCCCCAATAGGGGGTGACCGCTGCCGGGCCGGCCTCCCCGCCCGCCGGGCTCCACAACCGCCGCACCGTCATCCGGTTCTCGGTCAGCGTGCCCGTCTTATCCGAGCCGATCACCGTGGCGCTGCCCAGCGCTTCCACCGCGAGCATGCGGCGCACGATCGCGTTGCGGCGGGCCATGCGGGTCACCCCGACCGCCAAAGCCACCGTGAGCACGATCGGCAGCCCTTCGGGCACCGCGGCAACCGCGAGCGCCACCGCCACCAGCAGCAGCTCCATCGGGTCGCCGCCCCGCACCAAACCGATCGCCATGACCAGCAGCGCAGACACCAGGGTGGCGGCCACAATCACCCGGGACAGCCGCGTCATCCGCTCCTTGAGCGGAGTCGCCGTCTCCGGTTCGCTCTTCAACAGCCCAGCGATCGCGCCCAGCTCGGTGCGCCTACCGGTGGCGTACACCACCCCCATGCCGCGCCCGCTGACCACCATCGTCCCCGAAAACGCGACGCCGCTGCGGTCCCCCACCCCGGCGTCGGCGGCCGCCGTCGCCGTGGACTTCACCACCGGCTCCGACTCCCCGGTCAGCAGCGACTCGTCGACCTCCAGGGCGTGCGCCTCCACCAGGCGGATGTCAGCGGGGATACGGCTGCCGGACTCGATGAACACCACGTCCCCGGGCACGAGATCGGTGCTCTCCACCTCGCGGCGGCGGCCGTCCCGCACCACGCGGGCACGAGGCTGACTCAGATTCATCAGCGCCCGCACCGCCTGTTCGGCTTTGCGCTCCTGGACGAAACCGATACCCGCGTTCACCAGCAGCGCTGCCGCGATCACCGCGGCGTCCAGCCATTCACGGAGGACAACCGTGAGGAGCAAAGCGAACAGCAGGATCGCGATGACCGGGCTGGCGAACTGGCGGAGGAACACCGCCACGGCTGACGGAGGCGGGGCCTCCTCCAACCGGTTCGGCCCGTACTCGGCGAGACGACGACGCGCCTCCTCCTCGGTGAGCCCGTCCGGGGACGTCTCCAAGGCCGGGAATACTTCGTGGGCGGCCACAGTGTGCCACTGCCGGTCCACAACCGCTGGTCCAGTCATCCGGTTTTGTCCCTCCACGCCTGGAACAGGACCCGTCCCGCCGGTCTGCCCCGGTCATTGGACCGGCACAACCATGACCGGCCGGGACGCGTTATGCAGCAGACCGTGGGCGGCCCCGCCCAACGCCGGCCGGGTGATCCCCCGGCCGCCGCGCGCGCCCACCACGATGAGCCGGGCCGCGCGCCCGGCCTCGGCAAGCACCACCGACGGCTGGCCTTCCACTACGTCGCGGACCACGGTGACATCCGGGTAGCGTTCCTCCCACGGCCGCAGGGCCTCCGCCAGCTCCCGGGCGTGCGACCCCCGCACCTCGTCCGGGTCGTACAGCAGCGGCCGCATCTCCGGCGACGGCAGGATCGGCTCCGACCACGCGCGCACCGCACGCAGCCGTTTGCTGCTCGCAGCGGCGGCGGCGAACGCTTCCGCCAGCACAGGGGCGGCGCGGTGGTCTCCGCTCACCCCCACCACGACCTCGGTGTCACCCAGCGGCACCACCCCCGGCACTACCACGGTCGGCACCGGCGAATGCGCTGCCAGCCGGTAGGACACGGAACCGATCCGCAGCCCGGGGAACCCGCCGCGGCCCCGCAGGCCCACCACCACCATCGCCGCGTCCCGGGCCTTGCGGAGCAGAGCGGACACGGGCGAATCCACGATCACCGCGTCGTCGACCGCAAGCCCGGGAGCCACCTCCTGGGCGCGTTCCCGAGCAGCGCGAATCACGCTGGCCGCGTCCTCTTTGATCGCCTCCGGCGACCATCCGAACGCGGCCTCCGCCCGCGGCATCACATAGGCGTTCACCACGAGCAGTCGACAATGCCGCCGTGCGGCCTCATCAGCGGCCCAGGCAACCGCGTCCAACGCTTCCGCGGACCCGTCGACCCCGACCAGGATCGCTTTCTCCATGCCGACCTCCGGTTGCCGCCCTACTACCCCTCCCGCGACCGGTCCGCCTGCTTTCATCCTCACACCGTCCGGCCCGGCGGCACAGTCCCGAAAGTCGCGGACTCGACGGTCGTCCTCCCACGACATCCGCGACACCAAGGTCTGATCACCCAGGCCCTAAGGCACTACCGAAAAAGGTGTTGCGAGTCGCACAGTGGTGGGCAGAGGGCGATGGGAGCGGACTACCCGGTCCACGGCACGACATGCGCCTCAACAACGCACGGAAGGGCTGCCTTCCACCGGGGGGTGAGTCCGCGAAGTCCAAGGGAGTGAACAGATGGACAGCACCGTCGTCCGTGATGTCATGACAGCCGAACCACCATCGGTAGTCGCCTCCACCAGTTTCAAAACCATCGTCAGAACCCTCATCAACCACCGGGTCAGCGCACTGCCCGTCGTCGACGAAGCGGGCCGGGTTGTCGGCGTGGTGTCGGAGGGAGACCTCCTCCACAAAGAAGAGTTCATTGGCGGCGACGACTATTCACCGCCGCTGCGCGCCCGGCTCCGCGCCCGGATCAGTGGGGCGAGTGGGGCGGGCGGGGCCAACAGTGCGGAGAAAGCCGCTGCCAACCGCGCCGACCAGTTGATGTCGCACCCCGCGGTCACGGTCTCCCCTGGAACATCGGCGGCCCGGGCTGCCCGGGTGATGGAACGGCACGGGGTGAAACAACTGCCGGTGGTGACCGAAGGCGACTACCTGGTGGGCATGGTCACCCGCCGCGACCTGCTCATGGTGTTCCTGCGCAGCGATGAGGACCTTGCCAGAGAAGTCCACACCGAACTGGTGGCAGCCCTCCAGCCCGTGGGAGGAGAACCGCCTGCCCTGTCCGTGGACGACGGGATCGTCACCCTGTGGGGCACCGTGGAACGGCGCAGCCTCGCCCAAACCCTGGTGCGGCGGGCCAGCCACGTGGAAGGCGTGGTGGACGTCGTCAGCGAACTCGACTGGCGGGTCGACGACGTCGTCCCCGAGTACGTGCACTGGCGCGGCAGTTCCTGGTGAGTGGCGGCCGCACGCCCACCGTCCTCGCCCCGTGCCAGCCGTGTCGGCGTCACCCGGCGCTGCTGGAACACCGGAACGCGGCCTTCGCCGCAGCCGCCCCGAACCTTGTTCGAACGACGTGAAGGAAACACAGTGACGGTGCGCGACACAACCAGGCAGGTTCTTCCGCTCGACCGGATCACCGCGGTGCTCTTCGACATGGACGGGGTGATCACAGACACCGCGTCCGTGCATGCGGCCGCCTGGAAACGGACCTTCGACGAGTTCCTCCTCGACCTGTCCCGCAGTGGCGGGCCCCCGTTCCGGCCGTTCGACCTCATCGAGGACTACCGCCGCCATGTGGACGGCAAGGCACGGACCGCAGGCATCCGCGACTTTCTCGCCTCCCGCGGCCTCACCCTGCCTGACACCGCGCCACCCGACCGGCCCGAAACCATGACCGTGGCGACGCTGGGCGACCGCAAAGACCGCTACTTCAAGGACTACATCGACCAGTACGGCGTCACCGCCTACCCTGCCACGGTCCGGCTCATCCACCGCCTGCGGGAGCGGGGCATCCGCCTCGCCGTGGTCTCCGCGAGCCGCAACTGCGCCGCAGTGCTGCGCGCTGCCGGAATCAGCGACCTGTTCGACGTCCGGGTTGACGGGGTTGACGCGGCCCGGCTGCGTCTGCCCAGCAAACCCGACCCTGCCCTGTTCCTGGAAGCGGCCCGCCGGTTAGACGCCTCCCCCGCTACCACCGCGGTCGTCGAAGACTCCCTATCCGGGGTCGAAGCGGGCCGACGCGGCGGTTTTGCCCTGGTCATCGGGGTCGACCGGGCGCATCAGCGCGCCGCACTCTACGAGAAAGGGGCGCACATCGTCGTGTCCAGCTTGGCGAGCCTGGAACTCACTGGTGCGGAGGTATCGCCATGAACCCGTGGCTGCTGCGCTACGACGGTTTCGACCCTGCCACGGAAGGACTCCGGGAAGCGCTGTGCACCCTCGGCAACGGCGTGTTCGCCACCCGGGGCGCAGCCCCCGAATCCCGAGCCGACGGAGTGCACTATCCCGGCACCTACCTTGCCGGCTGCTACAACCGGCTCACCTCCATCGTCGCCGACCACGAAGTCACCAACGAAGACCTCGTCAACATCCCCAACTGGCTGCCGTTCACCTTCCGCGCCGCCGACGGGTCATGGCTCGGCGACGGCGCCGAGCTCACCGACCAGCAGCTCGAACTCGACATGCGGCGCGGAGTGCTGACCCGCACCGGAACCGTGGTCGACAAGGAAGGCCGCCGCACCCGGCTCGTCCAACGCCGCCTCGTCTCCATGGACGACCGGCACCTCGCCGCATTGGAAACCACCCTCATCCCAGAAAACTGGGCCGGGCCGCTCACTGTCCGAGTCGGCTTGGACGGGCGAGTCACCAACAGCGGGGTTGCCCGCTACCGGGACCTCAACAGCGACCACCTGCGCCCAGGCGGCACCGAGGGCGATGAAGCAGGCCGCATGTGGCTGCGCTGCCGGACCTCCACCTCCGACATCGAAATCGTCCTCGCGGCCCGCACCACGGTCACCACGGGACCAGCACCCCAGAAAACCCAGGTGACTTGCCAAGACGAACTAGTGGAACAGACCCTGGAGATTCCCGCAGCCCAAGGGGAACAGGTCACGGTGGAGAAGATCGTGGCCGTCTACTCTTCCCTCGACCACGCGGTCAGCAACCGCAGGGAAGCGGCCCGTGCCGCCGTCGAACACGCCGCCGACTTCACCGGCCTGCTCCACCGCCACGCCACCGCGTGGCGGCACCTGTGGCGCCGCTGCGACGTGACCATCAGCAACCCCGAGCACACCATGGTGCTCCACCTGCACCTGTTCCACATCCTGCAGACCCTGTCCCCCCACACCGCCGACCTCGACGTGGGCATGCCCGCGCGCGGCCTGCACGGGGAGGCCTACCGGGGGCACGTGTTCTGGGACGAACTCTTCGTCTTCCCCTTCCTCAACACCCGGTTCCCGCAGATCGCGCGCTCCCTGCTGCGCTACCGGTGGCGGCGCCTGCCCGCCGCGCGCGCTGCCGCCCGGGCCGCCGGCTACCGCGGCGCCATGTTCCCCTGGCAGAGCGGCATGGACGGCCGGGAGGAAACCCAGCGCCTGCACCTCAACCCGCGCTCCGGGCATTGGATTCCCGACGCCTCCCACCTGCAACGCCACGTGGGTCTCGCCATCGCCTACAACGTGTGGCAGCACTACCAGGTCACCGAGGACGTGGACTTCCTCCTCGACTTCGGGGCCGAACTGCTCGTGGACATCGCCCGGTTCTTCGCTTCGCTCGCCACATTCGACCGGTCCCAGAACCGGTATGTGATCCGCGGAGTCATGGGGCCGGACGAATACCACGAGGGCTACCCCGACCGGGACGAGCCCGGCCTCGACGACAACGCCTACACCAACATCATGGCCGTGTGGGTACTGCGGCGGGCCCTCGACGTCCTGCGGATCCTGCCCGACGGCAGCCGGGCTGAACTCATGGAACGCCTCGGCATGGGGCTCGACGAGCTAGCGCTGTTCGAAGACGTGCGCACCCGCATGCGCGTGCCCTTCCACGAAGGGGTCATCAGCCAGTTCGCGGGCTATGAGCACCTCGTCGAACTCGACTGGGAGCACTACCGGAACACGTACGGCGACATCCGCAGGCTCGACCGGATCCTGGAAGCAGAAGGGGACACCTGCGACCGGTACAAGGTGTCTAAACAAGCCGACGTGCTCATGCTCTTCTTCCTGCTGTCCCCGGACGAGTTCGCCGACATCCTCACCGACCTGGGCTACGAGTACGATCCCGGCCTCATCCCGCGCACCATCCACTACTACCTGGCCCGCACCTCCCACGGGTCGACGCTGAGCGCCGCCGTCCACGCCTGGGTCATGGCCCGCACCCGGCACACGGCCTCATGGCAGTTCTTCGTGGAAGCGCTGCGCTCCGACATCGCCGACGTGCAAGGCGGCACCACCGCGGAAGGCATCCATCTGGGGGCGATGGCGAGCACCGTCGACCTGGTCACCCGCTGCTACACCGGCTTGGAGATCCGCCACGGCGTGCTGCACCTCGACCCGGAGCTGCCCTCCGAGATCGACTCCCTCTCCTTCGTCCTGCCCTACCAAGGCCATTGGGGAATCCGGCTGTCGTTCCACCGCAACGAGGTGCGCATCAGCGTGCCGCCTTCCACCGCTCCCCCCGTTACCGTGCACGTGGCGGGGCAGACCGCGCGCGTGCCTGCCGGCTGCGACCACGTGTTCGTCCTGGGAGGCGGCGCTTCCCAGGACCAAGGTCCCCCGCTGTGACCCCCTTCTCCCGTAGACGGGTGTCACCCCGCCTGATTGGTTGGGTAGTGGGTGGGAAAACCGCACGCAGGGGGACTTCCGATGATTCCGACACAGCGGAAAAACCGGATCGTTGTGGGGTTCGACGGTTCGGCGATTTCCCTCGCTGCCCTCAAATGGGCGACTGAAGAAGCGCGTTCCCGAGACTCCGAACTGTGGGTCGTGCACGTCCTTGAAGAAGAACAAGTCACCTGGCCCAGCTACGCGGGCGCGCCTCCCTCCGCCGCAGAACGCCATTCCCGGCTCGTCCGGCACCTGCGCCGTGCCGTGCGCGAAGCGGAACGCCTATGGCCGCGTATTGTCCCGTTCGTGGTCGGCGGCAGCCTCGTCGCCCCCGCCCTGCTGCGCGCTGCAGCAGAAGCCGACCTGCTCGTCGTGGGCACCCCGGAACACCGCTCCCTGGACACTCCCACGCTCAGTTCCACGGCCGCGGCCTGCGTGCGTGAAGCCCGCTGCCCCGTCGTGATCGTCTCGCACGTGCCCGAACCGGCAGTGGGGGAGCGGAGCCCGCTCGCCCTCCTGCCCGCCACCCCCGTCGGATCCTGAACCACCGCCCGGCTGTCCTGTTCCGGGCGTCTTGTGAGGTCGCCAACCAATCGCTACCTCACGATCACTTTTCTGGGGGCATGCCTAGACTGGCCCCAAGGACGAAGAATCGTCTACCGCAACGGAGCGGACACCCACAGGTGAGGGCAGGCATGGCCGACGACACCCCCAACGGCGAGCGCGGCAGCGTGTTCGTCCCCCAGATGCGCCTGGACGAGCTGCTCAGTGAACTCCAGGTTCGGATCAACGCCGTCATGCTCGTCCGGGACCGTGTGCGTTCCCTCCTCGACGCGGTCGTCTCCATCGGCAGCGGCCTCGACCTGGAGAGCACGCTACGCCGCATCGTCTCCACCGCCATGGACCTGGTGGACGCCCGCTACGGGGCGATGGGGGTCATCGGCCCCGGGGGAGAACTGGAACAGTTCATCCCCCTCGGCATGAGCGACGAGGAGATCGCCGCCGTCGAACACTGGCCGGAAGGGCGCGGCCTGCTCGGCATCCTCATCAAAGAGCCGAAGACCCTGCGTCTGTCGTGCATCTCCGAGCACCCCGAGTCTGCGGGCTTCCCCCCAGGACACCCCCCGATGCGCACCTTCCTCGGTGTGCCGATCCGGGTGCGCAACGAAGTGTTCGGCAACCTCTACCTGACGGAGAAGCGGAACAACGCGGTCTTCGACGAGGAAGACGAGGCGATCGTCACCGCCCTCGCCACTGCGGCCGGGATCGCGATCGAAAACGCCCGCCTGTACGAGGAGACACGCCGCCGCGAAACCTGGCTGGACGCCTCCGACGAGATCACTACGCGCCTGCTCTCCGGAACCGCGCCCCGCGAAGTCCTGCACCTGGTCGCTAAGAAAGCCCGGCACATGGCCGACGCCGACCTCGTCGCCATCGCCACCCCCGACCGGGACGAGGAAGAGCTCGTGGTACGGATCGCCGACGGCCCGGACGCGTCCGTGGTCCGCGGCCGCTCCACCCCGGTGGAAGGATCGCTGACCGGGCGTGCCTTCCGTGGCGCGGACCCGATCATCACCGAACTGGCCCGCGAGTCCGCTACCTCCCCGACCCTGTTGCACGGGCTCGACATCGGCCCGGTAGTGCTGGTGCCGTTCGGTGCCCCCGACTCCCGCCGGGGAGTGCTGATCCTCGGCAAACGTGCCGGACGCCTCCCCTTCCCGATGCCGACTGTGCAGATGCTGCACGCGTTCGCCGGGCACGCCGCGGTCACCTTGGAGCTGGCTGAGGCGCGCCGCCACGCGGAACGGCTCATCGTCCTGGAAGACCGCGACCGTATCGCCAAGGACCTGCACGATGTGGTGATCCAACGGCTGTTTGCGATCGCGATGTCGCTGATGAGCTCGGTGCGGCGGATCGAAGACGACACGGTGGCGCAGCGGATCCAGCAGGCTGTCGACGACCTCGACGACACGATCCGCCAGATCCGCTCCACGATCTTCGCGTTGCAGCACAACACGGAAGGGGGCCCGGCCTGGCTGCGGAGCCGGATTCTCGACGTGGTCGGTGCCGCCACCGAGTCGCTGGGCTTCTCCCCCGGGGTGCGGCTGGACGGCCCCATTGACAGCGCGGTGCCGGACTCTATCGCCGAGCATGTGCTCGCCGTGCTGCGGGAAGCCCTGTCCAATGTCGCCCGGCACGCCCGCGCCTCCCAGGCCGACATCGTCGTGCAGGTGGACTCGCACGTGACCCTGACCGTCACCGACGACGGGGTGGGGCTTCCCGAGCAGGGGCGCCGTAGCGGGCTACGGAACCTCGCGGAACGCGCCGAATCCCTAGGCGGTTCCTTCGAAGCGGCGCGTCGCCCTGAAGGGGGCACCATGCTGCGCTGGCAGGTGCCGCTGCCGCGGGAGTAACCCCGCTGCTCCGGGGCTGGTGCGCCGCGGTCTTCTCGAGTACAGGCCGGATTTGTCCGCCGGTTCCCGGACTGATTCCGCGTTCCTGCCACGCCGAGCAGCGTGGCAGAATTGACCGTGAAACGCCCCGTTCCACGGGAAACCAGGAAGTCTCCGCGCGTATTCAGCGGGGATGATCAGGGGGTCGTTCCCAGTCGTCGGCTGTGGTCCGCCGGTCGGGACCGCGAGGGAGCTGCCGGCCGGAGCCCGCTTCGTCCATTCTCCGGAACAGAAACGGCCAGGACCGGCCGTGGAACGGCCACCACTGCGCCGTGCGCCCTTCGGGGATCATTTCGTCCAGCTTGATGGTCAGCCGCAGCGCGAAAGCGCCGGCGACCATGCCGGTCGCCAGGTCACTGAACCAGTGGAAGTGCAGGTAGATCGAGACCACGGCTTGCAGGAACGCGATTCCTGCAATGCAGTAGGCCAACCGGGGCACGATATGCGGCCGTACCGCCCGGTAGCGCACGATGAGGAACAGCACGAGGCCGTAGATGAGAATGGCGTTCGCCCCGTGCCCCGACGGGAACGAGACACCGCCCTCCGTGAAGAAAGAGGGGTCGTTGGTGCGCGGGTGTGACCGGCCCAGGATGAGCTTCATGCTCGCAACCAGGCAGATCATCCCGAATACGCCGCCGGTTCCGAGCACAATGGGCCGCCAGGAGCGGTGCCAGTACGCCAAGTGCAGGGCGACTACTGCCAAAACTGGTAGGGCCACGGCTCGCGAAGCGACCGTGTCAGGCCATAAGATGAGAAACGTCCTGATCTCATCTTCGAACGGGCGCGGCAGCGTGTTGATCATGACGTCGATCGGCTGGAGTGCGCCCGCAGACAGGACTGTCAACGTGACCAGGACCACAGCCAACAGAATCGCGGTCTTGTCCGACGCAAGCCCCCAGGCGATCTCGCTCGCACTGGGCCATTCCACGACCTCGGACCGTCTCGGCTCCGTCGGGCGGGTCATCACCCTCCCCTCTTGGGGACCGTGGTCGACGCTATGTCGCTTGGGGACAGATACGGGCCTTCCGTCGGGGTAGTGCGGTCTTGGTCGGATCCGCGATGTATGCATCATGTGCTCAGTGCTCTCTCCCAGGTGTGGGCTAGCCTGCGGCACGGTTGGACAAGGGGATAGCTGGCTACTGAAGGTCCTCAGGGTCGCAGGGATGCGTCCACGCCCTTCACTCGTGGACGCATGGACCGGTTGGGGGAACCGGCCACTTGACGGCTGTCCTGTCCAGTGCCGCCACCGACGGATGCGGGGGGCACAACTGTCGGCAGCGCACCGGCATGGCCGCTTTCGACGCGGGGTTCCGCCCCGAAAGCGGCCGGTGATCAGAACATGTCCGACAGATGAGCATACCTGGCGACTCTGTCAAGAGACTCTGATACCCATTGGCTACGATCGCTCCTACCTCGTGTTTTCATGTCCGGCAGGGTTCTGCTGGGGCACTGTTCACGGGGCCGAGACCCAGGTGTGAGCGTTTCGTGAAGCAACAGCGCCCCAAGGCACGCATTCGGCGGGCCGCGGGGGTATGCGGGAGGCGACCGAAATTCGATATGGCACGCTTGATCAGCCCGCCCGGCCGTCGTCTACACAGCAAAGCAGAGAAAGGCCGTCGATGGTCGAACTTTCCCAGAAACCGGGGGACGCCTCCCGTCTGGATCGCAATCCGCTCCGCGAACAGATCCGCCGCGTCCTAGTCGACGGCTTGCTCTCCGGCCGGTGGAAGCCGGGAGAGCGGATTGTGGAGCGCCGGGTGGCAGCCGAGCTCAACGTGAGCCAGGCCCCGGTCCGTGAAGCCCTGCGCGAACTCGAAGCACTGCGGTTGATCGAATCAGTGCCCAACAAGGGCGCCCGGGTCCGAGACTTCGGCGTCGCGGACATGGCCGAGATCTATCCGGTGCGTGCCGGACTGGAACTGGTCGCGGCCCGCCTCGCCGCTCCCCGCCTCGCGGAAGACATCCGGCCACTGGAACGCGAAGTGGAAGCGCTGCGCGAAGCCACCGCCGCGGGAGACGTGGACGGACAGATCAAACACAGCGTCGAATTCCACCGCGAAATCGTGCGCGCCGCCCACAACAGTGTGCTGCTGCACACCTGGGAATCGCTGGGCGTGGAAGTGTGGACCGCGCTTTCTGTGCGCTGGCTCAACATGGAGCTCCATGCCAAGGTCGCCGACCACTGGGCGATCACCCAGGCGTTCCGCAACCGGGACCCCCACGTCGGCCAGATGCTCAGCGACCACGTGCTCAACTACGTCGAGGCGGCACTGCGCTCCCGCGACTCCGTGAGTTGACTCGCTCCTCCCCGGAGCTCTTCTCCGCTATCTGCGAAAACAGAGGATTGCCCGTAAAGTCGTATTGATCGATCATCGATCGATACCTAAAGTGGACGCGACATAGATCACATCAGCCACAAGAAAGACGGAGAACCCAGCCACACCGCGCACCACCGTTGAGCCCGGTGGGTAGCGCACCGGTCGTACCGCGCTCCGTCCGCGGCACGACCCCGGCCCGTGAAGGGTCAACACCAGACACGGGTCCTTTCACACACAGAAAGGCAGCGACATGGCTGACACGGCCAAGCCGAAGGCGACCGGCAAGACCGGTTCTCGCCGCCGCGCGGCCCGTAATAACGCCGACTCTCACTTCAACGGTGAGAAGCCCGAAGTACTCCTCGACTACTACCGGCAGATGCTGCTGATCCGCCGCTTCGAGGAGCGTGCCGCGCAGGCCTACACCCAGGCGCGTATCGGTGGCTACTGCCACCTCAACCTCGGTGAAGAAGCCACCATCGTCGGTCTCATGGAGGCGCTCCAGGAGCGCGACTACCTCTTCACCAACTACCGGGAACACGGCTACGCCATCGCCAAAGGCACCCATCCGCGGGAAGTGATGGCAGAGCTCTACGGCCGCTCCACCGGCGTCTCCAAGGGCTGGGGCGGCTCCATGCACCTGTTCGACGCCCGAACCCGCCTCCTGGGCGGCTACGGCATCGTCGGCGGCCAACTGCCGCTCGCCGTCGGCGCTGCCCTCGCCATCACCTACCGGGGCAGCGACGAAGTCGTCATGTGCCAGATGGGCGACGGCACCACCAACATCGGCGCGTTCCACGAGTCGCTGAACATCGCCAGCCTGTGGAACCTGCCGGTGATCTTCGTGGTGATCAACAACTTCACCGGTATGGGCACGCCGGTCGAGCGCTCCTCGGCAGAGCCCGAACTGTACAAGCGCGGCTCCGCTTACCGGATTGAAGGGGTGCGCGTCGACGGCCGGGACGTCCTCGCCGTCCGCGACACCGCCACCACACTGGTGGAGCGGGCCCGCAGCGAACACCGCCCCTTCCTGCTGGAAGCCTTCAGCTACCGGATGAAAGGCCACTCCGTGGTGGACCCGGCCAAGTACCGCACCAAGGAGGAGGCGGAGGAGGCCCTCGCCAACGATCCGATCGCCATGTTCGAAGAACGCCTGACCGAGGCGGGCATTCTCACCGACGAGATCAAAAAGGAGATCGCCGAATCGGTGAAAGCCGAGGTCGCCGACGCCGCCGATTTCGCGGAGAACAGCCCGCACCCCGAGGTGTCCACGCTGTTCGACTACACCTACGCCACCCCGGTGGCCAACGAGTCGCGCCGGATGCCCGCCGACCCGGTGTTCGCCGAGTAGACAAGGAGCGACTCCGCACCATGCCCGTCATCACCTACCGTCAGGCCCTGCGCGACACCCTGCGTGCCGAGATGCACCGCGACGAAAACGTCTTCCTCATGGGTGAGGAGATCGGCGTTTTCGAGGGCTCCTACAAGATCACTGAAGGCCTCCTCAAAGAGTTCGGGGAGCGGCGCGTCCGCGACACCCCCATCGCCGAGGAGGGGTTCGTCGGTGCAGCCGTCGGCGCAGCCATGCTCGGCCTGCGCCCGGTCGTCGAAATCATGACGATCAACTTCTCCCTGCTCGCCCTGGACCAGATCGTCAACCATGCCGCGAAGATCTACGGCATGTTCGGCGGCCAGAACAGTGTGCCGATGGTGATCCGCACCCCGGGCGGCGGCGGCCAGCAGCTCGGCGCCACCCACTCGCAGAACGTCGAGCTGTACTACGCGTTCGTGCCCGGGCTGAAAGTCGTGGCGCCCAGCACGCCCGCTGACGCCGCAGCCCTGCTGCGTGCCGCGATCCGCGACGACGACCCGGTGCTCTTCCTGGAGAACCTCGGCCTGTACAACACGAAGGGCGAAGTCCCCGACGAAGAAGTCGTCGGCGAAATCGGCCGGGCCGCCGTCGTCCGTGAAGGCACCGACATCACCCTCGTCGGCTACTCCCGGATGGCCATGATCGCCACTCAGGTGGCGGACCGACTCGCTGAAGAGGGAATCAGTGTCGAGGTCGTTGACCTGCGCTCCCTGCGTCCGCTAGACCGGGAGACGATCGTGAACTCGGTGAAGAAGACCGGGTGTGCGGTCGTTGCCGAAGACGACTGGTTGACCTATGGGATCGGCGCGGAAATCGCCGCATCCATTCAAGAAGGCGCATTCGACTACCTCGACGCTCCGGTGCGCCGGGTGGCGATGGCCGAAGTGCCCTTGCCGTACGCCAAGCCGTTGGAGAACGCCGCACTGCCGTCAGCGGAGTCGGTCACGACCGTGATCTACGAAACCCTGAGAGCCGTCGGCCGGAGAGTCGGTTAAGGAACCACAGATGTCTGAAATCTACATGCCGCGCCTCTCCGACACCATGGAGGAAGGCGTCATCAGCTCCTGGGTGAAGCAGGTCGGTGACAAGGTCTCCGTGGGCGACGTGCTGGTGGAGATCGAGACCGACAAAGCCGTCATGGAGTACGAAGCCTACGAAGACGGCTACCTGGTCCAGCAGACGGTCCGCGAAGGCGAAACCGTGCCGATCGGCGCGGTCATCGGGGTGATCGCCGACAGCCCGGACGCTGTCCCTGCCGCCCCGGAGGGCGGGGAGGGCGCCGAGCAGAAGGCGGAGGAGCCGCAGCAGCCCGCGCCCGCCGCCCAGGAGGCCAAGGAAGAGCAGCCCACGGTCCCGGCCCCGGCCGCCCCGGCAGAGCAGGGAGGCAAACCGCGTCCGCTCTCCTCGCCGCTGGCCCGCCGCCTGGCCCGCGAATACGGTCTCGACATCACCAAAATCCAAGGGTCGGGCCCCAAAGGCCGGGTGGTGCGCGCCGACGTGGAAGCCGCAGCCCAGCAGAAGCGGGAGCAGGAGGCTGCTGCACCGCAGCCCGCTGCCGCCAAGGCACCCGCCCCTGCCGCGGCCCCGCCGCAGCCGGAGTTCGAGGACCTGCGTGCCTCCGAAGAGGTTCCGGTCACCAACATCCGCCGGGTGATCGCCCGCCGGCTGACCCAGGCCAAGCAGGAGATCCCCCACTTCTACCTGCGCCGCCGGATCGACGCCGAAGCGCTCAGAGAGTTCCGGGCGCAGATCAACGAGCAGCTCGCCCCGACCGGGGTGAAGGTCAGCGTCAACGACCTGATCGTCAAAGCCGTAGCCACCGTGCTGCGCGACCACCCGGAGGTGAACTCCTCGTGGGTGGACGACAAGCTGCTGCGGCACAAGCGGATCAACGTGGGCATCGCGGTGGCTGTGGACACCGGCCTGGTGGTCCCGGTGCTGCACGACGCCGACACCCTGGCGCTGTCGGAGGTCGCCCGGCGCTCCCGCGCCCTGGTGGAGAAGGCCCGCGACGGCAAGCTGAGCCCGCAGGACATGAGCGGCGGCACGTTCAGCGTCAGCAACCTGGGCATGTTCGGTGTGGAGAGCTTCTCCGCGGTGATCAACCCGCCGGAGGCGGCGATCCTCGCCGTGGGTGCGATGCAGCAGGAGCCGGTGGTGCGCGACGGGGAGATCGTGGCCCGGCACACCATCGCGCTGGAACTCTCGGTGGACCACCGCGCGGTCGACGGCGCGGTCGGCGCCGCCTTCCTCAAGGACCTGGCCGAAGTGCTGGAGTCCCCGATGCGGATCGTGCTGTAGCCCGTATCCCGTGCAGAGCCCGCCCTGCCTTCCGCGGGGCGGGCTCTGCCGCGTGTTCCGGAGCCCACCCGGCCCTGCCTGTGCTTCGCGGTACGGCGGAGGGCCCCGCCTGCCAGCACCCTCCCCCATGTCAGGACCGGCAGACGGGGCCTCGCCGTTCACCACCCCAACGAGGTCGCGCTGTCTACGGGGTGGTGAACACTTGGTGGGGCTGGAAGATGCAGATGTTGGTCTCGCTCTGCACGTTGGAGTCGGTGATCTCCACAAAGTAGGCGTAGGTGGTGTCGGGCTTCAGTTCCGCGGCCACGGTGACGCTGTCCCGGTTGAGGCCCGCGGTCGCGTCTCCGCGGAGCTTCTGGAAGAAGATGTTGTCCCACCAGGTCAGGTTCTGCGTGTCGAACTCTCGCGCGGAACCGCCCTCCGCGAGCCGGTAGATGTAGTAGGCGTCGCGGCCAGCCAGCTCTTTGAGGGTGCGCCACGAGCACACCAGGTCGGTCAGCGCGGTCCCTTCCGGCAGCCGCTGGCGGCCCGAAGGCGCAAAAGAGTTCAGGATCTGCTGCCGGTGTTCCCGGTAAGCGGGGACGAGCGCGTCGGTGGACTCCTGCCGCTGCATGCGGGACCGGCGGTCCACGGTGCCGTCCTTGCCCGTGACCTCGATGGTGTACTCGCCTTCCGGCAGGAAACCGGTGGCGAGGTTGACCATGTACCAGTAGTAGTCGAGGGTCCGGTCGTAGATGTAGCCGTTCTTGTTGTCCGGGGTGAACCGCTGATTGGCGAACTCTACACGGTAGCCGTCGGGACCGTAGGCGACGATGCTGTCGATCAGCTCGGGCGTGGGCGCACCCTTGGTGGGATAGAACGAGACCAGGAACTTGTGCTGTTCGCGGGGCAGGGGCGAACCGTCAAAGTCCCAGTAGACATTGCAGGCCATGATGTCGAAGATCCGGACGGTGCTCTCGGCCATGGTTCGCGCTCCCTCATCGTGATCGGCTGCGTGGTAACGCCGATCCGGTGCTGCTTCCTCTTCCAGCCTGAACCGAACACCGCCTCACGCCTATCGGTAAGATGACCAGTTCTCGCGCGCCCGTCGCCTGGCCAGCAAGAACTCAGGGCAGGCATCCGTGCCCGCCGGGCGCGGCGCTCCCCGGGCACCCGACAGGCCCCGCTGCAAGGAACCAGCAGGCACATCCGGGTGAGTCCCGCCGCCGGCCGCCGACAGTCCGCGGACCGGCACGCACCGTCACCGCAGGAAAAATGCGGCAAGCACAGCGCAGCCCCGGGGCGTTGATGATGAGACCGCAGTGGCGCGCCCGCCGACGGTGTTCCCCGCCGAACCGGTTCTCCCCACCCGGGCAGGCCCGGCCGCACCCGGCCTGGGTGTCAGTCGACCTGTCCCGCGCGGATGCGGGCCAGCCACCGCTCTGCCTCGTGGAAGTCGTCGTCCGTAGTGCTGACCCGGGCCCGCGGCCGCCTCTGCTGCATGCCTGCGTCCGAACGCGGATAGCTGCCCAGGAACCGCACGTCCCGGCAGATGCGCCGCAGCCCCATGAGCGCCTCGCCGATCCGGGCCTCCGCCACGTGGCCTTCCGCGTCCATGAAGAAGCAGTACGTGCCCAGCCCGTCCCCGGTAGGCCGCGATTCCAGGCGGGTCAGGTTGACGTCGCGGACCGCGAACTGGGTGAGCAGCTCCACGAGCGCCCCCGGATGGTCGTGGGGCAGGAACGCCACCAGCGAGGTGCGGTCAGCCCCGGTGGGCTCGGGCAGCGGCCCCGGCCTGCTGAGGTAGATGAACCGGGTAGCGGCGTCGGCGCGGTCCCCGATCCCTTCCGCCAGAGGCACCAGCCCGTACCGCTCTCCCGCGATCCGCGCGCAGATCGCCGCGTCATAGGGGGACGCGGGATCGGACACGGACTGGGCTGCCGCGGCGGTGGAGGAGACCACGTACGACTCGGTGTTGGGCAGGTTCTCCGCCAGCCATCCCCGGCACTGGGCCAGTGCGTGCGAGTGGGTGGCGACCCGTTTCACGTCGTGGAGCGTGGTCCCAGGGCGGGCGAACAGCGTGAACTCCACCGGCACGGTGATCTCCGCGGTGATGAGCAGCGGTTCACCGTTGACGAGTTCCGCTGTGGTGGCGCTCACCCCGCCCTCCACAGAGTTCTCCAGCGGGACCACCCCGCCCTCGACCTCACCGCTGCGTACCGCCGCGAACACCATGTCCACGCCGTTGCACGGCACAAACTCCGCGGATGGCGTCTCCGGTTTGAGTGCGCGCAACGCAGCCTCGGTGAACGTGCCTTCAGGGCCGAGGTAGGCATAGCGGTTCGACATGTACAGCAGGCTACTCCGCTCGTTGGACCTGTTCGTTCGCTATCCGCCCTAGAAGATCGGCCCGCGCTCTCCGCGCCCGTACGCCGCGCAGCTCCCGCACTGCGAGAGCGCGGGCCACGTCGACGAACTGGCGGGCCCGGTGCAATTGGGAGCGGAGATCGGTGCCGGTGGCACGGTGCTCCATCGGCACTTCCACTTCCACCACCCGGAACCCGCGGCTTAGCAAGTCGATCGTCAACCCGGTCTCCACCCCGAACCCCGGGGCGAGCGGGCTGGCCGCGTCGAAAGCACGCCGGGTCATACAGCGCTGCCCGTTGAGCGGCTGCTCCATCTCCCGCCCCGTGGCGCGCCGGATACCTTCGCGGGCCAGTCGGACGACCATGCCGTGCCCGCCGAGCCGCAGCCGGGTGGCCGGGAACCGCGCGATCGTCATGTCCGCTTCCCCCGCGCAGACCGGTTCGATCAGAGCCGCGGCCGCGCCAGCGGTCTCCCCAAGGTCGGCGTCCACGAACAGCAGGTGCCGGGGGGCCACGTCAGCGCCGGACCGCCGCTCGTCCGCTTCATAGCCGCGGACCCCTTCCGCACCGGTCTCCATGGCCGCGCCTTTGCCCCTGTTTCGGGCATGCCGGAACACGCGGGCCCCCGCGGCACGGGCCACGGCCGCTGTCTCGTCGCGGGACCCGTCGTCCACGACCACGACCAGGTCCACGTGGGGCAAGGCGCGCACCGCCCGCACTGTGGCGCCGATCCGCTCCTGCTCGTTCCTGGCAGGGATGACGGCGGCGACCCGGCCCGGTCCCCTGGTAGATGCCATGGCTGCTCTCCGGCTAGGTGGCGACTCCCGTAGCAGTCGCCACGAAAGTGTCGACGGACTCGTGGATGGTGAAGACCTCGTCCAGACCGGTAATCTGCAGAATCCTGCGGACTGCGGGTCGGGGAGCTGCGAGTTCAAGGTCGCCGTTGTTTCCGCGTGCCTGTTTGAGCGCCGCTAGGAGCACCCCCAGGCCGGTGGAGTCGCAGAATTCCACCTCGCCCAGGTCGACCACGGTCTTCCCACCGGACACCACCGCGTCGGCGAGTTCCCCCCGGAGCACCGGCGCGGTGTACAGGTCAATCTCCCCACAAACGGATACTATTACGTGATCTAGACGATACTTCTTTGAGATCTTCAGCTCCACAGGGCTGACTGTAGCGACCGGAGGCCGACCTCGGCCAGCGCCCGAACGGTGTTTCGCCCTACCGTTTCCTTCCCGTGCGTTTTCCGCGCTGACCGGCGCAAACACGGTGAAGCGTCATGCCGAGGAGGCACGCGGCAGTTCTGCAACGGCTTCCGTCACCGCGATCACTGGAATGTCGATCATCGCCCACACCGTGGTGGTGTTCGCATCCAGCTCCGTGCCCCACTTCGCGGAGATCTGCTGCACAATGCCCAAACCGCGGCCGCCCCGGGCCGAAACCGACGGCCCCGCTACCCGCGGCAGGGTCTCCCCGCCCCCGTCGCTCACCGCGATCTCCACCCAGTGGCCGCCGTCCTCCTGGCTCTCCTGGTCCTCGGCACACACCAAGCGCCACGCCACCCGGACCCGGTTCGGCGGGTACGGCGGGGGGAGCGGGCTCGCATGCCGCAGCGCGTTGACCAGCAGTTCAGTGAGGACAAGTGCAGCATCGCCCACGAGCGACCGAGCAATCCCCGCAGCACGGAGGTCAGCGCACAGGTATCGGCGCGCAACGGCGACGCTCGACAACGCATATGGCAACAGTACGGCCCGCGACACGTCCCCACTCCTCAGTTCTCCGAAGGCCCGCCCGCCGCCCTGCTCTCCCGGGGCAGCGACCCTACCCGTCTCCTGGTTGTGCTGGTTCTCGGCTGATCAGCGCGCGACGCCGTCCCTGAATACCACCAGGTGCGGGATGCCCGGTTCGGCTTTCCAGGAAACCCGCGTGCCCGTGGCGGTATCCCCCCCGCGGTCCTCGACGGCCGAATTGATGTCCGCACCCCCAGCCAGGTTTTTCTACTCTCCCATCCGAGACGCCCGTAGGGTCGGAAACGCACTGTAATGTGAATCTCATCTGCGTTTCTCCTGGTCGACGGGCATACGAGGCTTTTGTCCGCGACTGCGGCGGCTCTGCCGCCGCCCGGAGACACCGCGGGCCGCCTACAGGCCCGCCCCACCGTGGGAAGACCAGAACAGAAAATCGCCGCGACACCAAGACGACAGCCGCGGACACGCCCTCCAGCCGGGCACAGGCCGGCGTGCCGTGCCCGCAGCACTCCTCGCCTGCGGGCGATCCCGTCTCCCTTCCGACAGCAGGAAAGGGCCGCCGCAGCGGCCCCCACGCTGAGCGCTCGTGCAGCCCGCCTAGAGCACGACCGGAGGCTCTCCCGTCTCACTCACCATGGGACGCCGCGCCAGCGCCCAGGCGCTCATCCCCCCAGCGACGTTCGCGGCCCGCCACCCTGCCTCGTTGAGGGCCTGGACGGCACGTGCGGAGCGTCCACCGACCCGGCACAGGACATACACCTGGGTGTCCTTGGGAATCTCCGCGGCGCGCTCCGCCAGTTGCCCCAGCGGAATGTGGACGGCGTTAGGCGCGTGCCCTGCCCGCCACTCGTCCTCCTCGCGCACGTCGAGCAGGTAGCCGTTCTCCGGAACCGCGCTCACCTCGACCACCGGAATGCTGACACCGGACACCTAGACCCCTCTCCGCACTGAGAAGATCACGATCAGTAGCAAACGGAAACCCTATCCCGTTCGTACGCGTTTGACAGAGTATGCGCCGTCTCGTTACCGCCGCCGTGGGAATCCCGGTCACCGCTGTCTGCATCCTGCTCTGCGGCTGCAGCCCCGCCACCGACACCTCGCCGCCCGCCACCACACCCGGCGTCTCCCCGCAGCCACAGACCGAACTGACCATCGAACGCTTCTCCGCCGTCGAGGACAGCCCCACGCCCCGCGCCGAGCCCTCGCCAGACGCGTGGACGCTCACCTGTGGACCAGCCGGCGGCACCCACCCCGACCCTGCAGCAGCCTGCGCCGCCCTCGACCGCGCCGGCACCGACGTGTTCGAACCGGTTCCCGCCGACCAGCCCTGCATCCTCGTCTACGGGGGCCCGGAAACCGCCACCGTGCGAGGACGCATCGACCACACGGACGTCAACGCCGAGTTCTCCCGCACCAACGGCTGCGAAATCGCCCGATGGGAGCAACTCGCCCCGCTCCTCGACCCGTAGCCGTCGGAAAAGAACAAGGCCCCGGCACTGCCGGGGCCGCTTGTGGGCGGGGAGGGATTTGAACCCTCACATCCTCTCGGACACACGGACCTGAACCGTGCGCGTCTACCGTTCCGCCACCCGCCCGAGTGGCATTTCATTGCCATTGTATCCGCCGTTGACAGTGCCCTGACCCTGCGGGTTCGGGATCCCTGTCCGCGGTGTGCCTCAAGGCTAGCACGGTCTCAGAGGAGTCCGTGCATCTTTTCTCCTTCACCGGTCACTTGGTAACGACTCCGTCCAGTGAAGCAAAAGAGGCCTTAGCCCGGTTACGATCATCTCATCGGGACGTGGAGTCAAGGGAGGTACCTCGTGGGAGTGCTTCAACGCTTCGAGCGCCGGCTCGAAGGGATGATCGAAGGCACCTTCGCGCGAGCCTTCAAGTCGGAGCTCCAGCCCGTCGAGGTCGCCAGCAACGTGCAACGCGAGATGGACGAACGCGCCGCGATCGTCGCTCAAGGCCGCACCCTGGTCCCTAACGACTTCGTCGTGGAACTCTCCGCCTCCGACAGGGAGCGCCTCGCCGTCTACGCCGACAACCTCGGCCAGGAACTCTCCAAACTCGCCCGCGAGTATGCAACCGAACAAGGCTACTCGTTCGTTGGTCCCGTGCGGGTGAGATTCGAGACGGCCGACGACCTCCAAACCGGTCGCTTCCGGGTTCGCTCCGCGGTGATCCGCGGAGACACTGTCAAGGACGGCGAAATCATCAAACCGGTCACCGACCATCCCCGCCGCGGTAGCGTGATTCCAGGACGTCCCCGACTGCTGCTGTCGCCCGGCGGCGCAGCAGCCGACGGCTCCCTCACCGCTCAGGGAGCCCAGCAGGCCTACGAGCTCACCTCCGAGGTGACGCTCCTGGGTCGGGGTACCGACTGCGACCTGCGCCTGGTGGACAACGGGGTCTCACGCCACCACGCCGAGATCCGGCTGGAAGGAAACGAGGCCATCCTGGTGGACCTGAACTCCACCAACGGGACGTTCGTCAACGGCCAGCAGGTCCAACGGGCCCGCCTCGTGGACGGCAGCCGGATCAGCCTCGGCAGAACCACCATGACCTTCCGGCGGGACTAAACAACTGAACGGAACCGAGACCCGCAACGTTACGCGACGGAGCGGGTCTTCCTCCATAGCTACACCCGTGAGAATGACCTATCCCCCGACCGAGACTTTATTCCGAATACCGCTTCAATCGGGCACAATAACCGGGTCCAATGGGTTCACCTGGCTTCCGAGGCGGTAGACACGGTTCAACGCGACAGCATGCGCTGGCGGAGCCATCACCGCTGACCCAGCCGGAGCACGACAGGGGCTGAAGAGCACTGCAATGTCCGAGTTGACTCTCTTGTTGATCAAGCTCGCGTTCCTCGCGGTGCTGTGGCTGTTCATCATCATGGCGGTGGGAGTGATCCGCACCGACCTGTTCGGCCCGGCCACCAGCAAGAAACGCAGCTCCGCCCGCGGCCGAGAGGCCGGACGCCCCAGGCCTGCCCGCCCTGCACGCAGGCGACGCAACGAACCTCGCTCCCTCGTGATCGTCAAAGGCCCCCTCGCCGGGACGAGTATCGACCTCACCTCCCAGCCGATTATCATCGGCCGCGCCAAAGACTCCACGCTCGTCATCAACGATGACTACGCCTCAGGTCGCCACGCCCGGCTCTTCCCCGACAACGGCCGCTGGATCGTCGAGGACCTCGGTTCAACGAACGGCACCTACCTCGGCCAGTCCCGCCTGACCCGTCCCCAGCCCGTCTCCATCGGACAGCCCATTCGCATCGGCAAGACCGTTCTGGAACTACGCAAATGACTATCGCACTTCGCTACGCGGCGTACTCCGACGTCGGCTGCCTGCGAGAGGGCAACGAAGACTCCGGTTACGCGGGCCCCAACCTGCTGGTCGTGGCTGACGGGATGGGAGGTCACGCGGGCGGCGAAATCGCCAGCTCCCTGGCCGTGCACTCGCTGATGCCTCTCGACGAGGACATCCCCAGCGGCGAGATGGTCAAAGCCCTCCAGGAAGCTGTCGCGGCAGCAAACGAGGCACTGGCCCGCAAGGTCATCGAAGAGCCCCACCTCGAAAACATGGGCACCACCCTGACCGCCATGCTGTGGTCAGGCTCCCGCATGGTCCTCGTTCACGTGGGCGACTCCCGCGCCTACCAGCTCCGCAACAACGAGCTCAAACAGATCACCAGCGACCACACCCTCGTGCAGACCCTGGTCGACGAAGGCAAGATCACCGAGGACGAGGTCGCCACCCACCCCCAACGCTCCCTCCTCCTCCGCGCCATCCAAGGCCAAGGCCGCGTCGACCCGGACGTCTCCGTGTGGAAAGCCGAAGTCGGCGACCGCTACCTCCTCTGCTCCGACGGCCTGTCGGGTGTGGTGAGCAAAGAAACAATCCACGAAACCCTCGCCAGCGCTCCCACCCCCGCAGATGCGGCGTCCCGCCTCATCGAACTCGCCCGCCGCGGCGGCGGACCCGACAACATCACCGCGGTCGTCGCCGACGTCATCGACACCGCCATCGACCCGGTGGGGCCCACCGCTACCCCCACCGTGGTTGGCGCGGCAAGCCAACGCCGCGAACCCTTCTTCACCCCCTCTGACACCCCTGCGGGACGCGCCCAGGAACTCGCCCGCGCCACCACCGCCAACGCTGGCGACACCGCCGAAATGGAGCGCATCCCCCCCTACGAACCGGAGGAAGACGACTTCGAACCGCCCCGCACCCGCCGCTGGTGGCCGATGGTGGTCACTTTCCTCATCATCGTGGCCGTCGTGGCCGGCGTGGGCTTCTACTTCGGCCGCCAATTCCTCCTCAGCCAGTACTTCGTGGGGGCGAGCCCCGACGGCGAAGTCGCCATCTACCAAGGCATCAACACCGACATCGCGGGCTATAGCCTGGCTACTGAACTGCAGCGCACCGGCATCCCCCTCGACGGGCTCCCCGTCACCGAACGCGAGTCGGTTGAGCGCAGTATCACCGTCGACAGCCTCAGCGAGGCCGAAGAGCGGGTCGCTGCCCTACGGGAGACCTTCGAAAACTGCCAGCGTGACCCTGCCTCCTGCGGCCTCGACGACGCCGACGACGACCCCCAGCCGCCGGTCACCCCCAGCCGGGGCACGACGACGGACACACCAGCAGGAGGACCCTCCGCCCCCACCCCCGCCACCGACGCGGAGCAGCGGGCGAACGACGCGCAGGGCAATGGAGGCCAGCAATGAGCGAGGCACTGTCGGCCGCGCTGCCGCCGGTCAAACGGCGCAACGCCGAACTGGTCATGCTGCTGTTCGCGATCGGCATCACGCTGTTCGCGCTCATTGAAGCCAGCCTGACCCGCAACGGTGAAATGCCGCCGAACCTCTTCCTGTACGGCGGGCTGTTCGGCGGGCTGGCGCTGCTCGCGCACGTCTTCATCCGGTTCTTCGCCCCCTACGCCGACCCGCTGCTGCTCCCGCTGGCCACCCTGCTCAACGGACTGGGCATCGCCATGCTGTGGCGCCTGTTCGAAGCCACGGGCGACACTTCGCGAGGCAGCGCGATGGACCAGTTGATCCTCACCGCTGCCAGCCTGGTCGTCTTCGCGGCGATCGTGTACTTCCTCAAAGAACCCCGCGTCCTGCAGCGCTACCCCTACATCACGGCGCTCACCGCGGTGTTCCTGCTCCTGCTCCCCCTCATCCCCGGCCTGGGCATGACCATCAACGGTGCCCGCCAGTGGATCAACCTGGGGATCACCAGCCTCCAGCCGTCCGAGTTCGCCAAGATCGCGCTGGTCATCTTCCTCTCCGGCTACATGGTCACCAAGCGCGACGTGCTCTCACTGGTCAGCAAGCCGCTGAAAATCGGCCGGGTCAAAGTGCTCGACCTGCCCCGGATGCGCGACACGGCGCCGATGGCAGTCATGTGGGGCTTCTGCATCATCGTCCTGGTCATCCTCATGAACGACCTGGGCACCTCGCTGCTGCTGTTCGGCACCTTCCTCGCCATGATCTACGTGGCCACGCAGCGCTCCTCGTGGATCATCCTGGGCCTGACCGCGTTCTTCGGGGCCTGCGTCATGCTGTACCCGCTGGTCCCCCACTTCCGCACCCGCGTGGTCACCTGGCTGGACGCCTTCAACCCCGAAGTGTTCTGCACCGACGAGGTCATCGCCAACAACGCCGACGCTTTCTGCGTGCAAGCCGGGCAGAACAGCCAGCAGCTCGTCCAAGGCCTGTTCGCCATGGGAGAGGGCGGCATCCTGGGCGCCGGACTCGGCGGCGGCAAGCCCGGCCACGTCCCCGAAGTGCAGAACGACTTCATCTTCAGCGCCTTCGGCGAGGAGCTCGGGCTCACCGGTCTCATGGTGATGCTGCTGGCGCTGGCCCTGCTCGCCCAGCGCGGCATGCGCATCGCCCTCGCCTCCCGAGAGCTGTTCGTCAAAATGTTCGCCTCGGGCATCTCCTTCCTCATCGCTTTCCAGAGCTTCGTGGTCATCGGCGGCGTCACCCGCGTCATCCCGATGACCGGTGCCACCATCCCCTTCGTGGCCAAGGGTGGTTCAGCCCTGCTGTCTAGCTGGATCATGCTCGCCCTACTGGTCCGGATGAGCAACAACGCCCGCAAACCGGCCCCCGTGGCCATCCAGGACGAGGGTGCGACCCAGGTGATCTCCCGATGAACAAGCCCATTCGCAGACTCGCGGTGTTCTCCCTGGCCTTGTTCGGGGTGCTGCTGCTGAACACCACCTGGATCCAGGCGTTCCAAGCCGATTGGCTCCGCGAGCACGAGTTCAACCGGCGCGACGTCGCCGAACGGACCTCCCTGCCGCGCGGCCCAATCGTGGTGGGCAACGAACAGATCGCCACCTCCACCTACAACGAGGACGGGGAGTACTACCAGCGCGAGTACCCTGAAGGGGAGCTGTACGCGCACCCGGTGGGCGTGTTCAACCCGATGGGGAACTTCGGTATCGAACAGACCCACAACTCCTACCTCGACGGTTCCGACGAAAGCCTCATGGTCCGCAACTTCCTGGACATGCTGACCGGAACCGAGCCCCAGGGTGCTTCCGTCGTCCTCACCCTCAACCCGGACGCCCAGCGGGCAGCCCTGGAAGGGCTGAAGGCGTACGCCACCAACGGCCGGGGAGCAGCCGTCGCCCTCGACCCGAAGACCGGCGCGGTGCTGGCCGCGGCCTCCATCCCCACCTACGACCCGAACTCGGTCGCTGACCTGAGCGACGTCAACACCTCGGTGGAGAACTGGAACAAGCTGGCCGACGACAAGAACCAGCCCCTGCTCAACCGGGCCTTCAACGAGCTCTACCCGCCCGGCTCCACGTTCAAGATCGTCACCGCCGCCACGGCCCTGGAAAACGGCCACACCATCGAATCCACTATTGACGCGCCCGCGTCGATCCAGATCGGCGGCAGCCAGCTCCCGAACGCGTTCAGCGGCCCGTGCAACGGCGGGGCACCCGACTCGATCGCGCACTCGATCGAGATCTCCTGCAACACCTCGATGGCGAACTGGGCCATCGAACTGGGCGCTGAAGCCCTGCACGAGCAGGCCACCGCTTTCGGGTTCAACTCCGGCCCGATGGACATCCCCGTCCGGGTGACGGAAAGCTCCGCACCGCTGGAGCCCGACGACAACCTGCGCGCCCAGATGGGCATCGGGCAAGGCCAGTTGCAGGCCACCCCGCTGCAGATGGCGATGGTCGCAGCCGCGGTGGCCAACGACGGCACCCTCATGCAGCCCTACCTCGTCCAAGAGATTCTCGGACCGGACATGTCCGAGATCGAGTCCACCACCCCCAAGGTGCTCAGCGAAGCAATCAGCGCCAACACTGCCGAACAGCTCACCCAGGCCATGATCCTGGTCACTGAAGGAGACGAAGGCAGTGGCAAAACCGCGGCGATCCCCGGTATCCAAGTAGCGGGGAAAACCGGTACCGCTGAGGTCGGCGACGGCGACACCCACAACTGGTTCATCTCCTTCGCTCCCGCTGACGACCCCCAGGTCGCGGTGGCGGTCGTCATCGAGCGCGGTAACGCCAGCGGTGGCACTCTGGCGGCTCCGGTAGCCAAAGCGATCATGGAAGCAGTGATCAACGGTGAGTGAGACCCCTGAGCGCGGACTTGGTTCACGGGCCGGGGTGGTACTGGTCGACCGGTACCGCCTCGACGAGCGCATCGGCGTGGGCGGCATGGGCGAAGTGTGGCGGGCCACCGACATACTGCTCAGCCGCCCCGTGGCAGTGAAGCTCCTGCACCTTGCCCAGGTCAGTGACCCGGTCTCACAACAGCGCTTCCGCACCGAAGCGCAGATCACTGCGGCGCTGTCGCACCCGAACATCGCCCAGGTCTACGACTACGGCGAACAGGACGGCTTCTCCTTCCTGGTCATGGAGCTGATCACGGGGGAGTCGCTGTCCGCCATCATCAAACGCAACCCAGGCCTCGACCCCGACATCACCCTGGACGTGGTGGACCAAGCCGCCCAGGCGCTGTCCGCCGCCCACGCCAACGGGGTCATCCACCGCGACATCAAACCGGGCAACCTGCTGGTGACCGAAGACGGCACGGTGAAGCTCACCGACTTCGGTATTGCCCGCGGCAACGAGTCAGTGACCCTCACCCAGACCGGCATGGTGATGGGCACTGCCCAGTACATCTCCCCGGAGCAGGTATCGGGAAAACCCGCCAGTCCGCTGTCGGACATCTACGCGCTGGGCATCGTCGCCTACGAGTGCCTGGCGGGCCACCCGCCCTTCACCGCGGACACTCCGCTGGCGCTGGCACTCGCCCACTCCCGGGAGCCTCCCCCGCCCCTGCCGGACAGCGTGCCGCCCGCGGTGCGGGAACTAGTGGAGTGCATGCTGGCCAAAGACCCGCAGGAGCGCCCCTCGTCTGCTGCCGAAGTATCCCAGTGGGCCCAGCGGCTCCGCGCCGCACTCAACGGAGGAGACGCCACCGAGGCGCTAGGACTGGTGTCGGCCACGGCGGCCACCGCAGTGGTCCCCGCCCAGCCCGGCCCTCCTACCGGGGACAGCACCCCCGTTGACGGCCCGCATTCGGGCGCTCAAGCTCAGACGTGGCCTCCCCCGCAAGGCAAGGACTCGGATAGAGTTGCCGAGAGATCTGCAGCACCGAACAGCCGCCTGAACCTACCCGTCGTGTTCGCTCTGATCGCAACCGTCGGAGCTGTCGCGGTGGGGATCTTCCTGGTCGGGCTGCTGGGGAAGGAACCTGGTACCAATGGGACTCCAACCAGTCATCGGTCGGTCGTCCCGACACTCTCTCGATCCCCCGACACAACAGAGAACATAACGACCGACTCGCAGACCCCTGTCCCAGACAATCCCGGCGGTCAGCTTCCCCCGCTCAACGACGAGCCGGAGGAGAGCTACTCGCCGGCCCCGCACCCAGAACCAACGACGCCTCCACAGTCCGAGTACCCCTCCCCACCCGGGGACGGCGCCGACTCCACACCCGATCCCGGGGAGGAACCCGGTGGCCCTTCGGACGAGGACGACGCGGATGGCGGCGGTGCGGCACCGGGCGGTCCCACCGGAGGCACCGGTGAGGAGTCGCGAGGCTCCACGCCGCCCTGACGGCCGCTCAGGTCCTTTCACGACTGTGAGGAACAGTTCACGACATGTCTCAGCCACGGCTCCTTGGTGGCCGCTACCAACTTGAGGCCCCCGTTGGGCGGGGTGGCATGGCCGAGGTCTTCCGTGCCCGTGACCTCCGTCTCGACCGGCTGGTGGCCGTCAAGACCCTGCGCTCAGACCTCGCCCGGGACCCCACCTTCCAGGCCCGCTTCCGCAGGGAGGCGCAATCCGCTGCCTCTCTGAACCACCCGTCGATCATCGCTGTGTACGACACCGGCGAGGACGTGATCGACGGCGTACCCATCCCGTACATCGTCATGGAGTACGTGGACGGGCGCACCCTCAAGGAGCTGCTCGAGGACAACCGGCGTCTGCTGCCCGAGCGGACGCTGGAGATCACCGACGGCATCCTCCGAGCCCTGGCGGCGGCCCATGCCCGAGGCATCGTGCACCGCGACATCAAACCGGCCAACGTCATGCTGACCCGGCAGGCCGAGGTCAAGGTCATGGACTTCGGCATCGCCCGGGCCATGAACGACGCCCAGGCCACGATGACGCAGACCTCACAGGTCATCGGCACCGCCCAGTACCTCTCCCCGGAGCAGGCACGCGGTGAGCGCGTCGACGTCCGCAGCGACATCTACTCCACCGGCTGCGTGCTGTACGAGCTGCTGACCGGCCGTCCGCCGTTCGTGGGCGACTCTCCGGTGTCTATCGCCTACCAGCACGTGCGGGAGGAGCCGATCCCGCCGACGGAGCTGGACCCGGAGATCCCGGAGTGGATCGAAGCGATCGTGCTGCGCGCAATGGCCAAGGACCGCGAGCAGCGCTACCAGACTGCGGAGGAGATGCGCGCCGACATCCAGCGCGGCCTCCAAGGCATGCCGACCGCGGCCAGCACGATGGCGCTCTCCGCGGCGAACGACGGGGCGACGACCGCGCTTCCCCCCACCCGGGACGACGGCTACGACGATTACGACGACTACCCGTACGACGACGAGGACCGTCGCCGCGGCAGCGGAAACAAGGTGCTGTGGGTGCTTTTGGGGACCGCAGTGCTGGCGGCCGCCGCGTTCCTCGGCTGGCTGCTGTTCAACCCGGGTACCGACAACATCACGATCCCCAACGTGGCGGGCATGTCGGTGGAGGAGGCCACCGAGACGCTGCAGGAGAAAGGCTTCGAGAACATCGAAGTCGCCGACGAGCCGACCCCGAGCAACGAGATTGAAGAGGGAAAGGTGGTCGGCACCGACCCGGAGATCGGGGAGACAGTCCCGCCGGACACGGAGATCACCATTCTCATCTCCGGTGGACCGGAGATGATTGAAATGCCTGACCTGGTGGGGATGAGCCAGGCGGACGCGCTCGGGGAGATCAACCGGGCCGGCCTGGCACGCGGCGAGATCACCCACCAAGAGTCTGACGAGCCGCAAGGCACCGTGCTGTCCACCGACCCCAAGGCGGGGACCGAGGTGGAGCCGGGGACCAAGGTCAACCTGGTGGTCGCCAAGGCCAGCACCAAGGTCGAGGTGCCGAGCCTCGCCGGCATGAACGAGGACCAGGCCCGGGAACGGCTCGCCGAGCTGGGTCTGACCCTCGAGGCGCAGACCCAGGAGACCAGCGACGCGACCCCGGGGACCGCGATCGCCCAGTCTCCGCAGGCGGGCACCAAGGTGGAGCGCGGCACCACGGTCACGGTGACCTTCGCCAAGGAACCGCAGCGACCGGAGCCGCCGACCCCGCCGGATCCGGGCTCGCCGGGCGACGAGACTCCCTTCCCACCGTTCCCGCCGGATATGGAGGAATGGAACCCGTTCAGCAGGCGCGGTGAGGGAGACTGACCACTGACGCCGGGGGGCCGTACGATCCGCGGATCGTACGGCCCCCACCAGCGTCGATAACGGTCCGTCGTGAGAAGTATTCGCCCGCACGTCCGGTTGTGCCGTAGACTGCGTACCGTCTCGGAGTATCTTTCGATCACCTGTATTTGGAGCAGCGACCGTGCCCAAGTCTCGCGTTCGCAAGAAGAAGGCTGTTTACACGCCACCCCCGACGGCTCCCCAGCCGAAGATCGGCGGGCGCTGGGTGCTCCCGGTCATGCTGACGTTCTTCGTCCTGGGCATCCTGTGGATCGGGACCTACTACATCATCGGCAACTTCATCCCGGTCTCGTTCCTGGAGAAGCAGCCCAACTGGAACCTGGCTATCGGGTTCAGCGGCATCATCATGGCGCTGATCGTCTCCACACGCTGGCGTTGATTGTCCACAGGACATAAGTGGCGCTGTTTTCCCAGCTCAGCAGGGATATTGTGAGCTTTATCCACAACTTATTCACAAGGTTATCCACAGAGTTATCCACAGGCTGGTTCCAGCGCCACCACACGGATTTCCCGGCAGCACAGCCGGCATAGCAGGCCACACCGTCGCAAAGACGAACCCCAGCCGGCGGCCCGCGCCTCACCCCAGCGACGCGATCGGTGCCACCGCTATCGCGACGCCCAGCAGCACCAGGTAGGCCACGGTGACCCCTCCGTGCCAGAGCGCGCGCTGCCACGGCTTGCTCTCCCTGCCCGCCTTCGGCGGAAGGTAGGCATACCCCAAGCCCAGCAGCAGACCGCTCACGAGACCGCCGATGTGCGCGGTCCAGGAAATCCCCGGCACCAGGAAGGTGATCAACAGGTTGGCGACAAGCAGGCCCAGGATGAACCGGGTGTCCAACCTGAGCCGCTTACCGAACACGAAGACCGCGCCGAACAGTCCGAAGATCGCCCCAGACGCCCCCACCGACATCACTGTCGGCTGCACCAGCAGTCCAAGCACCGACCCGCCGAGGGCGCTCACTCCCCACAGTGCCGCGTAACGCAGGTGGCCGAGCCACCGCTCCAACTGCGGCCCCAGCACGTACAGCGCGAACCCGTTGAACGCCAAGTGCATGAGGCCGCCGTGCAGGAACACCCCGGTGAGCAGGCGGTACCACTGGTGCCACGCCAGGACCGCCCCGCCCCACATCCCGAACTCGTAGACGAGCGGATCAGCGGTGGTGCCGAGCCGGACGAGACCGCCCGAGGACACGACCTGGGCCGCGAACACTGCACCGATCAGCCCCAGCAGCGCCCAGGTCACATAGGGCTTGGCGATGATCCTGCCCCCGAAGACGGTGCGCGCCTCTCGCACACTCCGGTTCCCCTCAGCGACGCATTCCACGCACTGGAACCCGACCGAGTCCTCCCGCATGCAGTCCGGGCAGATGTACCGGTTGCACCGGCGGCACCGGACATAGGTCTCGCGCCCTGGGTGTCGGTAGCAGACCGGGACCGCCTGGGACGTCGGTTCAGAACTGGGAGAGGCGCTCATACCGCTTCGCCTACCTACGTTCGATCGTGACGGACTCGAGGACGACCGGCTCCAAAGGCTTGTCCATCTGGTCGGTGGCGACCTCGGAGATCGCCACAGCCACCTCACTGCCTTCGACAACCTCACCGAAGATCGTGTGACGGCCGTTGAGCCAGTCGGTGGGCGTCACAGTGATGAAGAACTGGGAGCCGTTGCTGTTCGGGCCGGCGTTCGCCATCGCCAGCAGGTAAGGGCGGTCGAACTTCAACGACGGGTGGATCTCATCGTTGAACTTGTATCCGGGGCCACCGCGTCCATTACCCAGCGGGTCGCCGCCCTGGATCATGAAGTCCTTGATGACCCGGTGAAACACCGTGCCGTCGTAGAGCTTGCTCGTCGTCGGCCGTCCCGTGCGGGGGTCCACCCACTGTTTGGTTCCCTCGGCGAGCCCGACGAAGTTCGCCACCGTCTCCGGCGCCTTGTCGGGGAAGAGCCTGACGACAATCGTGCCCTTGGTGGTGTTCAGCCGAGCGAAGAGCTCCTTGGTGTCGGACACCCGAATACCTTTCCGTTGCGGATGCTTACCCCTGACACGTTACCGCCCGTTCAGCTCCCCCATTACTGCCCCGTCCGGTCCGCCAGCGGAAAAAGAGACTTCAGACACGACCTTCAACACGTGATTGGCCACGATCAACCACGTATGTTGAGATAACACCCCGATAACGGGCGAGTCGAAAGCTTCGGGACTGACGTCTCAGGTATAGAACGTCCTGCTCGGGGGGAGGGCACCGAGCAGCCTGCGAACCAAAGGAGGACCACGTGTCGATCGTGTTGCAGCGTGGACAGACCAAGAAGGGAGCCGAGGAGGCCCTGAGCCGTCTACAGGAGGTAGCCCGGGAGCAGGCAGAACGGTTTGCCCCCTACGCCGCGCAAGCCAAAGAGGCCGCAGTCCAGCGCATTGAACAGGCCCGAGGGTGGACCGCTCCCCGGCTCCATAGCGCGGCCCAGCGCGTGGAGGACACCGTGGCTCCCCGCGTCGCCGAACTGCTGAGCACCGCCGCGCAGAAAGTGGACCCTGCCCCCGCCCCTCCGCGCCGTAAGCTGCCGCGCGCGCTCGTCTACGTCGGTGCCGGAGTCCTCGGCCTCGCCGCCGTGTACGCCGTGCTGCGGCTGCGCCAGGCCGCCCAGGACGCCGAGTGGCACGCCTACCTGGAGAACGCCCGGGAGCAGGTGCGTCAGACCCGCCAGCAGCTCGCTGCGCGAGCCCGCCAGACCCGTGGAAAGCTCTGGGACAGCCCCGAAGCCGCTGAGACCGCAGCACCCCCCGAGGCTGCGGCCACCGGGTCCACCTCGAGCGAGTTGAACAGCCAGATCAAACAGTAACCACCGTCCCTGTGTCGTCCACGAACGCTGGGCCCCGCACGATGCGGGGCCCAGCGTTCGTACTGCCTTCACTGAAGCGGCGGCGTTTCTGGGGGGCGGGGATGCTCTTTGACGATGTCGATGGTGAGCGGATACTTCCAGTTGCTTCCGATCAGCGAGGCCACCCCACCGACCAGCGGGAGGAAGACCCACCCCAGGAACAAGAAAAGGTAGATGGGGATCGTGACGAGCAGGAAGATAGCGAACGGCGCCAGCACGGTGGCGATGAGCAAGTTCAGGTGGTAGTTGAGCGCTCGGATCGCCTGGGTACGCGCGTACGGGGAGCCGTTTTTGACCAGCATCACGATCAGCGGGCCCAGGACGGGGAGGAAGTACCCCGACAGGTGACCGCCTGCCGCCCAGAGACGCTCCTCCTTCGTCGGTTCCCCTTGCTGCACGGGGTGCGGGACTGCCGCTGAAGCGGGGGTAAGAGACAGGTCGGCGACCAGCGGCTGCAAGTCTCCCCGGGTTTTCGCTTTCATCGCCCGGCTCAACCGCTCGTCGAGCTCCTCCTCGTCGAGCTGTCCTTCCGCGTACGCATCCCGGAGCATTTCCGCGATGCGGTCACGTTCCGCATGGGTAACGCGCATCTGGGACGGCGGGACGGGGCGTCCCCCATAAGAGGGGATTGGAGGTGTCGGATTGCTCACGGCCACGTTCACTCCCTGCCGCGCTCTATGGGTGTCCTCTGGCTGTTCTTCCGCTGCGTGAAGTCTGTGTGTCTCTTTCTATCGTTCAGGGGATGCGGCACTCTGCGCCAGCGGGATTTCCCTGAAAATCCCCTGATACGCACTTCTGTCACCGGCGGCTCATCAGAAGTATCGCCTGTGGCCAACAGACGCACGCCCTCAAGGAAACGTTCCACGCGACGCCGCGGGTTCCGCACCGGGTCTTCGTCACAGGCGAGGACGAGCAGCCGCCTATCCCCGCTGTGCCGTTGGCGGCCGCGACTCGTCCCAGCGGGCAGGGGAGGACTGCTGCCCCGCGAAGACCCCGCGGATGGGCGGTGTCCACTCCCTTAGACGCTTGGAGCCGGCTCGGTGAGAGAGGAAGACCGCATACCCCCTGTAGGAGCACGTGGCTTGGCCAAGGCCGTGAAACGGGCAGAGGAGCGGCGCTGCTGGGCCTCACGCGCCCCTTGAGGGCACTGTGCCGAGGCCTAGACATGCGAAACGGAGACCTCCGGGGAGGTCTCCGTCCCAGTTCTGATCTGCTGCTGTGGAGCCAAGGGGAGTCGAACCCCTGACCTCCGGTATGCAAAACCGGCGCTCTGCCAGCTGAGCTATGGCCCCTCGGCACATACTCATTGTCGCATGTTTCTACAACAACGATTGAAGAGCATACCGCTCTTTCGCCTCGGGTGGGCAACCGGTGGTCCAACAACCGGAGGACAGCGCCAGGGTTCTGTCGGTGGAGTCCGGTGATGTCTCCGCTCAGCTCTCGTTAGCCGCCGTGGCCTCGGTCCAGAGGTCCAGCTCGGCGCGGTCAGCCTGGATCTTGCGGTAGATGGCGAACGCTCCGAGGGCCACCAGCACCAGGACGAGGATCTTCTTCACGTTCACGGTGAGGACCCCTTTACTTTCTTGTGGGATGTTGAGAACGAGACTTCACGCACAGCCCTAGGCCAGGCTGATGAGTCACAGCCGACAGGTCGGTCCCCGTCCACGGGTCCGCCAAACCGGGCCTAAGGCGTCTTTACAGCGCTTTATGGGTTGCTCTTCAGCAGCCTAGCAACCTCACAGCACTGTCACCTTGAATAGCGTACGGTGACGCGCCTGCCGCCACTCCTTGATTTTTTCATTATCGTCTTCGAAAGCCGGTAAACGAGACCGGGATTGCGACCGTCCCCTGGCCACACTAGGACACCAAATACCGGTTGACTCACATCTGGCTGCCGTGTCCTCCGGCTTTCCTCCCCGTCCATCACGGGATGCCCTGGTGTGCGGGCAGCCTGCCCCACGACGCAGCACAGCGGCGCTGCTCCGGCAGGAGTCGGAGTGCGGCCCGACGTCGTACTCGGCGAGCACCGGGCTCGCCTCCCCTGCTGTCCAGGCGTGGCTTCACGAGGGTTTCGGAGCCTCAGGCCTGTTCAAGCACCCGGCACGCTTCGGGAAGGCGCTCGTGGCCGACTCTGCCGGCCTGAGGCATGCCGCGTCCAGCCCCGCGGGCAAATCCTGAGACTTCCAGCGGTACACCGGCGGTTCCAAGCAGTGAAGCTGCAGGAAGGCTGCGCGGTTTTCCCCGGGAAATCACGCAAACTCTGACGCGATAAACCGGAATCGCTACGGTGAGCTACAGGCAATGCGTTCCCAGAAATATTCATCTTTGTGTCAGGGAACGTATTGGTTATGCTCGCCACTCTCTCCTTAGGGAGAAAGCGATGATTTCGATCTGAAGACCGCGTACGATGCGGTTGAGTCAGGAGGACATCGAAGCTTCCGTCCACTCATAGGAAACCGATGAATTACCCCATTGATGACGTCGAGCAGGTGATTGAGGCGACGGAGAGGGAGTTCCCCCCGTCTACGCGCTCCAGGCTGATTGCGAAGCTCCGCAAGGGGATTCACCTCGACGACGCCGCACGCGAATTGGGCACGACTCCACAACGCGTGTTCGCCGCGGCACGTGTCCTCCGCGAGTTCGGGGACCAACTCGACGCCACTCTCATGGCGGAACGTGACCCTGCTCTGCCGCACGGTACCGTCACCGGCTACAACAAGCGGTGCCGTTGCCCCGAGTGCCGTGCCGCCATCCAACGGCGGATGTGACCCTGCTTGAGCCCGTATTCGCAGGTCAGACCAGTAAATCCCGAGAATGAGGTGAGATGTCCTAGAACGTCGCTCAGTTCTTTTTATTTTCTCAGCCAGACACATGCTTATTGATCTTGCATTCGGGGAACCGCGTCATCATGAACGAGCATGTGGACTGGGCTGCGATGAGCGATGAAGAGTTCATAGCGCTGGTGCGCCAGTTGCTCGAGGTGCCTGCGGGGGTGGATTCCGAAGAGGATTGACACCCCTTTCTTGGTTTGTGGTCGGTTCTTTTCCCGGGTCGCATCCATCGAAACGTTCCCCATAGAGACATGAGCGCCAGTTAGGGTGGCCCGTCTCTCGTTGAGGCCTGCGATTCCGGTTGGGGGGCAGACCGGTGGTTCGGGGATTCTCCACCGAGCTGGCTCGGAGACACTCGACAACCACCAGGCGTCCTGAACGCCGGCCTGGTCGAGCGTGGCGGCGGAACGGGAACAGATCCGTCCGCATGCGCAGGTTGACCTGTTGAGCCCTCGTCGCCCCAGTTTTCTTCCCAGGGGCCTGTGGCCGTGCAGCGACGGCGGAACTCCTGCCTCGTCCTGCAAGCCGAATTCTGTAGGTCCAGTATTTGTTTTAACGCAGAGAAAAGTGGGGGTGGAACGGTTGTTCCACCCCCACTCACACATGTGTACGGCGGTGTCCTACTCTCCCACCCCACCACAGGGCAGTACCATCGGCGCTGGGCGGCTTAACGACCGGGTTCGGAATGGGACCGGGTGGACCCCGCCCGCTATGACCGCCGTAACCCTCACACCCCCACCAACCACAACCCACAGGCTCTAGGTCATGGGGGAAACCTTCACGCGTGTGTGTTCGTGTGTGCGAGCTGTCCTGTATCTGTGGTGGACAAGCCCTCGGCCGATTAGTACCGGTCAGCTCCACCCCTCACAGGGCTTCCACATCCGGCCTATCAACCCCATCATCTCTAGGGGGCCTTACCCACTCAACGGTGGCAGGAGACCTCATCTTGAAGCAGGCTTCCCGCTTAGATGCTTTCAGCGGTTATCCCTTCCGAACGTAGCCAACCAGCCATGCTCCTGGCGGAACAACTGGCACACCAGAGGTTCGTCCGTCCCGGTCCTCTCGTACTAGGGACAGCCCTTCTCAAGTCTCCAACGCGCGCAGCGGATAGGGACCGAACTGTCTCACGACGTTCTAAACCCAGCTCGCGTGCCGCTTTAATGGGCGAACAGCCCAACCCTTGGGACCGACTCCAGCCCCAGGATGCGACGAGCCGACATCGAGGTGCCAAACCATCCCGTCGATACGGACTCTTGGGGAAGATCAGCCTGTTATCCCCGGGGTACCTTTTAGCCGTTGAGCGACGCCGCTTCCACACGCCGACGCCGGATCACTAGTCCCTGCTTTCGCACCTGCTCGACACGTCCGTCTCACAGTCAAGCTCCCTTATGCACTTACACTCACCACCTGATTGCCAACCAGGCTGAGGGAACCTTTGGGCGCCTCCGTTACCCTTTAGGAGGCAACCGCCCCAGTTAAACTACCCACCAGACACTGTCCCTGAACCGGATCACGGTCCCAGGTTAGATGCCCGAAACAGCCAGAGTGGTATTTCACCAACGCCTCCACCCGAACTAGCGTCCAGGCTTCACAGGCTCCCACCTATCCTACACAAGCCATCCCAAACACCAATGTCAAGCTGTAGTAAAGGTCCCGGGGTCTTTCCGTCCTGCTGCGCGAAACGAGCATCTTTACTCGTAGTGCAATTTCGCCGGGCCCGTGGTTGAGACAGCGGGGAAGTCGTTACGCCATTCGTGCAGGTCGGAACTTACCCGACAAGGAATTTCGCTACCTTAGGATGGTTATAGTTACCACCGCCGTTTACCGGCGCTTAGATTCCCAGCGTCGACACCCAAAAGGCATCTAACCGGTCCTCTTAACGTTCCGGCACCGGGCAGGCGTCAGTCCGTATACCGCGTCTTACGACTTCGCACGGACCTGTGTTTTTAGTAAACAGTCGCTTCCCCCTGGCCTCTGCGACCCCACACAGCTCCAGACGCACGGTCCTTCACCGCACAGGGCTCCCCTTCTCCCAAAGTTACGGGGACAATTTGCCGAGTTCCTTAACCACGGTTCACCCGAACGCCTCGGTATTCTCTACCTGACCACCTGCGTCGGTTTAGGGTACGGGCCGTCCACACACTCGCTAGAGGCTTTTCTCGGCAGTACGGGATCACTCACTTCGGCTCAACGCCTCGACATCACGCCTCACCCACAACAGAGCACGGATTTGCCTATGCTCCGGGCTACACGCTTGACCCGGGACAACCACCGCCCGGTAGAGCTACCCCCCTGCGTCACCCCATCACTTACCTACTACTCCCTTGGACCCCACACCAACACCACCCCCACCCACAAAGGACAGGAGCAGCGCCAGTCTGGTTAGCATCAGAAGC
>NC_007333.1:3597500-3642249 GCF_000012405.1 Thermobifida fusca YX
TCTCCGCGGCGGTAGGCCGGTTCGTCCGCGACGAGCGGCTGCGCCGCATCTTCTCGTTCCAGTCCCTGTACGCGGGGGTACCACCGCACCGCGCCCTCGCCGCTTACGCGGTCATCGCGTACATGGACACCGTCGCCGGCGTCTACTTCCCGCGCGGCGGCATGCGTTCCCTGGGAGAAGCCCTGGCCGCCGCAGCCACCAAAGCCGGGGCGGAACTGCACTACGGAAGGACTGTCACCCGGCTGGAACGGCGCGGCAACCGAGTGCGTGCCGTGGTGCTTGCCGACGGGGAACGGGTGCCCTGCGACGCCGTGGTCGTCACCGTGGACCTGCCCTTGGCCTACCGTCTCCTCGGCCGGACCCCGTGGCGGATCGTCCCCCTCCAGTTCGCTCCCTCCGCGGTCGTCCTCCACGCGGGCACCGACCGCACCTGGCCGGTGCTCGACCACCACACCCTCCTGTTCGGCACGGCGTGGCGGCGTACTTTCACCGAGATCACCCGGTTGGGGAAACCGATGAGCGACCCTTCGCTCCTGGTGACGCAGCCGACCGTGACCGACCGCAGCCTGGCCCCGCCTGGGCGGCACCTGCTCTCCGTGGTCGCGCCCTGCCCGAATCTGCGCACTGGGCGGATCGACTGGGTGTCCTTCGGCCCTCGCTACCGGGAGCAGCTCGGAGCAGTCCTGGAGGACCGCGGCCTCACCGGATTCTCCGAGTCTGTGCGCGTCGAACGGCTCGTCACCCCGCACGACTGGTCGCACATGGGGCACGCGTTCGGCACCCCGTTCGCTACCGCGCACACCCTCTTCCAGACCGGTCCGTTCCGGCCGCGCAACCTCGTGTCGGGGATCGCCAACGCGGTCTTGGCGGGATGCGGGACCACTCCGGGGGTGGGCCTGCCGACGGTCCTCATCTCGGGGAAGCTCGCCGCGGCACGGATCACCGGGTGCACCTCGCCCACGCGGTCCACGATCACCGGTTCGGGGAGACGGCGGTGAAGCGGGAACTGCGGGCCGCGGGCATCACCGACCCCCAGCTGTGCGCGGCCTACCTGCACTGCCGGACGCTGCACGCCCACCACGGGCGCACCTACTATCTGGCCACGCTCACCCTCCCCCCGCAGCGGAGGCCCGCGATCCACGCCCTCTACGGCTTCGCGCGCTGGGTGGACGACGTCATCGACGCGCCACGCACCGCCCTCCCCGTGGAGGCGCGGGCTGCCCTGCTGTCCGAAGTCGGCACCGAGCTGACCGCTGCCCTGGCGGGGGGAGAGGACGTCCACCCGGTGGTGCGCGCTGTGGCGGACACCGCGCGGCGGTACGAGATCGGCGCCGAACTGTTCACGGCGTTCCTGCGGTCCATGCGGATGGACCTGTCCACCACCGACTATGCGAGCTTCGAAGACCTGCGCGGCTACATGTACGGCTCGGCCGCGGTGATCGGGCTCCAAGTGCTGCCGGTGCTCGGCACCGTGGTCCCGCTGCCGCGGGCTGCCCCGCATGCGGCAGCGCTCGGCGAGGCGTTCCAGTTGACCAACTTCCTGCGGGATGTGGCTGAAGACCTGGACCGGGGGCGGGTCTACCTGCCCGCGGACATCCTGGCCCGCTACGGGGTGGACCGGGACCTGCTGTTGTGGTGCCGTGCTCACCGGCGCGGGCATCCGCGGGTGCGGGACGCGCTCGCCCACCTGGTGGCGTTGAACCGGGAGATCTACCGGACGGCTGCCCCGGGCATCGCGATGCTCGACCCGGTGTCGCGTCCCTGCGTCGCTACTGCGTTCACCCTGTACCAGGGGATTCTCGACGTCATCGAAGCATCCGGCTTCGACGTGTGGAGCGGTCGGTGCACCGTGCCGCAGTGGCGGCGCGTGCAGGTAGCGGTTCCCGCCTTCGCCCGGGCCATGCTGCGCCGGGCGGTGTCGGGACGCCGGGCGAACAGTGGGGTGGCGCCGCGGATGAGCGGCGCTCGGAGTTACGGGGGGAATTGACGATGTCTGAATCCATGGGGGTGCGGCGGCTTCCCTTGCGCAGACTGCCGAAGACCCGGTGGGAGCAGCAGGAGCCGTCGTGGCAGGGGGCACGGCCCGCTCTGATTGAAGGGGCGTTGAAGCGGGCGCTTGCCCGGCCTTCGGGGAACTGGTTCGTGCTGGCGGCGAGCACGGAGATCCGTCCGGGGCAGCCGTTCGGGCGGATGGTGGCGGGGGTTGAAGTGGTGGCGTGGCGGAGCCGCGACAACGTGGTGCATGCCGCTCCCGGATCCTGTCCCCACTTGGGAGCGCCGCTGTGCCGTGGGGCGGTCCGCGGGGATCGGCTGGTGTGCCGGTGGCATGGCCTGTCGCTGGGGCCGGAAGGCTTTCCCGGGTGGTCGCCATTCCCTGTCCACGATGACGGGGTGCTGGTGTGGGTGCGGTTGGACGCGGTCGGAGGCGAGGAGCCGCTGGCTGCCCCGATCGTGCCGGAGCGGCCGGAACGGCGCACGTTGGCCGCGGTGGCGAGCATGGCGGGGCGGTGTGAGCCGGAGGATGTGATCGCCAACCGGTTGGATCCGTGGCACGGCTCCTGGTTCCACCCGTACTCGTTTGTGGATCTGCGGGTGGTTGAGGCGCCCGAGGAAGGGGTGGCCGACGCGGACGACCGGTTCGTGGTGGACGTAGCGTTCAAGGTCGCGGGCCGGTGGGGGGTGCCGGTGCGCGCCGAATTCCGTTGCCCGGAGCCGCGCACGATCGTCATGCGCATCCTCGAAGGGGAGGGGGCAGGGAGTGTGGTGGAGACCCACGCCACCCCGCTCGGCGTGGACCGTAACGGGGTGCCGCGCACCGCGGTGATCGAGGCAACGGTGGCTACGTCGCCGCGGCCCGGGTTCGGGGTGGCGCGGCGGATGGCTCCTGTGGTGCGGCCGCTCATGCGGTTTGCGGCGCGCCGTCTGTGGCGGGACGATCTCGCCTACGCTGAACGCCGCTACGCTCTGCGGTCGGCGGGGCGGTGGCCGTCCTGACCCGGTCTGGCCGGCCACGGCTCGCCCTGGCGCACGCCGAGGGGACGGGCCGTGGCCGGCGGTGTCATCCTTCGATCAGGTCCTGTCCCAGGTAGCGGCCTTCCCGGGCGGCGGGGACGGCGAAGAGGGCGCTGCCTTCGTGCCGGATGTAGCGGTTGAGGGCGTCGCCCTGGTCGGCGAGGCTGCGCTGCACCGGGATGAACCCGGTGGCGGGGTCGCCTTGCCAGGCCATGAAGAGCAGTCCGGCGTCGCGGACGCCGTCGTCGCGCCACCCCTGGTCGTAGCTGTAGCCGCGGCGGAACATGCGGGCACCCAGGTTGTTCTCCGGGCTGGCGAGGCGCACGTGTGCGTTCTCGGGGATGAGGGGTTCCCCTTCCTCGTCGCGGGCCGAGAGCACGACGGGGTCGGTCTCGTTGCGGCTGCCGAGGGGTGCTCCCGTGTCGAGGCGGCGGCCGATCACCCGCTCCCGGGCGGCCACGTCCAGTTTCCGCCATTCGGTCAAGAGCATGCGGATCCGTCGCACGACCAGGTAGCTGCCGCCGTCCATCCAGGCGTGCGCGGGGTTGTCGGCCGGCCGTGCGGTGATGGTCCGGTCGAACAGCGGGTGGTCCTGGGCGGGGTTGGCGGTGCCGTCGATCTGCCCCATGAGGTTGCGGGGGGTGGCGTCGGGGTCGCGCGCGGCTGCGGCGGTCCGCCGGAAGCCGCGCAGAGACCAGCGCACCGCGGTCGCATCCGCGGCCGCGGCGACGAGTTCTTCCACGGCCGCGGTGAGCACCATGGGGTCTTCCGCACCGACTTGGAGCATGAAGTCTCCACCGCACCAGCGGGGGTGCAGGTCGTCGGTGGAGAACTCGGGGAGGTCGGCGAGCGCGTCCGGTCGGCGGTCTTCCGCGTCGATCGCGGAGAGCAGGGAGCCTCCGATGCCGACGGTGACCATGAGGGAGGCGGGGAGCAGCCCTGCAGAGGCGGCCCCCTCGGCGATGTCGTGCGGACTCTCCTCGTGCAGGCGGGCCGCTAGTTCGGTCCAGGACCGGAGCGCGGCGGCTGCGCTGTCGCGGGCGGTGTCGGGGTTCTTACGGGCTTCTTCCGCCAGGTCGAGCGCGATGACGTGAACGAACGCGGGTGCTGGGCCGGAGATGCCGGGTTGGGGCGCTGCGGTGGCGTCGGCCCGTTGGGCTGCCATGCGCAGCCGCTGCTCGGCTTCCGGGGAGGCGGCCGGGTCGGAGTCGGGCAGCAGGGGGCGGAGGACTTCTCCTGCCGCCATGCCGATGCCTGCGCCGGTGAGTGCTGCCGCGCCCAGTCCCGCGAGGAATCCTCGGCGGGAGGAGCCTTTCCGCTCCGTGTCTGGTTCGGTCATGGCCTGCTCACCCCTCCGTCAATGGTGGTGGCCGCTGCTTCCGGTGCGTTCCAGCACCGGGGCGTCAACCTGGACGGTTTCTCCGTTGTCGAAGGTCAGGGTGATGGTGGCGGTGTCGCCGACCTGTGGCGGGTCCGCTATGTCCAGCACCATGATGTGGAGTCCGCCGGAGGCGAGTTCGACGGTTTCCCCGGCGGGGATGGGGATGTCGTCGACCGGGACCATCTGCGCGGCGCCGCTTTCCGTGGTCTCCACCGTGTGCAGTTCGGTCCGGTCGGAGAGCGAGGTGGCCGCCTCGGTGAGGGTGATGTCCTCGTCGCCGGTGTTGCTGATGGTGAGGTAGCCGGCGGTCATCGACGGGTTGGCGGGTTCCGCCAGCCAGGCGTCTTCGATAACGAGGTCGCCGGCTTCAGCGCTGCCCTTGGGGGGTGTGCTGGGGTCGGGGGCTGAGGCGGTCGCGTGGTGGTCGCGGCTGTCGGTGTGCTGGTCGGCTGGCGGGCCGCCGCAGCCGGACAGGGTGACGAGGGCGAGGGCTGTGCCGAGCACGAGCAGTGGCGTAGTGGTGGACGTGTTCATGGACGCAGTACTCCGGACGCGTGGCGTGGACGTGGGTTAGAGCTGTGCTGCGATCAGCTCGGGGAGGACGGCGCTCATCTGTTCCCCGGAGGTGCCGGGGTCGAAGAAGCCGATGGCGTCGCCGCCGGGGCGGAGGACCGCGACTCTCTCCCCGTGGGTGACGAGGTAGTTACCGTCAGTCTCTTCGGGGGGTTCCACGGGGATGCCGTAGGCTTTGGCGGCTTGGACCACGTCGTCGATGGGGCCGATGACTCCCTGGAAGTCCGGGTTGAAGCCGGAGAGCCAGGAACGCATCTGTTCGGGGGTGTCGCGCTCCGGGTCGGTGCTGACCATGACCACGTCGACCTGTTCCCCGTCTGCGCCGAGGCGGGTGACCGCGTCGGCGATGTCGGCCATTGTCGTGGGGCACACGTCAGGGCAGCTGGTGTAGCCGAAGTAGAGCAGGGTGAGCCGGTCTGCTGCGACGTCGGTGAAGGCCCACGGGTCGCCGTCGACGGTGCGGAACTCGTGGGGCGGGGCGGACATCGGGGTTTCGGCCAGGTCGAGGTAGTAGTCGAATTCGCTGGTGTTCGGGCTGCCCGTGCTGCCGGTCTGGCCGCATCCGGCGAGGAGGAGGATGCTCGCTGCCGCGCACGCCGCTGCCCCGCGTCCTCTTAAGTTTCGGACGCGCTTATATCCCGGTTTCTGGGAAAGACGGACGTTGTGGGCGATGATGGTCTTGTGAGGTGCATCGACTGTCGAACCGCTCTTTCCGCCGAAATCGACGGGGAGCAGCCGAATCACTCCCCGGAAGAGGTCCGCGCCCATCTTCGCGAGTGCGCGGAGTGTGGTGTGTGGCTTTCTGCCGCGCGTGGGCTGCAGCGGTTGGTCGGCGTGACCACGCTGGCCGGTGGTGTGGACGACGACTAGGTCGGGGAGTCGGCGCTGCAGCGGACTGTTCTCGCGGATCGCCCCGGTGTGTTTGGTCACAGTAGTTCTCCTCGGGTCAGTCTGCGTGGTGCCTTGCGGGGCACGCGGAGGTCAGGCTCGGCGCTGGCGCGTCGGCCTTGCTGGTGGAGCTGACGGCTTCAACTGAGCCGAGGACGGGGTGGTCCGCGTCGGCTGACCGCGTACTGCGGCACCGTGCGGGGAGCGGGGACGGCCCCGTTGTCCCGGTGCTGTCCCGCCCAGGGCGGGCATGGCACGGCCGGTGGTGCGGCCCCGATCTGGAACATGCCCGCGAGCAGGGTGCGCAGTTGGCGGGCAAGCCGGAATGCTGCGGCCTCGCCGCGGCGTAGCCACAGGGCGCAGACCAGTGCTGCGCCGAGGTGGGCTGCCAGCATGCCGAGGGTGGGATCGGATGCGGTCTCTTCCCCCACACGTGCCGCCGCGTGGGTGGCGTGGGCACCGGTCCCGCCCTCGGTCAGCGCGAAGATGAGGTGCAGGGCGAGCTGTCCCCACAGCATCCACCCGAGGATGATGCCGCCGCCGCGTTCCCGCTTGGCGAGGGCCCAACCGATGGCGAGCATCAGCGCGCCGCCGAGCAGGGTTCCGGTGAGCGGGACGTCGTGGCCGGAGTGGACAGCGTGTCCGTTGGCGGACACGCCAACGGAGACCGCGGCGAAGATCCCGGCGCGGACCAGTGTGGTGAGTGACCTTCCGTGCACAGCACTTCTATCGTCGCACCGGTTCTGAGCAGGGCTGTTTCGGGGTGGGGTAAAGGGGCGACTAGCGTTTTCGATACGGGTGGGGGTATGGTGAGTGGCGAAGAGGTGATGACAGTGGAGATGAAACCCGAACTGGTGGGCGATGCCCTGACCAGACTGCGTCGTGCGCATGGGCAGCTCGGCGGAGTCATCGCGATGATCGAGTCGGGCGAGGACTGCGTTGCCGTGCTGACCCAACTCGCCGCGGTCTCGCGCGCGCTCGACCGGGCCGGGTTCAAGCTCGTTGCCAGTGGTCTGCGGCACTGTCAGACCATGCGGGAGCGCGGGGAAGAGCCGCCGATGAGCGAAGAGGAGTGGGAGAAGCTGTTTCTCTCACTGGCCTGAGCCCCGAGCGTCCCTTGGCACGCGCGATGCTCCGCCTGTCACCCTTATTTGTGCCTGTCGTATACCCCCGGGGGTGTTGAGGATTGTGCGGAAAAGCCGAGGTGGGGATGGGCTTACCGGCCCGGCCGCACCACCGGAGCGGGCACAGCCGTTTCCGGACCGGCGGGCCACCCGCGCCCCTGGCACAGCAGCCGCCGCGGGACCCGGCCGACTGGCTTAGCGCGGGTGTGCGCCGCGGCTTCCCGCTGATTCGCCACCCCTTTTTGCCCTCCACATACCCCCGCCCGTATCTGAGGAAGAGAAGAGGCTGCAATGGACACCTCGCTTCCTGTCTCGTTGACCCCAGAAGAGGTCCGGGAACTCCAGGAGCGCAACCCTCGAGTGCGGATCATCGACGTCCGCACCCCCGGCGAATTCGCCGGAATGCACATCCCCGGCTCCTACAACGTGCCGCTCGACCTGCTCCGCGAGCACCAGCGCGAACTCACCGCCAACCACGACGACCCGGTCGTGCTCGTATGCCGGTCCGGAATGCGCGCCGACCAGGCCAGCAAACTCATGGCGGAAAGCGGCCTGCGGCAAGTCAGCGTCCTCCAAGGCGGCATCAGCGAATGGGAACGCACCGGCGCGCCCCTGAAGCGGGGCTCGGGGGGACGCTGGGCGATGGAACGCCAAGTGCGGCTCGTCGCCGGACTGATCGTCCTTGTCTTCGTCACCGCCAGCGCCGTGTTTGACCCCCTCAAATGGGTCGCCGCAGCCATCGGCGCGGGCCTGACCTTCGCAGCGATCACCGACACCTGCCTGATGGCGCGACTGCTGGCACTGCTGCCCTACAACCGCACCGACCGGTGCGACGCCCCGACCATGCTGGCCGCGCTCACCGGCACCACTCCCGCGCAACGAGGCTGACCGTGGTTGTTGCGGCAGGACTGTTCGGCGCCCTCATCGGGCTGCTTCTCGGACTCCTCGGCGGAGGCGGGTCCATTCTGGCGGTGCCTGCCCTGGTCTACGGGGTGGGCCTCCCGCTGACCGCCGCGATCCCAGCCTCCCTGGTCGTGGTCGGCGCCTCGTCGGCCACCGGCCTGCTCACCCGGATCCGCGCCGGGCTCGTCCGCTGGCGGGTCGCCCTGGTCTTCGGACTGGCAGGACTGCCCGCCGCCTTCGGAGGCAGCGCGGTAGGCAGGCTCCTGCCCAACCACTGGCTGATGCTCGCGTTCGCGGCGCTCATGGTTGTGGTGGCCGTGCGCATGCTGCGGCAGTCCACCCCTGCGGTGGGGGCCTGCCGGGGCGCGTCCGGAACCGTGGACTGGCGCGCCTGCCTGCCCTGGGCGACGCTGGCGGGCGCTCTCGTCGGATTCCTCACCGGCCTCTTCGGGGTCGGCGGTGGATTCGTCATCGTCCCGGCACTCAGCCTCGGCCTCGGCCTCGCCGAATCCGAGGCGGTGGCCACCTCGCTGGCCGTCATCGTCCTCAACTCGGTGTCCGGACTCGCCGCCCACAGTCTCACGCCCACCGGCCTCGACGTCGCCACTGTCGGAGTCTTCGCAGCAAGCGCCATGGCGACCTCGCTCGCTGCTGGAACCCTGGCCCCGCGCCTGCCCGCAGCTGCGCTGCGGCGCGGATTCGCCGCCCTCGTCCTCGCCGTCGCCGCAGGAGTCGCCGCAACATCCCTGACCGCTCCCGAACTGCTCTGGTAACCGCAGCTCTCTCGCTCTCCCGCGACAACTGGAAAGGAATCGCCCATGCTGTTCACGCAGTACTACCTGGACTGCCTCTCCCACGCGTCCTACATGGTCGCTGACGAAACCACGGGGAAGGCCATCGTGGTCGACCCGCGGCGCGACGTCACCGAATACCTGGCGGACGCCGAAGAGAAAGGGCTGACCATCGAAGGGGTCATCAACACCCACTTCCACGCCGACTTCATCGCCGGCCACCTGGAACTGGCGGAACGCACCGGGGCATGGATCGGCTACGGCAGCCGCGCCGAAGCTGAATACCCCATCCGGAAACTGGCTGACGGGGAGCGGATCGTCCTCGGCGACGTCGTCCTGGAGATCATGGAGACCCCGGGGCACACCCCTGAATCCATCAGCATCCTCGTCTACGAGCACGCCGACGACCCGGTCCCCTACGGGGTCCTCACCGGGGATGCGCTCTTCATCGGCGACGTGGGCCGCCCCGACCTGCTCGCCTCGCTCGGCTACACCGCAGAAGAACTCGGCCGGATGCTGTACGACTCGGTGCAGCACAAGCTCATGGGGCTCCACGACGACGTGCGGGTCTTCCCCGCGCACGGCGCGGGTTCGGCCTGCGGCAAGAACCTGTCCACCGAGCGCTGGTCCACGATCGGTGAGCAGCGGCGCACCAACTACGCGTGCCGTCCCATGGACGAGGAGACCTTCGTCTCCCTGGTCACCGCGGGCCAGCCGTCCGCTCCCTCCTACTTCGCCTACGACGCGGTCCTCAACCGCAAGCAGCGCGAAGTGCTGGACATCGACACACTCGTCGTCGCCCTCTCCGCTGACGACTTCCTGGCGCAGCGGGCTGCCGGGGCAGTGGTCGTGGACTCCCGGGACCCGCAGGAGTACGCGACCGGCCATCTGCGCGGCGCGCTCAACATCCCCGTGAACGGCCGGTTCGCGGAGACCGCGGGAAGCGTGCTGAAGCCGGGCACCCCGCTGCTGGTCGTCGCTCCCGAAGGCCAGGAAGAGGAGACCCTGGTCCGGCTGGCCCGGGTCGGTTTCGACACGGCCCGCGGCTACCTGCCGGAACCGGAGAACGTCTTCGTCACCATCCCCGACGAGATGCAGAGCTCATCGCGCCTGACCGCGGTGGCGCTCACCGAGCGGCTGCGGGACGCGGAGCCGCCCGTGGTGCTGGACGTGCGCAACCAGGGCGAACGTGACCAGGGCGCGATCCCCGACTCTCTGCACATCCCGCTTGCGGAGCTGCCCAAACGGCTCGACGAGGTGCCGAAGGACCGCCCAGTCGTGGTGTACTGCGCCAGCGGCTACCGCTCCAGTGTCGCGGCCAGCCTGCTCCGCGCCGAAGGGCTGACGGACGTCTCCGACCTGCTCGGCGGCTACACGGCGTTCGAAGCACTGCAGCAGACGGTCTAGTCCGGCGGCCGCTCAGCGGTGCCGCGCCCGGCTTCCGGCGGTCCGCCGCCGACGAGCCCCACGCTGCACCGCGCTGTCCGGGCACGGCTGCTTCACCGGTCTGCCTGCCGTGCCCGGGCGGCCTCCCCGGAGACGGCGTCCCACCGCTGTCTCCGGGGTTTGCTGCTTTTTTGCCGCAGCCGGTCTTTACCGGGTTCGAAGCGGGGAAGCAGGACAAGTCCGCGATGGAGGACTTCCCATGGAGAAAACCGTGTGGACCGTTGCTGCGGGAGGCGGCGCTGTCCTCGTCCTCGGGGCGCTCCTCGTCGTTGGCGTTCACGTTCTTCCTGAGCAGGCCCCGGCTCCCCTCCGGTCGGTGTCCGGAGCCCCGCGCACCCCGTTCCTTCCCCGCTTCGAGAAGACCCCTGAGCCGGATGACTTCCGCGGGGTGACCGCCACTGCGGGGGACTGGCGGTTGCAGGTCACCGGCGTGCACGTGGACGGGGACGGCATCCTCACCAGCGGCGCGGGGGAGCAGGTGCGTGCGCCCGCAGGGATGACCTACCACGTGTTCACCCTCCGCGTCGTCAACCGCGGCACCGAGCCTTCGAGTTTTGCCCCTTCTGCGGCGACCGCGGCCAGTGTGGCGGGGGAAACCTTCCCCAACGACCCGGAAGCCGAGCAGGTGGTCGCCGCTGCCACGGAGCCGCTGCTGCTGGGCCCGGGGGACGCCGCCGACACCGCGGTCGTGTTCGCTGCGCCGCCGGACACGCGGCTCTACGAGATCGTGCTCACGCTCGACTACGGGGCGGTGTTCGCCAACCTGGAAGCCCGTCCGTGACGGGGTGTGGACTGCGGAACGGCACGGCCGCAGGGCGACCGTGCCGCGCACACGAGTTCTAGATCCGGTGTGGGGGCCAGAGCCACTCCGGACCGCCGTCGTCCTCTTCTTCTTCGTCGTCTGGGCTGGTCATGACGGTGTCCGCGAACGGGACTGACGTAGCCAGCCCTTCGCTGCCGAGGGTCGGCTCGCCCGCCGCCTCCGCCCACGGTTCGTCCACGGTGTGCACAGTGCTGGGGGTCGTATCCTCCTGCGGAGGAAGGATCATCGCCACCATGGAACCACCTTAATACCGGAAGGTAGGTTTCTGTTTGGCCGATAGAGGCCACTATGAGACACCAGACTGCGACACAGAGTCGCCACAGCACGGCATCCCGGTCCGGGAAGACACGTCACCTGGGAAGACTGCTCGCGACCCGGCGGCCAGCGCGCACCTGCCGCCACAAGGCCGTGGACATGTCCGCGACCGGGGTGCCCAAACCGATCGCCAACTCCTCCCACGGGCGGCTCGACCCGTCAAGGAACCGCAGCAGGCGCGGCAGCGGATTGCTCCGGAACAGGGTGGCGAAGAACTCCGCGCCGTCGACCACCCCCTCGTCGAGGCCGCGGAGCAGCACCGCGTCGAAAAACCGGTGGCGAGCCGGGTACGCCGAATAGCCGACCGGAAACCGACCCGCCACAAGCGCCGCCGCAATCCGCCGCGTCTGCCGCTGCACCCCGGCAAAGGTGTAGCCCGTGGCAGGACGGGTGGCCCCTCCCGCAGTCCCGATCCGGAACACGCGGTGCCCCACCCGCTCGGGCAGGTGGGCGCTCGTCATCGGGATCACCCCCTGCTCCACACCGGTGACCGTGAACACCCCCAAATGGAGAAGGTTCTCGGTGTAGTCGCGCAGCGCTGCGTCATACGCCGCGTCCGAGCACACCTCCCGCGTGAACTCGGTGTACTCCACGAGCGCGGTACGCGCATCAAACGGCAGAAGGTAGCCGAAAGCGACCCCCCGCTCCGGTTGCGGCACCCGCAAGTCCATCAGCACCGCCGCGGAAGAATCGAAACGGGGCCGGTCAGTGCGGACGAACCAGCCCCGGAAATGCTGCAGCAGCGTCACCCCTTCCGCCGGTAAGCCCACCAACGGCCGGGAATCGAACACCAGGCCCGCGGCAAGCTCCCGCTGCGCGCCGTCAGCGCCGCGCAGCCGCAGCACAGCCTCCCCGGGGCCGTCGACAATGTCCGTGACCGTCCAGTGGAGGGTACGGACCCGCTGCAGACTGCCCCGCACCAGGGCTTCGAAGTCCCGGGAGCGGATCATCTTGTACACCAGCGGGTGGATGCGGGACCGCCACGTGGTCCCGTCCGGCCCCTGCACGGCCAACGCGTGCCACCTATGGCAGACAGCCGCATCCCACTCCCCGGTCTCCTCCTCCCAGAAACACCAGGTGCGTTCGGGAGACCGGAGCGCCGCCTCCGGGGTCTCCACCAGGACCACGGACCGGTGCGGCAGCACCCGGTCCAACCGGTGGGCGAGCGAAAGCCCGGCCGCACCCGCCCCCACGATCGCCACGTCCACTCGTTCCACGACACCCCTCCCGACAGCACCACACCATGGAATAACGCAGGGTAGTTTTTCCATTACTTAAAGCGCTATTCCGGGGAGAGGGACTGCCGTTGTCCGTCGAGGCCAAGAAACAGCACTGGGTCACCGCAGAATTCGACCGCTCCGCTGCCGTCTACGACCGCCTCGTCGCCGCCAACCCCGGCTACCACGCCCACCTGCGCCGCTCTGCCGCCCGGCTGCGGCTTCCCCGCAAGGGGGCCGGACTGCGGATCCTCGACCTCGGCTGCGGGACCGGCGCGTCCACCGCCGCGCTCCTCCACGTCGCCCCGCACGCCGACATCCTCGCCGTTGACGCCTCTGTCGGCATGCTCGCCGTAGCCCGCCGCAAAACCTGGCCCGACAACGTGCAGTTCCACCACGCCCGAGCCGAAACCCTCGCCGGCATCGGACCGTTCGACGCGGTCTTCGCCGCCTACCTGCTGCGCAACTGCCCCGACCCCGACCGGACGCTCGCCGTCATCCACGACCTGCTCCGCCCCGGCGGGCGCCTCGCCCTCCACGAGTACTCCGTCGCCGACTCGCCCCTCGCCACCGCCGTGTGGACCGCGGTCTGCTGGTCCGTGATCATCCCGCTGGGCTGGGCCCTGTCCGGCCGCGCCGACCTGTACCGCTACCTGTGGCGCGGCGTCGTGGAATTCGACGGCGTACGCCAACTCACCGCACGCATGCGCACCGCAGGCCTGCGCGACATCCGCGTCCTCCCGCTGCCCGGCTGGCAGACCGGGATCACCCACACCTTCCTCGCCCGCCGCGCCTACGAAGAGGAGACCGCATGATCCCGCAGCCTCCCGGCCGCGACCCGCGCATCCAACGCCACCTCCCGCCGCGCCCCGTCGGATCCCCACCAGCACAACCCGCCCGCGTCGCCGTCATCGGCGGCGGCATCGCCGGCCTGGCCGCAGCCACAGCGCTCGCGGAACGCGGTATAGCCGTCACCGTGCTGGAACGCGACCCGCAGCTAGGCGGCCGCCTCTCCGGGTGGGACACGGTGCTCACCGACGGCTCCACCGTCACCATGAGCCGCGGCTTCCACGCGTTCTTCCGCCAGTACTACAACCTGCGCGCCCTGCTGCGCCGCGCCGACCCCGGACTCTCCGGGTTCGTCCCCCTGCCCGACTATCCGCTCGTCCACGCCAACGGAGCCCTCGACGGGTTCGCGGGCCTGCCCACCACGCCGCCATGGAACGCGTTCACCTTCGTCGCCCGCAGCCCCAGCTTCCACTGGCGCGACCTCGCCCGCGTCAACCTGGTCGCGGCCCTCGCCCTCCTCGACGTCCGCGTCCCCGACGTCTACCAGCAATTCGACCACGTCGACGCGCTGGACTTCCTCGACCGGCTGCGGTTCCCCGACACCGCCCGCCACCTGGCGCTCGAAGTGTTCTCCCGCAGCTTCTTCGCCGACCCGCGCGCCCTGTCCGCGGCCGAACTGCTCACCATGTTCCACATCTACTTCCTCGGCTCCGGCGAAGGACTGCTCTTCGACGTGCCGCGGGCCCCCTTCCCCCGCGCCCTGTGGCAGCCGCTCGCCGACTACCTGCGCTCCCACGGCGCCGCCATCCTCACCAGCACCCCGGTCACCCGGATCGAACCGGGGCACACCCGCCGCTACTCTGTGGCCACGCTGACCGGGACCGCTGAATACGACGCCGTGGTACTCGCCACCGACCTGCCCGGACTGCGCGCCCTCGTCGCCGCATCCCCCCGGCTCGGCAGCCCTGCCTGGCGCTCCCAAGTCGCCGAACGGCCCAGTGCCCCGCCCTTCCTCGTGTGCCGACTCTGGCTCGACCAGCCCGTCCGCGCCGACCGGCCCGCGTTCCTCGGCACCAGCGGCTACCCCACGCTCGACAACATCAGCGTGCTGGAACGCTACGAAGACCAAGCGGCCGCGTGGGCGGCCCGCACCGGCGGCTCCGTCGTCGAACTCCACGCCTACGCGCTCCCCGACGATGCTGTGCTCTCCGTGGAGCGCGACCGGCTCGTCGCCCAACTCCACCAGGTCTACCCGGAGACCGCGACGGCGCGCATCGTCGACGAACGCTCCGAACTCCGCGCCGACTGCCCGCTCTTTCCCCCCGGCGACTTCACCCGACGGCTCACCGTCACCACCCCCGATCCGTTCCTCGTCGTCGCCGGAGACCACGTCCGCGTCGACCTTCCCGTCGCGCTCATGGAACGCGCCGCAACCAGCGGCCTGCTCGCCGCCAACACCCTGCTGAGCCTGTGGGGCTTGCCCGGCCATGTGGTGTGGAGCGTCCCCAACCAGGGGCGGATCCCCCTCGCCCGGCACCTGCTGCCCCCGCTACCGCGGACACAGCCCTTGTCGGCCCTCGGGTGAACCGCTACCTCCACCCCACTGGTCACCCCGCATGCGGCAACAAGGTAACGTGGCCACGCAATGGCACGTCTGAGCACTACGGCGCCGTTCCGGCATCCTCGGGACACCGAAATCTTCCGGCTCGCCATTCCCACGTTCTTCGCGCTCGTCTCCGAGCCGCTGTTCCTCCTCACCGACTCCGCGGTGGTCGGCAGTCTCGGCACCGCGGCACTCGGCGGCCTGGGCGTGGCCAGCCAAATCCTGTTGACCTTCGCCAACCTGTGCATCTTCCTCGCCTACGGCACCACGGCTGCGGTCTCCCGCCGGTTCGGCGCCGGGCAGATCGCCCTCGGACTACGCCACGGCATCGACGGAGTATGGCTGGCCGTCCTCATCGCCGCCACCGCCATCACCCTGGGCTGGCCGCTGTCCCCCCTCCTCATCGACGCTTTGGGCGCCTCCCCGACCGTCGCCCCGTATGCACTCACCTACCTGCGGATCAGCCTGCTCAGCCTGCCCGGCCTGCTGATCATCATGGCGGGCACCGGGGTGCTGCGCGGCCTGCAGAACGCCCGCATCCCCCTGTTCGTGACGGTCAGCGCAAACCTCGCCAACATCGTGCTGAGCATGCTGTTCGTGTGGGGCCTGGGCTGGGGGATCGCCGGATCCGCGTGGGCCACGGTCGTCGCGCAGAGCGGCGGTGCAGCCATCTACCTGGTGGTGCTGGTCCGCGCCGCGCAACGCCACGGTGTCTCGTTCGCGCCCACCCGGTCCGGGCTGCGTGACGCGGCAGCCTCCGGGTTCGCGCTGTTCATCCGCACCGTGTCGCTTCGCGCAGTCCTTGTCGTCACCACCGCGATCGCGGCCCGTCTCGGCGACCCGGAGATCGCCGCCCACCAAGTGGTGTTCCAACTCTGGTCGCTGCTGGTTTTCGCGCTGGACGCGATCGCCATCGCAGGCCAGTCGATTGTCGGCCGCTACCTGGGGGCCTCGGACGTGCCCGGCGCCCGCGAAGTCACCCGCCGAATGGTGGAGTGGGGGATCATGATCGGCGCCGTCTTCACCGTGCTCGTCCTCGCGGTACGCCCCTGGGCGTGGATCCCGTTCACCGACGACCCGCACGTGCGCGACCTCATCCTCGCCGCGCTGATCGTCGTCGCGCTGCTGCAGCCGCTGAGCGGGGTCGTGATGGTCCTCGACGGGATCCTGATGGGCGCTGGAGACCAGCGCTACCTGGCCTGGGCGAGCCTGTGGACCATGCTGATCTTCCTGCCCTGCGCTGCCCTGGTCCCCCTCTTCGCCGTCCCCGGATCCGTCACCGGCCTTGTCCTGCTGTGGTCGGCCTTCGGAGTGTGGATCGCGGCACGCGGAGTGTTCCTGGGCGTCCGGGCTTCCGGGACCGCGTGGCTCGTCACCGGGGCCGGATCCCCGCGGTAACCGGCGATCAGGCACCGGCCCGGCGTGCGCCGTACCCCGGCCGCACAGCCTGCGCTGGATCTACTGCCGGGCGCGGCCCTGCCCGGGGCGGGTCCGCACAGCAGAAGGCCCCGATGCACCAGCACCGGGGCCTGGCAACGACTCGGATCGCGGAACTCAGACGCCGACAACCTCGATCGGCAGGGAGACGTTCACCTCGGGGTGGAGCCGGATCTCCACCGTGTAGTCGCCCACCGACTTGATCGGGTTGCGGATCTGGATCCGACGCTTGTCGACCTCGGGGCCGCCCGCCGCCTTGACCGCCTCGGCCACGTCCGTGCTGGTCACCGAACCGAACAGGCGGCCGTTGTCGCCGGCGCGCTGGTTCAGGCGCACCTTGAGCGAACCGAGCTGCTCAGCAATCTGCTTGGCCTCGTCCAGGCTGCGGATCTCCCGAGCGGCGCGGGCGCGGCGGATCGAGTCGATCTGCTTCTGCGCGCCCCGCGTCCACTTGATGGCGAACCCGCGCGGCAGCAGGTAGTTGCGGCCGTAGCCGTCCTTCACCTCGACAACGTCACCCGGAGAACCGAGACCGTCGACTTCGTGAGTCAGGATGAGCTTCACGTTCGTACCTCCTCGTCCGGTCTCGGTCAGCGGGCGCTGCTCGTGTAGGGCAGCAGCGCCATTTCGCGGGCGTTCTTCACGGCCTTGGCGACGTCGCGCTGGTGCTGCGTGCAGTTGCCGGTGACGCGGCGGGCGCGGATCTTACCGCGGTCGGAAATGAACTTGCGCAGGAGAGTCGTGTCCTTGTAGTCGACGTAGGTCATCTTCTCCTGGCAGAACACGCAAACCTTCTTCTTGGGTTTGCGGACTGGTGGCTTCGCCATCGTGGTGCTCCTTGATCAAGAGCCCCGCTGGTGCGGGGATGGTCGCTGGGACAGGAATGTTTTAGAACGGCGGTTCGTCGGAGTAGCCTCCACCGCCACCGAACCCTCCGCCGCCGGTGGCCCACGGGTCGTCCACTGGAGGACCGGACGGGGCACCCTGGTTGCCGCCGTAACCGCCCCCCTGGCCGCCGTAGCCGCCGCCCGACGGGGGTCCGCCGTAGCCGCCGCCGTAACCTCCGCCTTGACGCTGTGTCTTCGTCACCTTGGCGGTGGCGTGCCGCAGTGCGGGACCCACTTCTTCAACCTCGACCTCGAAGACGGTACGCCGCTCGCCTTCTTTGGTCTCGTACGAACGCTGCTTGAGCCGTCCCTGCACGATGACACGCATACCGCGCTGGAGGCTTTCGGCCACGTTCTCCGCGTACTGCCGCCAGACTGAGCAGTTGAGGAAGAGGGACTCGCCATCTCGCCACTCTCCCGTCTGGCGGTCAAAGACGCGCGGTGTGGAGGCTACGCGGAAGTTCGCGACCGCGGCCCCGCTCGGGGTGAAGCGCAACTCAGGGTCATCGACCAGGTTGCCGACGATCGTGATCTGGGTTTCGCCTGCCATTGCTGGGCTCCGGATTCCTAGACGGGAGAGTTTGTGCGGCCGACGAGACTCAGTGAATCTCGGGGCGCAGAACCTTGGTACGCAGCACAGCCTCGGTCAGGTTGAGCTGGCGGTCGAGCTCGTGGACCGTGCTGGGCTTCGCGGTGAGGTCGATGACGGCGTAAATGCCCTCGGAGTTCTTGCCGATGTCGTAGGCGAGCCGACGCTTACCCCACACGTCGACCTTCTCCACGGAGCCGCCCTCGTTGCGCACGACCGAAAGGAACTGCTCCAGTGACGGGGCCACCGTGCGCTCGTCAAGGGTCGGGTCCAGAATGATCATCACTTCGTAACGACGCATAGGCGTACGTACCTCTCCTTTGGACTGTTGCGGCCATGGTCTTTCCATGGCAGGAGGGCAAGAGCCTGCGCGCGAACCGTGCTCGCGAGGGCTCCCCTAGCCGAACAGAGTTCAAGGCTATCAGTTGTCAAGGACAGCGGACCGGCTCGTCACAGAATCCACAACGACGAGTACACCCACGGCAAGCAGGGAAAGCATCCGGCCGAACACGGCTACCGCGTAGGTCTCGAACTCGATCCCCACCCCCATCATCGGGTTCTGGTGGGCCCACAGGTAGTGCCAGACCCCCACGATGTAGCCGACCTCGGCGAGCTGCCAGAGCACGAACAGCACCACCGCGAACGGCTGCAGACCGCGGCGGCGGGGCCAGGCGAGCACAGCCAACGGCAGCAGCCACAGCACGAACTGCGGCGACCACACCTTGTTGGTCAGCAGGAAAGCCGCCACCACCAGGAAGATCAACTGTTCTACCGGGGGACGGCGCGGCGCGAACCAGGTGAGCGCGGCAATCCCCACGCAGCAGACCAGCAGTGCCGTGGTGCCCACCAGATTGACCATCTCCCGGTCACCGGAAGGGAAGAGCTCCAGCATGCCGAGCACGTAGTAGACCGACCCCCAGTCGGCCCCCCGCTCTTGGCTGAACGTGAAAAAAGTGCTCCACCCTTCAGGACTGGCCAGGTAGACGGGCAGGTTGACCGCCGCCCACGCCAGCAGCGCGCCCCCCAGCGGGACGGCGAACCGGGCAACCGCCTCCCGGCCTGCCCGCTCCCGAACCAGGTCGCGAACCATCAGCACGAAGAGCGGGCCGAAGAACAAGAACGGGTAGAACTTCGCGGCCACGGCGAGACCGATTAGCGCCCCGGCCGCCCACAGCCGGTCCTTCGCATAGCAGACGAGTCCGCCGGCGGCGAGCGCCACAGCGAGCAGGTCCCAGTTGATCGCGAAAGTCAGCACCGCGGCCGGGACCAGGGCGACGAACGCTCCAGCGCGCAGCGCAGCCCGCGAGTGGAAGACGCGCCGGGTCGCCGTAACCCCGCCGCGCCCCACCAGCCATCCGACACAGACCACCGTGGCCACCAGGCACACGCCCATCACGAGGGCGGTGGCGTCGAAGTAGCCGTATCCGCGGGTCAAAGAGTCGGGCAGCCAGGACACGGCCCGGGACAGCACGTACATCAGGCCGCCGGTGAGCACCGGGTACTCCACCGGGATGTCCAGGTAGGGGATGGCCCCGGTGTCGAGCTCGTCCCGGTAGTAGAGCGGGAAGACGTCGGTGTAGCACAGCGCCGGGTACTGGGTGCCGTCCAGCCACGCCCCACCGAACCGGCAGCGGGCCTTGCCGAGGTAGCCGAGCAGCGCCCCGCCGACCCCGAGAACGACAAGCCAGACCCAGTCGGCGGGACGGGGCGCGGACACGGCAGGGGCGCCGACAGTCCCGCTGTCGGCGCCCTGCAGTCCAGTCTCCTCAGACCGGTGCGGTGACGAGGTCACTCCCGGCCCCGGTAAGCGATCTGGTTACTGTTCCACCCCGGACCGCCGATACCGCCGGGGCCAGGCCCGGTGCCCGGCTGGCCCGGCTCGTCAGGCGGAGAAGTCGGCTCCCCGTCGCCGGGCGGCTCGTCATCCTGGCGGCACTCCGGCAGCCACCACTGGATGTCGCAGTTCGGCTCGTCGCCCCGACCCGGCGGAGTGAACGAGGGAAGCGGCATGCTCGGCTCGGTGGTCGGCTCCTCGGTCTCCTCCGGCTCCTGCGAAGGCGAAGGATCCGGGCTCGGAGTCGGTGCGTGGTTGCGCACCTCGCCGCCGAACACCGGCTGGGGGAACTCTTCGGGAGGCACGTCCTCCAGCACCTTGGTCATGAACGCCTTCCACAACCGGGCTGGCATTTGACCACCGTAGATGCTGGCCTCACCAGGCAGCACGAGCGGTTCGCCGTCGGTGCGATGCAGTCCCACCGCAGTGGAGTACTGCGGCACAAAGCCCACAAACCACGCGGACACGGCGTTGTTGGAGGTACCGGTCTTGCCGGCCATGGGACGGCCGTCGTCCAGCTTGGCGTTGTGGTTGTCGGTGATGACCTGTTGCATCGCGTAAGTAGCGTCGGCCGCCGTCTCTGCGCTGAACGCCCGGGTGCCACCGGACTCCAGAATGTCGGCGTCCTTCGGCTGCAGCTCCTCGCCGGTCTCGGTGTCCACCACCTTAGCGATCAAGTGCTGCGGCATGTGGTAACCGCCGTTGGCGAAAGTCGCGAACCCGGCCGCCTGGTCGACCGCGGCGACCGACATGGTGCCCAGCGCGATGTTGGGACCGATCTCGGCCGTTTCCAACTGCTTCTCCGGGATTCCCGCGGCCAGCGCGGTCTCGATCACCGCCTGCGGGCCGACCTCGATCGCCAACTGCACGTAGCTGGTGTTGATCGAGTCCCGGGTGGACTGGATCAAGTCGACCGGACCGTAGCTGCGGTTGCCGTCGTTCCTGACCGGCTGGGCCAGGCCCGGGAACTCCTTCGGGCTGTCGCCGTCGTAGATGCTCCGCAGGCTGATGCCCTGCTCCAACGCAGTGGCCAGCACGTACGGCTTGAACGCGGAGCCGGCTTGCTGCCGCTGCACCAGAGACTGGTTGGCGTACTGGGTGGGGTCCGGACCGCCGTAGAACGCCTTGATCTCACCGGTGGAGGTATCGACCATGGCGATACCGAACTGGGTCTCCTCCGGGATCTCCTGGCCGGTGTTGTTCAGCGTCCGTTCTTTCTGCTCCTCGACGACTTCCTCGGCGTACTGCATCCACTTCTCGTTGAGCGAAGTGGTCACCTGGTAGCCGCCGCGCGCAATCTGCTCCGGGGTCAGCCCGTAGCGGGACTCCAGCTCGCTGCGGACCGCCTCCTGGATGTAGCCGCGGTAGCCCGCGTACGAGTCGTCGGCTTCGAGCGGCAGCGGGTCGGGGAACTCCAGTTTGTCGGCCTCTTCGCGGCTAAGACCGCGCTCGGGGTTCTCCTCGTGCATCTCGACGAGGCCGTTCACCGTGTACTGCCACCGCTCCTTGAGGATCTCGTACATCTCGGAGTCGGGGACCGCAGTGCCGAAGTTGCCCGGCTGCTGGATCACCGTGCCGATGAACGCACCCTCAGCGGCGTCGAGTTCACTGACGTCCTTGCCGAAGTACCCCTGGGCGGCTGCCTGCACCCCGATGCCGCGCCCGAAGTAAATGGTGTTGAGGTACTGCTCGAGGATCTCGTCCTTCGTCAGGCTCTGCTCGACCTTGAACGCGATGAGGATCTCGTTGAACTTACGGACGTACCGGTCGATCGTGGACGACTCGTTGGTGGTCAGCGAGTCGTAGTAGTTCCGGGCCATCTGCTGGGTGATGGTCGAACCACCACCTTGCGTACCGCCGAAGACGAGACCGCGGAGCAGACCCATCAGGTTGATCGCGTTGTCCTCGTAGAAGGTGCGGTGCTCGGCCGCGAGGACACCGTCGATCACGGTCTGCGGCACCTGCTCGATACCGACCGGCACCCGGTCGACTTCCCCGAACCTGGTGGCCTCGGTCTTGCCGTCCTCGAAGTAGACGACGTTCGCTGCGAGCTTGACGTCGGCTTTGGCCTCAAGGTCTTCATGGGAGGGGGCCATGGCGTAGGCGATGCCGATCCCCGCGACCCCGAGGACGAACAGCACCGCCATGGTGATGAGCGTGGGCTTCCACGCTTTGGCGAAGAAGCGCCGGACGGGCCCTCTCTCGTCGTACTCGTCCTCGTCCTCCCAGGACCGGCGGCGCCGTCCGCCGCCACTCCCCGAGTGGGCCGCGCTTGCCCGACGACGTCCGCTGTATCCTTCATCCTCGGCACGTCGGCGACGCGCTGGACGCCCGTCCTCGGGATGGCCGGAATCTCGGCTCCTCCGGCGACCCGGTGCCCCGCCACTGCCGAGCACGGCCGTCTCATCAGCGGCCCGCCGCCGCGGACGGTACTCGTCCTCGCCTCGCGGCGCCCGAGTGCGGCGCGGGGACTCGTCGAAGTAGTCGTCCCGTGGGTCACGGGAACGACGTGGACGATCACCGAAGTCCTCTCTGCTCCGAGAGCGGCGCGGCCGATCTTCATAGTCGCCCAGCGACCCGCGGGCACGGCGCCCGGGCTCGTCAGCCCAGAAACCGTCGTCCTCCCGCGGCCTACGGCGACCCGCCGCGGCGCGCTCGTCCGCGGCGTAGCCGTCGCGGCTACGCCTACCGCCGTCGCCGCGCGGTTCACCCATCGGGCCATCGGCCCGGCGGCGACCGCCAGCACTCCGTCGTCTTTCGGTACTCACGCGTCCTCGTTCGTCTATTGAAGGCCGACCGGCCTGTCGACTTCTGGGAGAGGCAGTGCAGCCCCGGACCATGCGGGAAAGCCTCGTTCCGTTTCTCCCGCTCTCGGTGTCGCCTGGGGGATCGGCGCGTGACCGAAGGCGCTCGTGAGGCGGAATTGAACCGGTTGCTGCCTGACCTCCTCGTCACTGGCTGATCGGGGGAAGACCTCGGAACGTCCCGAACCCCGAACCTCTCTGTATCGGCTGCACGTGGATGACACCACGGGTGGGGCCCGTGACGACCACGTGGTCTTTCCCTGCTACGGCCGTTCACGCGTTGCCAGTGAACGGTGGACCAGCCGCACCACCGACGCATAGCGAACACCGATACCACGGCAAACGGCATGCGATGGTCCTATCGGGGCGAAAGTTACGTTAGGACGGTAACGCCCTATAGCACAACCCACGGCTGAGAGTACCTGGCCACACCGGGGACGCGCACTGTTTTCCACAATCGGAGAACGAAACGGCTGTGAGTGCGGCGAATCGCCGAAAAACCCGACAGCATCGGGTTTTCCGCCTCACCTATCGACGCCTCGCCCCACCACTCCTCAATCCGGTACTCGGGGGGTTCACCTATCGGCTCGATATATCAACCAGATACACTCAGGAACGCCTCAAAGGGTGCCGACAGGTGTGCCTCTCCCCGGCTCGGGGTAGAGGCGTTCACCATGTCCAAGACACAGCCGGGGTGGAGGTGAGGGATGAGCGCACGCCGGGCCAGGGTGCTGGAGCTAGCCGTCCTCGGCCTGTTATACGAGTCCCCGTTGCACGGGTACGGACTGCGCAAGCGCCTCAACTCCGAACTGGGGTTCTTCCGGGCCTTCTCCTACGGGTCGCTGTACCCCTGCCTGAAGAGGATGCTGCGTCGGGGGCATATCTCCCAGCACCCCGAGGAGACCGGATTCGGGCGGACCCGGATCGTGTACCGCCTCACCGAGGCTGGACACCAGCACCTGCACGGGATGCTCGACGAGGTCACCCCAGCGGCCTGCGACGACGAGTCCTTCGGCGTGTACTTCGCCCTCTTCGGGCACGCCAGATCGGACCTTCGGCTGCGCATTCTGCACGGTCGCCGCGATCGGCTTCTCACCCGGCTGAAGGAGTTGCGCTCCCGCCTGGCCCACACCGCTGACGACTATCTGCGGGAACTGCGCCGCCACGGAGCCGAGTCCGTGGAGCGGGAGATCCATTGGCTTGACGGGCTTATCGCGCGGGAACAGCGCCTCGCTGCACTCTCCCCGTCTCAGCCGGGACCATTGGGATGACTCCTTCCGAACCACCCCAGCCCTGCGGCAACGCCGCGACAAGCATGTCCCACGCACTCAAAGATTTCGGAATCGACAGAAGGAGACCACTGCCATGGGTTCGGTACGCGTAGCCGTCGTGGGCGTGGGCAACTGTGCCGCCTCACTCGTCCAAGGCGTCCATTACTATCGCGACGCCGATCCGGCATCCCGCGTGCCCGGCCTCATGCACGTGGAGTTCGGTCCGTACCACATCCGGGACATCGAGTTCGTCGCCGCGTTCGACGTCGACGCCAAGAAAGTCGGCCAGGACCTCGCGGACGCGATCACCGCTAGCGAGAACAACACGATCAAGATCTGCGACGTCCCGCCGACCGGGGTGACGGTGCAGCGCGGCCCGACCCTCGACGGACTGGGCAAGTACTACCGGGAGACCATCGAGGAGTCCACCGAAGACGCCGTCGACGTGGTCGCCACGCTCAAGGCCGCTCAAGCCGACGTGCTGGTCTCCTATCTTCCGGTCGGTTCTGAAGAAGCCAACCGCTTCTACGCCCAGTGCGCGATCGACGCGGGTGTGGCGTTCGTCAACGCCCTTCCGGTCTTCATCGCTTCGGACCCGGTGTGGGCCCAGAAGTTCACCGACGCGGGTGTGCCCATCGTGGGAGACGACATCAAGTCGCAGGTGGGCGCGACCATCACTCACCGAGTGCTGTCGAAGCTGTTCGAGGACCGCGGTGTCATCATCGACCGCACCTACCAGCTCAACTTCGGCGGCAACATGGACTTCCTCAACATGCTGGAGAGGGAGCGGCTGGAGTCCAAGAAGATCTCCAAGACCCAGTCGGTCACCTCGCAGATTCCGCACGAACTCAACGCCCGCTCGGTGCACATCGGCCCCTCCGACCACGTGCCGTGGCTGGACGACCGCAAGTGGGCGTACGTGCGCCTGGAAGGCCGCGCCTTCGGCGACGTCCCGCTGAACCTGGAATACAAGCTGGAAGTGTGGGACTCTCCGAACTCCGCGGGCATCATCATCGACGCCGTGCGCGCCGCCAAGATCGCTAAGGACCGCGGAATCGGCGGCCCGCTCCTGGCAGCGTCCTCGTACTTCATGAAGTCCCCGCCGGTGCAGTACTCGGACGCCGAAGCGCACGAAGCAGTGGAGAAGTTCATCGCCGGAGAGATCGAACGCTAACTCCGACGGCCTACCGCACACGCCGGGGCGGACGCCTGCCCCGGCGTTCTTTCGTGTATGGGCTTGTCGTAGGCGCACCGGTCCCGCCCTGAGGGAACCAAAAACATTCCGGGACCATCTCATTCGACATAAGAGAAGGAAGAAGCAGAACAGCAGCCGACCGTCACCCTCCGCTGCTATCCAGGTTCCGGAAGACACGTCCGCGACCGTGCTGCCTTCCCGTTGTGCCGTCAGCACTCCGGGCACCAGGCGCCACCCACCGAGTTGACTGGAAGGGACGGCACGTCCGTGAACTACCCCCACCACCCCCAGGGCCAGGGGACGCACTGGCAGAACAGCGCCTACCCGCCGCAGTACCCTGCTCCTTCTCCACCGCCACGCCGGAACACTGCGGGCATCATCATGCTCGCCGTCAGCGGCGTCGCCATTGTCGCGCTGATCGTGGCGATCGTGGCGGTCATCGCGTTGAACAACAACACAGCGGACCCTCCGGCCGCCCACGCTTCACCGGACAGCACGGCCGCGAGGACCGCAGACGACCGTCCCACCGCCACCTCGGACACCCGCACCGAGGACTCCGACCAGGTTGCTGACGACACCGGCAGCGGGTCGTCCCCCGTATTCCCCGACGCTATGGACGGGGACTGGCAGGGCACCATGAGCCAGTACGACATGTCCGGCAACCTGGAGTCCCGGTGGGATCTGGAGCTCCACATCGAAGGCGGGGAGAGCACCGCAGAAGCCGAGCTGTCCATGTCGAACGGCCGGACCTGCACCTGGGGCCTCCTCGTGACCGGCAGCGGCGACGACAGCGTTGACCTGCAGTACACCACGACCAACGACGGCAACGGCACCTGCACGCCCTCCGGCCACGTGCACATCGTGGTGAAAGACGGCCAGTTGCTTGTCGGCGTGGCCACCGAGCAGCCCGACGGGTCGATCAGCACCGCCGACGGCGTACTGAACCCGTCCTGATCCGGCCTACCCTGTTCGGATGTCCTTCCACGGCGATCTCCGCGAAGTGCTGCGCGGTCCCCGATTCCGCCGGCTCTTCGCTACTCGGCTGGCGTCGCAGTTCTCCGACGGCGTCTACCAGGCCGGCCTGGCCGGATACGTCTTCTTCTCCCCGGAGCAGCACACGACCGCGGGAGAGGTCGCCGCGGCTTTCGCTGTGCTGCTCCTCCCGTTCTCCATCGTGGGACCGTGGGCGGGGGTGTTCATCGACCGCTGGGCGCGCCGCCAAGTCCTCTTGTACTCCGCACTGGTCAAAGCGGGACTGGCAGCGGCGACCGCTGTCCTCGTCGCGTTGGGTTGGGACGGAGCGCCGTTCCTGCTCGCGGCGCTGCTGCTCCTCAGCATCAACCGGTTCTTCCTCGCCGCCCTGTCCGCTGCCCTGCCCCACGTGGTGCCGCACGACCGGCTGGTCATGGCGAACGCGGTCACGCCGACGTGCGGCACAGCGGCCGCGTTCCTCGGCGCAGGGGCGGGGGCTGGCCTGCGCCTGGTCGGTGGGGACGGCCTGCTGGGCACTGCGCTGATCCTCGCGGGGGCAGGCTGCGGTTTCGCCATGGCCGGGCTGGTGTCCCTCACCCTGGGCCGTACCGAGCTGGGCCCCGACTTGGCAGCCGCCTCTCCTCGCGTACGGGAGGCGCTGCGCACAGTCGTAGCCGGACTGGTGGACGGGGCGCGGCACATCGGGGAGCGCCGCTGGGCCCGCGACGGGCTGGCCACGATCGCTGCCCACCGGTTCCTGTACGGCATTGCCACGATCATGACGCTGCTGCTGTACAACAACACGTTCACGGCGGGCGGCACGGCCGGGTTCGCCTCGTTCAGCGTGACGATGGCGGCTTCCGCTGTCGGCTTCCTGGTCGGCGCGGTCATCACCCCGTGGGCGCGGGAACGGATGCGCGCAGGAACGTGGATCGCCGTGCTGCTGGTCGGCGGGGCCGCGGCTCTGCTCGTGTTCGGGCTGCCTTTCCACGCGTCCGTGTTCCCCGTGGCGGGCTTCGCCCTGGGGGTGGTCTCCCAAGGGGTCAAGGTCACCGTGGACACCCTCGTACAGCGGTATGTCGACGACGCCTACCGGGGCCGGGTGTTCTCCGTCTACGACATGCTCTTCAACGCGGCGTTCGTCGCTGCTGCGGCGGTTGCCGCGCTCACCGTGCCGCCGTCAGGGGTGTCGGTCCCGGTCGTGACAGCCATGGCCGTCAGCTACGCGGCCATGGCCCTGTACTGGGGTGCCGTGACCCGGCGGAGCGCCGTGGCGCAAGAGTCCCCGGCCACTGCCGGCTGACCCACCCGACTCGGAGCATCGCGGGCAGGGGATGCCCGCCGCAGGTCACTCCTCCGGCTTGCCCGGGGTGATTCCCTGCTCTTCAGCCCAGCGGAGGAGCGCCTTCGTCGCCTCCTCCTTGCCGAGCGGGCCGTGCTCCAGCCGCAGCTCCAGGAGGTACCGCCATGCTTGCCCGACCAGCGGGCCCGGCCGGATTCCCAGCACTTCCTGGATCTCGTGGCCGTCCAAGTCCGGACGGATCTTCGACAGCTCCTCTTCCTTCGCCAGCCGTTCGATCCGCCGTTCAATGTCGTCGTAGGCGCGGGCCAGCGCCGCAGCCTTGCGGCGGTTGCGCGTCGTGCAGTCGGCCCGGGTCAGGATGTGCAGCCGGGACAGCAGGTGGCCGGCGTCCCGCGCATAGCGGCGCACCGCGGAATCGGTCCACTCCCCCTTGCCGTAGCCGTAGAACCGCAGGTGCAGGGAGACCAGCTTGCTGACGTCGTTGACCACGTCCTTGGGGAATCGCAGCGCCGTCAGCCGGTTCTTGCTCATCGACGCGCCCACCACCTCGTGGTGGTGGAACGTGACCTTGCCGCCCGGCTGGAAAGCCCGGGTCTTGGGTTTGCCGATGTCGTGCAGGAGTGCGGCCAGCCGCAGCACCAGGTCGGGCTCCATGCCGCGGGCCCGTTCCAAGTCCACGGCCTGGTCGAGCACGGTCAGCGAGTGCTCGTAGACGTCCTTGTGCCGGTGGTGCTCGTCCACCGTGAGCTTGAGTTTCGGGATCTCGGGGAGCACATAGTTGGCCACCCCCAGGTCCGTCATCAGGGACACGCCGAGCCGCGGGTTGGGGCTCAGGATCAGTTTGGTGAGCTCGTCGCGGATCCGCTCAGCGGAGACGATGCGCAGCCGTTCCGCCATCGCGGTCATCGCGGCAGCGACCTTCTCGTCGACTGAGAACCCCAACTGGGCGGCGAACCGGATTCCCCGCATGATCCGCAGGGGGTCGTCGTTGAAGGAGTCTTCGGGTTTGCCGGGAGTGCGCAGCGTGCGGTCCGCCAGGTCCCGGAGGCCTCCGAACGGGTCCACGAACTCCCCGCCGGGCACGCGCACCGCCATGGCGTTGACCGTGAAGTCCCGCCGGACCAGGTCCTCGTAGAGCGACGTGCCGTAGCTGACTTCCGGCTTACGCGACTTGACCTGGTACGACTCGCTCCGGTAGGTGGTGATCTCCACCTGCCGCCCGTTCTTGCGCAGTCCTACCGTGCCGAACTCGATACCGATGGTCCACACCGCGTCGGCCCAGCCGTCCACGAGTTCCAGGACGCGTTCGGGCACCGCGTCGGTGGTCAAGTCGATGTCGTGAACCGGACGTCCCAGGAGCGCATCGCGTACGGGACCGCCGACGATCGCCAACTCGTGCCCCGCCGCGGCGAACCGCTCACCCAGTTCGGTCACTACCGGGTCGACCGTGCGCAGCAGTCGGTCGACTGACGAGCGCTGTTCGTCCGTCAGCGTGGCCTCAACGGTCGGGGAGTTCGAGATCCGATCGGGAAACTCACTGTTCGACACAGGCACAGAGACTATGTGGCCAGACTCCACCATGGCGAATCGACTCTGCTTCCGGACCGGGCACCAGTGGCGTATCCCACGGCCCTGTCGCCCGTCCCCTTGCTTCTCAGGATGCCGTATGCCTCGTGGCCTGACGCTTGCGCCCACTGTTCCCATTTGGGGACAACAGGTATCGTCGTTTTCGGACGTGACGCGTGGCGTGCCGCGTCCGCCCTGATCCACAAGGCCCGCAACGGTCGGCAGCGGCGCCTTTGACGGGTACTGTCCCGGAGTCATCGCGCTCCCGTGGGGACTCTTCTATTCTGTGGAGCCACCCGTACGGCGACTTCAGCCGACCGTCCAACGATTCGGAAGACCCAGAGGCGTGCGTCGAATTGCTCATCTGGGCGTGGTCGTGGCCACCGCCTTCGCGGTGCTTCCGGCACTGACCCCGCTCCAGCCCAGTCCGCCAGCCCAGGCCGTAACCGAGTCGATGCCGGGGGCAGCGACGATCCTCCCTGTCGACGACGTGCGAGAGCTGCCTTCCCTGGCCCTCTCCGACATCACCTCGGTGGTAGCCAAGAAGAAAGACACCGTCACCGTCAAAGGACTGGTGACCAACACCACCGACGCCACCCTCGACGGGATCACCGTCCGCCTGCGCTACAACCCCTACCCGCTGACCGGGCGGGACGCCCTGGACCGGCACGCCGACGGCGCAGGCCCCGAACCGTACGCGTCCGGCCCCTCCACCACCATCGACACGCCCCTGCCGCCCGGCTCCGCGATCTCCTTCACCCTGCGCACCACCGTCAAAGACCTGGACTTCCAAGGCGGATTCGGGGTGTACCCGCTCACCATCAGCGCCGCCACCGAATCCGGGGACGACCTCGGCACCCTCCGCACGTTCGTCGTCTACACCGGTGCGGAGAAAATGACGAAGCTCCAGGTCGCTTGGGTGTGGCCGCTGATGGACCGCCCGCAGCGCGCCGACGACGACACCTATCTCACCGCAGACCTCGCCGCTGAGATCACCAAAGACGGTCGGCTGGGCCGCCTGCTCACCATCGGCGCCCAAGACGGAGAAATCGACTCCACCTACACCGGGCCCACTCCCCAGCCCGAGGAGGAGGACGCGGTCACGGACCTTGCCGACGCCACCGCCTCCCCGCTGGGAGACCCGTCCGCGTCCCCCGCCACGACCGTGGAAACCGAAACCCAGCCCGGCCCCACCCCGGAGGACACTCCTTCACCCGCCGACCCCGTCCCCATCACCTGGGCGGTGGATCCGGCCCTCCTCGACGACATCCACCGGCTCGGGGAGGGCAGCTACTGGTCCCTGACGAACGCCACCGAGTCGGGCCCTGTCCTCGAAGAGCACGAGGCCAGCGTGGACGCCCAAGTGTGGCTCGCGCACGCCCGCCTGTGGCTGGCGGAAGACCCGCTGCTCGCCGTCCCCTATGCCAACCCCGACCTGCCCGCCCTGCTCGACGCCGACCTGAGCGGGGACGCGGAGACCGCGGTCGAATTGGGGCGCTCCACGGTAGCGGAGCTCTTGGGCCGCGAAGCCGACACTGAACTCGCCTGGCCCGCCAACGGGGTGATGGACGAAGCCACCCGCGACTTCCTGAACTCGCACGGGGCCACCACGTTCCTCCTCGACGAGTCGGCAATGCCCGCGAAGAACTGGCTCGGCCACACGCCGGGAGGCGTAGCCCCGCTGCCGCTCGCCGGCGGGGAGGAAGGCACTGCGCTCGTCGTCGACCGCGGGCTCACCCGGATCCTCGGCGCCAACACCCACACGCCCGGGGCCAGCACGCTGGCCACGCAGCGGTTCGTCGCGGAAACAGCGATGATTGCGGCTGAGGCGCCAGACAAGCGGCGCACTCTCATCCTGGCGCCGCCGCAGGACTGGGACCCCGACCCCGCGTACGCCACCGGCCTGCTCGACGCCACCGAGCAGGCGCCGTGGCTGTCCGCGGTGCCTCTCACCAGCGTCGACGCCGACGCTGCCGATGCCGAAGACCGGCAAGGGCTCACCTACCCGAAGAAAGCCGCGGAAGCGGAACTCTCCGCGGACCATGTGGAGCGGATCCGGAAGATCCGCCGCCAAGTGCGGCTGTTCAACAGCGTGCTCACCGAGGACGCGGACCCGTTCCGTCCCGCGGTGCTGCGGTTGGAGTCGGCGTGGTGGCGTGAGGACACGGAAGTCGCCGAGGCCATCCTGGACCGAGTGGACCAGGCGGTTCAGGAGCACAAAGCCAAAATCCACGTGATCCCCGGCGACCCCATCACGCTGGCCAGCAAGAACGGCACGCTCGGAGTGATGGTCGCCAACGATCTCAGCGACCATTCGGTGACCGTCCACTTGTCGATCTTCTCGGAGAACTCCGAACGCCTGTCGATCGGCGACTACACCAAGTCGATGGAGATCGGCCCCGGCGGCAAGACCACCGTGTACGTGCCGCTCTCCGCCACGGTCAACGGCCGCACCGTGCTGCACTTGAGCCTGCACAATGCTGATGGGGAACCGATCACCGACGAGCCGACCACTATCCCGGTCAACGCCACCGGGCTCGGCAGCGGCGCACTCCTCATCAGCGGGATCGCCGCCCTGGTCCTGGTGGTTGCGTTGGCCCCGCGCGCGGTCCGTAAATGGCGGCGGGACCAGGCGCGGAAAACCCAGGCGGCCATTGACGCTACTGCTGCCGCGCAGGAGGACTCTCTGGCTGCGGTCACCGGGGAGCGTGCCGACGACACGGACAGCCACTCCCCGCCCGGCCCGGTCAAACCAGACCAGGATGGGGAGAGCGCTGAAGAGGCCCGTTCCTGACCAGAGGCCGCGGTCTTCTACCCTGAACTTCTGTTTCGACGAGACCTTCCCACACGACATCTCGGCGCCGACGGGCGTGCCGTCGGCGCTATCGAAAGGAGCCACGCCGGTGGCGACCGACATCAGCAGCGCCAGCGACGACCACACGGGCGGCCCTGCCAAGGACGCGGGGTCCCCTTCCCCCCACGCCGATTCGGCTGCCCCGCAGGCGGAGCAGGACTCCACCGCCACGCCGGGCGGCATGATGCGCTCCAGCATGGTCATGGCGGTCGGGACGATGGTGTCTCGGGTCACCGGGTTCTTCCGTACCGTCGTGCTCGCTGCAGCGCTGGGCACACAGCTGCTCGGTGACGCCTACAACGTCGCCAACACGATCCCGTTCATCATCAACGACCTGCTCATCGGCGGTCTGATGGCGAGCGTGATCGTGCCGTTCCTGGTGCGGCGGCGCAAACGGGACGCCGACGGCGGCAAGGCCACGGAGGACCGCCTGTTCACCAGTGCTGTCCTGGTGCTGCTGGTGGTGACAGTGGCGGCGATCCTGCTCGCGCGGCCGCTGATCCAGCTTTACGCGAGCGACTTCCTGCCTGCGCAGGCCGAGGTGTCGGTCTACCTGGCGCGTTTCCTGCTCGCCCAGGTGTTCTTCGTCGGGATGAGCGGTCTCATCAGCGCCATGCTCAACACCCGGGGCAAGTTCGGCGCTCCGGTATGGGCCCCTGTGCTCAACAACCTGGTGATCATCGCCGTCGGGGTGCTGTTCCTCATGGTGGGCACCGGAAGCACAGTGGAGACGGTGACCACCGCCGACAAGATCCTGTTGGGCGCGGGCACGAGCTGCGGCATGGTGCTGCAGACGGTGGTGCTGCTGGGCTCGCTGTGGCGGTCGGGATACCGGTGGCGGCCCCGGCTGGACCTGCGCGGCTCCGGGCTGGGGGAGGCCCTGCGCACGGCCGGGTGGATGTTCCTGTACACGCTCACCACCCAGTTGGGTTTCGTGATCACCTCCCAGATCGCCACCGGGGCCAACGTGGCCGCGAATGCGCACGGGTCAGCGGACGCGGGCGCCGGTCTCACCGCCTACAGCTACGCCTACCAGCTTTTCCAACTGCCGTACGCGATCATCGCGGTCTCGTTGATCACGGTGCTGCTGCCGCAGATGAGCGCGTTCGCTGCCGACCAGCGTTGGGACGAGGTGCGTGCCGGGTTCTCCCGTACGCTGCGAGTTTCCGCGCTGATCCTGGTGCCGCTGTCGCTGGCGATCTCGCTGTACGCCACGGAGATCACGGTGCTGCTGTTCGCCCACGGCAACACCGGCGACAGCGACGCTGCCAACATCGGTTACATCCTCATGGTGATGTCGCTCGGCCTGCTGCCGTTCAGCGTCTTCCAGTTGATGCTGCGTGTGTTCTACGCGCTGGGCGACACCCGCACCCCCGCGTTCCTGGGGATCGCCAACATCGCCGTGCACGGCGTGCTGGCGCTGACCGCGTCCTGGCTGCTGCCGCCGCACTTCGTGGTGGTTGGCGTGGCCGGCGGGTTCATGTCCTCGTTCCTGGTGGGAGTGTTCCTCGGCGGGCTCATCCTCCGCCGCCGGCTGGGCGGTTTGGACGGGCGCCGTATCGCCAGCACGCTGGTCCGGCTCTACCTGGCGACCGCACCCAGCGTGGTTGTGGGCTGGGGCGTGCTGGTTCTGTTCCAGTCGTGGTTCGTCTCGGGGCTGGCCGTCAACATCGGTGCGCCCGTGGTGGGCTGCCTGGCAGGGCTCCCCGTGTTCCTGGTAGCGGCCAAGCTGCTGCGGATCGATGAGCTGAGCGCGGTGATGGAGCTCGTCAAGTCCCGGTTGCGCCGGTAACGGCCGCGGTGGACGGGGATTTTTCGCGGACAGTTCCTCCGCCGGCTGCACCGGGGCGGGCGACGCGCCACACTGCGGATCTTGGTGGTTGCGCGCGAGGGCGGTTCCCGGCGTAGTGTTCGGTGTGGTGGTGTTCGCGGGATCCGGACCGATGGGCTATTCCCTCCCAGCAGGTCTGGCTCTACCGTGGTCGCAGACCGGCTGGTTCGGTCCGCCCCTCTTGTCCACCACCACTCCACACTAGAGTGATGCAAGTCACCCAAGCTGGGGAAACGGTGTGTGCTCGTCGTTGCGAGCGCTGATCGCCGAAACCCCGCGCCCCTCCCCACCCCACGGAGGTCCCAGTTTGCACACGATATTTCCCAATGTTCCCCGACCGTGTCCTCCAACAGGCACGGTCAAGCGTCTTAGCATGGGACGGCGTGACTCTGCCCTAAAGTTCGGTTTCTTCTCAGCTGCCCGGAGGGAGGTCGGGGACAGGCGCTATGGCCCGGCAGCAGGGAGGTCAGCCTCACGTCACCCCTCCCGTCCGTCACTCCCGGTATGAGCACCTTCATGATTGAGCCCGGCGCGAGGCTCGCCAATCGTTATCGACTGGACGAATTGGTGAGCGAGACTAGCGGAGCCTCACTGTGGAAGGCGACCGACGAAACACTCGCGCGCCCCGTCGGGGCTTGGACGTTCGCTGACGGCTTCAGCCGTACCAGTGAGGTGGTCCGTGCTGCCCGCGCGGCCAGCCGTGTCTCCGACGCCCGCGTCACCCAGGTGTTCGACGCCGACGAGTCCGGCCCCACCCCGTATGTCGTCCAAGAGTGGATCTCCGGAACCACCCTGTCGGACCTGTTGCGCAACGGGCCCCTGGAACCTGAACGCGCCGCGGGCCTCATCGCCGAGGCAGCCGAAGCCCTCGCCGCGGCCGCCCAAGTCGGCATCCACCACCTGCGGTTAACCCCGGACAAACTGGTGTGGAGCGTCGGCGGCGCCGTCAAGGTGATCGGTCTCGGCCTCGACGCTGCCCTGCACAACATCACCGTCGACGACCCGCAGGGCACCGACGCCCAAGGACTGGGCCGACTGCTGTACGCCGCGCTCACCGGCTACTGGCCTGGGCCAGAAGCCACCGCGCTGCGTCCCGCCCCGATCGTCTCCGGACGGCCGTGCGAACCCGCCCAAGTGGTTGCGGGCATTCCCGACGTCCTCAACACCATCGTCTGTCGCGCGGCCTTCCCCGAGAGCGGATACCCGCCGCTGCGCACCCCGCAAGAGCTCGTCGACGCCCTGGCCGACGTGCCCCGAGTGGTTCCTATCCCCATGGCCCAAGTGGCCTCTCCGCCGCCACCGCCCAGGGGCACCTCCCGCATTTCCGGCCAGCTCGACGTGGCCGCGGCCGCGTCGTCCACACCTCGGACTTCCCGTTCCTCCCGCCACCGCACCCCCCAGGCCACTGAGGGCTCCCTCACCAACCGGATCCTCATCGGTGCTGTGGCACTCCTGGTCTTCGTCGCCGTGGTGATGGGCGCCTGGATGCTCGGCAGCTCGATGCGGGACACTTCCGGGACGCAGACCGCCGACGTCCCTGGCGACAAAAGCGAAGAGACCGAGCTCGTTGTGCTCACCCCGGTGGGCGCGACAGGTTTTGACCCGCCTCCCGCGGGTGACAACAGCGAACACGACGACAAAGCCCCCAACACCATCGACGGGGATCCCTCAACCCACTGGAACACCGAGGGCTACAACAGTGCCGCTTTCGGGAACTACAAGGACGGTGTCGGCCTGCTTATCGACATGGGCACCGAAGTGGAGATCCACGAGGTGGACATCACCTTCGGCAGCGGCACCTACAGCGCCGAGCTGTATGTGCGCAACGACTCCGGTGGGGCCCCGGGAGAGGACGAGAAACCTGTGTGGCAGGGCGCTGGAGTAACCGGAAAGGTGCCGATTAAGCTGGACGAACCCGCTACCGGACAGTACGTGGTGGTCTGGTTCGTCTCCCCTCTTTCCCAGGACGGTGGCAAATACCGGGGCACCATCAACGAGGTCGAACTACGCGGAATTCAGTGAACACGGTGACCGACGCAGTTCAGGAGATCCCCGACAACGAGCTACTGTTCAGGCACAATCAGGGTGACGAGCACGCCTTCAGCGAACTGGTCAAACGGCACCACGCTCGGCTGTGGGCAGTAGCGATCCGGGTTCTAGGCGACCAGGAAGAGGCCGCCGACGCGCTGCAGGATGCTTTCCTTTCTGCTTTCCGCAGCGCACACCGCTTCCGGGGGGAGGCGATGGTCAGCACGTGGCTGCACCGGATCGTCATCAACGCCTGCCACGACCGGCTGCGCCGCAAAATGGTCCGCCCCGCCGTGCCCACCGAGGACACTGCGCTCGACCTTCTCTCCAACGAGCGGGGCCGGTCCGCGCCCGACCCCACCGGCCGCAGCGACACCTCCCTCGACGTCCACGCTGCCCTGGGGTACCTTCCCGTGGAGCAGCGCCTCGCCCTGGTCCTCGTCGACATGCTCGGCTACCGGGTCGAGGATGCCGCAAAAATCCTCGACGTCGCTCCGGGTACCGTGAAGAGCCGGTGTGCGCGAGGCCGCGCTAGGCTTCTCCCATATCTCGCCCATCTCAGGAACCCCAGCGACTCGTCAAACGTCCCATCTCCGAAAGGAGGTGGCAGGAGATCGTGACGTCTCACGTAGACCCCGAGACCCTCGCGCTCTTCGCTGAGGGAGAGCTGAACGACAAAGCCAAGGAGGAGCAGGTACGCGCCTGGCTTGCCGAGTCGGAGGAGGCTCGCGCTCAGCTCTCCGCGCTGCGTGAGGTCTCGCAGATCCTGGCCTCCGCCCCGGTACCGCCCATGCCTGAAGGGCTCGTCGACCGCATCGATGAAGCGTTGCGGGCCGAGGCGAAGAAGCATGCCGCTCGTTCCCGCCCTGCGGTCGCCCCCGAGGCGTCGATCGACGAGACCGCGAAAGTGCGGCCGCTGCCCCGGCCACGCGGTCCTGCCCGCTGGATGCCGTTCCTGGTCGCCGCGTCAGCAGCCGTCTTCGTGCTCGGCGCGGGTGCCGCGGCGGTCAGTGGCCTCTTCACCGCTGACCCGCCCGCCGACCCCGGAACCGCGGCGGAGCCGCCTCCTGCCTCCTCTCCGCACGCCGCGCTGCCCTACCGGATCTCCGTGGTGTCCAGCGGCACCGACTACACCGCGGACAATCTCGCCACCCAGGGGGCCTCGGTCCTCGAGCGCGCCAGCCTAACCACGGGAGAGGGCGAGGAAAGCCTCTCCCTAGAACCGGACAGCGCGGTACCCGCTGACGTTGCGTCGTGCGCGCACACGCTCAGCGACACCTACGGCGCTCCGGCTCTCGTGGACCTCGCCTCGTATGAGGGCCAACCGGCATGGATTATGTTCTTTCCGGCGGCTCTTGACAGCGAGACGGACGGTTATACGGTCCGCGTGGTTGAGCCGGGGTGCGCGGAAGAGGATGACCCCACGTCCGCGGTACGGGATACCGCATCGCTCCCCAATCACTGAGAGTGATGTGGCTCACCCGGTTTCTGCGCCGCACCACCCTGCGCTGAGGAAACCGGAACAGGCGACGGTCGGCCTCCTTGCATCACCGTGCTCCCAGGGAATCGCCGACGCCTACCATCGGTTGAAGTGAACAGCGTCCTGTCCAACACAAGCACGAGTGCGCAAGGGGTCTGACCACTGTGAGTGACGTCCGTAATGTGATCATCATCGGCTCCGGGCCTGCGGGGTACACCGCGGCCATCTATGCGGCCCGTGCCGAACTGAAGCCTCTGGTCTTTGAAGGCGCCATCACCGCGGGTGGCGCTCTCATGAACACCACCGAGGTGGAGAACTTCCCCGGTTTTCCGGACGGGATCATGGGCCCCGAGCTCATGGACAACATGCGTAAGCAGGCTGAGCGGTTCGGAGCCGAGCTCGTTCCGGAAGACGTCACCGAGGTGGACCTCACCGCCAACCCGAAAGTGGTCAAGGCCGGCGACCAGACCTTCTACGCTCGCGCGGTGATCGTCGCGACCGGCTCCGGCTACCGCAAGCTCGGCGTTCCAGGTGAAGAGGAGTTCTCTGGCCGCGGTACCTCCTGGTGCGCTACCTGCGACGGATTCTTCTTCCGCGACCAGGACATTGCCGTGGTCGGCGGCGGCGACAGCGCCATGGAGGAAGCAATCTTCCTCACCCGGTTTGCCCGCTCGGTGACGGTGATCCACCGCCGTGACCAGTTGCGCGCCAGCAAGATCATGCAGGAGCGCGCCTTCGCCAACGAGAAGATCTCGTTCCTCTGGAACACCGAAGTCGTTGAGATCCTCGGCGACACCCGCGTCCACGCGGTTCGACTGCGCAACCGGGTGACGGGTGAGGAGAGCACCCTCAACATCAGCGGACTGTTCATCGCGATCGGTCACGACCCCCGCGTGGAGCTCTTCAAGGGCCAACTCGAACTCGACGAACAGGGCTACCTGAAGGTCGACTCGCCCACCACCCATACCAACATCCCCGGTGTGTTCGCCTGCGGCGACGTGGTCGACCACCGTTACCGTCAAGCTATTACCGCGGCGGGAAGCGGATGTGCTGCGGCCTTGGACGCGGAACGCTACCTGACCGAAGAGGCCGGATAAGCACGAGCGATCCGCCCCGTGTGACGAATTGTCTTTTTCCACCCCGACGATGAGGAGCTAGCTGAATGGCCACCATTCAGAATGTCACCGACGACACCTTCGAGGAGGTCGTCCTCAAGAGCAAGCTGCCGGTCCTGGTCGACTTCTGGGCCGAGTGGTGCGCTCCCTGCAAGATGATCGCCCCGGTGCTGGAGCAGATCGCTGAAGAGCAGGAGGGCAAGCTCACTGTCGTCAAGATCAACGCCGACCAGAACCCGGACACCGTGCGCCAGTACGGGGTGATGGGCCTGCCCACCCTCAACCTCTACAAGAACGGCGAAGTGGTCAAGCAGCTCGTTGGCGCTAAGCCCAAGCGCGTCATCGAGAAGGAGCTCGAGGAGTTCCTGTAACCCCACAGCACTCCGCTCCGTGTTTCACGTGAAACACGAAACACCAAGCGGGCCGCGGGAGAGCAGGTGCGCGGTTGCTGCTGCAACCCGACACCACTGTCTCCCGCGGCCCGCTTGTCTCTCTCCTGAGCCCGGATTACTTCTCGGCGAGCAGCCCGGGGGCCATCGTGGCGAGGATCCGCTCCAAGTCTTCCTTGGTCGCAAACTCCACGACGATCTTCCCCTTGTTCCGGCCCATGTTGACCTTCACCCGGGTGTCGAAAACGTCAGAGAGCCGGTTGGCCACTTCCTCGAGTTCCGGAGAGGGCTGCCGCACTGTCGCCCGGCGCTGCTTCGTCGGGGCTTTGATCTCGCCGAGCGCGATGATCTCCTCCAGCGCGCGCACGGAGAGCCCTTCCGTGATGATGCGGTGCGCGAGGTGGTCCTGGAGCTCGGGGTCCTCCACCGCGAGCAGTGCCCGGGCGTGGCCCGCGCTGATCACCCGGGCGGCCACCTTGCGCTGCACGGCCGGGGAGAGGTTGAGCAGCCGGAGCGTATTGCTGATGTGGGGGCGGGAGCGTCCGAGCCGCTTGGCGAGCTCCTCGTGGGTTACCCCGAAGTCGTCGAGGAGCTGCTGGTAGGCGGCGGCTTCTTCCAGCGGGTTGAGCTCCTGGCGGTGCAGGTTCTCCAACAGCGCGTCCCGGAGCATATCGTCGTCGGAGGTCTCCCGGACGATCGCCGGAATCTTCTCCAGTCCGGCCCGCTGGCTTGCCCGCCACCGCCGTTCTCCCATGATCAATTGGTATTTGGCGGTGCTGTCGCTCTGGCTCCCGTCCAGTTTGCGGACGACAATGGGTTGGAGCAGTCCGACTTCGGCGATGGACGCGGTGAGTTCCTCTAGTGCCTCCTCGTCAAAGTACTGTCGCGGTTGCCGAGGGTTGGGCATCACCGCGTCGACGGGGATCTCCTCCAGATAGGCTCCGTCGATGGTCCGGGGTTCGTGGGCTGCTCCGGGAGCGCCAGGCCGGGCAGCTCCTCCGAGCACCGATGTGGGCGGTCCCTGCGGGATGAGCGCTCCCAACCCCTTGCCAAGACCGCGCCGCTGTTGGCTCAACGCCGTCTCCCTTCAGCTCCCTGAGCGGTTCGCTTCACTGGTTCTCCACCCGGCTCTGTGCTCGGAAAGCCAGTTCACGAGCTGCATCCAGGTACGCCATGGCGCCGGACGATCCCGGGTCGTAGGTCATCACCGACTGGCCGTAGCTGGGGGCCTCGGACACCCGGACACTCCGCGGGATCATCGTCCGCAGCACCACGTCCCCGAAGTGGCTCCGCACCTCTTCTGCCACCTGCGCTGCCAGCCGGGTACGGCCGTCGTACATCGTGAGGAGAACCGTCGAGATGAAGAGCCCCGGGTTGAGGTGCGACTTCACCAGCTCGATGTTCTTCAGCAGCTGCCCCACCCCTTCCAACGCGTAGTACTCGCACTGGATGGGGATCAACACCTCTTCGCAGGCGACCATGGCGTTGACGGTCAACAGTCCCAGCGACGGCGGGCAGTCGATCAGGATGTAGTCGAGTTCGCTGACGTCGTACGCTTCAAAGGCCCGCTTCAGCCGGGACTCCCGCGCGACGAGGGAGACCAGTTCGATCTCCGCGCCAGCCAGGTCGATCGTGGCTGGAACGCACCGCAGATTCGGCACCCCAGGCACAGGGCGCTCCAACGCCCGGAGTTCTTCGTCCTCAACCAGGCAATGGTAGATGGAACGGGACTCGGGGGAACGTTCCATTCCCAGGGCTGTGGATGCGTTCCCTTGAGGGTCGAGGTCGACGACCAGCACCCGGTTGTTGTGCATCGCAAGCGCCACCGCGAGGTTCACCGTGGTGGTCGTCTTGCCGACACCGCCCTTCTGGTTGGCCACGCTGATGATGCGGCACCGCTCGGGACGCGGCCACGTCTCACCCATACGTCCACGCACACTCATCGCAGCTTGGGCAGCACGGGCGATCGGGGTGTCGAAGTCCGCAGCGAGACTTTCGTCGACTGCGGGGGAGGAGCTTCGGTCAAGCGCGGTTTCACGTGAAACATGCGCACCGGACATGGAGATGTCTGCTGAGACGGCGCCACTCGTCTGGTAGTAGAAGGTTTCACGTGAAACGTGGGCGCCATCGGATTGGTTGTGGGGCACGAAGAGTTCACCTCTTTCGTCCGCGCTTCTTCCTACCGCCCGGCTTGCGTGGGGACCTGGACGGGGCCGCCTTGGTTCCGGTCTCGAGAGCAGTCGTGACCGTGACGCGAACGACCGTGGTAGCTGGATCGACTTTACCGCCCCCCACCCGAATGACGTCTGCGATGTTAGGGCGCTGTCGAGCCAATTCGTGGCGGGCTTCCTCCAGTTCAGCCTCGGCTCGCTCCCCCTTCAACGCGAGCAGGCTTCCCCCCTTCCGGAGGAGCGGCAGTGCCCAGCCGATGAGTTTGGGCAGTGGAGCCACCGCGCGCGCCGTGACGATATCCGCTCTCAACTTGGCGTGGACTTCTTCTGCACGTCCACGGTAAACCCTGACGTTGTCCAAGCGGAGGAGTTCCACGCATTCGTTGAGGAAGACGGTCCTCCGCAGCAGCGGCTCCAGCAGAGTCACCGACAGGTCAGGGCGCAGGATCGCCAGTACCACCCCGGGGAGTCCAGCACCGGAACCAAGGTCGATGACATCGGCGCCCTTGGGGATGAGCTCTTCGACGACAGCACAGTTCATCAGGTGGCGCTCCCACAGCCGGGGAACCTCACGGGGACCGATCAGGCCCCGAGCGACCCCCACGTCTGCGAGCAGCTCGGCGTACCGCTGCGCCACCGGCAAGGTCTCACCGAACAACTCCCGAGCCGCGTCGGACGGGACGACATGTTCGGTCATCAGTCACCACCTTGGCTTTCAGCCGGGTCAGCAGCTACGAGCGGAGTGGCGACCGAAGGTCTCTGGGATTGACCACCGCGAAACGACCACCCCACCTGATCTTATGTGGGTTTCTGCCCTGTTCTTGGGGCCGCCCCCTGCACCTGCGCTGACACGGCGACGTCTCCGCAGCTCCAGGTACTGCTCTATCCTCCCCTAAAAAAAATCGGGTGCTGCATGTTTCACGTGAAACATGCAGCACCCGATCTGGAGGTGCTATGGCTCAATCCACCGGGTAAACCACCACGCAACGGTTGGGCTCCTCACCCTCAGACTCACTGTGCAGACCCGCCGCCGCCACGGCGTCGTGCACCACTTTCCGTTCAAAAGGAGTCATCGGAGTGAGCTTCTTGGGTTTGCCGGTCCGCTTGACTTCTCTGGCCACCTCGGCGCCCAGTTTCCGAAGGACCTTGCGCCGAGATTCGCGATAGCCGCCGATGTCGAGCATGAGCCGGCTCCGGGTGCCGGTGACCCGGTGCACAGCAAGACGAGTGAGCTCCTGGAGCGCCTCCAGAACCTCACCACGCTCTCCCACCAGTTCCTTGATGGTCACCCCTACCACGGAGACCAGGGGACGGTCTCCTTCGACATCCATATCGATGTCACCATCGAAATCGGCGATGTCGAGGAGGCCCTCGATGTAGTCGGCGGCAATATCGGTTTCCCGCTCGAGTGCCTCGATGTCAATAGGGGCGGTCTCTTCTGCTTTCTCGGCCACCGCTACCGCAGAGTTCGCCCCGCCTCCGGTGTTGCTGTCGCTCACGACAAGCTTTCTCCTTATATCGCGGCCCTGTACGCAGTGCGCTGCGCGGATACGCGTCAGGGGCTCTCGCCTACGCACCCACGCAGCGGAAGTGAAGTACAAGGATCTCTTGGGGATCCGCCGGATCTACTTCCCGCCGGTCCTCTTGGACCTTGGCTGCCTCTTCGGCTGCTTACGTTCGATCTTAGGCTGTTCCGGTTTCTCAGACTGCTGACCACGCTTAGTCGATCCGGGTTTGCCCGTCGCAGAGACTCCGGCCTTGTTCTTCTCCCCACCGTCCGACGCAACCGGAGGGAACTTGCGGTAGAGGAAGTGCTGCTGGCCCATGGTCCAGAGGTTGGAGGTGACCCAGTAGATCAGGACACCGACCGGCATCGCCAGACCGAACAGCCCGAACGCCGGCGCGATGTACATCATGATCTTCTGCGACTGCACCATCGGGTTGTCTTCCATCCCCGGCTGCTTGAGCGTCCGGCTCATGCTCTGGCGCATGGTCAGGAAGGTCGTGGTGCCCATGATCACGCAGGCGACTGCGATGATCACCTTGGCCATGATCGGGTCAGCCCCGAAGGCGGCCAGCTCGTCAGCCGAGGATGTGAAGTGCGCGGCGATCGGAGCGCCGAAGATCAGCGCGCTCTGCGCACTGTTCGCCAGCTCCTGGGTGAAGCCGAACTTGGCCTCCCCCTCAGCGATCTGGCGGAGGACGTTGAACAGGGCGAAGAAGACCGGCATCTGCAGCAGCAGCGGCAGACACCCCATGAGCGGGTTGGTTCCGCTCTCCTGGTAGATCTTGATCTGCTCCTGCTGGAGGCGCTGCTTGTCGTTCTTGTACCGCTCGCGCACCTTGAGGAGCTTGGGCTGGAGTTCCTGAAGCTTCCGCTGCGTGTTCATCTGTTTGACGAACAGCGGAATCATCAGGACACGCACAAGGATGGTGAGGAGGACGATCGACAGTCCCCACGCCAACCCGCTGTCGGGGTCGAGGAAGATGCTGAGACCGGAATGGATCCAGACCAGCACCTGGCCGACGATGTTGTAGAGCCAGTCCAGCACCGGCTATCTCCCTTGTTCGCTGACTTCACAGACCCGGTGCGCCGGGGGAGGCTTCCCCGTCGCTGCCAGGCCTCGCGTCACTGATCTCTGTGCCACTCTCGTTTCTCCGCGGCGGGACTGGATCAAGCCCGCCGGGATGGAACGGATGACATTTGCCAAGTCTGCGGATGGTCAACCACAGTCCTCGTCCGGCCCCATGAACCCGGAGTGCCTCGACCGCGTAACTGCTGCACGAGGGGTAGAAACGACAGACCGGTGGAAAGAGCGGACTGATCCAACGCTGGTAGCCCCGGATCGGCAGAATCAACACCCGGGCGAGCAAGGTGGGTCTGTCGCGTGTCATTGGGTCGGCTGTTCTCCCACTGCCGTGGTGTGTGCGGACGTGGCCTCGCGCGAAGCGCGGGTACGGTGTGACGACTGTCCGCGGGGGCGGGTCACCGCGCGCAGCGCACTGTCCAACTGGGCGGCCAGTTCGCTGTAGTCGAGAAGCGCGGCTTGGGGTTTAGCCCGTACCACTAGCAGGCTACCTGCGGGGAGGGAGCCGACCCGCTCCCGCATGAGGTGACGCAGCCGCCGCTGGACCCGTTTGCGGACGACGGCTTTCCCCACCGCCTTGCTGACGCTGAACCCGACGCGAGGAGGTGCGTCTCCACCTGGCTGGTCTGGAGTGTCCTGCGGAACGAAGAGAGCGACGCTGAGAGCGTTCCGGCCGGCCCGCCGCCCGTGACGCAGGGCGGTGTCGAAATCGGCGCGACGCCGCATGCGGTTGCGTGGAGACAGCATCGGTTCAGAACACCCTCGAACAACAGCAATCGGACCGGTTGCCTAAGCGGGCAGACCGGTCCGTTGCACGTTTGACTGCTGACGCCTAGTGGCTGACGGTCAGCGCTTTGCGCCCCTTGCGCCGACGCGCAGCGATGATCGCGCGGCCGGCACGGGTACGCATGCGCAGCCGGAAACCGTGGGTCCTGGCGCGACGCCGATTGTTCGGCTGGTACGTACGCTTGCTCACTGCTTAACTCCAGGGGCGTTCCGGAAGTACATACGACGCGAACCAGCCGACCGTGCGGCGGTCCGTGTGTTCCTGCTGCTGCGGGGACGAGCTGGAACATCGCCCGCTCGGCCGCTCCGCCGCGCACTGTGTGGTGCGAGTCACGGGCGGAGATCCGGTTTCTCTGCACCACGGCACGGACGGATACCGACGTAAGCACAAAGAAGATACGGGTTGAGCTTCCGCAGGTCAAATCGACTATGCCGCTGCGACACGCCCACGCCGGAGTTTTCCACGAACCACGCGGTCTGTGGAAAACCTCTGTCCACAGGCTGCGAATAACCCACACAGGGACCTAAGCTGTGGATAACCTCGTCCCTGCGTGAGAGCCGTCTCACCCCTCCCAGCCCACGGGGAAAGCCATGATCACCGACGTTACCCACAGGGTCTCAACTGGGAAATGTGGATAACCACAGGCTGTGGACAACGTCGCGAAAGGTTGTGGATAACGCAGTGGATAACTTGTGGAAAACTCGCCAATCCTGTGGACTGTCGTTCCCCGACAAGGTTCGCATGGCGCGGGGAGGACGGAATCTCATGCACAACCGAGTCCAC